>JBGAOA010000060.1:0-26509 GCA_044222065.1 Candidatus Eiseniibacteriota bacterium
CCGTCACCGCGAGCGACACGTCGGCCGAGATCCCGTTCGCAGAGTTCTTCTTCTTGAAGTCGGCGAAAACTCTCACGCCCTCGGCGCCGATCGCGCTGCGGTAGCGCAGCAGTTCGCCCGCGTCGGATTCGAAGACGCCTTCGTCGGCGACGTGCGCGAACACGAAGCCCTCGACGCGCACGAACGAGGCGCCGCACGCGTGCGCGACGGCGATCGCCTCGCGGTTCGCGCCCGCGAGCACCTGCACGCCGAGCGGCAGGTCCACGGCGCGGCGCACCTCGCGGCCGACGAGCGTCATCGCGGCGACGACCTCGGGGCCGACCGCGCGCTTCAGGTACGGGCGGTCGTGCATGTTCTCGATCGCGAGCGCGCCGAAGCCCGCGGCGCGGTAGATCCGCGCCTCGCGCACGGCGGTCTCGACGATGCGCTCGAGCGGGTCGCGCGCGGCGGGCGTCCCGGGCAGCGCGCGCACGTGGATCATGCCGATCAGCGCGCGCGGCGCGCCGAAGAGGTCGCGAAGGAGTGCGGCTCGGTTCATGGCGGGATCCGGGGTGGAAGCGGTCGGAGGGCGCGGACTATAGCGGATGCGTTCCGCGGCCGTCGCGCGTCGGCGGACGTCGTGCGATAGTGCGCGCGCCCTCGGAACGGACGATCCCGGAGCGGCCCTCGCGCCGCGTCGCACGGAGACCGCACATGCGAAAGCGGCTGTTCATCGCCGGCAGCATCGGCTGGATGCTCGTCGGCATCGCGCACCTCGTGGGTCAGTTCGCGCCCCAGGGACCCGATCCGAAGTTCGACTCGCTCGCCGCCGGACTGCGCGACTACGTGTTCGACACCTGGCCGCGCTTCACGCTGCTCGACGCCTTCATGTCGTGGGGACTGCTGTTCGGCACGCTGTCGCTGTTCGCCGGCGCGCAGAACCTCATGCTCGTGCGCCTCGCCGGCGGCGACGAGGCGAAGCTGCGCGCGCCGGCGCTCCTGAACCTCGTCGGTCTCGTGGCGCTCATCGCCGGCAGCGCCGCCTACCACGCGGCGCCGCCCTTGATGGCGTACTCGGTCGTGTTCGTCGTGTTCCTGCTCGCGGCGTTCGCGGGTCCGCGGAAGCCGGCGGCCTGAGGCTCGATCTCGTCCTCCGTCCCGCGCTTCGAGGCTTGATTCCGCGGGCGCAGGCGAGCAGGCTTCCGTCCGTGGTTCCCTGGGTCGGAAGATCCGCCGGCGCGATCATGATCGCGTCGCTGTTCCTGCTCGCCGCGCCCGCCTCGAGCCGTGCGAGCACGTCGGCCGTCACCGACTCGCTGACGTGGACGACGCTGCCGGGCGAAGCGGTGAACGTCGCGCGCAACCAGGCCGCACTCGTGTTTGACTCGCGCCGGAACCGCGTGCTCGCCTTTTGCGGCGGCGTCTCTTCCCTGTGCTTCAGCAGCTACAGCACGAAGTTCTTCGACGATGTCCGCGCGATCGATCCGTCCGTCGGCACCGCGTGGGATTCGCTCCCGCCCGGTCCCGGTCGGCGGCCGCAGCTGCTCGACGTCGCCGCGGTGTACGACTCGACGGGCGACCGGATCCTGATGTTCGGCGGAGTGCACCCCTTCCCCGGCAGCACGCACTTCCCTTCGCCTCGGCCGGCGTGGTCCGACACGCTGTGGAGCTTCGACTGCTCGACGAACACGTGGAGCATCGTTCCGAGTTCGGGCTCCGGGCCCTCGGCCCGATCGAACGCGTCCCTGTCGCTCGACCCGCTCCGTGACCGCCTGATCCTGTTCGGCGGCAGAGACTCGAACGGCGTGGCCCTCTCGGATCTGTGGACGGCGCCTCGGAGCGCACCCGGGCAGTGGTCGCTCCTCGTGGCCGGCGGCGCACCGCCTCCGGGTCGTTCGGATCACCTGGCCGCCTACGATCCGGGGCGTGATCGGCTTCTGATCGTCGGCGGCTCGTCACCCGATACGACGCGAGGGACGTGGTCGCTCTCGCTCGCGGGATCGCCCGCGTGGACGCCGCTCACGACATCGGCCTCGACGCCCACGGGCGTGACGTTCGGGGGGCTGGATGCGCGGCGCGGTCGACTGTTCGCGGTCGGCGCGGATCCCGAACCCACGGTGCGCGTGCTCGACCTCGCTTCGAACGAGTGGTTCACCGCCTCCCCGGCGGGCCAGTCGCCGCGCACCTTCGGATACACCACGAGCGGCCTCGGCGGGTGCACGGCGGTGTTCGATCCGGTTCACGACGGGCTGGTGCTCTCCTGGATCGGCCCCTTCCCCTTCGGCTGTTGGAACGGGATCACGACCGGCCTCACCCACGTCCTGCGGAGCGGCCCCCTCGGTCCCGCCTCGCTCACGGCCGCGTTCGACAGCGTCGAGTACTTTCGCGGCGTCGGAACGTTGCACTGGTCCCTCGATCTGAGCGGGACGCCCTCGGGAGCCCTCGAGGCCGAGGTGGATGCGGGCGCGGGATTCGGACGCTATCAGCTGGTCTTCGCGACCGAGAGCGGCCCTTGCACGACGTCGTTGCCGCTCTCGCCGGCGACGGCGTATCGGTTCCGCCTGCGCTGGTTCGACGGCACGGCCAGTCGCACGACGTCTCCGGTTGACGTCCAGACGCCGCCCGCGCCGGCCCGGGTCTCCGTCGCGGTGGACTCGATCTTCGTCGCGGGCGGATCCATCTTCCCGCGCTTCCTCCTGACGAGCGACAGTCTGCAGCTGCTGACGCCGACGGTGATGGAGTACCGAATGCCCGGCGGATCGTGGCAGGACGCGCAACTGGGCTGGCCGCTCCTCAACGGCTGGTTCGGAGCGCGCCAGGACGACGTGCCGCCCAACACGCTCATCGAGTATCGCCTGCGCTGGGGACCCGTCCCGCTCACGTATTCCTCCGTGTATTCCTACCTGACGCCGCCCGTGCCCGTGTTCGATTCGTCACACGTCGAAGCGCGGCAGATCTCGCTCCACTGGCACTCGATTCCGGGTGCGACGCTCTCGTGCATCCTCTTGAAGTCGGCGCCCGGAGGTAAGGGCTGGCCGGACACGTCGTACGTGCAGACGGACGCCCAGGGTCGCATCGACTTCGTGGACCGGTCGGTCGCGCCCTCGACCTTCTACAACTACCAGCTCGATTGGCTGGAGGGAGGAATCGAGCGGACCGCGACGACGGTGGGGCTCGCGACGCCGGCGGATTCTCGGCCGGTCCCGCTCGCGCTCGCGTCCCCCGCTCCGAACCCCGCGGCGAACGCCTTCGACGTGCGGCTCGATTCCTCGAACGCTTCGAGTGTGCTGGTCGAGTTGTACGACGTCGGCGGACGACGAAGATGGTCCCGCGTCGTTCCGGGCGGGCCACAGGTGGTTCACGTGGCCCCCACGTCGCTCAGGAGCGGTGTCTACTCGCTGGTCGTCCGGCAGGCGGGTAAGCACGTCGCGCGTCGCGTGGTCATCGTCCACTGACGCGGGCGGCGCGGGGATCGCTCGCCGCGCCGCCTCACGCCGCTTCCGAACGAACTCGTCGCGCTACGTCTTCGCGACCGCCGCGGCCCACGCGTGCGCGACCTCGGGCTTCGCGATGTCCGAGTGCTCCATGATGATGTCGTCGGCCTTCAGGTTGTAGATCTTCCCGCCCTCGAACGCGTACGCGGCGTCGGTCTTCCCGAGCGCGAGATCGACCTTCACGTCGGTTTTCTGCGCGCCGTTCCTGCCGATGCCGCCGTACGGGCTCTTCGCATCGCCGACGTCGGACGCCTGCTGGCCGCCGAGGCGCGAGGCGAGCGGGTACGCCATGCCGACCGCCTTGTCGCGCCTCGAGTGCGACACGAGGATCGGGCCCGTCACCCTGTGATCCGTGATCACCGGGCGGAAGAAGCCCGCGTTGTTCTTGTGGTCGTCGTACTTCTGCGAGAAGCCGTAGTGCGAGAACGCGGCCTGAAGCAGCGTCAGCGTTGCGACGCCGACCGGCGCCTGCGCCGGGTCGCCCATCGCGGCCGCCGTGACGAGCCGCCCGCCGAAGCTGTGGCCGATGAGATGGAAGCGCAGGTTCGGCGCCGCCGCGCGGATCTTGCGGAGCTGCGCGTTCACGGGCCCCGCGCCGGTGCGCCCCGCGCGCTCCTTCATCGTGTAGTACGTCGCGACGTCGAGCGTGTCCTTCACTTTGCCGAAGAGTCCGCCGAAGAAGCCGCCGACGCCGCCCGCGGCGGCGCCCGCGCCCGGCGTCATCGCCGCGCCGCCGCCGATCGCCGCCGCGCCTCCGCCGCCGGGCGCACCGACCGGCAGCGGCGCGCGGCCGATGCGCTTCACGACCTCGGCGCCGTCGAGCGCGAAGAAGTCGCTCTCGTGATCGGTGTCCCCCTGCGTGGACTGGGTCACGAGCTTCCGCAGCAGCTGCACGAATTCGCGGCGCTTCGCGTCGTCGTCGTCCATGTGGGGGGCGAGTTCGCGCAGCTTCGCGATCGTCGGATCGCCTTTCGCGAACAGCTTCGCGAATTCGTCCACGAGTCCCTGCGCCTTCGCGCCCGCGTCGCCGACTCCGGCAGCACCCCCCGGGATGTTCTCTTCGTCCGCCGACTTCTTCGACGGCCAGAACACCTCGAGCACCGCGTACTTTCGCGAGTCCACGCCCGCGACCTTGCCGGCATCGTTCGCTGGCCGGTCGAGTTCCGCGCGGATCCTGCCGAGCACGTCGTCGTAGAGCTTGCGCGCGTCGTTCTCGTCGTTGCGCCAGCCGTGCGAGATCACGATCAGGTCGGTGATGCCGTCCGCCTTCACCGTGCCGAGCAGCTGATCCACGTCGGCGGGGTGCAGCACGTTCAGCTCGCGGTCGATCTCGAGCGGAAACGTCTTGAAGCCTGCGGTCGTTCGCATGAGGGGTCTCCTTAGACGGACTGGATCGCGCGCATCAGGTCCACGAGACCGCGGCCCTGGAAGTAGCGGTCGCGATGCAGGTCCGTCGCGCTGTCGAGGAAGATCTGCTTCACCCGTTCGGGCTCACCCATGAATTCCCGGCGGATCGAGAGGAACGCGGCGATCACGCCCGAGACGTGCGGCGCGGCCATGCTCGTGCCGCTCATCTCGACGTAGTAGTGGACGTCCTTGTTGGGCGGCGCTTCGCGGTCGGCGCCGGCGTCCGGCCGCTTCGCCCCCGCGCCGCACGACAGCACGCGCTCGCCGGGCGCGACGAGATCCGGCTTGAGCCGCCCGTCGCCGGTCGGGCCCTTGGACGAGAAGTACGACACGCCGTACGTGTGCGGCTCCTCGCGATGCGTCGAGCCCACCGTGATCGCGAGGTCCGCGTTGCCCGGATCGTTGATCGTCAGATCGAGTCCCGCGGTGCGCACCTCCTGCGTGTTCGTCTGCACGTAGCCGTAGCCCGTATTGCCCGCGGCGGCGACGACCACGACGCCGCTGCGGACGAGGCGGTTCACCTCGGTGCAGAGCGGCGAGTGGCCGCACGCGAACCATTCGGGATCGAACTCGTAACCGACGCTCATGTTCACGCCGTGGATGCGCAGCCGGCGTCCGTGCTCGTTCTGGTCCTGCACGTATTCGAGCGCGACGATGAGGTTGCTCGCGAGCCCGCGGCCCGCCTCGTCGAGCACGCGCAGGCTCAGGATCTTCGTCTTTGGCGCGACGCCCGAGATCTCGCGCACCTCGTCGAACTCGGTCTTGACCTCGTCCTTCTCCTTCAGCTCTCGCCAGGCGAGCCGCGCGGTGCGCGTGGCGGACTCGGGGTCGCTCGCGAGCGCGTATTCGCCCGCGATGATGCCCGCGACGTGCGTGCCGTGGCCGAACGGATCGTCGAGCGCGTCGCCACCTCCGACGAAGTCGCGGTGCTTGTCCTCGAGTGCGTCCTTCAGTTCGAGGTTCTTGTGCTTCACGAAGTGGACGTGCTTCTTCGACACGCCCGAATCGAGCACCGCCCACACCACGCCTTCGCCCGAAGCCGAGAACGCCTTCAGGGCGGCGTCGGCCTTCACGGTGCGCAGCGATTTCGTGAGCTGGGCCTGGATCTCGAAGTCGGGCCACACGCGGTAGATCACGCGGCGCGCGCGCCCGACCGTGAACGAGTCCTCGGGGCGAACCTTGCGGACGTCCCAGGCCACGAGCGCGAGCACGTGCTCGCGCGTCAGGTAGGCGAACACGTACTGGCGGCTCACGCCGGTCTTCGCACGCGCGAGCCGCGGCCCGCTCCGGCGCTCGCGGCCCTGGGGCTCCTCGCGCAGCGCGACGAGATCCTCGGGAGGCGGTTCGTCGGTGAGCTTGCAGATCTCGCGCACGATCTTCATGCGCGCCGCTTCACGGCCGTCCTCGTGATCGAGGTTGCAGTCGATCACGAGCGTGTAGAGGCGCGGTTCGCGCGTCTCACCCGCGGTGCGCGCGGCCTTGCGCGCCGATTCTTCTTCGTCGAAGGCGTCGAGCAACGGGATTGCGATGACGCTGCGGTCGAGCTTCGAGGGATCGAAGCGCGCGCCCGCGTCGTCGGGCGAAGCGGCGCTCATGGGCCGCGACGTGCGGCGCTTGCGAGGGGGAGCCATGCGGAAACCTCCGTGTCGGCAAGGGCGGCGCGCGGTGGTGGGATCGCGCGGACGTTCGAACGGGTGGGAGGAGACTGCCGCGCCCGTCGCCGGTCAAGCCTCGAGATTCTCCGCGCGCCCGCGGCCCGCGCTGTGGCCACAGGTCGGCGGAATGCGATTCCGCACTTCGCCGCGCTAGAACCCCACCGGCGGCGGATACCCCGGCTTCCACGTCGCATCGATGCCGAGCGGACCTCGCACGGCGAGCCACGCGCCGCGAGATTCGCTCGCGGCGGGGATCACGTCGCGCGCGCAATCGAAGCGCGTCCACCAGCCCCACAGCAGCAGCGCCGGATCGTCGAGCGGCACGTCCTCGCTCACGGCGACGATCAGCCGCAGCGCCGCGTACTCGCCGCGACGCAGCAGCGACTCGAGCACGTCGCGGCCGGGCAGCGACGACGGCGGCGTCACGTCGGACGACCAGCCGGCGTCGTCGCCGCCGACCTTGCCCTTCAGCTGCACGAACAGCACGCCGCCCCACATCAGCCGCGACCCGGCGATGCGCGGATCGAACGCGCGCGGATCGGCGACCTCGCGCAGCGGCTGCCACGCCGCGGGCGCCGCGGCGCCCGATGCTCCGGCCGCGGTGCCGCCGCTGCCCCCGCTCAGCCGCGAGCCGCTCTGCGCATCGAGGATCATCTTGCTGCCGAGGTTCATCGTGTAGCTCGTGAAGTCGAGCGTGTCGAGCGGCACGCCCGGAACGAGCAGGAAGTCCTCGGCCGGATCGAAATTCCGGGCGAGCGCTTCGAACACCGCGGTCCGGTCGCGCGGGTTCACGTCGGCGTCCACGAGCACGATGCACTTGGTGAGCGAAAGCTGCCCCGTGCCCATGAGGCCGAGCGCGGTCTTCCGCGCCTCGCGCGCGTAGCGGTTCGCGACCGACACGACGAGCAGGTTGTGGAAACCGGCCTCGAAGTACGCCCACAGGTCCACGACCTCGGGATGGATCACGCGCAGAACGCCGCCGAACATGTCCTGCACGGCCTCGCCCATCCACAGGTCTTCCTGCGGCGGCTGGCCGACGACGCTCGCCTGGAACACCGGGCGCTCGCGGTGCGTCACGTCGCGCACGCGGAACACCGGGAAGTGCGCGGCGTGCGAGTAGTGGCCGAAGTGATCGCCGAACGGGCCCTCGAGGTGGCGCTCGCCCGGCGGCACGAAGCCCTCGATCACGAACTCGGCGTCGGCCGGCACCCACAGGTCGAGGTGCTTCGCGCGCGAAAGCCGCGTCGGCGCGCCGCGCAGGAAGCCCGCGAACGCGAGTTCGTCGATGCCTTCCGGGAGCGGCGCCACGCCCGCGAGCATCGTCGCGGGATCGGCGCCGACCGCGACCGCGACCGGCAGCGCTTCGCCGCGCCGCTCGGCCTCGAGGTAGTGGAAGCCGCCGCCCTTTCCGATCTGCCAGTGCATGCCCGTCGTCTTCGAGTCGAACACGTGCATGCGGTAGAGGCCGAGGTTGCGCTTCTTCGTCGTCGGGCTCTCGGTGAAAACGAGCGGGAACGTCACGAACCGCCCGCCGTCCTTGGGCCAGAGCTGCAGGATCGGCAGCGGCTCGAGGTTCGCGCCGAGCGAGTGAACCTGCACCGCGGCCGCGCCGACGCGCTTCGGGCGCGAGGCGAGCACGCGGCCGGCCGAGCCGCGCAGCTTCCACAGGTCGCCGAGGGCCTTCGGCGGCAGCGCGTGCACGATCTCTTCGATCTCGGCGCCGACCGATCGCGGCGTGCGGCCGATCGCCCACTCGATGCGCCGCGTCGCGGCGAGCACGTTGACGGCGAGCGGGAACGGCGAGCCCTTCACCTTCTCGAACAGCAGCGCCGGGCCTTCGGCCTTCGCCTCGGCGCACGCGATCGCCGTGACCTCGCAGCGCCAGTCCACTTCCTTCGACACGCGCTTCAGGTCGCCGCGGGTTTCCAGGTCGGCGAGGAAGTCCGTGAGCGTGCGGAAGCCGGCCATCGCGCTATTCGAGCTCGGACTCGCGCCAGCCCGCGCCCGCGTCCTCGCCGAGCACGCCGAGGAGCTTCGACGTGAAGCCCGCGACGAGGTCGGCCGCCGACGTCGGCGCCTGGTACCAGGGCGGCGAGATCGGCATCACGACGACGCCCTCGCGCGACAGCTTGAGCGCGTTCTCGAGCGCGATCGAGCTGAGCGGCGTCTCGCGCACGCACAGCACGATCCGCATGCGCTCCTTGAGCGCGACCGCCGCCGCACGCGTGATGAGCGTGTCGGCGATGCCGCACGCGATCTTCGCCATCGTGCTCACGCTGCACGGCACGATCACGAGCGCGTCGTGACGGTTGCTGCCCGAGGCGAAGGGTGCCGCGAGATCGGCGTCCGAGAAGATCTTTTTCACGTGCGGCTCGAGGTCGCTCGGCTTCGAGCCCGTCTCGGTCGCGAGCACCTGGCGCGCCCAGTCCGAGAGCACGAGGTACTTGTCGCCCGGGCAGCGCTTCACGAAGTCCACGCCGTAGGCCGCGCCCGAGGCGCCGGTCATCGCGATCAGGTAGCGCGCCACGTCAGAAGCCTCCGTTCGCCGCGCGGGCGGCGAGCACGACGACGAGCACGAGCGCGCCGACCCACACGTTGGTCTTGAAGAACGCCAGGTTCACGTCCTCGGCCCAGCGCTGCTCCAGGTAGAGCAGCGCGACCGCGCCGGCGTACGCCGCGAGCGCGAGCACGCCCCACGCGCTCGCGAGCGCCGCCGCCGAACCCAGCAGCCGCCACGCGGCCCACGCGAGCGCGAAGGCCGCGGCGAGGTGCAGCAGCCACGACACGCGCAGCGCCGCCTCGCGCCCGACGCGCACGACCATCGAGTGGACGCCGTTCGCGACGTCGGACGCCTCGTCGAGCGTCGCGTAGATGATGTCGAAGCCGCTCACCCAGCAGAGCGCGAACAGCGCGAGCGCGACCGCGGGCTCCCACGCCGCGAGGTCGGGGTGCGCCGCCGCGAAGCCCGCGAGCGGCGCGAGCGCGAGCGCCGCGCCGACGCCGAAGTGGCAGAGCGGCGTGAAGCGCTTGAGGTACGGATAGAGCGTGAACACCGCGAGCGGCACGATCGCGACCTTCAGGAACCAGGGCCCGAGCGCCGCGCACGCCGCGACGTAGGCGGCGGCGCTCGCGAGCAGCAGCCCCCACGCCTCGGCGAGCTTCATCTTGCCGCTCGGCAGCTCGCGCACCCTCGTGCGCGGGTTCCGCGCGTCGAGTTCGCGGTCCACGATGCGGTTGATCGCCATCGCCGCCGTGCGCGCCCCGACGGCGGCGACCGCGACGAGCGACCAGCGCGCGGCCGAGAGCGCCGGACCGGCGGCCGAGAACACGCCCGCGAGGATCAGCGGGAGCGAGAAGAGCGTGTGCTCGAAGCGCACGAACGAGGCATACGTGCGGAGCTTCGAGTCGGCTCGGGCGGGCAGCGCGTCGGTGGACATGATCGGAGGGCCCCGCGGTCGCGGGTGCGAGCGGCGGAGCCTAATCCACGGCGGGCGGAGCGGGAAGCGTCGTGCGGTCGCGGAGCGCCGACGACGGCGGCGTCAGGCCGCGCGCCGCTCCGCGTCCGGGCCCGAGTCCCGGCGCTCGCGCAGCAGCGCGTCCTGGAGCCGCGCGGCATCGAGCACCGCGAGCCCGTCGAGGCGCACCGGCACCGACACGACGCTCGCGCTCTCGTCCGCCCCGGCCGCGCGCACCGCCTCGGCCGGCACGCGTCCCGAGACCGTGAGCGGCGGTTCGCCGTCGCCGAGGTCGAGCCGCACCTCGACCGCCTCGTGCGCGTGCTGGCGGAGCCATTCGCGCCCCGCGCCGCCTTCGAGCAGCAAGTCCACGTGCTCGGCGTTGAGGTCGAGCGCGAGCCCCTCGAGCGCGCGCTCGGTCGTCGCGCCGTGAACGCGCGCCTCGCGGCTCGCGAAGTCGATCTCGACGTGCGTGGGCGATGGTGCGGGCACGGTCTCGGATGCCGGCGGCGCCGGCGCGCTCGCGGACGCGGGCGTCGGGACCGCAGCCGGCGGCGCGACCCCCGGGGCCGGAGCGGCGGCGGGCTCGGCCGGCTTCGGGCGCGACGAGCCCTTCGCCGCGTGCGCGGCCGGCGGCGCGACGTCCGGGGCCGGAGCGGCTGCGGGCTCGGACGGCTTCGAGCGCGACGAGCCCTTGGCCGCGTGCGCGGCCGGCTTCGATCGCGGCGCCGGCGCGGCGGGCGCCGGCGTCTCGGATTTCGGCGCTTCGGCGATCGCGGGGAGTTCCGGCGCGAACCCGAGGCAGGCGTCCGAGGATTCGCCGAAGCGCAGCAGCCCGCACGGCCGCTCCGGCGTCACGAGGACGCGCACGGGAACGTCGGCGAGTTCGCCCGACAGCAGCGGCTGACCTTCCTCGACTTCCCACGCGAACGGCGGCGAAGCGCCGGGAAGCGCGCACCGCGCGCGCCCGAACACGAGCACGCAGCGGTCGGCGCCCGCGAGGTCGCACGGTTCGAGCCCGAGCACTTCCATGCACGTGCCTTCGGAGACGTTCGAGAACGCGTCCGGCTCGAGCTGCAGCAGTCGCCCCGGCGTCACCCGCACGACCCCGGCGCGCTCGCCCGCGAGCCTCGGTGCGACGGACCGGAACCACTGGAGCATCGCGACGTAGCGGCGCGGATGGAGGCCGCGCTCGACCGACAGCACGTCGAGCTGGCGCTGCGCGGCGATCGCCCGGTAGAGGTCGCGCCGCCCGACCGCGCTCGACAGCAGCTTCTCGTACTGGAGCAACGCGAGCGAAGGGTTCTCGACCTTCAGGTAGAGCGCCGCGAGCAGGAAGCGCAGCCCGTCGTGGTCGGGCTTCTGGTCCGCGAGCATGCGTGCGGTGACGAGGCAGTCGTGCCAGTCGGCACGACGCCACGCGTCCGCGAGTGCGGACCACAGGCGAGGATTCTCGATCACGCGTGAGTTCTCGAGTCGGACGAGGCGGACCCTCAGGGGTCCCGGCGCTCTCGTTATCGGCCCCGCGAAAGACGCCGTTGAGGACGAACCTGCTAACTTCCCCGCCCATGCGCGCGCTTCGGAGCACTGGGTGGATCGGCGCGCTCGCGGCTCTCGTCGCGGCGATTTGCACGTTCGCCGACGTCGCGAGGGCCGGCGAGCCGCGAGCCGACGGCGGACTCACCCGCATCGCCGGATCGGTGCGCGCGGGCGACACGATCGAGCTGCGCTGGGGCGAACTGCCGGGCGATGCCGACGAACTCGAGATCCTGCTGTCGCTGGACGACGGCGAGCACTATCCGATCCGCGTGAGCCCCGAGCTCGAGGCCGAGGAAGGCGTGTGGCGCTGGCGCGTCCCGAACCTGCCTGCCGAGCGGGCCCGCCTCCGTCTGCGCGTCGGCAACGGGCGCGGACGTGAACGCTGGCTCGAGCCGGGCGAGGCGTTTCGCATCGTCGGAAGCCCCGGGCGCGCGGCGGAAGCGAGCGTCGTTCGCGAAGCGCCGTGGTGGCTCGGCGTCGAGGACGAAGCGCACGGCGAGACGCGCTCGATCTCGGACGCGCCGGGCGAGCAGATCTCGGCGCTGCGCGAGCGCCCCGCCGCCACGACGCCGACGTCGGCGGATGCCGCCCTCGACGCCGCGCCCTCGACGCGCCTCGAGCGCGCGAAGATCCGCCGCGCGATCGAGCGCGCGCGCCCCGTGTCGTTCACCGCCCCGCGCACGAGTCCGCTGCGCAACTGAGTCCGCGCCGGTTCCGAGTCACGACCCGGCCCGCGCGCCTCGTCGCGTCGGGCCCGCGCCCGTCTTTCGACCGGAAGGACTCCCATGCTCTCTCTCGTCTCCGCGTTCCTCGTCGCCGCGATCACGGACACGACGATCGTCCCCATGAAGGAGATCGTCGTCACCGGGACCCGCGTGCCCACTCAAGCGCTGCGCGTGGCCGCCGGCGTCTCGGCGGTCTCGCGCGCCGAGTTCCAGGACACGCGCGGCAACAGCCTCAAGGACGGCCTGCCTCTCACGCCGGGGGTGTTCGTCCAGACGCGCGGCGGCGCCTCCGACGTACGCGTCACGATCCGCGGATTCGGCGCGCGCGGCAGCGGCGAACGCTCGAACTCGGGCAGCATGCGCGGCATTCGCATCATGACCGACGGCATTCCGGTGACCGAGCCCGACGGCCGCACGTCGCTCGACCTGCCCGACGTCGGCACGGCGGACCGCATCGAGGTCTCGCGCAGCAACGCGTCCACGCTCTACGGAAACGCCTCGGGCGGCGTCGTGCAGCTGCTGACGAGCTTCAACTTCGACCGTCCGTGGGCCGAGTGGCGCCAGCGCGCGGGTTCCTTCGGGTTCCACCGCGAGCAGTTCGTGAGCGGCATCACGATCGGGCGTTCGCGCGCGCAGCTCTCGCTCTCGAATTCCACCTACGGCGGCTGGCGGAGACACAGCGAGAACTTCTCGACCCAGGGCCAGCTTCGCATGCTCACGCCCGTCGGCGAGACCGCCTCGCTGCGGCTGCTCGTGGACGGCGTGAGCGACCTGATCCGCTTCCCCGGTGCGCTGACCGCGCCCGAGGTGGCGGCCGATCCCGAGCGGGCGGATTCGAACTTCGTGAAGCGCGATGAGCGTCGACGCAATCGCGTCGGCCGCGTCGGCCTCGCCTACACGCAGGCGCTCAGCGGCTCGCAGGACCTGTCGCTCACGGCATTCGCCGAACCGAAGGCGCTGCAGCGCTCCGAGCGCAGCCGCTACCGCGACTTCACGCGCTACCACGTCGGCGGCAGCGCGATCTGGTCGTACCACCGCACGTTCGCGAACGGCGCCAACGCGCGCTTCACGGCCGGCGGCGACGAGGCGTTCCAGGACGGCGCGATCCAGTTCTACAACCTCACCGCCTCGGGCGGACGCAGCACGACGCTGCGCGCCGACAAGCGCGAGGCCGCGGGCAGCGGCGGCGTGTTCGGGCAGGTGGACGTGGACTGGAACGACCGCTGGACCACGAGCGTGGCGGCGCGCTACGACGCGATCCGCTACATCTCGGAGGATCATCAGAACCCGGCGCTCGACAACGACCGCACCTACCCGCGCACGACGCCGAAGGCGGCGATCGCGTACCGAGCCGACGCGCACACGTTCTATGCGGCGCTCGGCGGCGGCGTCGAGGCGCCGGCCTTCAACGAGATCGACCCGCCGCCGCCGTTCGACGTGCTGACGTCGCTCAATCCGTTCCTGAAGCCCACGCATTCGGTGAGCTACGAGCTGGGCGCCAAGGGCCTCGCGCCCGCGCCCGCGGCACTCGGCACGATGACGTACGACGCTTCGGTCTACTGGATCGACGTGACGAACGACCTCGTGCCGCTGTCGGGCGGGGCGTACTTCGAGACCGCCGGCAAGACACGCCGCCGCGGAATCGAACTGGGCCTGCGCTGGTCGCCGCGCGCCTGGCTCGAGGGCGCGACGGCGGTGACGTTCTCGGACAACGAGTACGTGGAATACCGCTCCGACACGAGCGCCGTGAATCGCGGCGTCTACGACGGCAACGAGGTCGCGGGACTGCCGCGTTTCGTGGTCGACGCGAGCCTCGAAGCGCGGCACCCGAGCGGCGCGGGGCTCGCGCTCGGGCTGCGGTCGGTGGACCACTACTTCGCCGACGACGCGAACACGTTCCAGACGCTTCCCTTCACGATCTTCGATGCGACCGCGTCTCTGGACCGGACGCTCGGCCGGCAGCGCGTCCGAGTGTTCGTGCGCGGTGACAACCTGCTGGACAAGGACTACACGGAGTCGGTGTTCATCAATCCGGTCACGGCCTCGAACCCGGCGAACGTGCGCTGGCTCGAGCCCGGCCTGCCGCGCAGCTGGTCGGCGGGCGTGACGATTCGCTTCGAGTAGCTCCGTCCGGCGAATCGACGAGGCGGGACCGACACCGGTCCCGCCTCGATCCGTTTCGGAGTCGCGCTTCGCTTCGGGCGCGGGCCATTCCGCGACCGACAAGACGACGGAGGTGATTCCACTTCGGCCAATCGGCCCCCGATTGCGATCAACCTCCGCGGCGCACCGTCCGCCGCTTGCCTGTCGTGGTCGAGGTCTCGCGACCTCGGCGACGTGCTTCTGCAACCGCGGGGCCACGCGTGGGACGGGGCGCGAATCACGTGCGAGCGCCTTGTCGCGAGCGGCGTTCGGCGGCAGCGCCCATTCGCGGCTCGACACGGCGCCTCGTCATACGACGTCGACGTCGTGTCCGACGCCGTCCGCGCGTTGACGGTCCCGATCGCGCGAAGGGTCTGCCGATCGCGACGCGATCGAGCGTCGACGGTCCGGTCCCGGGCGCCCTCGAACATCCGCCCTTGACGGGTGCACGTGCGTGCACTATGGTGCCCGCCCGTGCCAGGTTCCCCGACGGAACCTCAACCGCGAAGGAGGCGGTGCCCATGAATGACCGAGCGCGCGAAATC
This sequence comes from Candidatus Eiseniibacteriota bacterium, assembly GCA_044222065.1. Lineage (GTDB taxonomy): Bacteria > Eisenbacteria > RBG-16-71-46 > RBG-16-71-46 > RBG-16-71-46 > JBGAOA01. The sequence goes on from JBGAOA010000060.1 coordinate 14,942, forward strand.
CTGTCGTTCATTCAGCGCTCGTCGCGAGAGCGCGGATATCCGCCGACGATCCGCGAGATCGGACGCGAGTTCTCGATCTCTTCGACCAACGGCGTCCGCTACTACCTGAACCTGCTCGAGAAGGCCGGCCACCTGAAGCGCAAGGGCAAGATCTCGCGCGGCATCGAAGGCGTGGGTGGCGGAGTCGCAACCGCGAAGCGCGGCATCCCGATCCTCGGCCGCGTCGCTGCCGGCCAGCCGATCCTCGCCGAAGAGTCGCTCGACGGCGCGCTCGAAATGGAAGAAGTCTTCGGCGACACCGGTTCGTTGTTCGCCTTGCGCGTCCGCGGCGACAGCATGATCGAGGCAGGCATCCACGAAGGCGACTACGTGATCGTGCGGCAGCAGGAGCGTGCGGAAGCGGGAGCGATGGTGGTCGCGCTCATCGAAGACGAAGCGACGGTGAAGTACTACCGGCCGCGCCGCGATCGAATCGAGCTCCATCCCGCCAACGCCAGATACCAGCCGATCGTGGTGGAACCTTCCTCAGCCTTCCGCATTCTCGGGACGGTGCGAGGAGTGATTCGAACCCTGACGCGCTAGCTCGTCGTCCAATAGGTCGGGCTTTGATCACCGGGACTCGTTCCCGGTTTTCAAAGGCCGCGAGTTGCACAAACGTTCAACCGTCCCCGCAGGAGGTTCGCCGTGGAAGACCATTTGGCTCCCGAAGTGAAAGAAGCGCTCAACGGTCGTTGGGAGCCCGTCTACCGCAGCCAGCTCCACTACCTCGTCACGTGGAGCACGCGCGGACGCCGGCCCGTGCTGCGGCAGAAGCACATGAACACGCTGCACGCGCTGATCGAGCGCTGCTGCGAAGAGCGTGGCTTCTCGCTGCTCGAGGTCGCCTCGGGCTCGGATCACGTTCACGTGCTGCTCGCGCTCAGCCCTACGCAGAGCGTCGCGAGCGTCGTGCGCGAGCTGAAGGGCCGGACGGGGATGTCGCTCATGCAGGACCACCCCGAGCTTCGCGTCTGGCTGCGCGGCAATCTCGTGTGGGACGAGCGCTACGCGGTCGAAACCGTGAGCGCGATGCGGCTCGAACACGTCCGCCATCGGCTCCAGGCGATTCACGGCCCCGCGGAGGACTTCGCGATCGCGAGCTGAGTGCGCGAGCGGACCGTGTCCGAGCGGCGTGCACGCGGCTCGGGCGCGGCCCGGCCTGCGGACGACGGCCTGTGCAACGCGGCGAGGCAGCGCGGATCGAGCGGCCGCCGCCGGCGATCCCGCGGTGAAGAGCGGCCGCGGGGACGCATCGCCTGGGTCTTCGAGCCGAGCCTACGGGTGTTGCGAGTCGCGTGAGGCGAGCATCGCCGCGGTGAGGACCAGCGCCGCTCCGACCCACTGGAGCGATCGCAATCCCTCGCCGAGGAACAGCGCCGCCGACAGCACGGCGACGACCGGCTCGAGCGTGGCGAGGATCCCCGCGTGCGAAGCCGCGAGCCGGCGAAGCCCCGCGTTGAACAAGATGAACGGAAGCAGCGTCGACAGCATGCCGAGCGCGAAGAACATGCCCCACAGCTTCGCGTCGTAGCCGGCGGCGAGGATCTTCCAAGGTGGTGTGACGATCGCCCACACGATGAACGCTATCGTGAAGGAATAGGCGAGCACGGTCTCGGGCGGGTACTTCGCGAGGCCGCGCTTGGACAGCAGGATGTAGGTCGCGAACCAGATCGCGGAGCTGAAGCCGACGACCCAGTGGAGCGGCCGCGCCTGGAGCGCGATCGGATCCACGTTTCCGACGAGCAGCGCCGTGCCGCCGATCGCGCACGCGAGCGCGATCGTCGTGACGGCGCGCACGCGCCGTCCGCGCGCGGCGTCCACGAGCACGATCAGGGCGGGGGCGAGGTATTGGATCAGGATCGAGAGCCCGACCCCGAGCTTCGAGATCGAGTAGTAGTAGCTGCCCTGCACCGTCGCGACGCCGAGCAGGCCGAGCAGGACGAAGTAGGGAAGGTCGCGCGGCGCGATGAGCAGCTTTCGGGGCGATCGAATCGCGAGCCACGGCAGCAGCACCGCGAGGGCGAAGAACAGCCGCAGTTCGACGACCGCGAGCGCCGGCACGGCGAAGTCGCGGAACACGAAGCGCGCGAGCGTCGCGGACGTGCCCCAGAGCGTCGCCGCACCGAAGACGAGCAGGCGGCCCGTCGCATCGTGCCTCGGCGCCGCGTGCGCCGCTCCGTCGTCCGCGCGCGTGTCGCCGCCGGCCGTCGCGCGATCGCTCACAACAACCGCTTGCGACGCAGCGTGTACGTCCGCTCGATGCCGGCGCGAGAGAGCACGAGCGTCACCTTCGAGCCGGGGGCTCCCTCGAGCGCGTTCGCGACGTCGAACAGATCCGCCCCCGCACTCGATCGCCCGTCCACCGACACGACGAGATCGCCCGCCCGGATGCCGGCCGCTTCTGCGGGCGAAGGAATCGCGACCGCGACGACTTCGATCGCGCCCGAGCGGCGCTCGATCTGAAGCCCGACGTGCGAGTACTCGTTCTCACGGTCGTCCCAGTTCGCGGGCTCGGGCTCGAACCACGCGACGCGATTCGCGAAGTCGAGCGTGATGCGGTGGCGTTTGAGCGCGGAATATCCGAGGAGCCCTGCGATCTCGCGCCCCGACACTTGCGACAGCAGCCCCCGAAGCGGGCTCTCGAGTTCGACCGCATCCGACGCTCGCACGATCAAGTCACCCGAGGGGGAGAGCAGCCGGATCTCGGGCACGCGGACCGCGCACGCGCTCTCGGTTCCGAACAGCGTCGGCGCGGAGAGCCCGCACAGCGCGCGCCACGGCGCGCGGCCCTCGAGCGCGGGACGTCCCTCGTCCACGAACAGCACCGTCTTGGTCGCACCGGTATCGAGCACGAGCGTCACGACGCGGGCCCGCGCGCCGCCGACGCGCGCCCGCACGAGGATCTTCCCGTCGCCGGCGAGTTCGAACGGAACGGCATGCGCGTTCCGCTCGATCAGCGCCCTCGTCGCGAGCTTCGATCGGCCGATGCGGTCCACGGGCGACGCGTCGTGTGACCCGGGGGCCGACGGAGCCACGGTCACCTGTTCGCCGCGGTAGTCCACCTGGAGGATCTGGTTCGCGAACAGAGGCTGCCCGATGAGGCCGAGCACCGGACGGTCCGTGACGGCGCGCACGACCTCGGCGTTCAGGGTCAGCACCGGACTCAATTTGTCCACCTGGCGTTCACCGAATTCGAATCGCGGCAGCGCGCGCTCGGCCAGCGCGACGTCTTCGCGCGCGGAGTCGGGTGACGCGATTCCGAGTCGGATCGCGAGGGCGCGATCGAGCGCGAGCGCACCGGCGCCGGTGTCGAGCACGAAAAAGCCAGCCGTGTCCGCGCCGCTCAAGCCACGCGCCCGCGCCGTCACGAGGATCACGCCATCCACGTTTTCGACCGGAACGCGAAACGCACCGTCGGGCAGCGCCATCGGCTGCGCGCGATCATCCGCCCGCGTCCACCCCGGCGCCGCTTGCGCGCCGAGGGCGAGGAACATGGCGAGCGCGGCTGCCCCGGCCGACGCGCGGCGAAGAACTCGACCGATCCGGAGTCCAAGCATCTGCTACCTATCCAATTTCAAGGCAGATGACTCCACGATTACGACCGAGCGAGATCGAACGGGCTGGAGAACCGATGACGGGAACCGCGAGGCTAGCGGATGGCCTCACGTGCTCGCGACGCGGGCGCTCCCAGATCCACGGACTCACTCCCCGCATCGAGCATCGTGCACCGGCCCGTGAAGTAGACGCCGGGTTCCATCGTCACGCTCACCGCGGTGACGTCGCCTTCGAGTCGAGCGCCGGCGTGCAGCTCAATCGTCCCCAGCGCGCGAATGTTCCCGTCCACGCGGCCGTGCACCACGGCTTCCTTGACCTCGACGTCGGCGCGCATGAGTCCGTGTTCGCCCACCTCGAGACGCTCGCAGTTCAGGATGTCGCCCTCGAATTCGCCGTCGATCCGCAGCGTTCCGCTCACGAGCAGCGTTCCGCGAAAGCTCGAGCCGACGCCGATCGTCGTGTTCACGGGCGGAGGAGCCTGCACCTCCGCCGATTTCGAACGGAATCTCATCATGGGATCCCTCCGTTGCTAAAGAACGCCCCAGGCTTCGAGGAGTCGTTCGAGGTCTTCCTGACCATAGAACTCGAACTCGATCTTTCCGCCCTTCCGACCGGGCGTAATCGCCACGTGGGTCGAGAAGCGCTGCTGGAGCTTCTCCTCCCACTCGCGCAGGCCGTCGAGCTTCGAGACGCGGGGTCGGCTGTGCTGTCGCCGAAGGCGTCGCTTCACGAACGCCTCGGTGCGACGCACCGAAAAGCCCTTTGCGCTCACGTACCGGGCGGCTCCGAGGATCTCGCCTGACTGCTCGAGTGCGAGCAGAGCGCGCGCGTGCCCGGCGGACAGCGTTCCACGTGAAACCATCTCGCGCACCTCGGGCGGAAGCGACAGCAGCCGGAGCGCGTTCGAGATCGAGCTGCGCTGCTTGCCGACGCGCTCCGAAATCTGCTCGTGCGTCAGGCCAATCTTCTCGATGAGCCCGTGGTAGGCGTGCGCCTCGTCGATCGGATTCAGGTCCTCGCGCTGGATGTTCTCGATCAGCGCCATTTCCATCATGTCGCGATCGCTCACCTCGCGGACGATCGCGGGGATCTTCCCAAGGCCCGCGACTCGAGCCGCGCGGAGGCGTCGCTCACCCGCGACCAGTACGAACGTGTCGCCCTGGCGTCGCACGAGGACGGGTTGCAGCACGCCGCTCGCCTTGATCGAGGCCGCCAGCTCCTCGATGGCTTCGTCGTTGAACCGCGTGCGCGGCTGGAACGGATTCGGACCGATGTCGTCCACGGCGATCTCACGAACGCCCGCCGAGGGTGGCGTCCCGTCGGCGACGGCGGTTCCGGCCGCCCCGGGAATCAGGGCCTCGAGTCCGCGGCCAAGCGCTTTCCTATGCATGCTCCAGTACCTCCCGCGCGAGATCGCGATAGCTCTCTGCGCCTGAGCTGTGCGGGTCGTACAGCACGATGGGCTTCCCGAACGACGGCGCCTCACTCAGCCGAACGTTCCTCGGAATCACTGTCTTGTATACACGTTCCGCGAAGAATTTTCGCGCCTCATCCGCGACCTGCTGGGACAGGTTCAGGCGCGCGTCGAACATGGTGAGCAGCACGCCTTCGATCCTCAGCGCCGGATTCAGGTGATCCTGGACGAGACGAATGGAGCCGATGAGCTGCGTCAGCCCCTCGAGCGCGAGGTACTCGCACTGGAGCGGAATCAGAACGGAGTCCGCGGCCGTCAGCGCGTTCACGGTCAGCAGGCCGAGCGACGGCGGGCTGTCCACGAGGATGTAGTCGTACTCCTCGCGAATCTTCTCGAGGCAGCCTCGCAGGCGCGTCTCCCGCGCCATCATTCCCACCAACTCCACCTCAGCCCCGGACAGTCGCTGCCCGGCGGGAAGCAGGTCGAGATTCGCGAGCGCCGTGGCAACCACGGCCTCCTTGATCTCGGCGCTCCCGATGATCACCTCGTAGGTCGAGAGCCGCTTGTCGTTCCCGTTGATCCCCATTCCGCTCGACGCATTGCCCTGCGGATCGATGTCCACGATGAGCACGCGCCGGCCTTCCTGGGCGATGCAGGCGCCGAGGTTGATGGCGGTCGTGGTCTTCCCGACGCCGCCCTTCTGACTGGCGATGGCGATGACCTTGCTCATTCCTTGAGTCGCGGGGGCGGACGTCCTGCCCACCGTCTTGAATGGGGGGATCGGAGGCGAGTGCGGCGGCGAAAATAGCAACCGCGCCGCTCGGCGAACAAGCGATTTGTTTCACGTGGAACGACTCGAAACAAAATCTCGCTTGCTTATGTCTTTCGCTTGAGTCGAACGATGACGACTTGGCCGTCAGCGAGCCCGATCAACCCATCGGGCTCCCAGAGATCACGCCAGCGGCCGGGCGCGCTCATCTCTTCCTCCCTGCGGCTGCCCTTCCACAGGAACGCCCAGCCTCCGGGGCGAACGAAGTGCGCCGCGAGCTCGAGCGTGGGCGCGAGCGCCATCGTCGCGCGTGCGGTGAATCCATCGAACGCGCCCGCGAGTTCGCCTTCGAGCGCGAGGTCCTCGAGTCGCACCATTCGCACGTCAACGCCCGACAGACCGAGTTGCTCGCAGGCGCGACGCAGGAACAGCGTCTTCGTCCGCCGCGACTCGACCAGCGTCCAGTGCTCTCCGATGCCGGCGATCGCCAACGGAATCGCGGGCAGCCCACCGCCGGAGCCGAAGTCGAGCCACCGAGTCGCTCCGCTCTCCTTGAGGCGGGATGCGGGCTCGAGCGACTCGACGAGATGCCGGGCAACGAAGCGGGCCTCATCGTTCTTCGAAATGAGGTTGGAGACCTTGCGGTTCCATTGGAGGAGCAGCGTCGTGAACCGCTTGAGGGCCCCGAGTCGCTCCTCGGAATAGCCGCCCGCCCGCAAGAGGTGAGGCGTGAGCAGCTCGAAGTCCTGCGACTCGACCGCACGCGACACGTCCGGCCAGGATTCGCGTGTGAACTCCACCTCCGGCCCGATTCGAGCGGGCCTCGATTCGGTCATGGACCTCGGTCGCACGCCTCCCTTGCCGCCGGCAGGCGCGCGTCGACGAGCGCCACGGAAATTGCGCTCCGAATCAGCGGAACGCTTTGAACGGAAAGGCCTCGCCGGACGCTCGAATCGTCTTCCGTCGCGCGAGCGCGGCCCCTCGGGCCCCGTCCTCGCGCCATCACTCCGCCGATCGTCGCGCGGCCCGCGCCGTGCCGAGTCCGCTCCGGGCCGGCGGAACTCCGAGCTTCCGCGGGGCGACTCGCCCCGCCGACCGTCGCGCGGCCCGCGCCGCGCCGAGTCCGCTCCGGGCCGGCGGAACTCCGAGCCTCCGCGGGGCGACTCGCCCCGCCGCCCGTCGCGCGGCCCGCGCCGCGTCGAGTCGCCTTCGGGCCGGCGATACGGCGAGCCGCCTCGGGGCGCATCGCCCCGGCGCGTCCCTTCGGAGCCGCGTCGCGCGGAATCGGAGCGCGGCGCCGGACGAGGCCCGCGCCGCGCGGATGAACGGGTTCGCTTCACGCGCGCAATCTACGCGCGCGCGATCTCCGCGTCCAAGCCGCCGCGCTGGGCCGCGCGCTTCGCGTGCACGAGCAGCACCGCCACGTCGGCGGGAGAAACCCCCGCGATCCTCGACGCCTGACCGAGCGACTCGGGGCGCCAGCGTGCGAGCTTTTCGTGCGCCTCCACCGAAAGCCCCGGAAGTCGCGTCGTCCACAGCGAGGGATCGAGCGCGACCCGGTCGAAGCTCTCGCTCTGGACCGCGAGCCGCTGCTGGCGCTCGATGTACCCGCGATAGCGAACGCGCACTTCGAGGCACTCCGCCCAGTCCTCGGGAAGCGTCGGCCCCGGTGGCTCGGCCTCGCGCACGAGCGACGCGTAGCGCTCGCCCGGGCGAGCGAGTCGCTCGAGCGCGGGAACCGAGCGCGCCTTCTCGGGCACGCTCACGAGGACGCGAGAGAGCCGCCGTTCCTCGGCCTCGATCGCGGCGTACTTCGAGCGCACGCGCTCGATCTGGTCCTCATCGAGCAGCCCGAGTTCGCGCCCGATCCCGGCGAGCCGCTCGTCGGCGTTGTCCGCGCGCAGCAACAGCCGGTGCTCGGCCGCCGAGGTGAACATGCGGTACGGCTCGCGATGTTCGCGCGTCACGAGGTCGTCCACGAGCACGCCCACGTAAGCGCGCTCGCGTCCGAGCACGAACGGCGATTCGCCGCGCAGCCGGCGCGCCGCGTTGACGCCGGCGACGAACCCCTGCGCCGCGGCCTCTTCGTAGCCCGAGGTGCCGCAGATCTGGCCCGCGAGGAAGAGGCCCGGAACGCGCTTCACCTCGAGCGTGCCCGAGAGCTGGTGCGGAAGGACGAAGTCGTACTCGACCGCGTATCCGGGCCGCAGCATCTCGGCGCGCTCGAGACCCGGCAGCGTGCGGATGAACTCGAGCTGCACGTCCTCGGGCAGGCTCGAGGACGTGCCGTTCACGTAGATCTCGGGCACGTCGCGCCCTTCGGGCTCGAGGAACACCTGGTGCGATTCGCGGTCGGGAAACTTCACGACCTTGTCCTCGATGCTCGGGCAATAGCGCGGCCCGGCGCCGCGGATCGCGCCCGAATAGAGCGGCGAGTGGCGCAGGTTCGCGCGGATCACCGCGTGCGTCGCCTCGCTCGTGTGCGTGAGCCAGCACAGCGCCTGCTCGAGCTCGAGGCGTTCCGTCCAGTGCGAGAAGGGACGCGGCGGATCGTCGCCGGGCTGCGGCGCGAGCGGCGCGAAGTCGATCGAATCGCGGTGGAGACGCGGCGGCGTGCCGGTCTTGAGCCGACCGCGCTCGAGCCCGAGGTCGGCGAGGCACTCGCTGAGCGCGACCGCGGCGTGCTCCCCGATTCGCCCGCCCGGGAGCTGGCGCGCGCCGATGTGAATGAGCCCGTTGAGGAACGTCCCGGGCGTGAGCACGGCGGCGCGACAGCCGAGCACGCGCCCGTCCGAAAGCTCGAGCCCCGAGACGGCGCCTCGGGAGTCGCGCCGCACGCGATTCGCGACGCCCGCGACGCGCACGAGCCCCGCGACCGAATCGAGCATTCGCGCCATCTCGAGCGAGTAGCGCGCCTTGTCGCACTGGGCGCGCGGCGACCACACGGCGGGCCCCCGGCCACGATTGAGCGTCTTGAACTGGATCCCGGCGCGGTCGGTGACGACGCCCATCACGCCGCCGAGCGCGTCGATCTCGCGCACCATGTGCCCCTTCGCGACGCCGCCGATCGCGGGATTGCACGACATCTTCGCCGAGTCGTCCGGGTTCACGGTGAGGAGCGCGGTCGAGAGCCCGAGCTTCGCGCAGGCGATGGCCGCCTCGCAGCCCGCGTGACCCGCGCCGACGACGACCACGTCGAAGTCGCGCTCGATCGCGGCACCGCGCGCCGTCCCGCCGTTCGATTCCGCCATCGCACGCCTCACTTGCCCACGCAGAAGCGGCTGAAGATCCGCTCGAGCAGGTCTTCGCTGACGTTGCGGCCCGTGACTTCGCCGATCGCCGCGATGCCTTCGCGCAATTCCAGCGCGACGATTTCGCCGGGCTCACCCGCGCGTCCGGCGACGGCGGCGCGCTCGAACGCGGCGCGTGCGCGAGCGAGCGCCTCGGCGTGGCGTGGATTCGCAACCGCCTGCCCGAGGTCGCCGCCGCCATCGCCGCCCCCGAGCAACTCCGCGAGCGCGGTGCGCAGCGCGTCGAGCCCGGCGCCCGCGAGCGCCGAGACCTGGACGAGGCGGTGCGTCGCGCCTGCGAGCGCGCCGGCGAGTGCGTCCAGCGCCACGGCCTCGCCGAGATCCGACTTGTTGAGCGCCACGAGCACGCGCTTGCCCGCGAACGAGCGGGCGAGAGCCTCGTCCTCGGCCGCGAGGGGACGCGAGCCGTCCACGACCCAGATCGCGAGCGCGGCGCTCGCGAGCGCCGCCTCGGCACGCGCGACGCCCTCGCGCTCGACCGCCCCGGCCGGCGCGCGCAATCCGGCCGTGTCGCTCAGCGTGACGCGCACGCCGGCGATCTCGATCGCCTCGCTCACGCGGTCGCGCGTCGAGCCCGCGACCGGCGTCACGATCGCGCGCGACTCGCCGAGGAGGGCGTTGAAGAGCGACGACTTGCCCGCGTTCGGCCGGCCGACGATCGGGACCGCGACCCCTTCGCGCACGGCGCGCGCGTACGCCGAGCCGCCGAGCCAGCCCGCGAGATCCGCGGCGAGCGCCTCGATCGCGGCGATGCCCTCGGGCGGCACCTCGATCCCGCCCACGTCCTCGGCGAAGTCCACGCGCGCCTCGACGTCGGCGAGCACGTCGGCCGCGCGCTCGGCGAGCGCGTCGAGCGCGCGCGACAGCCCGCCCGAGAGCTGCGGACCGCGAGCGCGTGGGCCGCGCGCGTCTCGGCGTGGATGACGTCCGCGACCGCCTCCGCGCGCGAGGTCGAGCCGCCCGTTGAGGAACGCCCGCAGCGTGAACTCGCCGGGCCGGGCGAGCCTCGCCCCGGCCGAGAGCAGCGCCTCGAGCACGCGCGCGGCCGACAGCGCGCCACCGTGGCACGACAGCTCGACGACGTCCTCGCGGGTGTAGGAATGCGAGGCGCGGAACACGGCCGCAACGACCTCGTCGAGTGCGGCGCCGCGCGGCGCCGCGCCGTCGCCCGCGAGCGCGGCCGCCCGCGCGGAGCCGACGTGCAGCGTGTGGCTCGCCGCGGCGGCGAGCGGCGCGCGGCCGTCGAACACCGCGTCCGCGACCGCAACCGCGCGCGCACCCGAGACGCGGACGACCGCGAGCCCTGCGACGCCGGGGGCGGTCGCGAGCGCGGCGATGGTGTCTTCGGTGGTCATGCGGGAGACGGCTCCCTGGCGCAGGGCGCGCAAACGAGAAGGCGCCGGGTCGCGAGCGCGAACCCGGCGCCTCGTGGATTCGGACGCGTTACGCGTCGTCCCGCGGCGTGGGTTCGAACGCCGCCGGCGCGACCGCGATGCGTTTGATCATGCCGTTGCCGAGCGCGTACGTCTTCACGCGCGCGTCCTCGCGCAGCGTCACGTGGATGATGCGGCGCTCCTGCGCGTTCAGGTACTCGCTCACGACTTCGTCGCCGGCCGCGACGGCCCGGTCGGCCATCGAGCGGGCGATTTCCTGAAGCTCCGACTCGCGCTGCTTCCAGAAGTCGTCGATCTCGAGCTGCAGGTGGTACCGCGAGCCTTCGCCCTGGTTGATCATGCGGTTGAGCAGGTGCTGCATCGCCTGCCGCACCTCGCCCTTGGGACCCGTGAGCAGCGACTCGTCCTGCGTCACGTTGGCCGTGACCTCGACGTGGTCGCCCTCGGCGCGCACCTCGATCGTCGCTTGCCAGCCCATCGCCTTGAGCAGATCCGACGTCCATCGGCGCGCGAGCTCCACGAGCTCGGCGTCCACGACGGCCGGTGCGGCGGGCGACTGGGTCTCGTGCTCGTGCTCGTGTTCGCTCGACAGCGTGGCGCTCTCGACGAACGGCCCCGCCGTCATCTCGGGCGCCTCGTCGAAGCCTGCCGGTTCCTCGGCTCCGTTCGACGCGGGCTCCGTGCGCTGCGGCGGCATCCCGGCGCCCTCGCCGCGACCGCGGCCGCCGCGGCGACCACGCCGACGGCGACGGCGGCCTCCGCGATCGTCATCGGCCGAGCATCAGACCCGCGTCAGTCGATAGGCCTCAGCAGGTACGCTCCCGCATCCTCCCGGAGCTTCGGGCCGCTCTTCGCAGGCCTGAACAGGCTCCCGCTGCAAGCATCCTCGGCATCCGGGCCATGATCTTCGCGCGGCCGATCATCGCGCGGCCGGTCCTCGCGGGGCCGATCGTCGCGCGGCCGGTCGTCGCGGGGCCGGTCGTCGCGCGGCCGGTCGTCGCGGGGCCGGTCGTCGCGGGGCCGGTCCTCGCGGGGCCGATCGTCGCGCGGCCGGTCCTCCCGGCGCGGACGGTCCTCGCGGCCGCG
>JBGAOA010000061.1:0-25795 GCA_044222065.1 Candidatus Eiseniibacteriota bacterium
GGGAACGGACGCCGCCGCACACCACGAAGCCGCGCGCCGCGCGTGCTCCGCGTACGGGTAGGCCCGCACCCACGCCGTTTCGTGCGCGTCCTCCCCCGTCGCATCGCGGCGCAGCGCGAGCTCGGAGCGCAGCACCGCGCGCCGCTCCGGCTTCCAGCGCACGCACGCGACCGTCGTGCGGCGCGCGCGCACGCGGAACCCCGCGGCCGCCCACTCGCCGGCGCCGCTCGCGATGCGGTTGCCGAGCCGGCGCGAATCGCCTGCGGACGCGAGCCCCTTCAGCACGCGGTCGTTCGGAAAGCCGGCGTAGAACGCGCCGAAGCCCGGCAGCTCGGCGAAGGCCGGGCCGCGCACCGCATCGAGCGCGCGCAGCGAGCGCGCCTTCGCGTACGCGGACCCGGCGTCCGCACCAACGTAGAGCGAAGCGCGCGTGACGCTGCGGCCGCCGCCGTCGAGCCACTCCAGTTCGAGTCCGAGCAGCGCGCTGCGGCCCGGCTTGTAACGCAGGTAGGCGGGGCGCACGGCGGCGAGCGCGTCGCCCGCGCCGAGCCCGTCGGCGAGCGCCTCGCGCAGCACGGCGTGCGAAGTCAGCCGGGCGGGGTCGAGCGCGGACGTCGCGATCGCGGCCCTCACGACGCCGCTCCCGCCGCGAGCGCGACCTCGCCGCGCGCGGCGGCGTGATCGATGCGGCGCACGAGGCGGCCGCCCGCGAGTTCGAACGTCAGGTCGGGCTCGAGTCCCGGGTGGTCCTGGTGCGTGACGAGCACGACCGTGCGGCCGACGCGCAGCTCCTGCAGCGCCGCGAGCACGTGATCGCGGCTCGCCTCGTCGAGGTGCGCGAACGGCTCGTCGAGCACGAGGATCGGCGCGCGGCGCAGCTTCGCGCGCGCGAGCGCGACGCGCTGCCGCTGCCCGCCCGAGAGCAGCGCGCCGCGCTCGCCGACGATCGTGTCGAGCCCGTGCGGCAGCGCATTCGCGAAGCGCAGCACGCCCGCGCGCTCGGCCGCTTCCAGCACCTCCGACTCCGTCGCGTCCTCGCGGCCGAGCAGGATGTTGTCGCGCAGGCTGAGACCGAACAGCACCGAATCCTGGAACACGACGGCGAGGCGCGAGCGCAGCGAGGCGAGCGTCCAGTCGCGCACGTCCACGCCGTCCACGCGGACGGCGCCGGCCGTGGGGTCGAGGAGCCGCGGCAGCAGCGCGAGCAGCGTGCTCTTGCCGGCGCCCGATTCGCCGCGGATCACGGCGACCGCGCCCGCAGGGACGTGCAGCGAGACGTCGTCGAGCGCGAGGTCGCCGCGCGGGTAGCGCACGGTGACGTGTTCGAGCGTGATCGCGCCGGCGACGTCCGGCGCCGCCGTCGCGTGCGGCGCGTCGGCGATCGCGGGCGGCGTGTCGAGCACGTCGAGCACGCGCTCGCCGCACGCCGCCGACTTGGCGGCGCGCGCCGCGAGGCGCGCGAGCTGGCGCACCGGCTTGTAGAGCGTGCGCTGGTAGGCGAGGAAGACGAGCAGGCCGCCCGGACTCATGTGGCCGTGCACGACGCTCCACGCGCCGAGACCGAGCGTGACCGCGGTGCCCGCCGCCGTGAGCAGGTCGAGAGAGCGGGCGAGCAGCGCCTCGAGACGCGAGGACTTGAGTCCCGAGCGCAGGCTCGAGCGGTTGCCGCGCTCGAACGACGCGCCCACGCGGTCGGTGGCGCCGAACGCCTGCAGCAGTTGAATCGCCCCGAGCGCCTCGCCCGCGTTGGCGGCGAGCACGCCCTCCTTGTCGCGGTTCTTCTTGACCGAGGTGCGGATGCGTTCGCTGATGAGGCTGCTCGCGAGCGCGATGCCGGGCACGATCGCGAGCGACAGCAGCGTGAGGCGCAAGTCGAGCCACAGCATCATCGCAAGCGTGCCCGCGAGCGTGAGCGCGGCCGAGATCGCGTCGAGCATGCCCCCCACCAGCAGTTCGCGCAGCAGCACGATGTCGCCCGTGAGCCGCATGAGCAGGTCGCCCTGCGAGCGCGACTGGTGGTACGACGGCGGCAGCACGAGCAAGTGGCGGAACAGGTCGCGGCGCAGCCGCGCCACGAGGCGCTGGCCGACCTCGCTCAGCACGATCGTGCGCGCGTAGTCGGCGAGGCCGCCGAGCACCGAGATCACGAGCACGGCGATCGCGGCCCAGCCGACGATCGCGAACGGCGTCTGGCCGCGCAGCCCCGCGAACAGGGCGTCCAGCGGTCCCGCGTTCGCGGCGCGCGGGCGCGGTACGAGCACGTGGTCGAACACGAACTGGAGCGGCCAGGGGCGCAGCACCTCGGACAGCGCGACGAGCCCGCTCAGCCCGAGCGCGGCGAAGAACTTCGGAAGCTGCGGCGTGAGCCGCGGCAGGAACGCGCGCACGACGTGCGTGACGCGGGGCATCGCGGCGAGCAGCCGGGACGTCACGAATCGCACGTGTGCTCCGCACGACGCGGGCAGCGGAGCGCGAAGCGGATGACACGCTCGGCGACGGCCTCCCACGTGTGACACGCCTCGGCCGCGTAGCGCGCCGCCGCGCCGAGGCGCGCGCGCAGCTGCGAGTCCGACGCGAGTTCGAGCAGCGCGTCCGCGAGCGCGGGCACGTCGCCCGGCGCCACGAGCAGCGCCTCGCGGCCGTGCTCGGCGACGCGCGCGACGGGGCGCGTGGCGCTCGCGACGATCGGCCGTCCCGCGGCCATCGCCTCGAACAGCTTGAGCGGCGAGAAGTACGCCTCGGCGCTCGCGTACGGCACGGCGACCGCGTCCACGACCGCGAGGTAGGCCGGCACGTCGGAGTGGGGCACGGAGCCGACGAACGTCACGGGGGCGCCGGCGCTCCGCGCGCGCTGCAGCAGGTCCTCGCGCGAGGGCCCGTCGCCGACGAGCACGAGCCGCGTGGGGCGGACGGACTGCGCGCGCGCCACCGCGTCGATCAGCGCGGGCACGTCGTGCCACGGCCGGAACGCGCCGACGAAGCCGACCCGGAACTCGGCCGCGAGCGGCGGCACGAACCGCTGGGCGCGTGCGAGCGCGTCGCCCGTCGGCGGCTCGAAGAAGATCGGCCCCGCGCCGTTCGGTTCGACCACGACCGGGAAGCCCGCGGGCGCGTGGCGTTCGACCCACGCCGCGACCTCGCCCGAGACGGCGACCGCGCCGCGGCTCGCGGCGAATCCGCGCTCGAGCCCCGCGACGACCTCCGGCGCGACGCGCGCGTCGCGGTGCCGGGCGGCCTCTTCGTCGAGCGGCGCGTTCACCTCGTAGACGTGCGGCACGTCGAGTTCGCGCGCGGCGAGCGCGCCCTCGGGACCGGCGAGGCTCAGCCGTTCGACGACGAGCGCGGGCGCGAGGCGCTCGAGGCATCCGCGAATCTCGGCGATCGACGCGCTCGCGGGGAGCGTGTCGAGCACGAGCCCGGCGGCCGTCAGTTCCGCGATCGCGCCGACGTCGCCGACGTCCGCGCACAGCGCGGCGACTTCGTGGCCGCGGCGAAGAAGCCCGCCCGCGAACTCCTGCAGGTGCACCGAGGCGCCCTTGCGGGATCCGCCGTACGGCACGCCGCGGTCACGACACAGCTGCACGATACGCATCTCGCTCCTCGTGAGGGCGGTGGCGCACGGCGGCGGAGAACAGGCCGAGCAGCGCGCGTGCGGCGGCGCGCTCGTCGAACAGCGCCTCGGCGCGGCGGCGCGCCGCGCGCCCCATGCGCTCGCGGCGCGACGGCGCGGCGAGCAGCCGCTCGAGCGCGCGCGCGAACGCGCGCGGGTCGTCCGGCGCGACGACGCGCCCGGTGCGCCCGTTCGCGACGATCTCGGGGACCCCGGCGACGCGCGTCGAGACGACGGGCACGCCGCACGCCGCGGCCTCGAGCAGCACCGTGGGCAGCGCGTCCTGGTTGCCGTCCGTGTCCACGACGCACGGCAGCGCGACGACGGCGGCGCGCCGGATCAGCCGCCGCACTTCGGGCTGCGTCTGCGGCCCCGCGAAGCGCAGCGAGCGGCCGAGCCCGAGCGCCTTCGCCCGCGCTTCGAGCGCCGCACGCTCGCGGCCGTCGCCCGCGAGCACGACGCGCGGCGCGCGTCCGCGCGCGGCGAGCACGCCGAGCGCCTCGACGAGCACGTGGAAGCCCTTCTTGCGCACGAGCCGGCCGACCGCGACGACCGGGCCGTTCGCGACGGGACGCGCCGCGGGACGGAACGCCTCGAGGTCCACGCCGTTGTAGATCCGCACGACGTTCGCCCCGGGCATGCGGCGGCGCAGGAAGCGGCGGTTGAAGTCGCTCACGGTGACGACGGCGCGCGCGCGGCGCGCGACCTCGCCGAGCCACGTCCAGTCCACCTTGCGCACGAAGATGTCCTTCGCGTGCGCCGTGAAGCTGAATCCGATCCCCGCCTCGCGCGCGGCGAAGCACGCGGCGGTCGCCGCGGGGCCCGCGAAGTGCGCGTGCACGTGCTGCGCGCCCCAGTCGCCGAGCGTGCGCGCGAGCCGGTGTCCGGCGAGCGCCGCGGCGCGCTGCTTCTCGGGAACGCCGGAGAGGCGCGCCGCGCCGGCGGGCCCTGCGCCCTCCATCCACACGACCTCGGGCAGCATCGCGGCCGCGGCCGGATGCACGGTCGCTTCGCCGCTGCGCTCGAGCGCGCACACGAGCACTTCGGCCCCGGCGGCGCGCATCGCGAGGATCTCGTTCAGGATGAACGTCTCCGACAGGCGCGGAAACGACTTGAGCACGTAGGCGACGCGGACGCTCATGCGATCGCCCGCGAGCCGACGAACTCGGGCCCCCGCACGGGCGGCGCGACGGGCAGGAGCCGGTCCACCGAACGCACGACCTGCTGCAGACCCGCGAGCGCGAGTTCGCCCGGCGCCGCGGCTTCGACGGGCCGCGGGCCGCGCTCGAGCGCGCGCGCCGCGGCCTCGGCGACCGCGCGCGGCGACAGCTGCTCGGGCTCCACCGTCTCGACGACGCCGCGCGCCGCGAGGCGGGAGGCGCGCAGGCGCTGTTCGTCGCGCTGGCTCGCGCGCGGGATCAGCACCGCGGGACGCCCCGCGCCGAGGATCTCGCACACCGTGTTGTAGCCCGCCATGCCGACGACGAGGTCGGCGGCCGCGACGAAGGATTCGAGCTGGCTCACGAACGGCACGACCGTCACCGACGGCGGCGCGCTCGCGCGCAGCCGGTCGAACGCGTCGGCCGAGAGGAACGGCCCCGTGACGAGCAGCGTGCGCAGGTGCCGCGGCGCGACGCCGCTGCGCACCGCTTCGACCCAGGTCGTCAGCAGCGCGTCGCCGTCCTCGCCGCCGCCCGCGGTCACGAGCGCGAACGGTTCGTCCTGCATCTGGGCGCGGGCGCGCGTCACGGCCGCGCGTTCGACGCGCGGGGCGAGGTAGCCCGTGAAGCGGGTGCGCTCGGCGATCCGGGCCGGCAGCGCGTACTCGATGCGCGCGTCGAACACTTCGGGATCGCCGTAGATCCAGAGTTCGTCGTACCAGCGCTCGATGGTCTCGAGCGTGCCCTTCGCCTTCCACTCCGCCCGGATGCGCGCGGGCGCATCGAGGATGTCGCGCCACCCGAGGACGAGCCGCGGCGCGGCCGCGCCGGGGCTGCGCAACTCCTCGAGCGCGGGCGCGAGTTCGCCCATGAGGCCGAGCGGCGACTTGTCCACGAGCACGAGGTTCGGCCGGTAGTGACGCGCGGTGTCGGCGATGAGCGCGGCGCGAAGCTCGGTGAGCCGCGCCGGATCCACGCGCAGCGTGCGCGGCACGTACTGGTGCGCGGTCAGCTTCCGCGCGCTCGGCAGCTTGATGTAGTCGAGCCCCGGCGGCAGCGGCAGCGCGTCCACCTGCGGCGAGCAGGTCAGCAGCAGGGCCGAGAGGTCCGGGCGACCGGCGAGCGCCGAGCCCGCGATCGCGAGCATGCGCCGCACGTGTCCGAGACCGAGCGCGTCGTGTGAGTACAACAACCAGTTGGAAGTCATCGTTGAAATCCCCGACCGCCGGGCGGCCCTCCCGGACTGCACGGAGAGGTGAGGATTTCCGTCCACAGATACATCGAGCGCGATTCCGGGCGAATTCCCCCGGATTCCGAGCGCGCCGGCGCGCGCCCGCGGCGCGCCGACGCGGCGCTAACGCGCGCCGCCACGCGTCGCGGACGCCGTTTGGTGTCCGGAAACGGTCCGGGACGTTCGTGCCGTCCGCGTGAAGTTTCCGGCTGACGCCGGCGCTCCGCGCGCCGTAGCGTTCCTCGCACACGTGACGGAGGTCACCTCTCCGCCTTCACGGTCCGTCTTCTCTCGCTCGAGGTCTCACCCTGGAGGCTGCCATGCGTTCACGTCTCATCGCACTCGCCACCGTCATCGGGCTCGTCGCCGCCACGTCCGCGAACGCCGGCCACCACCTGTGGGACACGACCGAGATCTTCTCGAACGCCGCAGGCACCGTGCAGTTCATCGAGCTGTTCACGGCCGACAACAACGAGCAGAACGTCGGCGCGTTCACGGTCACGTCGGGCGCGAACACGTTCAACTTCGTCACGAACCTCCCGACGGCGGCGACCGCGAACACGTGGATCCTGATCGGCACGGCGAACGTCGCGGGCCTCCCGGGCGGCATCACGCCCGACTACATCATGCCCGCGCACTTCTTCAACACGGGCGGCGGCACGATCAACTACGCCGGCGTGGACATCTGGAACTACGGCGCGGTGCCGACGGACGGCATCAACTCGCTGCAGCGGAACGGCTCGACGGCCGTGAACTCGCCGCGCAATTTCGCCGGCGCCTCGGGCTCGCTCGTGCTCGGCAATACGGTGCCCGCGATGCAGACGTGGGGCCTCGTGGCGCTCGTCGGCGGCCTGCTGCTGCTCGCGAGCGGCCTGCTCAAGCGCCGGGAAGCGAACACCGTCGCCGCCTGATGCGGCATTCGTAACGCCACAGGGGACGCAGGACCCGCGAGGCGGTGCGCCACACGCGCGCCGCCTCGCGGCGTTCCGGGCGGAACGCTCAGCGGAACGGCGTGAGCTGGAGCGAGAACGCGCGCTCGAGCACCCACACCAGCGCGAGCCAGGCGATCGCGAGCGAGCCGATGCCCATGACGAAGCGCGGGAACCAGCGCCGGCGCGACGCGGCGTAGAGCAGCGGAAGCACGACCGCCACGACCGCGAGCTGGCCCAGTTCGACGCCGACGTTGAACGCCCCGAGCGCGAGCGCGCGCGCGTGTCGCGGCAGCGACAGGTTGTTGAGAACGCCCGCGAAGCCGAGGCCGTGCACGAGCCCGAAGCCGAACGCCATCACCCACGCGCGCCCCGGCAGGTAGGGCCGCAGGTTGTTCCACGCCGCGGCGAAGACGGACAGCGCGATGCCGACCTCGACCCACTGCGACGGCGGCCGGAAGAGGCCGAAGAAGCCGAGCGCGAGCGTGATCGAGTGCGCCACGGTGAAAGCGGTGACGACCTTCACGACTTCGTGCCACACGGGCGCGAAGCCCGCGCGCGGCTCCCACGTCCGGTCGCGGCGCACGAGCGCCGCGGGCAGCAGCAGCGCGAACAGGAACAGCAGGTGATCGAGTCCGGTCCAGATGTGCCACAGGCCCTCGCGAACGAACTCGACTGCGATTTCGAGCGGGCGGAACTGCT
The DNA here is from genome assembly GCA_044222065.1 of Candidatus Eiseniibacteriota bacterium. Lineage (GTDB taxonomy): Bacteria > Eisenbacteria > RBG-16-71-46 > RBG-16-71-46 > RBG-16-71-46 > JBGAOA01. The sequence goes on from JBGAOA010000061.1 coordinate 7,633, forward strand.
TCACGCCGAACGTGACCTCGCGCAGGTTCTCGCGCAGCACGCCGACCGACGTGGCGCGCGCGTCGGCCACCATGAAGTACGCCCGGTGCGCGGGATCGCGGTCGAAGAGCAGCTCGACGTGCAGCGTCATGCGCGTGAACGGCGCCGCGCACGCGGCGTGGATGCCGAAGATCACCGCGTGCCACTTCTCGTCCCACTTCATGGGCGCGGGCGTGAGCGTGATCGGACAGTTCACGCTGTCGCCCGCGATCGCGAGCGAGCGGGCCATGAGCGCACGCAGTTCGGCCTCGTGGGCGCGCAGCTCGTCGAGCGCCCGCGGGCCGTCCACCGCGGGATCGAGCCCGATCGCGAACCGCGCGTCGCGCAGGTTCAGCTCCCACGTGCCGTCCACGTTCGCGCCCGACACTTCGAGCACGAACTGGCTCGAGCCGACGCCGTGCGCGAACGCCGGCGCGGCGGGTGCGAACGCGAGCGCGGCGAGGCCGGCGAGCGCCGCGAGCGGACGGACGAGGCGGGCGGACAGGGTGCGACCGCGAGGTGAGCGCGCAGGCGAACCGTTGCCAGGGCACGCGGAGAGCGGGGGAGCGAGGCGGGCGAGCATCGGAGCACTGTGGCGCAACGGCGTGCCGCCGCTCAACGGTTTCTTCGCGGGCCCCACGGAATTCGCCGGCCCGCGGCGGGCGTCGCTCCGGTCCTGCTAAACGCGGCCGGGCTCAGCCCGCGAGCCGCGCCGAGAACTTCGCGCGCCACTCGGGCGACAACGCCGCGAGGCCGGCGATCGCCGCGAGCGTCTCGCGCGGCGTCTTCGGCTCGACGCGCGCACGGAACACGCGCGCGACCGTCCAGCGCGCGTGCGGCCGCTCGACGAGGTCGATCCCCTGCCCCGCCGCGATCGCGCCCGGTGCGAGCACGCGCAGGTACCAGCCCGTCCGCCCGTTCGCGGTCACGCGCTGGACGAGGTCCTCGCGATTCCAGCGGCGCGAGATGTTCGCGCACGGTCCGCGCGGCTGCGAGACCTGCAGCCGCACGCCGCCGGCCGACCACACGTCGCCGATGCAGACCTCGGTCTCGTCGGCGCCGTCGAGCACGAGGTTCTCGCCGAAGCCGCCGGGCCCCATCGCCGGCAGCGACAGCGCCTCGCGCCAGTCGGCGTAGTGGGCGGCCGAATACGCGAGCAGCGCCATGTGCTCGCCGCCGTGCACGTCGCGCGAATACTGCTCGTCGCCCTCGATCCCGAGCGGCGTGACGCGCGCTTCGCCGGCGAGCGGATCCTTCACGTACGCGCTCTTCCACAGGCGGTTCGCGTGACGGTCCCAGTCGGGGCGCGCGTGCTCGCGCACCTTCCCGGCGCGCACTTCGAGCAGGGTCGCGATGCGCGTCACATCACCGCCACGAGTTCGAGCCAGCCGGCGACGTCCTTCACGACCTGGTCGCGGATCGTGTCCGTGAAGAGGTCGTGGTAGGCGTCCTTGTAGGTGATGAGGCGCGATTTGCCGTGCGGCGCCGCGGCGTTGAACTCGAGCGAGCCCTTCGGATCGGTGAGCCGGTCGGCGGCGCCGTGGAGCAACAGCGTCGGCACCGCGAGCTGCCGCGCCTCGCGCATCACGCGCGACTGCGCCTCCTGCATCGCGAAGTAGAGCCGCGGGCTGATGACGTAGCCCATCAGCGGATCGGCCTTGCGCGAGCGCAACACTTCCGGGTCGCGCGAGACGCCGCCCTCGTCGAGGCCGTGCGGGAACGGCGCCGCCGGCGTCGTCACGCGCGCGACGTTCGCGAGCGCGAGCTTCCACCACGGCGGCATCGCGTTCTTGATCGCGGCGCCCGAGACGACGACGCCGTGGAGCGTGCCCGGGTGCGCGAGGCCGTAGTCGAGCGCGAGCAGGCCGCCCATGCTGTTGCCGAGCAGCACGTGCGGCAGTTGCGCGGGCTGGCCCGGAATGCCGCGGAGCGCGGTGAACATCGCGGGCACGGCGTGGTCGCGCACCGCGATCCACGACGGCATGTCGCCGCGCGGCCCGTTCGTCTGGCCGTGGCCCGGCAGGTCGAGGCACACGACGCTGAAGCGTGCCGCCGCGAGGTCCGAGGCGAGCGCCGCGTAGCGGCCGCTGTGTTCCCCGAGGCCGTGACAGATCGCCACGAGGCCGCGCGGGTTCTCGGCGCACCACACGCGCCCGGGCAGCACGGTGCGGCGGTCCACGTGCACGTCGATCGTCGTCGCTGGAACTCGTCCCTGAGTCGGATCCATGGGCGCGGGCATCTTCGCCGATATCGGCCGGAATCGCATCCCGATTCAGCCCCGCGTGCGGCTTGTTCGCGCGCGCGAGCGCCGCGTAGACTGCCGCGTTCCCGCGTCGCCCCTCCACGTTTCGTTGCGAGATCGCCGATGTCGCTCATCGATCCAGAAGAGAAGAAGCCCTCGCGTCTCATCGTGCCCGGCGCCGAGCCCGAGGCGGGCGAAAGCACCCCGAAGATCATCCTGCCGCCCGGCGTCACCCGCGAAACGCCCGACGACCTGCCGGAGTACCCGAAGCTGCGCCCGCTCGTGCTGATGCCCGCGAGCGACGGCCAGCGCGAGTTGCTGCTGATCCGCGACCCGCTCGGCGTGATCGAAGGCCAGCCGGTGCTCGGCATGGAGGCGCTCGGGATCCTGCAATTGCTGGACGGCAGCGTGTCGCTGAACGACATCAGCACGGCGCTCACGCGCGAGAGCAAGGACATCCGGGTCGCGAACATGGTGCGCGACTTCATCGCGCAGCTGGACCAGATGCTGCTGCTCGAGTCGCCGCGCTTCGAAGCCGCGTACCGCGAGCTGCGCGAGAGCTACCACCGGCTCGAGATCCGGCCCGCCTCACTCGAGGGTCACTCCTACCCCGCCGACGCGGCCGAGCTGCGCGCCGAACTCGATTCGCACTTCGCCGCGGCCGCCGCGATCGCGCCCGGGGCGGCGAAGCGCACCGCGCCTCCGCGCGCACTGATGGCGCCGCACCTGGACCCGCGGCGCGCGGGTGCCGCGATCGCGCGCGCGTTCGCCGAGTTGAAGGGCACTGGCGACGAACCGCTGCGCATCGTGATCTTCGGCACCGGACACCAGATGCTCGACGACAAGGTCGCGCTAACGCGCAAGCACTTCCAGACGCCGCTCGGAAAGGCCGCGACGGACCTCGCGTTCGTGGACGCGGTGGCGGCGAAGCTCGGCGAGGCCGCGTACCACGGCGAACTCGCGCACCGCGACGAACACTCGATCGAGTTCCAGGTCGTCTACCTGCAGCACGTGCTCGGGAGCCGGCCGTTCACGATCGTGCCGATCCTGTGCGGCGGATTCCACGCGCTGCTGGACGACAACAGGACGCCGAAGGACGACGCGACGTTCGAGGCGATGATCGGCGCCGTGCGCGCGGCCGAAGCCTCGCTCGGCGGCCGCACCGTGTACGTGGCGGGCGTGGACTTCTCTCACGTCGGCCCGCGCTTCGGCGACGCCGCCGTGGACGAGCGCATTCAGAAGGAAGTCGAAGAGGTGGACCGCCACGCGATCGAGTCGGCGGTGAAGGGCGACGCCGCGGGCTGGTTCGAGGCGATCGCCGAGCAGGGCGACATCACGCGCATCTGCGGTTACGCGCCGACGTACGCGATGCTGCGCTGCGCCGAGCCCGGCGCCGGAACGCTGCTCCACTACGAGCAGTCGGCCGAGAAGGACAGCACGATCGTCAGCATCGCGACGATGGTGTGGGGGTAGACGGGGCTCGGCGGACGCGCGCTAGCGGCCCGGTCGGGCCCGCCGCCGGCGACCGCCCGAGGCGCGCACGAAGGCCGGCAGCGTCTTCATCGTCTTCGGGTCGTACGCCCAGTGGAACTCCAGCTCGTACGCCATGGACTGCGCGAGCCCGTTCAGATCCGGGAACAGAGTCGCGGGCGTGAGGTTCATGTCGTACAGGCGCCGCAGGGTCTCGTCCCGCATCGCACTCGTTTCGAGATCGATCCGGACGAGCAACGTCTCCCGGGTCTCGTACAGGCCGATGATCTGATCGATGGAGCGGTCGAGGACGCCCGGAATCACGAACGAGCCTGATTGCGCGATCAGCCGCTGGTTCATGATGCGCGGCTCGCCGAGCACGACGAACGGTCGCCGGGACTCGAGGAAGTCCCGCTCGTAGCTGCCGGCCACCCAGGTTCCGACCTTGTCCGGATCGAACGCGCGACCCGCCACCCGCCGCGGGCCCGGGCCGTTGAGGAACGCCGCGTTGATCGCCCACACGGAGGCGGTCTTCGCTCCGCGCTCGAGGGCGAAGTACAGGGCGACGTACGGAGACCACGTGACGTCGAGCAAGCGCGTCGGCGCGCCGTGGTGCTGCATGATCGAGAGCCACTGAAAGGAGTCGCCCTCGGGCGGCACGTGCTGCAGAAAGAGATGCGCCTTGCGCTGAAAGATCCGGAACGCTCGGGCTTCCTGTCGCACCCAGGCGTCGCGATGGATCCCCGCGAACTTGAGGTGGCGGACGAGGCTGCTCTCGAGCGGCCATTCCGCATTCGACTGCCCTCGGAATCCCCAGCTCCGGAAACGTTCCGAAGTGACGAGCGCCTCGAACTTCTTCCAACTGGAGATTCGTACGACCTCGAACGCCGGACGCTTCCGGCTCGCGCGCGGACGCACGTCGGCCAACGCGCCTACCTCACCTTCTGGAAGAACGTCCTCGCCTTCACTCGCATCTGGAGCGCGAGCCAGTCGAGGCGCTCGACCAGGTCCTTCTCGCTCTTCCCCGAAGGCCACCACTTGTCCTCGTCGTGCAGCAGATGGCCGAGGCGGATGCGGTAGCCGGGATCGGACGATTCGCCGGGCTCGGCGCGCAGCTCGAGTGCATCGAGTTCGCGCGGCTGCGACGAAACGCCGACCTCGCCCGTGACCCAGTCGAGGTGCCGGCGCAGGCCGAGGTACAGGAACCCGCCGCTCTCGTGCGGAATCCTCACCCAGCCGAAGTTCGCCTTCGATCCCCACTCGGCGCCCGGCACGCGCGATTCCGAGAAGTGCTTTTCGAGCGCCGTCCGGGCAAGTGCTGCGAAGCTCGCGCGCGTCTTGCCCGAAGCGGTGGTGCGTCGTTCCTGCATGGCTCTCCCTTCCCCTGGACGCTCGCGAATCCTGCGCGGCCGAATGGCCCGCGGCGGTGGACGACCGTGCGGGCCGTCGCTAACCTGCGCGCGTGGCGTACTTCCTGTTCAAGACGGAGCCGTCCGCATACTCCTACGAAGACTTGGTGCGCGACAAGCGCACGGTCTGGGAGGGGGTTTCGAACGCCACGGCGCTGATCCATCTGCGCACGGCCGCGAAGGGCGACCGCGTCGTGATCTACCACACCGGCGCGGTCAAATCCGCGGTCGGACTCGCGAAGGTGACGCGCGGCGCCTACCCCGACCCGAAACTCGGCGACCCGAAGCGCGTCGTCGTGGACCTCTCGCCCGAGCGCGCACTCGCCACACCGGTGCCGCTCGCGTCGTTTCGCGCCGACGCCGTGCTGAAGCACACCGACCTCGTGCGCATCACGCGGCTCTCGATCGTGAAGCTCGATGCGGCGCAGTTCGAGCGCGTGCTCGCGCTCGGAGGCGTGAAGCCGTGAACAGGCCCGAAGCGAAGCAGCGCATCCTCGAACTCGCGGACGAGATCCGCGAGCACGACTACCGCTACTACGCGCTCGACCAGCCGACGGTCTCGGATGCGGCCTACGACCGGCTGATGCGCGAATTGGTCGAGCTCGAGACGCAGTACCCCGACCTTCGGCCTCCGGACTCCCCCACGCTGCGCGTCGGCGCCGGGATGCGCGAGGGCTTCAAGAAGGTCGCCCACGTCGGCGCGATGCTGTCGCTCGACTCGCTCATGGACGAAGCGGAAGTGCGCGAGTTCGACGCGCGCGTGAAGAAGGGCCTCGGCAAGGACGTCGGGCTGTTCGAGGAGTCCATTCCGTACATGGCCGAGCCGAAGTTCGACGGGCTCTCGATCGAACTCGTTTACGAAGACGGCGTGTTCGTGCGCGGCTCGACGCGCGGCGACGGCGCGACCGGCGAGGACGTGACCGAGAACCTGCGCACGATCCGCGCGATCCCGCTTCGCCTGCGCGCGGCGGCGAAGCGCACGTTCGGCGGCACGATCGCGGTCCGCGGCGAGGCGCTGCTGCCGCTCGCCGAGTTCCAGGCGATGAACCGCGCGCTGATCGAGAAGAACGAAGAGCCGTTCGCGAGCGCGCGCAACGCCGCCGCCGGCACCGTGCGCCAGCTCGATCCCGCGATCACGGCGTCCCGCAAGCTCGACTTCTACGCCTACGAGATCATGAGCAGCGACGCGTGGGAGCCGAAGACGCAGGACGAGATGCTCGAAGGGCTGAGGGCGTGGGGCTTCCACGTCGAGTCGTCGGCGAAGCTGTGCCGCGGCATCGACGAGGCGATCGCGTTCCACGCGCGGCTCGGCGAACGGCGCGACGCGCTCGCCTACGAGATCGACGGCGTCGTCATCAAGGTGAACGACCGCGAGGCGCAGGAATCGCTCGGCATGCGCTCGCGCTCCCCGCGCTGGGCGGTCGCGTTCAAGTTCCCGCCGCGCATCGAGGTCACGGTCGTCGAGGACATCGTCGTGCAGGTCGGGCGCACCGGGAAGCTCACGCCGGTCGCCGCCCTGAAGCCCGTGGACGTGTCCGGTGTCACGGTGAGCCGCGCGACGCTCCACAACCAGGACGAAGTGGACCGCAAGGACGTGCGCGTCGGCGACACGGTGCGCATCCGGCGCGCGGGCGACGTCATCCCCGAGGTCGTCGAGGTGCTGAAGGACAAGCGGCCGCGCGGCTCCGAGCCGTTCGTGATGCCGAAGAAGTGCCCCGTCTGCGGCGGCGCCGTCGAGAAGGAAGGCGCGAACCACCTGTGCACGAACGGGCTCTCGTGCCCGGCACAGCTCGAAGGGCACATCGGCCACTTCGTCTCGCGCGGCGCGATGGACATCGAGGGCCTCGGCGACAAGACCGTGAAGCAGATGATCGAGAAGGGCCTCGTGAGGGACCTCTCGGACATCTACCGGATCACGCCGCTCGATCTCGCGACGCTCGAGGGCTTCGCCGAGAAGTCGATCGAGAACCTCATGGCCGCGATCGAGAAGTCGAAGCGTCCGCGGCTCGACCGCTTCGTGTACGCGCTCGGCGTCGAGCACGTCGGCGCGACGGTCGCGAAGCTCTTGACCGACCACTACGGCGCCGTCGAGCCGCTGCTGGAGGCGAGCGAGGACGACCTGCAGGAGATCAAGGGCATCGGCCCCGAGGTCGCCGAGTCCGTGCACGATTTCTTCCACAGCGCGCGCAACCGCAAGGTGCTCGACCGGCTGTTCAAGTTCGGCGTCCGTCCCGTGAAGGAGTCGAAGCCGAAGGGGCCGCAGCCGCTCACGGGCCAGACGGTCGTGTTCACCGGCGGCCTCGAAGCGATGAGCCGGCCCGAGGCGCAGCGGAAGGCCGAGGCCGCGGGCGCGCGCGTCGCGAGCGGCATCTCGAAGAAGGTGACGCTCGTCGTCGCCGGCCCGGGCGCGGGCTCGAAGCTCGACGAGGCGAAGTCGCTCGGCATCGAAGTGATCGACGAGGCCGCGTTCCTCAAGCGCATCGGAGAGGCGTGAGCGCCGCTCGCGCCCGCAGGGAGTCGCCATGAACAACGCCGACGTCGCCCGTTCGCTCGCCAAGCTCGCCACGATGCTCGAGATCGACGGCGCGAATCCGTTCCGCGTGCGCGCCTATCGCGAGGCGTCGCGCATCGTCGAGTCGCTCGCCGAGCCCGTCGAGTCGGTCGCGACGCGCGAAGGCGCGCTCGAGGCGATCAAGGGCATCGGCAAGGACCTCGCGGCCAAGATCCGCGACCTCGCCTCGACCGGCACGACGGCGATGTTCAACGAGATGAAGGACCGCGTGCCGCTCTCGGTCGTCGAACTGACCGAGCTGCAGGGCCTGGGGCCGAAGCGCGTGAAGACGCTCATGGACGCGCTCGGGGTGCGCGACCGCGACGCGCTCGAGCAGGCGGCGAAAGCAGGCAAGCTGCGCGACCTGCCGGGCTTCGGCGAGAAGGTTGAGCAGAACGTCCTCAAGGCGCTCGCGACCGCGGCCGCCTACTCGGGCCGGCTGCTGCTCGCGGGCGCGTGGCCCGTCGCGCACGCGCTCGCCGAGCGCGTGAAGCAGGTGCCGGGCGTGAAGCAGGTCGAACTCGCGGGCTCGTTCCGCCGCCGCAAGGAAACGGTCGGCGACCTCGACCTGCTCGTCACGGGCGGCGACGCCGAGGGCGTCATGCAGGCGTTCGTCTCGCACGCCGACGTCGTGGACGTGCTCGGCCGCGGCGACACGAAGTCGAGCGTGCGGCTCCGGAACGGCCTGCAGGTGGACCTGCGCGTCGTGCCCGAGGCGTCGTTCGGCGCGGCGCTGCTCTACTTCACGGGCTCGAAGGAGCACAACATCGAGCTGCGGAAGCTCGCGATCGAGAAGGGCTGGTCGCTCAACGAGTACGGCCTCACCAGGGCCGAGAAGACGATCGCGAGCCGCACCGAGGAGGACGTGTACCGCGCGCTCGGCCTCGCGTGGATCCCGCCCGAGCTGCGCGAGGCGCGCGACGAGATCGCGCTCGCGCGCGATCGCCTGCTGCCGCGGCTCGTCGACGAGCGCGACCTCGTCGCCGACCTGCACGTGCACTCGGACCGCAGCGACGGCCGCGACACGCTCGAGACGATGGTGCGTGCCGCGAAGGCGCGCGGCTACGAGTACGTCGCGATCACGGAGCACTCGAAGTCGCTCACCGTCGCGCGCGGCTTCAACGAAGCTCGCGTGCGGAAGTCGGTGGACGAGATCGCGGCCGTGCGCCGCCAGGTGCCCGGCATCGAGGTGCTGCACGGGCTCGAGGTGGACATCCTCGCCGACGGCGCGCTGGACCTCGACGACGACGCGCTCGCGCTGCTCGACTGGGTCGTGATCTCGCTGCACTCGCGCCTCGATCAGCCGGGCCCGGTCGTGACGGAGCGCGTGCTCCGGGCGCTCGACCACCCGGCCGTGTGCGCGATGGGCCACCCGAGCGGGCGCCTGATCGGCACGCGCGACGGCGCCGCGCTCGACTTCGAGCGCGTGTTCGCGCGCGCGTCCGACCGCGGCGTGTGGATGGAGATCAACAGCTCGCCCGACCGGCTCGACCTGTCGGACGTGAACGCGCGGCTCGCGAAGTCGTACGGGCTGTCGTTCGTGATCGATACCGACGCACACGCGACGACGCACTACGACAACATCCGCTACGGCGTGTTCGCTGCGCGGCGCGCCGGGCTCGAACGCTCGGACGTCATGAACGCGCAGCCGTTCGCGCGCTTCCGCGCCGCGCTCGAAGCGCGCCGCGCCCGCGCGCGCGGCCCGGCGCCGAAGCCGGCGGTAACGCCCACGGCGCCCGCGGCCCCCGCGTCGAAGGCGCCCGCGAAGCGCACGGCCCCGCGCCCGGCGCCGAAGGCGGCGGCGTCGAAGTCCCCCGCGGGCGCCCGGAAGTCCGCGGCGCCGAAGCCCGCGCGCGCGAAGAAGTCCGCGCCGAGGAAGCCCGGCCGAGCGCGCTGAGCGCGCCGTCGGCCGCGATTTCGCGCTCATCCGCCGGCGCGTTTCGGCCGACAACACGGACGACTCGGGCGCCCGCCCCACTCCGGGCTCGGGCGCGACCGGCTCCGGCCTCGGACACGCGCGTGAACGCCCCTGCCCTCGAACCCCGGGACGACGAGCAACTGCGCCGCACGGCACAGCTCGGACTCGTCCGCCGCTACCTGCCGAACAGCCCGGTGTACGTGCTGACGCTCGGGCTCCTGTACCTCGCGACGCCGTACCCGTTCGAGCAGCCGCGAGTGTTCGCGTGGATCTTCGGGCTCACGGCGTTCGCGAGCGTCGCGCGCCTCGCGCTCGCCCTCGCGTTCGACCGGCTGTACGACCGCCACCCCGTGCTCTGGAGCCGCGCGTTCTTCGCGCTCACCCTGCTGCAGGGGCTCGTGTGGGGCGTGTTCGCCGACCGCACGCTCACGTTGTTCGACCTGTCCCCGACGACGCTGATGCTGTTCATCTGCACGGGCGGGCTCGCGGCCGCCGCCGTCGAGGCATTCTCGCCGAGCCTTCCGCTGCTCATCACCTACCTGACGGCGTTGTGCGGCCCCATCACCGTCGCCGCGTTCCAGTCGTCGAGCAACGTCGGCGCGTCGGTCGCGGCGCTCACGGTACTGTTCCTCGGCATGCTGATCGTGAGCGGCCGTCGCGCGAGCTACGAGTTCTGGCACAGCGTTTCGCTCGCGCGCGAACTCGAGGCCGAACGCCGCCGGCACGCGACGTCGATGGAGAACGCGCGCGACGAGGTCCGCGCGACCTCGCGCACGCTGGCGTACGTGAGTCGCGAGGTGCGGACGCCGCTCAGCAGCATCGTCGGGTTCGCGGAAGAGCTGGAAGCGGCGCCGCTCGATCCCGCGCAGCGCGCGCGGCTCCACGCGCTCGTCGAGAGCGCCGAGGCCCTGCAGCTCACGCTCGGCGACCTGCAGGACCTGTCGCGGCTCGAGACCGGCGAGCTCGCGCTCGACCAGTCGCCGTTCGATCCGTGCGAGGTCGCCGAACGCACCGTGATGTCGTTCCGCGCCCGAGCCGCCGCGGCGGGCGTGCGGCTGCGCATCGAGCCCGCGACCGGCGCCCCGCGCATCGTGCTCGGGGACGCGCAGCGCGTCCGCCAGGTGCTGTCGGCGCTCGTGGACCGGGCGCTGCGGACGAGCGAGGGCGGCGACGTCGTCGTGAGCGCCTCGAGCGAGGCGACCGCGGCCGACGCCGGGAACGGCGGCGTGTGCCTCATCGCACTGCGGGTGAGCGCGAGCACGGCCTACCCCGGCAGCCTCGACTTCGATCCCGGCGCGAACGGCGCCGAGGCGCGCGACCTGCTCGAAGTGGGACCGCGCGTCGCGCACCTGCTCACGCGGCTCATGGGCGGAAGCCTCTCGTCCCACCACGACGCCGAGCACGGCGTCACGGCGACGCTGACGCTCGAGCTGCGCGCCGCGCGCACCGAGGACTCGGGCTCGGACTCGTTCCTGAACGGCAAGCGCATCCTGCTGCTCGGCGAACACGAGGTGGACCGCACGGTGCTCGCGGCGCAGCTGCGCAGCTGGGGCGCGCGCGTCGCGAGCCTCGTGCTCGGCGCCGAGACGCTCGACCTGACGTGCGGCGACCGCGACCTCGTGCTGATCGACGCCGACCTCCAGGTCGAACGCGCGATCGAGCTGGCGCGCGAAGTCTCGGGATCGTGCGCGCATCCGGTGCCCGTGCTGCTGCTGTCGTCGGTCGCGCCCGCGGCCGGCGAGGTGCCGCTCGTGTGGATCGAGAAGCCGACGCGCCTCGGACCGCTGCGCGAAGCGATCGAGGCCGCGCTGCGCGCCGGGCCGCGGTCCGCGCGCCGGCCCGCGGTCGCGTCGTGGGAGGAGCGCGTGCCGAGCGGACGCGTGCTGCTCGTGGACGACGACCCGATGAACCGCATCGTCGCGCGCACGATGCTCGAGAAGCACGGCTACGAGGTGATCGTGGCCGTGAACGGACGCGAGGCTCTCGAGAGCTGGCGCAGCTGGAACCCGGACCTGATCCTGATGGACGTGCAGATGCCGAACACGGACGGGTTCGAGGCGACGCGGCGGATCCGCGAGGCCGAGTCGCAGAGCGACCGCACCGTGCCGATCGTGGCGCTCACCGCGAACGCGATGCCCGGAGACCGCCAGCGCTGCATCGACGCCGGCATGGACGACTACATCCCGAAGCCGTTCACGCACGAGGCGCTGATCGAGCCGGTTGCACGCTGGCTCGCGGGGCGCGACTCCCGCACGAAGCGCGTCGCCTGAGTCGCGGCGGCGCGCCCGTCGGAATCCCGGCCGGAAGCGCGCGGGGCGCGTGCTACCCTCTGCGCGCCATGACTCGCTCACTCCTCGCTCTGCTCGCCCTGTCGTGCGCCGCCCCGGCCCTCGCCGCCGCGCCGCCGCCCTCGCCCGCCGCGGCCAAACTCGCGTCCTCGCTCGCGCAGCGCGCCGCGACGGCGCCCGAATCGCGCGCCGTCGTGTGGGTGCGCTTCACCGACCGTGCCGGCGCCGAGCGCGATCCGCGCTCGCTCGAGGCGGCCCGCGCGGCACTCCCGGCCCGGACGCTCGACCGCCGCACGCGGCGCGGGGCGTTCCATGGCGCGGACGCGTCCGACCTGCCCGTGCACGCGCCGTACGTGCGGGCGCTCGTCGAGCGCGGCGCGCGCCTGCGCGGCACGAGCCGCTGGCTGAACGCGGCGAGCGTCGAGATCCCGGCGCGGCTCGCGGGCGAGTTCGCGCGGCTGCCGTTCGTCGCGGACGTGCGCGAGGTGCCGGTCGGCGCCTCGGCGATCCGCGCGCGACGCGACGCGATCGAGACGCCCGAGCCGGCCGAAGCGACGGCGCTCCGCGGTACGCCCGCACCCGAGGCGATCGCGCTCGCGCCCGGCGAATCCGCGTACTACGGCGGCGCGCTCCGGCAGCTCGACCTGATGCAGGCGACCGCACTCCACGCGCAGGGATTCTCGGGCGCGGGCGTGCTCGTGTGCATGCTCGACGCCGGCTTCCGCACCACGCACCGCGCGTTCCAGGGGCTCGACGTCGTCGCGACGCGCGACTTCGTGCACCGGGACGCGAACGTGGACGACGAAGCGGGCGATGCGCCCGGCGCGCACTCGCACGGCACGATGACGCTCGGCTGTGTGGCGGGATCGCTGCCGGGCACGTACTCGGGCGGCGCGTTCGGCGCGAGCGTCGCGCTCGGCAAGACCGAGGACATCGGGAGCGAGACGCCGGCCGAGATGGACTACTGGCAGTTCGGCGCCGAGTGGGCCGACAGCCTCGGCGCGGACGTGATCTCGTCGAGCCTCGGCTACTTCCAGTTCGACAGTCCCTACCCGTCGTACACGTACGCCGACATGGACGGCCGCACGACGGTTGTGACGCTCGCGGCCGTCGAGGCGATGCGGCGTGGCATCACCGTGCTGAACAGCGCGGGCAACGAGGGCTCGACGGCGTGGCACTACGTGATCGGCCCCGCCGACGCGGACACCGTGATCGCCGTCGGCGCCGTGGATTCGTTCAACGTCGTCGCGTCGTTCTCGTCGCACGGGCCCACCGCCGACGGCCGAACGAAGCCCGACGTCGTCGCGATGGGGCGCCGCGTGCTGTGCGTTTCGCCGAACGACGACTCGACCTACGTGCGCGTGAACGGCACGTCGTTCTCGTGCCCGCTCACGGCCGGCGTCGCGGCGCTGCTGCTCGAAGCGCATCCGACGTGGCGGCCCGTGGACGTGCGCGATGCGCTGCGCGAGACGGCGCTCAACGCCGCGACGCCCGACAACGACATCGGCTGGGGGCTCGTGCAGGCGCTCGCGGCATCGGTGTGGCAGGGCACGACCGCGGTCGGAACGCCGCCGATCGGAGCCGCTCGCCTCGCGCTCGCCGCCTCGCCGAACCCGGCCGTGGCCGGGGAGCGCGTCGCGATCCGTCTCGCGCTGCCGCGCGCGGCGCACGTGCGCGTGGACGCGCTCGATCTCGCGGGGCGCCGCGTCGCGCGCGTGCACGAGGGCCCGGCCGACGGCGCGCGCGCGATCGCGTGGAGCGCTCGCGGCGACGACGGATCGCCGCTCGCTCCGGGCGTCTACTGGCTGCGGCTCGCCGCGCGTTACGACGGCGGCGGCGAAGCGACCGCGCTCGCGCGCTGCGTCGTCGTGCGCTGAATCGTCCGCGAACGCGAAGGCCCCGGAGCGTGACGCGCTCCGGGTCCTCGTGCGTTGCGTCGCGTCAGATCTTCTCGGCGATGCTCTTCGCCTGCAGGAACAGCAGCAGGTAGTCGCGGCCGCCGGCCTTGGAGTCGGTGCCGCTCATGTTGAAGCCGCCGAACGGGTGCACGCCGACGAGCGCGCCCGTGCACTTGCGGTTGATGTACAGGTTGCCGACGAAGAACTCGCGGCGCGCACGCTCGATCTTGTCGGGGTTCTTCGTGTACACGGCGCCCGTGAGTCCGAACTCGGTGTTGTTCGCGACCGCGAGCGCCTCGTCGTAGGTCTTGACCGGGATCACGGCGAGCACGGGCCCGAAGATCTCTTCGAGCGCGATCGTCGCCGTCGGCTGCACGTCGGCGATCACCGTCGGCTGCACGAACCAGCCGTCCTTCCCCGCCACCGGCCCGCCGCCCGTCAGGAGCCGGCCCTCCCTCTTTCCCGTCTCGATGTACGCGAGAATCTTATCGCGCGCCGACTGGCTCGACACCGGCCCCATGTAGTTGCCGTACGTGTCGGCGTCGCCGACCGTGATCTTCTCGACGCGGACTTTCAGCTTCTCGAGGAACGGCGCGTAGAGCTTCTCGCTCACGATCGCGCGCGAACACGCGCTGCACTTCTGCCCGCCGAAGCCGAACGCGGAAGCCGCGACGCCTTCCACGGCCGCGTCGAGGTCGGCCTCTTCGTCCACGATGATCGAGTCCTTGCCGCCCATCTCGGCCACGACGCGCTTCAACCAGATCTGCCCCTTCTGCACTTCGGCCGCGACCTGGTTCAGGTGGATGCCGACGTCCTTCGAGCCCGTGAACGACACGAAGCGTGTCTTCGGGTGCCGGACGATCGCCTCGCCCACCGTGCCGCCGCCGCCCGAGACGAAGTTGAACACGCCGGCCGGCAGGCCGACTTCGTCCATCAGCTCCCAGAACTTGAACGCGATCGCCGGCGTGTCGCTCGCGGGCTTCACGACGACCGTGTTGCCCGTGACGATCGCCGCCGTCGTCATGCCGACGCAGATCGCGAGCGGGAAATTCCACGGCGGAATGATCGCGCCGACGCCGAGCGGCAGGTACACGAGCTGGCCCTTCTCGCCGGCGACCGGCACGACGGGATGCGAGCCGTCGTAGCGCAGCGCCTCGCGCGCGTAGAACTCCATGAAGTCCACGGCCTCGGCGGTGTCGGCATCCGCTTCGCCCCAGCTCTTGCCGATCTCGAGCACCATGAGCGCCGAGAACTCGTGACGGCGCTCGCGCATGCGCTTCGCCGCTTCGATGAGGTACGCGGCGCGCTCCGGAGCGGGCACGCGGCTCCACGTCTCGAACGTCTTCGCCGCGACGTCCACCGCTTTCACGGCCTGCTCGGCGCTCGCCGCCTGGAACACGCCGATGACTTCCGTAGGCCGCGACGGGTTCGTCGAGGTGAACGTCTTCGCGCCCTTCAGGCGCTCGCCGCCGATGACGAGCGGATGTTCGCGGCCGTACTCGGACTTGATCTTCGCGAGCGCCTTCTCGAACGCCTCGCGGTTCGCCGGCTGGCTGAAGTCCACGTAGGTGGTGGGCGCGTACTCGGGCAGCGACTTCGCGTTCACGGGCGCGAGTCGCGTGGTCGTGGGATTCATGGCTCCTCCAGAGCGAGCGCCAGAATCGGCGCGGGATGGCGTGTGACGGAATGGCGCCGGGAGGATAGCGGAAGGCGTGGGAGCGTGTGGAACTGCCGCGCGGCTTGTGCCGACGGGCATCGTGGCCCCGGGGCACGCCTCGACGGCAGAACGGCCGCCCCGGGCGGGGGCGGCCGTTCGCGTCGTCGCGCCGTCGCGCCGGCCGTGACTACGGCAGCACGACCAGCTTCTGCTCGGCGCGCCGCGACGCTGCGATCAGTCGCGCGAGGAACACGCCGGGGCGCACGCGCTGTCCCGCAGCATCGCGGCCATCCCACGCGAACTCGTGGGCACCGGCGTCCAGCCGCGCGCCACCAATCGTGCGGACGCGCCGGCCACCGGCATCGAACAACTCGACGCGCGCCTCCGACGCCGCGTCGAGCACGAAGCGCAGCGAGGCGAGTCCGCGAATCGGGTTCGGCTGCACGGGGCGGAACTCGAACGCGTGCGTCACCGCAGCGGCGGGCGTGGCGGGTGTCAGCGCGCGCGCGGCCGCAGCGCCCGCGGCGCCCGGAATGGTGACCACGAAGAGACAGTCGTCGCCGCTGCCCTCACCGGCGCGCGACGAATAGTCGAGCGTCACGACGTCGTCGGCCACCAGCTCCGGAGCCGCGGCGTCGGCGCTCGCTCCCGCGAGGTCTCCGAGTCGCGAGTGCACGGCACTCGCGCACACGCTCACCCGCCGACGTGCGTCCTACGAAATGCAATTAGCATAGCGAGCACCCGACACGTCGGAGCGAGATGCAACGCGTCGCGAGTTCACAGGAACCTCCGGGGCAGGGGTCGAACTCGAATCGAGGACCGGCCGATCGCGGAGGTCGAGCGCGGGAGCAAGGGCGAAGTGGCAACCGGCGCGCAGAAACCGCTACCACCCGCGCGACTGCTCTGTCACGCTCAATCTCCGTTCACTGGCGTGGTAGCAACCCAATTTGCATTTCGACTCACCGGCCAGCATGGAGTTCCGATGTCCCGGCCCCCCATAGTCCGAATGAATCTTCTTATCGCGGCCCTGCTCGCGGCCGCGACTGCCGCGAGTGCGTGGACTCCGGAAGGCGTCCCCGTGTGCTTGAGTGGCTGTCCGGGGTACTCGCACGGACTGGTGAGCGACAGCTCGGGCGGTGCGTATGTTGGGTGGGTGGATTTTGGTGCTACCACCAGCTACGACATCTCGCTTCAGCGAATCGATCGTTCCGGTGCGATCTCGTCGGGTTGGCCGTCGGACGGTGTTGCGGTCTGCACTCGGCCGGACGGGCAGCAGCTGACCTATCTGGCGGAAGACGGCAGTGGTGGCGCGCTACTCGCCTGGACCGATGATCACGATGTCAACGTGACGAGCCGCGACGTTTACGCCCAGCGCATCCTCGCCGACGGCTCGATCGCTCCAGGCTGGACTGCCGGCGGCGTTCCGGTGTGCCGCAACCCGGCCGCGCAGGATTTTGCGCGCGCAGTCCCCGACGGCTCCGGCGGAGCGTTCTACGTTTGGGAGGACTACCGCGGCGCCCTCGGGAGTCAAATCCCCACGGTCTTCGCGCAGCACTTGCTCGCAGACGGCAGCATTGCGCCCGGTTGGCCGGTGGATGGCAAAGCGGTGCCGCCAGACTCAGTGAGAATCTCGTGGCACAACCTCCATCCCGACGGCGCAGGCGGGTTCTTCACGAGCTGGACCGCGAGCATCGGGACGCCACGAACCTACGTGCTGCGCTTCACCGGCGACGGGCAGATCGCTCCGGGCTGGCCCGCCACGGGCGTGCTGCTCCCCGGCTACTTCACCAGCTACCAGATGTTCGGCGACGGCGCGGGCGGCGTGTACCTGCCCGGCGTCTCGGCCACGCTGTTCCCCAACGGCGGCGACGGTGACTACCGGCTGTTCCGCGTGAGCGGCGACGGCACGATCCCGGCGGGCTGGGAAGACGGCGTGCTGCTGCGCTCGGACTCGCGCTCGGCCTACGGGCTGTTCGCCACGTCCGACCTGAAGGGCGGAGCACTCGCGGGCTGGTACGACTACCGCGACGGGTTCGGCAGCCACGTGTTCGCGGCGCGCGTGCTGCCCTCGGGGACACTCGCTCCGGGCTGGACGCCGAACGGCACGCTGATGAGCGATCCGCTGAACGTGAACGAGTTCGCACCGCAGTTCGCGCCCGACGGCACGGGCGGGATGTACCTGACGTGGGAGTCGTACATTGGGCCGTACAACCTCGGGCTGATCAAGCGCGTCGCGCCCGATGGCACGACCTCGCCGGGGTGGGATCCGCTCGGAGAACCGATCCGCGACAACATCTCATTGACACACATCCGCCTGATCCCGGACGACGCGGGCGGCGCGATCGTGAGCTGGCCGGAGGAGAACCCGCCGCTCACGCGCTTCGGGGTGTTCCTGAAGCGCTACTCGCCGGGCGGCGTGGTGGCGGTGCAGCTCTCGCTGGCGAGTGCCAGGGCCGAACCGAGCGCGGTGGCGCTGGTGTGGAGCGGTGCGGGTGCTGGCGCGCTCGAGGCCCGTGTCGAGCGGCGCGGGGCGACGGGCGCGTGGGCGGCGCTCGGCGCAGCGCAGCCCGATGGAGCGGACCGGCTGCGGTTCCGCGACGAGACGGTGACGCCCGGGGCGCGCTACGCCTACCGGCTCGCCTATCGGGAGGACGGCGCCTCGCGCGTGAGTGATGAGACGTGGGTGGACGTGCCGGCCAAGTTCGCGCTCGC
>JBGAOA010000062.1:0-25595 GCA_044222065.1 Candidatus Eiseniibacteriota bacterium
GGCGGACGACTCGCTGCCCGACTGGCCCGCGGCCGCGGTGCCGCTCTACGTGACGCTCCAGAGCGGGCGCGCGACGCGCGCGTGCGTGGGGCGCGAGACGCCGCCGCGCGGAACGCTCGCCGACGCGGTGCGCGCGCTCGCGCGCGACGCGCTCGTCGCCGACCGCCGCCGCGCGCCCGTGCGCCCCGAGGAACTGGGCCGGCTGCGCGTCGTGCTCGCGTTCGCGGGCGAGCTCGTGCCGCTCGCGAGTCCCTACGACGCGAACCCCGCGCGCGACGGGCTGCTGGTCCAGTCGCCGCGCGGCGCGGTCGCGTTCCTGCCCGGCGAGGCGCGCACGATCGCGTGGGCGCTCGCCGAGGCGCGCCGCCTCGGCGTGATCGAGCGCGGCAATCCCGACGTGAGTTTCCGACGCTTCGAAGTGGTGACGATCGCGGAGCCCTCGCGCTCCGCGGCGCTCGAGGAGGAGTGAGATGAAGCGCGTGTCCCAGATTCGCCGCGGCGCCTGCGCCGCGCTGCTGCTCACGGTGTTCGCCGCGTCCGCGTTCGCCGCCGCTCCGGTCGTGCGCGGCCGCGTCGTGGACGGCGCCACCGGCGCGCCGATCGCCGGGGCCGACGTGGCGCTGCAGAACGAATCGGGCGGCCAGGGCTTCTTCCGCGCGCGCACGGGCAAGGACGGCACGTTCGAGTTCAAGGGCGTTCGCACCGAGCGCTACTACGGCCTCGAGGTCGGGCGCGAGGGCTACGCCGACTACGTGCTCTCGGGCTGGCGCTTCCCCGAGGTGCAGACGGGCGCCGAGTTCGTCGTGCCGCTCGACCGCGCGGGCAACCTCGAGGTGCGCGTCACCGGCGCCGACGGCCGCACGCCGGTCGCGAACGCGAAGGTGCAGGTGCGGCGCGAGCGCTCGATGCGCTGGTGGGAGGCGTGGCGCCCGGACCGCGACGCGTCGTTCACGGGCGCGGACGGCGCCGTGCGCTTCGCCGATCTCGCCGCGGGCGCGTACGACGTCTCGATCGAGGCGCTGAACCTCGTGAGCTTCGAGGGACGCGCGGTGCAGGTGCGGCGCGGCGAGACGACGCCGCTCGCGGTGAAGCTCACTCGGCCCGCGAGCCTCGCCGGAGTCGTGCGGCTCGCCGACGGCACGGGCGTCCCGGGGCTCGGCGTCGTCGCGCGCGGCGCGGGCGAGGGCGTCGGCGCGACCGGCGACGACGGCGGCTTCACGATCGGCGACCTCGCGCCGGGCAAGTACCGGCTGTCGCTGTCGCACGAAGGTTTCCTGCCGCTCACGAGCAAGGAGGAGTGGACGCTCGCCGAGGGCGACGCGAAGTCGGGCGCCGTGCTCGTCGCGACGCCGCGCGCGCCGGAACTCGCGTTCGTGCTCCAGCGCGAAGCGTTCCCGCCCGGCACGCCGGTCAAGATCGGTCAGCGTTCGTTCCGGATCGGACGCGTGGACTACACGCTGTTCCGCGTGCCCGAGTCGCGCCTCGTGGATCCGAACGCGAGTCTGCCCGCGCTCGCCGCCGCGCGCGACACCGCGGGGCTCGCGCGCGTGGACGCGTGGTCGCGCGACACCGCCGAGGGCTCCGAGTGGGCGTGGCGCGACGAGGAATTCGCGCTGCCGCTCGAACTCGAGCCCGGCTGCTACGTGCTGCGCGGCCGCGCGGGATCGCTCGAGCGGCGCACGCTGTTCTTCATCACCGACGTCGGCCTGCTCGTGAAGCGCTCGGCGACGAAGCTCGTCGTGTCGGCCGCCTCGCTCAAGACCGGAACGCCGCTCGGCGGCGTGATCGTGGCGGCGCTCCCGAACGCGACGCCCTCGAGCGGCGCCGAGGGCACGGAGTGGAGCCGCTTCGTCCGCGGCGGCGCGGAGGGCAGCCGCACCGACGGCCGCGGGCTCGCGACGCTCGCCATTCCCGCGAGCGCTCGCACGGTGAGGCTCGTCGCCTACGGCGCGGTGAGCGGCGTCTCGGTCGTCGAGGTGCCGCTCTCGGGCGACGCCGCGATCGCCCCGAACCGCGTGTTCGCCTACACGGACCGGCCGATCTACCGGCCCGGCCAGACCGTGTACTGGAAGGCGTTCGCGCGAAAGGAAGCCGGCGCGGGCTGGGCGCTGCCCGATGCGACGCACGCGAGCGTCGAGGTGTCGGGGCCGGACGCCGCCTCGCTCGGCGCCGACGGCAGGACGCTGTCCGCGCACGGCAGCGCCGACGGCGCGGTCGAGATCCCGATGGACGCGCCGCTCGGCGACTGGTCGCTGACCGTGCGCGCGAACGGCGCGAGCGGGACCGCGAACTTCGCCGTGCAGGAGTACCGCAAGCCCGAGTTCGAGGTCGTCGTCACGCCGGACCGAGAGGTCGCGGTGAACGGCGACGAAGTGCGATTCACCGTCGCGGCGAGCTACTTCTTCGGCGCGCCCGTGCTCGGCGCGCGCGTGCGCTACAACCTGTTCGAGACGCGGCTCGCGGACGACGCGAACGAATACGGCGAGTCGTCGGGCGGCTACGGCCGCGTGCTCAAGACGGGCGAGGCGCGCACCGACGCGGACGGACGGCTCGTGCTGTCGTTCACGCCCGAGCGCGCGGCGTGGGACCGGCGGCTGACGCTCGAAGCCGAGGTGGCCGACCCCGCGAATCGCGTCGTGAGCGGACGCGGCGGCGTCGTGATGGGGCGCGGCCTGTTCGCGATCCGGCTTTCGCCGCAGAGCCGCGTGCTCGACGCCGGCGCCCCGGTGCGCGTCGAGGTGACGACGCGCGACCACACGGGCAAGCCCGTCGCCGCCGCCGTCACGGTGACGCTCGACCAGGAAGCGTGGAACCCGCTGCTGCGCCGCTACACGCGCTCGTCGCGGCCGCTCGCGACGACGCAGATCACGACGAACGCGGCCGGCGCCGCCGTCGCCTCGCTCGCGAGCCAGGTCGCGCGTTCGGGCTGGATGACGCTGCGCGCGCGCGCGACCGATGCGCGCGGCAACGACATCACGGCCGAGAGCGGCGTGTGGGTGTGGGACGCGCGCGTGAGCGAGTACGCGTACCGCTACCCGACGCTCGAGGCGATTCCGGACCGCGAACGCTACGCGCCCGGCGACACGGTGAAGATCGTGGTGAACAGCGAGGTGCGGAACGGCGAGGTGCTCGCGACGCTCGAAGGTCGCGAGCTGTACGAGACGAAGCTCGTGCGGCTCTCGGGCGGCACGGGGCTCGTGACGTTCGCGCTCGCCGCGGAACACGCGCCGAACGTGTTCGTCGGCCTGCACGTGCGGAAGGGCAAGGAAGTGCACTCGCGCGTGCTCGAGCTGCCGGTCGCCGCCGAGCGGCGCGACCTGAAGATCGCGCTCGAAACCGATCGCGAGAAGTACCGTCCGGGTGAGACCGGCGTGATCCGCGTGCGCACGAGCGACGCGAAGGGCGCGCCCGTGCCGGCCGAAGTGTCGGTCGGCGTCGTGGACGAGTCGATCTACGCGCTCAAGGCCGACGACACGCCGGATCCGCACGACGTGTTCTACGGCCGGCGGCCGAACGGCGTGACGACCGTCGTGTCGTTCCCGCTGCTCTACTACGGCGGCGCGTCGAAGGACGGCCAGCCCGACGTGCGGAAGGACTTCCGCGACGTCGCGCTGTGGAAGCCGGTCGTCGCGACCGGCGCCGACGGCCGCGCGGAAGTGAGCGTGAAGTTCCCGGACAACCTGACGACGTGGCGTGTCACGAGCCGCGGGCTCACGGACGGCACGCTCGTGGGTGCCGCGAAGGCGAAGACGCTCGTCACGAAGGACGTCGTCGCGCGCATCGCCGCGCCGCGCTTCCTCACCGCGGGCGACGCCGCGCGCGTGAAGACCGTCGTGACGAACCGGAGCGGCGGGGCGCTCGCGGGCGTCGAAGCGAGCTTCGCCGCGAAGGGCGCGGCGCGCGTCGCGGGAGCGGCGAGCGCGAAGCTCGACCTGCCCGCGAACGGCGAAGGCGCTCCCGAGTGGAACGTCGAGGCGTCGAAGGCGCCGGAACTCGACGCGCACGGGACGGCGGGCGCGACGTTCACGTTCGCCGCGAAGTCGAAGGCCGACACGGACGCGCTCGAGTCGCGCGTGCCGGTGCGCCCGCGCGCGGTCGCGGTGCGCGCGAACGGCGGCGGATCGGTCGAGGGCTCGACGACGAGCGCCGTCGCGAACGAAAACGTCGCGCTTCCGGGCGACCTGCTGAGGAACGGCGGCGAGGTGACGATCGAGATCGCGCCGTCGATCGCCGCGCTCGCGCTGCAGGCGGCGAACTGGAACCTGGATTATCCGTACGGCTGCACGGAGCAGACGGCGAACGCGATCCTGCCCGCGGTCGCCCTGCTCGAGGCGGCGAAGCAGGCGGGCGTGACGCCGCCGGGCTGGGAGAAGCCGCAGGACAAGCTCGCGCCCTACCTCGCGCGTCTCGTGAAGCTGCGCACGAACGAGGGCGGCTGGAGCTGGTGGAACGGCGGCTCGCCCGACGTGTACCTGACGTCGCTCGCGATCGACGCGCTCACGCGCGCCTCGATCGCGGGCGTGACGGGTCCCGACGCCCGGTCGAGCCTGTCCATGGCGCTCAACGACGCCGCGCGGCTCGTGGACGAGGCGCGCACCGAGGACGGCCAGGCGTACGTGCTCGCGCACCTCGCGATCGTGAAGCAGCACGAGTTCGGCTCCGGCGTCGGCCAGACGCTCGTCGCCTCGCTCGAGTCGCTCGCGGATCGCGTGTACGCGGCGCGCGCGAACCTGAGTCCGGGCGGCCTCGCGCTCGCGACGCGCGGACTCGCACTGCTCGGCCGCCCCGCGAACGCGCGCACGTGCTTCGAGCTCTTGATGAGCAAGGGGGTGAAGGAGGGTCCGACGCTCCACTGGAGCGATCGTGTGGACGAGGAAGCAGCCTGGTGGGGCGACGACGTCGAGACGACGGCCGACGCGCTGACGGCGATGATGGCCGTCGCGCCCGCGGACGGGCGTGCGGGCGAGATCGTGATGTGGCTCTCGCGCGAGCGGCGCGGCGGTTACTGGCGTTCGACGCGCGTCACGGCGCCAGCGGCGGTCGCGCTGGCCGCGTGGCTCGCGGCGCACCCCGCGGGCGCGGCGCCGTCGGGCCGGCTGGCCGTGTCGTGGAACGGCGCCTCGCTGCTCGATCGCGCGCTCGACGCATCGGACGCTTGGGACGCGTCGCGGCTCACGCTGCGCGTACCGGCCGAGGCCGTGAAGGCGGGGGCGAACGCGCTCGCGCTGCGGCGCGAAGGCGCGGGTACGACGTACTACGCGTGGCGCGCGAAGAGCCTCGTGCCGAGCCCCGGCCCCGAGGCGCACGATGCGCGGGTGAGCGTGACGCGCGAGTACCTGCGGGCCGAGCGAACGACGGACCGGCGCGGCCGCCCGCAGTGGCTCGTCACTCCGAAACCCGCGGGCGAGCCGTTCCGCATCGGCGAGTCGGTGATGGTGCGGCTGACTTTGAAAGCGGCGAAGGCGATCCGTCACGTGCTCGTCGAGGATCCGCGCATTGCGGGGATCGAAATCGAGCAGTTGCTGCCCGAAGGCGCAGAGTGGCCGTGGGGCACGCACGCCGAGGAGCGTGACGATCGCGTCGCGTTGTTCGTGGATGCGCTCGATGAGGGCGAGACGGTGATCGAGTACCTCGTGCGCCCCGAGATCGGCGGCACGTTCGCCGCGCTGCCCGCGACCGTGAGCGGCTTCTACGACGAGACGCTCGCGGCGAGGAGCGGGGAGATGACGGTGAGTGTCGTGGGGAGGTAGCGCGCATTCGCCTTGACGGCTTTTCGAACCCGCGTGCTCGAAACTCGCAGCCGGACGACGCGCGACACCAAGACGGGTCGCGCGTCGTCGCACTCGGGCGTTCGGGGCGGGCTCGCGACGCCGATGTGTCGAGCACTCGCGTTCGCGTTTCCACGCCCGCCTCTGTGCGCCGATTTCGCGCGTGCTACAACTCCCACGCGCCCCCGCGACCGAGCCCCCGGTTGGGAGAGTCGTCATGTCGCGCTTCTCGCTGTTCGGGGTTCCGGATCACGCGCTTCTCCAGACGTTGCGATCCCTCGTCGCACAGGATCGCGTCACCACGGCGGACCTGCTCGCGCACATCGCCGAGGTGGATGAGCGCAAGCTCTACCTGCCCGCGGCCTATCCTTCGATGCACGCCTACTGCGTGCGCACGCTGGGCTTCTCGGAAGACGCGGCGTTCAAGCGCATCACCGCGGCGCGCATCGCCCGCGCGTTTCCCGCGATCTTCCCCGCCGTCGCCGACGGCCGGCTGCACCTCGCTGCCGTCCTGCTGATCGCGCCGCAGCTCACGAGCGGGAACGCCGACGAGTGGATCGCCGCGGCCGCGGGGAAGTCGAAATCCGAGATCGCGCTGCTGCTCGCCGAGCGTGCTCCGAAGCCGGACGTTCCGGCCTTCGTCGCTCCGATCGCATCCGCTTCGCCGACGAAGCAACTCGCTCCGGGGCGAGTTCAGGATTCGTCATGCCAACTCGCCCCGGGGCGAGTCAGCGGAGACGCGCCTCTCGAAGGCAGGGCGGCGAACGACTCGTCGCTGGCCGCGCGGCCGCTTGCCGCTTCGCCCGTCGTCGCCGCGCCGGCGAGACTCGAGTCTGCGCCGCCGCCCGCCCGTGTCGCTCCGCTCGCGCCGCAGCGCTTCGCGATGCAGCTCACGATCGGCCAGACGACGCACGACAAGTTGCGCCGCGCCCAGAACCTGCTCGGCCACGCGCTCCCGACGAACGATCACGAAGCCCTCCTCGAACGTGCGCTCGATGCGCTGATCGCGGCGCTCGAGAAGCGGCGCTTCGCCGCGACGACGCGGCCCGCGAAGCGCACGAGCCGCGGCGAGGGGCGCTACGTGCCGGCCGAAGTGCGACGTGCCGTGTGGGCGCGCGACGGCGGCCGATGCACGTTCACGAGCGCCGATGGCCGGCGCTGCGACGCGCGCACACGGCTCGAGTTCGATCACGCGCATCCGCTCGCGCGCGGCGGGCGCGCGACGGTCGCGAACACGCGCCTGCGATGCCGCGCGCACAATCCGTACGACGCCGAAGTCGCGTTCGGGCGGGAATACGTGCGGCGAAGGCGCGAGGGCGCCCGCGATGCGGGGGAGTCCGTGTCCGCGCCGTGAGCGCCCGTTCGCGCCGGAGTGCCGTCCGAGGGCTACTGCCCCGCGAAGTCGTACTCCCACGCGATCACGAACTGGAACGCGCCGTCGTTCTTCGCGACCACGCCCTGCTCGAATTTCAGGAACTCGCCGAGCCGCTCCGCGAGCCCGAGCGTGACTTCGAATTCGGCCTGCCCCTGCTCCGGACCGCCGATGTTCGCGAAGCCGCCGAGCGCGCTCGTGCCGCCCCGGAACGTGCCACCGGCGCCGAAGTGGGTGACGACTTCGGCGATCACATCGAGGACCGGGCGGGGGTGCCACTCCGAGGCGAGCGAGGCCTCGAGCGTGTTCTTCAGCGAAACGCCCGGCGGATCGCCGATGAACGTGTAGACGAGGTTTGCGTCCACGTCGCAGCTCAGGAACTCCTTGCTCACGATCGCGCCGATCGAGACGTCGCGCTCGCCGGTGCCGAGATCGCCGCGCTTCGCGGTCGGCCACTTGATCGTGCTGGCGATCGCGAACGCGGGCCGATGGCGGCGCTCGCTCACGATCTCGGCCGTCAGCGTGGTTTCGAGATCGCCGAAACCCGAAAGGTCGCCGCGGCTCTTGCGGCGGATCACGACGGCGCTCGGCTCCACGGTGAGCGTGAGCGCATCGTTGAAGCCGTACTCGGCGAAGAACGGGAAGCCGTACTCCGATTCCTCGGCGTCGGTTTCGTACTCGAAGCCGCTGCCGAGCACGAGCCGCAACGGCCCCGCGGCCGTGCTCGCGCCGCGCGACGTGACGATGCGGGCTTCGGCCCCCGTTGCGAGCGTGAGCGCCGCGACGACCGCGAGGGACGCGCGCACGAACGCCGGCGTGCGGAACACGCTCACGGCTTCGTCACCGACACGAGTTCTTCGACTTCGTGAGAAGCGGACTCGGCGCGCACGAAGCCGAGGCCGCGTGCGTACCACTTGAACTCGTGCCCCGTTTCGAGCAGCGACCAGTCCTTCGTGCGCACGCAATCGTCGTACGTGCCGAACGGCACGACGACCTTCTCGCCGACGCCGACGATCTGCCCCATGTCCTCGGCTTCGCCCGGCGCGTACTCCTGACGGTACGGGGCGCCGGGCGCGATCTTCGCGGGCATGATGATGCCGGCGCGGCCGCCCTTCTTGCCGGCTTCCCAGGAGCCTTCGGTGCTGACACGCCCGCGCGGCAGGAACTCCTTCGTGTCCTCGCCGAAGTACCACACGTTTCCATCCACGTCCTGCGCGTACCAGTCGTACGTGTCTTCCTTCACCTTGCCGTTCTCGCGGACGACGTCGTGGACGATCGTGCAGGTGACGCCGAGAATGACCCTGGTGTCCGTGAGCACCGTGAGCTCGTTCTCGGAGGTCTTCTCGTGACCGGCCTCGCGATAGACGAGCTTCGTTCCCGGCACGAGCGGGAAGTAGGGGTGGTCCACGCGCGCGGCGAAGCGGGCGGGATCGATCACCGGGGCGTAGCGTTCCTCCTTCGGCGCGGCCGAAGCGATGGCCGTGGCGAACAGTGCGAAGGCCGCAATCGCCGCTGCTGCGCGAGTACCGTTGTGTGCGTTCACGAGTCGTCTCCCTTCGAGTGAGCTGGACGTCCGGGGGGCTGCGTGCGCCGCGGGCGATTCCATGCATCGAGATACCGCCGGCGCCCTGGCGAGTTCGAGGAATAGCGCGTGCGAGCGCGACGCGCCCCGCTGCCGTTCATCTGACGTTCGGATTGGTTCCGCGACGCCGCACTCCGTCCTGGGTAAACGCGAGCTGAACGCCTAGAGTCATCACCATGCGTCGCTCACATCGTCTCGCTCTCGCCACGGCCACCGCGCATCGCGCATGAGAATTCTCGTGATCGAGGACCACCCGCCGACGCTCGATCTGCTGGAGCGTTCGCTGGCCGAAGCGGGGCACGAGACCGTGACGGCGGCGCGCGTGGATGCGGCGCTGCGCGCCGCCGCTCAGCCCGGGATCGAACTCGCGATCGTGGACGTCATGCTTCCGGACGGCAGCGGATTCGACCTGTGCCGCGCGCTGAGAGCACGCGGCTTCGCGGCGCCGATCCTGTTCCTCACCGCGCGCGGGGAAGGGGAAGACCGGATCGAAGGGCTCGATGCGGGCGGCGACGACTACCTGAGGAAGCCGTTCGCGATCGCGGAGCTGCGCGCCCGCGTGCGTGCGCTCGGACGACGCGGTGCGCTCGGGCCGAGGCCGCGCGTGGCCGGCGGCGACGTCGTGATCGACTTCGGCGCGCGCCGACTGATGCGCGCGGGCGCCGATGTGCCGCTGACCTCGCGCGAGTGGGCGGTGCTCGACGTCCTCGCCACGGCGCGCGGCGCGCTCGTCGCGCGCGAGGACGTGCTCGCGGCCGCCTGGCCGAACGCGGGGCCCGGTGCGTCCGACAGCATGGACGTCATCGTGTCGCGGCTGCGACGAAAGCTCGGCGACGGCGTCGTGCGCATCCGTACCGTGCGCGGCCAGGGCCTCGTGCTCGAGGCGCCCGAGTGATGCGCTCGCTCGCCGGGCGACTGACGTGGCTCCAGCAGCTCGCCGTGGGCGGCGCGATCGTGCTGTTTGGCGCGTCCGCTTACCTGCTCGCGTCGCGTGCCCTCACGTCGGATCGCCGGTCGTTCGTCGGCGAGACGGCGCGCCGGCTCGCCGCGACGTTCGACGAAGACCTCGCCGACGAGTCCGACACGCTCGAAGTCGCGCGCGGCCTGCTCGAAGACGGCGCCGAGGTCGGCGTGTGG
Source organism: Candidatus Eiseniibacteriota bacterium (assembly GCA_044222065.1). Taxonomy (GTDB): domain Bacteria; phylum Eisenbacteria; class RBG-16-71-46; order RBG-16-71-46; family RBG-16-71-46; genus JBGAOA01. The sequence goes on from JBGAOA010000062.1 coordinate 9,860, forward strand.
GTCGAGGTGGCAGCGCACGACGGACGCGTGCTCGCGAGCTCGATACCGCATCGCGACGTCGAGGACGGCCGCGCCGAGCACGTCGCGAGCGCCGCGAATCCGGGCGGCATCCGCGTCACGGCGGCGATGAGCGATGCACCGGAGCGCCGCGTCCTCGCGACGCTCGCGCGCTCCCTCGCCGTCGCGGCCCTTCCCATCCTGGTGCTCACGCTCGTTGTCGGACGCGCCGTGGCGCGGCGCGGATTGCGTCCGCTCTCGATCATGGCGACGCGCGCGGCCGACGTACCGATCGAGGACGGCGTGCGCTCGCTCGGCGCCCGCACGGGGGTCGAGGAAGTGGACCGGCTCGCGGAGTCCTTCGACCGTCTGCTCGAGCGTCTCGACGACGCGCGCGCTCGCGAACGCCGCTTCGCGGCCGATGCGTCCCACGAGCTGCGCACGCCACTGAACGTGCTCGGCGGCGAGATCGAACTGCTGCGCGAACGCGCCGCTCCCGGTTCGCGCGACGCCGAGCCGCTATCGCGCGCCAGCACGCAGGTCGCGGAGCTGCGCGACCTCGTGGAGGCGCTGCTGCTCCTGAGCCGCGCGCGCGAGGACGCCGGCGGCGCTCACGCGGACTTCGAGGTCGTGAACCTGTGCGACGTCGCGCGCGAGGCCGCGGCGGACGCGTTGCACGCGCGCGGGCTCCGACGCGGCGATCTGCGGGTGGCCGAACCTCGTCGACAACGCGCTCAAGTTCACGTCGCCGGGCCAGCGCGTCGAGCTGACCCTCGCGACGGCGGGGCACGAGACGACGCTCGCCGTCGACGACGCCGGAGCGGGCGTGCCCGAGGACGAGCGCGAGCGGATCTTCGATGCGTTCTTCCGCGGGCGCGAGGCGCGCGCCGCACGCGGAGGCTTCGGGCTCGGCCTGCCGATTCTGCGGCGCGTCGCGCGCGCCCACGGCGGCGACGTCGAAGTGTGCGACTCGGCGCTCGGCGGCGCGCGGTTCGTGCTGCGCCTCCCGGCGCATCGCGGCTGAACGATCGAGGTCGCCCGGGACGCGTCGGCGGGTTAGATTGCCGCCGAACCCGGAGGTGAACATGCGACGGAATCCCGCAGCGCGTCTCGCGGTCGCGCTCGTACTCGCCTGGCTCGCGTGCCCGCGCCCCGCACAGTCCGCAGAGTCCGACTTCACGATCCCGAACTTCGAATTCGGGAGCGGCGAGACGCTCGCGAACCTGCGCCTGCACGTCCTCACGCTCGGCGCGCTCCGGCGCGACGCGCGGGGGCACGCGACGAACGCCGTGCTCGTGCTGCACGGCACCGGCGGATCGGGGCGGCAGTTCCTCGCTCGCCAGTTCGCCGACGAACTCTACGGCGCCGGGCAGCCGCTCGACACGACGCGCTGGTTCGTGATCCTGCCGGACGGGATCGGGCACGGGAGATCGAGCAAGCCGAGCGACGGGCTGCGGATGAAGTTCCCGAAGTACGACTACGACGACATGGTGCGCGCGCACCACGTGCTCGTGACGCGGCACCTCGGCGTGGACCACCTGCGGCTCGTGATGGGCACGTCCATGGGCGGCATGCACACGTGGGTGTGGGGCGAGACCCACCCGGGCTTCATGGACGCGCTCATGCCGCTCGCGTGCCAGCCGGTCGCGATCGTGGGACGCAACCGCCTGTGGCGCGACATGATCGTGGACGCGATCGAGCGCGACCCGGCGTGGAACGGCGGCGACTACGAACGCCAGCCGGAGCAGGGCCTGCGCACCGCGATCGACCTGCTGCTCATCGCGGGCAGCGCGCCGATCTTCCAGCAGAACGCGCTCGCGACGCGCGACACCGTCGATCGCTATCTGCAAGCGCAGCTCGCGAGCCGCAGGGCGACGACCGACGCGAACGACCTCCTCTACCAGATCGAGGCGTCGCGGAACTACGACCCGTCTTCGAAGCTCGAAGCGATCACGGCGCGGGTGATGTTCGTGAACTCGGCAGACGACTTTATCAATCCGCCGGAGCTCGGGATCGCCGAGCGCGAGATCCGGCGCGTGAAGCGCGGCACGTTCGTGCTGATCCCGGCGAGCGACAAGACGCGCGGCCACGGCACGCACACCTGGGCGGCGCTGTGGAAGGACCGGCTCGTCGAGCTGCTCGAGCGCTCCAGGAAGTAGGCGGCGCCGCACGGCGCGGCGCCGTCCGGAACTCGGGGCCCCGCGCTACTCCATCACGACGACGCGCCGTACGCGCTCGCCCTCGGGCGTCACGAGCCGCGCGAGGTACACGCCGGGGGCGACGCGACGCCCGGCGCCGTCCGTGAGATCCCAGCCGCGCACGTAGCGCCGGGCGCCGTAGTTGCCGTCCACGAGCATCGTCACGCGACGCCCCGCGATGTCGAGCACTTCGAGGCGCGCGTGGCCTTCGCGCGGCAGCGAGAACTCGAATCGCGCGAGACCGCTCACCGGATTCGGCGAAGGCGGCGCGAACTCGAGCGCGGCCGGCGCGGGCGTATCGCCCACCGCGACGGGCAGGGGCTGCGCCGCGGGGTCGTAGAGATAGACCTGCAGCGAATCGAAGTCGAAGCCGGGGCCTTGCACGCTCGCGTCGCTCTGCGTGTGGAAGCGCATGCGGATGCGCGTCGCGCCGGCGTTCATGAGCGGCGTCAGGTCCACGCGCTCCCAGCGCCAGTTGAAGCGGTTGCCCTCCCAGCACGGCAGGTTCGAGGGCTGGGAGCCGCCGAGGCCGAGCGTCGTCATCGTGCCCGCCTGCGGCGTCCATGTGACGCTGTCGGGGCTCGTCTCGAGCGTCGCGGCGTCGGCGTCTCCCTCGAGGCCCCAGCGCGTCTCGAACGTCGCATAGGCGTGCGTGCCGTGGCTCAGGTCGAGCCAGCCCTTCTTCGTGAGCCGGGCGTTCAGGCTCGCGGTGTACTGCCCGAATGGGCTGTCGGCGAAGTAGCGGCTCGGATGCGTGGGATCGTTCGATCGGATGCCCCACGTTCCGCTCGTGATCAGGAAGTTCGCGAACGCGTTCGAGGCGCCGTCGTCGAGCAGCACGGTCGGCGTGCCGACCGGGATCGCGAGCGTGTCGCACGACACCTCGCCGTCGGTGGTCGTGAAGCGCACCTGGAAGCGCGCGAGCCTGCCGGGCGTGATCGTGTCGTAGGCCGCGACGTGGAACGTCGCGCCGCCGAGCGCGTCGCCGCTCGTGCGCTGCGCGAGCGCCGGGTAGCCGATCGGACCGTCGTACACGATGAGCGACGGCTCGAGCGGGACGAGCTGCGCCGTGAGCCCGGCGCCCGTCGTCGTGAGTCCGTGATTGCGCGCGCGCACCCACACGTGCGCGTCCCACCCCGCGTTCAGCACGCCTTCCGAGAGCCCGTACTTCTCGACGCGCACGTAGCTCTTCGCGATGTGCGCCGTGACGTAGCAGCTGTGCAGCAGCTCGCGCGCGAGCGGCAGGATGCGCGACTGCGGCGGCCAGAAGCCGTCGTTCGCGCTGCCGATCTCGGGCGTCCACGAGTAGTAGCGCGGCTTGAGCACGGTCTCGCCGTAGCACCAGTCGTTGAATTCGCCGTTCACCTGGTAGAGCACGCGCGGCGAGTTCCCCGACATGTAGTTGTTGCGCAGCGTGAGCTGGTCGTCCCACTCGTAGAACAGGTTCGAGTCCGGCGCCGCCGTCACCTGGTAGCCCCACGGATGCAGCATGAGGTCGCTGTAGGTGTGGAACGACAGCCCGGTCGTGGGCTGGAGCGCGACGATCTTGTCGCGCTGGGCGCGCGTCTCGGGTTCCGAGAACGCCGTCGGGCCGCGATAAAGGTCGGAGGACGTCGACGGGCTCGAGCCGACGTCGTCGAAGCCCCACATGAAGCCGTAGTTGCGGTTCAGGTCCACGCCGTCGCCGCCGTCGAAGCCGCCGCTCGAGTTGTTGTCGCGCGCGTTCTTGCGCCACATGCCGAACCCGCCGCCGCCGAAGTACGTGTTCTCGTTCGCGGCGTAGCCGTCGGGGTTGGAGAGCGGAACGATGTAGATGACGCGGTTCTGGAGCAGCGCCGTCTTCTCGGGGTCGGCGCCGTAGCCCGCGAGCAGGTCGTCCACGAACCAGAACAGCGCCTGCATGCCGCCGGGCTCGCGCGCGTGATTGAGCGAGTTGTAGTAGATCACCGGGCGCGTGTCGGGGCCTTCCACGGTCGTTCCGAGCCGGAGCCCCCAGATCGGGCGGTTCTGCCACGTCGTGCCGAGCGTGTCGAGCTTGTCGGCGACGACGCCGTTCACGTCGTTCGCCACGAGTTCGTCGAGCTTCATCTTGATCTCGGCGCTGGTCCAGTAGCCGCCCATGCTCCCCGAACCAAAGGGCGGCGGAGACTGGGTCGTCTCGCGGCCGCCGCGCGCGCCCCGCACGCGCGAGGCCGGCGGAGCGGGGTTCGCGCGCAGCTCGGCGTCGGCGAAGCGCGCCGCGGTGAGCCCGGGATTCGCGTCCACGAGCACGGCCTCGGCGCCGAGTGCGGCGAGACGCGACTCGTCGCCGGGCCACACGAACACGCTCGCGAAGCGACCGGGCTTCGCATCGACGACGTCGAAGCCGGCTTCGAGCAGGCGTTCCAGCGCGAAGTCGGGCGTGAGCGTGACGCGCACGAGCTGCGGCTGGGGGAGCGGCGCGGTGGCGCCGGCGAGCGCGCCGCCGGAGAGCGTGGTCGCGAGGGCGAGCGAGCAGAGCAGGGCGGGGACTCGGCGCATGGGCGGCACTCCGGATGGGGGGAAACGCGAGATCCGAGGGCGGAAGCTTAGCAGCGGCCCGAACGAGCGAATAGCCGGAAGTCGCGGCGGCAGCGGCGAGCCGGCTCAGTCGCGGCGTCGCGGCGGCGTGCGCCGCGGCCACCAGCGCCCGACCTCGCGGCAATAGTCCTCGTACTCGTCGCCGAAGAGCCGGCGCAGCGTCGGCTCCTCGTAGCCGTGGACGAACGCGGCGAGCGAAGCGAGGAAGATCGCCGCGTAGGCGGCGAGCACGAGCGAGCCGTAGAAGAGCGCCGCGCCCGAGAGGGCGATTCCCGCGCCCCAGTACATCGGATTCCGCACCACGCCATAGGGGCCGCTCCTCACGAGCCGACGCGGCGGATCGAACGGCGCCGGAGTGCCGCGGCCCGCGAGAGCGAACGCGAGCACGCACGCGATCGCGAGGGTTGCGCCCGCGAGGGCGAGCGCGGCGCCGGCGACCTGCGCACCGCCCCACGGCCCGGGGCCGCGCACGCCGGCGAGCGACAGCAGCGTGCCGGGGACGTAGACGAGCAGGAAACCGATGAACGTGGCGGCGTAGACGAGAGCGCGGACGAGCGTGAACACGAAGTGCCTCGGCGGGGCGGGCCCGATCGCCACCCCCTGGGATCCGCGGCGAATCTGCCATCGGCGCGGGGGAGCGGTCCGCTGTCCCTCGCCGAGCGCCCGGGGTCCGGTGACGGCCGCCGGAGGAGAGCCCACGAGCGGCCCTTCTAAAGGAGGGGGCCCCCGTTCCGGACGGGCAACCGCCCTTGTCCCAGTCTTCACTTGAGTTTCCGGTGCGTTCCAGCCGATACTCCCCGCGACTTCGCTCACGCCCGCACCGGTCACCCGCGATCGCGCACCCCAAAGCGCCCCCGGCAGCCTGTTCCAAGGCAGCGAAGACTCCGGCACCGACCGGACCGCCTGTACGCGCGAGTGCGCGAGGGCAGGCGAACTCGGCGAAAGCGGCCGGTGGAATCCGGCCCCGCGCGAAGGCCCTGAAGGGTCCGCCCGCCGATTCCTTACACCCAGGGAGTACACATGCCGTTCGCATCACTCGGCCTGCCCGACGTCATCACCAAGGGCGTGCGGGCCGCCGGCTACAAGGAACCCACGCCGATCCAGAAGGAAGCGATTCCCGTCATCCTGCCCGGCCACGACCTGATCGCGGCGGCGCAGACGGGCAGCGGCAAGACCGCCGCGTTCCTGCTTCCGATCCTCACCCGGCTGCTCGGCCGGCCCGGCGCGCTCCGCGCCCTCGTGCTCGTGCCCACCCGTGAACTCTGCGCGCAGATCGACGAGAACGCGCGCAAGTACGCCCGCTTCGCCGGCATCCGCTGCGGCGCCGCGTACGGCGGCGTCCCGATCGGACCGCAGGAGCGCATGCTGCGTTACGAAGGCGTCGAGCTGCTCATCGCGACGCCCGGCCGGTTGCTCGACCTTCAGGGCCGGCAGTCGGTCGCGCTCGACGAGGTCGAGATCCTCGTGCTCGACGAAGCCGACCGAATGGTGGACATGGGCTTCGCGCCCGACCTGCGCCGCATCCTGCGGCTGCTGCCGACGAAGCGGCAGACGTTGATGTTCTCGGCGACGATGCCGCGCGAACTGAACGCGGTTGCTCAGGAGGCCACGCACTCGCCGCGCCGCGTCGAGGTGACGCCGCCGACGAGCACGGCCGAGAAGGTCGCGCAGTACTTCGTCTCGGTTTCGCAACTCGACAAGCTCGACGTGCTCGACCGAATGCTGGCGCGCGAGCGCGACCTGCGCGCGATCGTGTTCGCCCGCACGAAGCGCGGCGCGGACAAGCTCGAGCGGCGCATGAAGGAACGCGGGCACCACACGGTCGTGCTGCACGGCGACCGCACGCAGGGCCAGCGCGAGCGCGCGATGCTGGCGTTCAAGCGTGGGCGCGCCGACGTGCTCATCGCGACGGACATCGCCTCGCGCGGCATCGACGTCACGGGCGTCACGCACGTCGTCAACTTCGACGTGCCGCGGAGCCCCGACGACTACGTGCACCGCATCGGCCGCACGGGCCGCATGCACGCGAGCGGTCAGGCGCTGACGTTCGTCACGCCGTCGGAAGAGAAGGACGCGGCCGCGATCGAGAAGTCCATCGGACTCAAGCTGCCTCGCGTCCGTCCCGGCGACCTCGAGACCGGCGCGGCGTCGAAGCGGGCGCACGCCGCGAAGCCGCACGGCGAGGCTCACGCCGCGAAGCCGCACGCCGCGAAGCCGCACGGCGAGGCTCACGCCGCGAAGCCGCACGCCGCGAAGCCGCACGGCGAGGCTCACGCCGCGAAGCCGCACGGCGGTTCGCACGCGGCGAAGCCGCACGCCGACGGTCACGCGCCGGCCGCGAAGTCGCACGGATCCGCGCGCAGTCACGGCGCGTCGCGCACGCACCACGACGATCCGCGTCTCCGCCGGCTGCACGAGCGGATCTCGCGCCACGAAGACGCGTCCGACCACGGACGCGACGACTCGGCGCGCCGACCGCGTCGCGAATCGCGCGGTCGCGAGGAGTCCCGTCCGCGCCGCGAGGCGCGTTCGCACGAGGGCGCCTCGTCCCGCGGTCGCCACGACGCGTCGCACGGCCGCGCTTCGCACGGCGCGCACGCGACGCCGGTGGCGGCGAAGCCGGCGGCGCACGGCTCGGGTCACGCCGCGCCGCGCCCGCACGCGCCTGCGGCGGAGCACGGACGCCGTCCGCGCGCGAACGCGTCGGATCGGCGGAGTCGCAAGCGGCTCTAGCTTCGGCTGGCGTCAGCGCCGCGCGGCGACGCCGCGCGGGCGCTCGACGCCCGCGAAGGGGCTGAGCAGGAACCAGCCCGGGAAGGCCTGCGCGAGTTCGCGCGGGCCTTCGATCGTGAAGGTCCCGCTGCGGCGCGCGGCGTCGAACGTCGTGGCGCCCATCCACACGCGGGCGAGCGCGCCGACGTCCGCGCTCACGACCAGGTCTTCGTCGAGCAGCGGGTCCTTGAGGCACAGGTCCGCGCCGCGGCGCTCGAGCACGAGCCAGCAGCGCCGCAATTCACGGCAACGCGGCGGGTAGCCGCGGAACTCGAAGCGCGCGACCACGCGCCGCCGCGGTAGCCGCGCGAGGTCCACGCGCCGTCGCATGTTCCACATCAGCAGCAGCACGTCGAGGTTCTCGGCGTCGAACTGCGAGGCGGCCCAGCGCTGGCCCCATTCGCCGAGCCGCTCGAGCACGCCGCGCAGCTCTTCGGCCGCGGGCGTCGGCGCGTACTCGCGGCCGCGGCCGCTCGGCAAGGGCGCGCTGCGGATCACGCCGGCGCGCTCGAGCGAGCGCAGGCGCTGCGCGAGCAGCGCGCGCGAGATCGTCGGCAACCCACGCTGCAGCTCGCCGAAGCGCCGCGATCCGGCGAGCAGTTCGCGCAGGATCAGCGGCGTCCAGCGTTCGGCGAAGATCTCGCTCGCCATCGCGATCGGGCAGAACTGTCCGTAGCCGCGCATCGCACTCGAAGCTAGGTGCGGAATCCCACTCCGGGCAAGTTCAAGGATTGAACTGGAAACGGGTGTTTGCGCCGAGCAGAGTGCGCCGGTCGCGGGACCGCGTACGCCGATTTCCGGCGAGCGACCCGCCCGGACGACGCCCTGCGCGCGTCCGGACCACGTTCCAGGAGGTGTCGTCCATGGGATCCCGATTCGCGGTTCGAGTCGTCCTCGCGATTCTCGCTGCGTTCGCGTCCGTCTCACGCGCGAACGCCGACGTGCTGCTCGATGCGAACGCGCGTGCCTCGGAACTCGCGTCGCTCGAGCGCGCGACGCCGATCGCGGTGCGCACGATGGCGATCGCGCAGGTCGCCGCGTACGACGCGGTCAACTCGATCACCGGGCGGTTCCCGACGTTCGCCTCGCACGCGCCCTCGAGCCGCGACGCGTCGGTGGACGCGGCCGCGATCGCGGCGATGCGCGCATCGCTGCGCGCGCTCGCGCCGGCGCGCGCCGCGACGAGCGACTCGGTGTTCGGCGCGATGCTCGCGCGGCTTCCTCGACGACGCCGCGAAGTCGGCCGGGATCGAAGCGGGCGAGCGCGCGGCGCGCGACGTGCTCGCCGCGCGCGGCGCGGGACGGCGCGTTCGTGCCGAACGACTACCGGCCGCGCACGACGCCGGGCGTGTACGTGCCGACCGCGCTCCCCGTGCTGCCGCACTGGGGCGGACGCGCGCCGTGGGTGCTCGCGAACGGGCGCGCGCTGCGCCCGGGACCGCCGCCCGCGCTCGACGGGGCGGTGTGGAAGCGCGACCTCGCCGAGATCCGCGCGGTCGGCCGCAAGGAGGGATCCACGCGCACGCCCGAGCAGACCGCGATGGCGCGCTTCTGGGAGACGACTTCGCCGATCGTGTACTGGCCGCTCGCGCGCGAGGTGGCCGAGGCGCGCGGTCGCGATGCGAGCGAGCGCATCCGGATCCTCGCGCGCGCCGCGGTCGCGATGGACGACGCCGCGATCGCCGTGTTCGACGCCAAGTACGCGTACGGCTTCTGGCGCCCGATCACCGCGATCCGGAACGGCGGCGGCGCCGCGGGCGACTCGGCGTGGGAGCCGCTGATCGACACGCCCATGCACCCCGAGTACCCGTGCGCGCACTGCATCGTGTCGGGCGCGCTCGGCGCCGTGCTCGAGGACGCGCTCGCGGGTGCGCCGGCGCCGCCGCTCGAGTCGCGGAGCCCGACCGCGTCCGAGCCGCGTCGCTGGTCGAGCGTCGAGGCGTTCGTGAGCGAGGTGGCGAACGCGCGCATCTACGACGGCGTGCACTACCGCAACTCGACCGAAGTCGGCACGGCGATGGGGAAGCAGGTCGGGCGGCTCGTCTGCGAGCGCTTCGCCTCGTCCGCGCGCTGAACGCGAAACGCCCGCGAGGTCTCGCCTCGCGGGCGTCTGCGTTGCGGCGAACGCCGGCTATCCTGCCATCGCGACCATCAGTGCCTTCTGTGCGTGCAGGCGGTTCTCGGCTTGATCGAAGATCGCCGAGTTCTCCGTGCGGCTCGTTGCGTAGTCCAGCTCCTCGCCGTAGTGCGCGGGGAGGCAGTGGAGCAGCACGGCATCGGTCTTCGCGAGCTTCATGAGCGACGCGTTGACCTGGTAGGGGGCGAACAGCCGCTTCCGTGCGTCCGCTTCGGCTTCCTGGCCCATGCTCGCCCACACATCGGTGTACACCACGTCCGCGCCGCGGACGCCCTGCGCGACGTCGCTCGTCACGGTGAGCGTCGCGCCCGAGCGGCGCGCGATGTCCCGCGCGTCGTTCACGAGTTCGGCGGGCGGCTCGTAGCCCTGCGGGCCGACGACGCTCACGTCCATGCCGAGCAGCGCCCCGGCGAACAGCATCGAGTTCGCGACGTTGTTGCCGTCGCCCACGAACGCGAGCCTGAGGCCGTGGATGCGCTCGCGGCGCTCGAGGATCGTGAGCAGGTCGCCGAGGATCTGGCACGGGTGCTCGCGATCCGAGAGCCCGTTGATCACGGGCACCGTCGCGTGGCGCGCGAGCGCCTCGACGATGTCGTGGCCGAACACGCGGGCCATGATGAGGTTCGACATGCGCGACAGCACGATCGCGATGTCCTCGGTCGTCTCGCGCTGCCCGAGCCGGATGTCGTCGGGGCCGAGGTAGATCGCGTGGCCGCCGAGCTGCGTCATGCCCGCTTCGAACGACACGCGGGTCCGCAGCGACGGCTTCTGGAAGATCATCGCGAGCGTCTTGCCCGCGAGCAGCGGCCGGTCCTCGCCGAGCCGGTGGGCGCGCTTGAGCGAGGTCGCGAGCTGCAGCACCTCGAGCGTCGCCTCGGCCGACAGGTCGCGGACCGAGAGGTAGCTGTGGATCCGCGCCTTCGCCGGCGCGGAGGGGATGCGTACCGCGGATTTCATCTCGTCACTCCTCGAGCCGCGCGCGCGGCGCGGCGAAAAGGGCGCGGCGGCGGATCCGCGGCCGCCGCGCCGTTTCGTTCACGCCAGCACTTTCGCGATGCGCTCGGCCGCCCACTCGAGGTCCTCGGGCTCGATCACGAGCGGGGGCGCGATGCGCAGCACGCTCTCGACCGTGTCCTTGCACAGGACGCCCTCGGACTTGAGCCGCTTCGCGTACTCCTTCGCGGGCCCGGCCTCTTTCTTCAGCTCGACGCCGATCAGCAGCCCGCGGCCGCGCACTTCCTTCACGACCGTGGACTTGATCGCCCGCAGCCGGTCCATGAACGCGGCGCCGACCTTCGCGGCGCGCTCCGACAGGTGGTCGCGCGTGAGCACGCGGATCGCCGCGCGGGCGACGGCGCACGCGAGCGGATTGCCGCCGAACGTGCTGCCGTGGTCGCCCGGCTCGAACACGCCGAGGATCTCGCGCGAGGCGAGCACCGCCGACACCGGCATCATGCCGCCGCCGAGCGCCTTGCCGAGGATCAGCACGTCGGGCTTCACGTCCTCGTGGTCGCACGCGAACACCCGCCCGGTGCGCCCGAGGCCGGTCTGGATCTCGTCCGCCATGAACAGCACGCGGCGGTCGCGGCACAGCTCGCGCGCCGCGCGCAGGTAGCCCGCGGGCGGGACGACGATGCCGCCTTCGCCCTGGATCGGCTCGACCAGGAACCCGACGGTGTTCGGGGTGATCGCGCACGCCAGCGCTTCGAGGTCGCCGTACGGCACGACCTTGAAGCCCGGCGTGAACGGACCGAAACCGTCGCGGTATTGCGGGTCGTCCGAGAAGCTCACGATGCTGATCGTGCGGCCGTGGAAGTTGCCCTCGCAGACGATGATCTCGGCCTCGTTCGCGGGCACGCCCTTCACGCGATAGCCCCACTTGCGGGCCGTCTTGAGCGCGGTCTCGACCGCTTCCGCGCCGGTGTTCATGGGCAGCACGAGGTCCTGGCCCGCGAGCTTCGTCACGTCTTCGCAGAACGGCCCGAACTGGTCGTTCTGGAACGCGCGCGAGGTCAGCGACAGCATCTTGGCCTGCTCGACGAACGCCGAAACGATCTCGACGTGCGCGTGCCCGAAGTTGAGCGCCGAATACGCGCTCAGCAGGTCGAGGTAGCGCTTGCCCTCGACGTCCTCGACCCACGCGCCGCGTCCGCGCGCGATCACGACCGGCAGCGGCGCGTAGTTGCGCGCGCTGAACTGGTCCGCGAGCGCGAGATGGCGGGCGCTCTCGTTCGCGACCGCCGTGCGGTGCGAATCAGCGTGAGGCATGCGTCACCTCCGCGTGGTTGTTCGGCGACTGAGTGCGGCGTTCGATCGCCGTCGTGAGCAGGTTCGGCAGCAGCTCGCGGTCGTGCTCCTGCAGCTCGTACGTCACGCGCGTGGACGGCTTGTCGAGCGTGAGCACGTGGGCGAGGTCGATCGGCGTGGCGATCAGCACCGCGTCGCACGGCACGGCCGCGATCGTCTCGGACAGCTCCGCGATCTGGCGGTCGCCGTAGCCCATCGCCGGCAGCACCTGCGTCAGGTGCGTGTACTTCTCGAACACACCGCGGATCGAACCGCGCGCGTACGGGCGCGGGTCCACGATCTCGGCGGCCTTGTTCTTGAGCGCCGCGACGAGCCCGGCGCCGTACTTCATCTCGCCGTGGGTGAGCGTGGGGCCGTCCTCGATCACGAGGACGCGCTTGCCCTGCACGACCGACGGGTCCTTCACGAGCACCGGCGAGTTCGCGCGCAGGATGGGAACGTTGCGGTTCAGCATCCGCACGTTTGCCTCGACCGTCGCGATGTTCGCGGGCTCGGCCGTGTCCACCTTGTTCACGATCACGAGGTCCGCCATGCGGACGTTCGTCTCGCCCGGGTAGTACTGCAGCTCGTGGCCCGGACGGTGCGGGTCGGCCACGACGATGTTGAGGTCGGGGTGCACGAACGGCAGGTCGTTGTTGCCGCCGTCCCAGAGGATGACGTCGGCCTCCATTTCGGCGCTGCGCAGGATCAGCTCGTAGTCGACACCCGCGTAGACGATGCTGCCCATCGCGATGTGCGGCTCGTACTCCTCGCGCTCTTCGATCGTGCACTTCTGCTCGTCCATGTCCGCGACCGAGGCGAAGCGCTGGCAGATCTGCTTCGTGAGATCGCCGTAGGGCATCGGATGGCGGATCACCGCCACCTTGTGACCCATGCCCTTCAGGATCTCGGCGACGCGGCGGGACGTCTGGCTCTTGCCGCAGCCGGTGCGCACGGCGCCGACCGCGATGACCGGCTTCGCGCTCCGGAGCATCGTCTGCTCCGCGCCGAGCAGCACGAACTGCGCGCCGGCCGCGTTCACGCGCGCGGCTTCGCGCATCACGTAGGGGTAGGACACGTCGGAGTACGAGAACGTGACGAGGTCCACGTCGTACTCCTCGATCAGCTCCTCGAGCCGCTCCTCGGAGTGGATCGGGATGCCGTTCGGGTAGCGGTCGCCGGCGATGACTGCGGGGTAAATGCGTCCGTCGATATCGGGGATCTGGGCGGCCGTGAAGCACACGACTTCGACGTCCGGCTGGTGCTTCCACCAGACGTTGAAGTTGTGGAAGTCGCGTCCCGCGGCGCCCATGATGAGTACGCGCGTTCTGGCGTTCGACATGATGGAGAGGCCTCCTCGGTTCGAGGCCGGTCGAACGCCGGGGGCGGACCCGCCGCAACCCGGGGCGCGTCCACGAGGGACGCGCGCTCGATCGCGCAGCCGCGAAACCGTTTGGAGCGCAATCGAGCATCATTCAAGCCACCGGCCCGCGGACGACGGGGCGGGTGCGCGTGCGGGCTAACGCGCTGGAAACTCAGGCGCGCGCGCATCGAGCGCGACGCCGGGGCGCGCGGCGCGCGGCCCGGCCCTGTCAGGCTGACAGCGGCCCTGCGCCCGGTTGGGCAGGCCGGCCGGGCACGTTCCGGTCGGATCGTCGCCCGACCTGACGGCCGTTCAGTCGGGGTCGCCGACGAGCGCGAACCCGGACCAGTACGCCGGATGCGCGTACGGCCGGACGCCGTCCGGCGCGCGCCACTCGCGCACTTCGCGCTGCGCCGCCGAGAGCGCGGCCGCGCGGTCGAGCGGATGCGCGCGGTCGGCGAGCCGCGCGTAGAAGCCGCGCATGAGCAGCGCGGTCGCGCGATCGTCCACGGGCCACATCGAGACGAGCAGCGAACGCGCGCCGGCCGCGAGGAACGCGAGCTGGAGCCCGAGGTAGCCCTCGGACTGGGACGACACCGAGCGCACCGACTGGCAGCCGGCGAGGCACACGAGCGGCGAGGCGATCGCCCAGCGTTCCGCGATCTCGCGCGCCTCGAGGCGCGAGACTTCGCCGGGGGTCGCACGCTCCGGCGCGAGCACGAGCGCGGACTTGAGCACCCGCGCTTCGTCCACGTCGGTGTGGGCCGAGAAGTGCAGCACGCCGTGGCGCGCGAGCGCGCCCGCGGCCGCGAGGTCGCGCAGCGCCGAGGCGCGCGCCTCGGCGCCGGTGAGCACGGTGGCCCCGGGGAACGCGGCCGCGATCGCACGGATCTCCTCGGCGCTGCCCGCGAGCCTCGGCCAGTGCGAGGCCGCCGAGGCGGGATACGCCGGATCGCCGACGAGCAGCGGCGCGCGCGGGGGCGCGGAGGCCGGCGGGCGCGAAGCGCGCTCGAGCACGAACAGCGGGGCCGACGGCGCGTAGGCGATCGCGTAGCGGTCGGCGAGCCGCTCGCCGGCGTCGTCCTCGAGCACGCCGAGCGGCGCGCTCGCGAAGAAGTCGGTGCCGCAGACGACGAGCCGCCGCACACCGGCGAGCGCGGGGAGGAGCGGCGCGAAGCGCTCGCGCCACATCGCGTGGGCGAGCGCGCGGGCGGTGCGGTCGTCGGTGAGCCGCGAAGGCCACTGGCCGGCGCAGAACAGTTCGCGCACGAGCGCGTCGCGCACCGTGCCGATGCGCGGAATCGGCGCGCGGAGGCGCGGCAGCGCGATCCAGACCACCGGGCCCGAGGACCGCACGACGCACGCCCACAGGGTGTCCTCGGGCACGTCCGTGGGGGCCGAGCCCCGCGGCCACGCGACGAGCGCCTCGTCCGGTCGCAAGGACGCGCGCACGCGGCCCGCGAGCCCGCGCCAGGCGGACTCGCCCGCGTCGGCGCCGAGGCGGCGGGCGAGCAGCGAGCGCGCGGAGGCGCGCTCGAGCGTCTCGAACGCGCGCTCGGCTTCGCCGCGGCGGGCGAGCGCGAGCGCGAGGTCGCGATAGAGCGAGAAGCCCGCGCCGACGCTCGCGCCGGGATCGCGCGTCGTCTGCGTCCACAACGACTCCCGCAGCGCGATCGCCTCGACGAGCGCGGGGATCGCCTCGTCGGCGCGCCCGAGCGCGAGCAGCGACTGGCCGTAGAGCCCGAGGCGCACGGCGTAGGAGCCCGCGAGCGCGCCCGCTCGGCGGGGCGCACGCTCGAGCGACTCGAGCGCGTAGCGTCTCGTGTCCTCCCAGCGCCCGCGGCGCGCGCTCAGGAACGCCATCGCGCTGACCGTCGAGGCGACGTCCTCGGCGTCGTGCGCGAGCCGCTCGCGGCGGATGTCGAGCGCGGCGCGGAGCAGCGCGAACGCCGCGCCGTAGTCGCGCGCCGCGCGGTACAGGTTCCCGAGCCCGTGGTAGGCGGACGAAGCCTCGAGCGAGCGCGGCCCGGTCGTCGCGCAGCGGATGCGCAGCGCCGCGTCGTAGCGGGCGCGCGCGAGCGCGAAGTCCCTGAGCCCCGTGTAGTTCTTCACGACCCGCCCGAGCAGCTCCTCGGCGTCGGCGACCGACGGATGGCGCGGGCCGACCGAGGCGGCGAAGCCGTCGCGCGCGAGGACGGCGAGCGAGTCGGCCTCGCCCGGATGGGAGAGCGCGAACTCGACCTCGGCGACTGCGAGCGCGGCGCGCGCCGTCGCGAGGTCGCGAGCGCCGAGCAGCGCGACGCGTTCGGACCACGCCGCGCGCGCGTTCTCGAGCGCGATCGCGAGCGAATCCGCTTCGAGCGCGGCATGCGCGCGGGCGAGCCGGCGGTCGGCGGCATCGAGGCGCGCCCGCGCCGGCGGCGC
>JBGAOA010000063.1:0-24831 GCA_044222065.1 Candidatus Eiseniibacteriota bacterium
CGAGCCGGGCCGCGACGCGGCGCGGGACCGGCGCCTCGGCCGCATCGCGCGCTACGCCGCCGGCGAGGACTACCACGCCGTGATGAAGGACCGGCTCGGCGCCCGGCAGCGGGCGGTCGGGGACGACCTCGCGCCGGGTGCGACCGCGCTGTGGTACGCCGACACGGGCGCGATCCTCGAGCGCGGCTGGGCCGAGCGCGCGGGCCTCGGCTGGACGGGAAAGCACTCGGGACTGATCACCGCCGATCGCGGCTCGTGGTTCCTGCTCGGAGAGCTGCTCGTGGACCGCGACCTCGAACCCGACGCGCCGCTCGAACGCGAGCATTGCGGCACGTGCGCGCGCTGCCTCGATGCGTGTCCGACGCGCGCGATCGTCGCGCCCTACCGCGTGGACGCGCGCCGCTGCCTGTCGTACCTCACGATCGAGCATCGGGGCGCGATCCCGCACGAGTTCCGGCGCGCGCTCGGCGACTGGGTGTTCGGCTGCGACGTGTGTCAGGAGGTGTGTCCGTGGAACCGCTTCGCCGCTCCGGCGCGCGAGGCGCGGCTCCACGCCCGCTCGCTCGAAGGCTGGACGCTCGAACGCCTGCTCGCGCTCGACGACGCCGGCTTCGCGGAGCGGTTCGCCGCGAGCCCGATCCGGCGCGCGGGACGCGAGGGGTTCGCGCGCAACGTGTGCGTGGCGCTCGGGAACCTCGGGCGCGAAACGCCGGCCTCGCGCGCGCCTTCGGCCGCGGGAGCGCTCGTGCGCGCGCTCGCCGCGGATCCGTCGTCGCTCGTGCGCGCGCACGCGGCGTGGGCGCTCGGCGAGATCGCGGGCGCACCCGGCGCGCCGGACGCGGCGCGAGCCGCCGCGCGCGACGCGCTCCGCACGGCGCTCGCGTACGACGCCGACGCCGGCGTGCGCGCGGAGGCGCGCGCGGCGCTCGGCGGATCGACCGAGGCCGCCTCGTGAAGGCGCGTCGCGTCGCGCGCTTCGGCCTCGCGCTCGCGGCGCTGCTCGCCGTGGCGGGCGTCACCGCTTCGGTCGCCGCCACGACCTCACGCACCTCGCTCACGGCGGCCGCCTCCGCCCGGGCGGTGCGCAACGCACCCCACCCAGACCGCGCTCGGCTCGTCGCGGGCGCCGACGTCTCGGACCTCGAACGCATCGCGCAACGCGCCCCACGCGGGCCGCGCTCCGCTCGTCGCGGGCGCCGACGTCTCGGACCTCGAGCGCATCGAGGCCGCGGGCGCGCGCTTCGGCGACGACGCCGGACGGAGCGACGCGCTCGAGATCTTGAAGGCGCACGGCGTCGGCGCGCTGCGCGTGCGCGTGTGGCATTCCCCGCAAGACGGCGCCTGCGACCTCGCGAGCGCGCTCCGGCTCGCGGCACGCGCGAGGGGGCTCGGGCTCGACGTGTTGCTCGACCTGCACTACTCGGACACGTGGGCGGATCCCGCGCACCAGACCGCGCCCGCCGCGTGGGCGGGCGTGCGCGGCACGGCGCTCGAAGACAGCGTGCGCCGCTACACGCGCGACGTCGTCGCCGCGTTCGCGCGCGCCGGCCTCGCGCCGCGCTGGGTTCAGCTCGGCAACGAAGTGAGCAGCGGGCTGCTGTGGCCCGAAGGCCGCGTCGCCGCGCCCGTCGACTCGGCTCGCTGGACGCGCTTCGCGGCGCTGCTGCGCTCCGCCGCGCGCGGCGTGCGCGAGGGGGCGCGCGGTGCGAGGCGGCCGGCGATCGTCGTGCACTTCGACCGCGGCGGCGACGCCGACGGCGCGGCGGCGTTCTTCGCGCGGCTCGAGCGGACCGGCCTCGGCTTTGACGCCGCGGGCGTGTCGTACTACCCGTGGTGGCACGGTGACACGCTCGCTCTCGATCGCACGATCGAGCGGCTCGCGCGTGCGACGCGCCGCGACGTGTTCGTGCTCGAGACCGGCTATCCGTGGACGACGTCGTGGTTCGACACGACGCGCAACGTGATCGGCGAGTACTCGGACCTCGGCGAATTCGGACGCGCCTCGCGCGAGACGCAGGCGGAGTTCGTCGCCGCCGTGCGGCGCGCCGTCGAGCGCTGCGCGCGCGGCGCCGCGCTCTTCTACTGGGGCGCGGTCGAGACGCCGGCGCCGCGCCGCGGCTCCGCGTGGGAGAACTGCGCGCTGTTCGATGCGCGCGGGCTCGCGCTCCCGGCGCTCGACGCGCTCGGGCGCGGCGGCGCGCCTGTCACTCCTTGAGCGTCGAGCCTTCCACCCACCGCTCGCCGCCCTCGGCGTAGCGCTCCTTCTTCCAGATCGTGGCCGAACGCTTGAGTTCGTCCATCGCCCAGCGGCACGCGTCGAACGCCGCCGCGCGGTGCGCCGCGGCGACGACGACGGCGACGCTCGCTTCGGCGGGCGGCACGACGCCGAGCCGGTGCACGATCGCGCACGAGGCGACGGCGAAGCGCGCGCACGCGTCGCGCTCGATCGTCGCGAGCGCCGGGACCGCCATGCGCTCGTACGCCTCGTAGGCGAGTTCGACGACGCGCCGGCCGTCGTGGTGGTCGCGCGTCGTGCCGAGGAACAGCGCGAGCGCGCCGCAGTCGGGACGCGCGGCGGCCGCGAGCAGTGCGCCGACGTCGATCGGGCCGTGCGTCAGCGCCGCCACGTCGGCCTCACTTGCTGCGCGCCGCGCGCACGGCGCGCCGCACGATCGGCCGCGTCGGCGAGCGCCGCTCGACTTCGCGGAAGCCCGCGGCCTCGAAAGTCTCGACCGTGCCGTGGAACGCGAACGCGGCCGGGTAGCGCTCGCCCTTCGTGTCCACGGGATAGCCCTCGACGACGCGCGCGCCGCGCTTCGCCGCCCACGCGCACGCGGCCTCGAGAAGCGCGACGGTGAGCCCGATGCCGCGCGCGTCGCGGTGCACGAAGAAGCACGGCACCGACCACACGGGCTTGTCGTCCACGGGCGCGAGCACGCGCGAACGCTCGAAGCGCCGGTACTCGGCGCGCGGCGCGATCGCGACCCACCCGATCGGAACACCCGCTCGATACGCGAGCAGCCCGGGCGGCGGGCCCTGGCGGACGACCTTCCGGAACGCGCGCCGGTTCGGCTCGCCCGACGTCTTGCCCTCGGTGCTCGTGAGCCGCGGATACATGCACCAGCAGCCCGCGCACGCGCCCTTCGCGCCGAACAGCGACTCGAGATCGTCCCAGCGCGCCGGCGTGAGCGGCCGGAACGCGATCGCCGCGGCGCGCGGCGCGCGCTTCGGTCCGGGCGTGCGCGCCACGGTCAGCCTCCGCTCACGGGCGGGAGCAGCGCGAGTTCGCCGCCCGCGCGCAGCGGCGCGTCCGCGCGCACGAGCGCGCCGTCGAGCGCGACCGCGAGATGCGGCGCGAGCGGCGCGAGCGCCGGGTGCTCGCGCATCACGGCGGCGAGCGCGTCGGAGACGCGGCTTCCTTCCGGAAGCTCGAGCGTCAGCATCGGGCGGCCCGCCTGCTCGCGGGCCTGTGCGAACAACAGCACGGTGAGCGTCATGAAGGGTTCGAACGCTGGCGGGTGCGCGAGCGGGCGTCTATGCTCGCCCGATGCACGATCGGAATCAAGACGAGCGAGGGGATTCCGAGCCCGAAGGGCCTCGCGATCCGGCACTCGACGCCCCCGCCAACGCGCCCGCGGGCGAAACCTCGCCGGTCTCCGATGCGGCATCTGCTGCGACCGCGCGCACGCCGGACCTGCGCGACCTCACGATTTGGCTCATCGCGATCGTCGTGCTCGGCGGCGCCGGCCTCGTCTTCCAGCAAGCCGAATTGGCCGCGCTCGTCGCGCTCGCCGGGCTCTACGTGACAGCGCAGGCGGCTGATCTCGACGGACGCTGGACGCCGCTCTACTACTCGCTCTCGTGGGTCGTGCCCGCGGGCGCGGTCGTGACGTTCTCGAGCCTCGTCGTGCTGCTCGCGCAGCGCCACGAAACGACGCCGATCGCGCTCGTGATGGGCGGGCTCGCGCTGTTCGGCGCGGTCGCCTCGGGGCTGCTCGTGCTGCGGCCGGTGTCGAATCCGCTGTGCCGGCTCGTGTTCGCGAACGAAGAGCCGACGCACGCGCTGCGGCTCACGCTGCGGCTCTTCGTCGGCGGCATCGTGCTCGCGCTGCCGGCGTGGTACACGGTGCGCGACCTGATCTCGGACGTGCTCGTGCGCGATTCGGCGGCGTTCGAGCGCAGCCTGTGGGGGCCGAGCATCGTCGGCATGGTCGTGCTCGCGCTCGCGTCCGTGGGCTTCCGGCTGCGGCGCGACTTCCCGGCCACGCTCGAGCGCCTCGGGCTCGCGCCGCTGCGCGCGAGCGACCTGTTGTGGATCGCGGGCGGGCTCGCCGGGCTCGTCGCGCTCAACGGCGGACTCGACGCCGTTCAGCAGCGCTTCTTCCCCGCGCTCGCGGCCAGCGACACGGCGATCACGAAGGCGATCGTCGCGCACTTCGGGCCCGCGCAGATGCTCATGCTCGGCCTGAGCGCCGGCGTCGGCGAGGAGCTGACGATGCGCGGCGCGCTCCAGCCGCGGCTCGGCATCGGGCTCACGTCGCTGCTGTTCGCGAGCCTGCACGTGCAGTACTCGTGGTTCGGCATGGGCACGATCCTGCTGCTCGGCATCCTGCTCGGCCTGCTTCGGCAGCGCACGAGCACGACCGTCGCGATCGCCGTGCACGCGATCTACGACGTGATCAGCGCGTTCGCCGCTTCGAAGTAGCGCGCGGCTTCGTCCGCGCCGCGGACTTCGCGCGCGGCGCCGCCCGCTTCGCGCCGCGGCGTGCCGCCTCAGCCGCCTTCGGACGCGCCTTCGCCGCCTTCGACCGCGCGCCCGACTTCGTCTTCGCGCGCGCCGCCTCGTAGTACTCGAGGTACTTCTCGAGCGGCACGGCCGCCACGACGTCGCCGATCGTTTCGAGCGGAATGTCCTCGAGCGTCTTGAAGCGGATGCACGACTTCCCCATGTCCGGCCGCTTGCCGATCGCGGCGAAGCCGTCGGTGAGTCGTTTCGTGAGCGCGGCGTTCATGTAGGCGCACATGAGGTACAGCGAGAAGTTGTTCTTCTGCGCCGCGAGCCCGGCGTAGCAGAGAGGATGGCCGTTGTACGTGTCGGGGTAGCGTTCGAGCGGAATGACGTAGCAGATCATTCCCGACGACATCGTCTCGACGTAGCCCTTCGGCAGGCGCTTCTGGATCAGGCCGCGGAGCTTCGAGAGCACGAAGCGGCGGTCGGCGGGCTGCTCGTCGAGGTAGGCCTGAACCGTCGAGGCCTTGCTCATCACCATGGCGCACGGCTCCTTTCGCGGAGAGGGGTTGCGACGCTAGCACGGCCCGCACGGCGACCCGAACTCAAGTTTGGGGAACTCGCCTCCGAGACTGCGTGTTGCCACCTTTGCCCAGCGGACACTTCGGCACGGGAGCCCCCCCGCAGCCACATCTCCGGGAGACCGAATGTCGCAGCCTCGAACCACCTCGATCCGGAACAGACTCATGCTGATCAACGCGATCTTCGGCGCCGGCTTCGTGGCGCTGATCGCCCTCAGCTTCTTCGGCCTCGCGCGGCTGAACCAGGCCCGCAACGTCATCGCCGGCGCGAAGGACCTGATCGCCGACACGGTCCCGCCGGACGCGAATCTGAGCGAGTCGTGGATGCTCGTGCTCCACCTCGCCACCGAATCGGATCCCGCGGAGCGCCGGATGCATCGCCAGCGTCTCGAGGCGAAGAAGGCCGTGTTCTTCGAACTGCTGGACACCTGGAGGACGCGGCTCGCGGACGACCCCGAGCTGCGCGCGCAAGTCGAGCGGTTCGAGTCCGACGGGAAGAACTTCTTCGATGCGGTGGATCGCGACTTCATGCCCGTCGCGATGGCCGGCGACCACGAAGCGGCTGCACGCGCCGTACACGGCCCGCTGCAGGACGTCTACGACCCGTACGCGGCTCGCATGGGCGAGTTCCTCGAGCTCGTGAAGCGCAAGCACGACAGCGCGGCCGCGGCCTACCGTTCGACGCTGGCGGCCATGAAGTGGCTGTCGCTGATCATCGGCGTGTTCGTGACCCTCGTCTGCGGCTGGATCGGCCTGCGCATGTCGAACGACATCGCGCATCGGCTGGCCGACGTGCGAAGCGTGCTCGGCGAAATCGCCGGGGGCGATCTCACGCAAGAGGTGCGCGTGCGCGGCTCGGACGAGATCGCGCGCATGGCCGAGTCCGTGAACGAGGTCGTGCGGTCGACACGGACCGCGCTGATCGCGGTGACGGAAGCGTCCTCGGGGGTGCGTTCGTCGTCGCAAGAGCTGTCGAGCGAGGTCGCACGCATCTCGCACGACACGCAGGAACAGGCGTCCAGCCTCGAAGAGACGAGCGCCTCGATGGAGGAGCTGACCGCGACCGTGCGTCAGAACTCGGACAGCGCGAACGAGGCGAACCAGCTCGCCGCAGGCGCGCGAGAAGTGGCCGAGCGGGGCGGCCGCGTCGTCGGCGAGGCCGTCGCGGCGATGTCGCAAATTACCGAGCGCAGCAAGGCGATCGCCCAGATCGTCACCGCGATCGACGAAATCGCGTTTCAGACGAACCTGCTCGCCCTGAACGCCGCCGTCGAGGCCGCCCGCGCCGGAGAACAGGGCCGGGGCTTCGCGGTCGTGGCGACCGAGGTGCGAAATCTCGCCCAGCGCTCGGCCCAGTCCGCGAAGGAGATCGGCGAGCTGATCCAGAGTTCGGTGCGTCAGATCGAGGACGGCACGCGGCTCGTCAACGACTCGGGTGCGACGCTCGAGGAGATCGTGACGTCGGTGAAGCGCCTCACCGACATCGTGGCCGAGATCGCGGCCGCGAGCCGCGAGCAGGCGAACGGCATCACGCAGGTGAATTCGGCCGTCGCGCAGATGGACCGGCTGACGCAGTCGAACGCGAGCAAGTCCGACCATCTCGCCTCGACGTCGGTGGCGCTCGCAACCGAGGCCGGGCGGCTGCAATCGCTCGTCGAGCAGTTCCGGCTCGGCGAAGCCCTGCGTGACGCCCGCGACGCGGAGGCGTTCGCGCAGGCGGCGTGAGCCGGGCGGGTGCGCGGCGCGAATGGCGCCGCGCGCTCAGCTCAGCGTCTCGCCCGGCTTGAGCGCGACGACCTCGGCCTTCACCGCGAGCTTCGCGAGTTCCTCGCGCAGCGCCTCGGCCGTGCCGGTCAGCGCCGGGAACGTGCCGTAGTGCGCGGGCACGATGTACTTCGGCTTGAGCAGGCGGGCGGCGTACGCCGCCTCGCGCGGGCCCATCGTATAGAGGTCGCCGATCGGGAGCAGCGCGATCTCGGGCGCGTAGATCTCGCCGATCAGCGCCATGTCGGCGTGCACCGCGGTGTCGCCCGCGTGGTAGATCTTCGTGCCGTCCTCGAGCGTGACGACGTAGCCGCACGGCTCTCCGCCGTACACGACGCCGCCGCCCTCCTCGATCCCGCTCGAGTGCGTCGCGTGCACCATCGTGAACTTGAGCCCGGCCGCTTCCTGCGTGCCGCCCTTGTTCATCGGCGACGTTCCGGTGACGCCCTTCTTGCTCAGGTACAGGTGGATCTCGTAGTTCGAAATCACGACCGGCTTGAACTTCTTCGCGAGCGTGACCGCGTCGGACATGTGATCGCCGTGCCCGTGCGAGATCGTCACGACGTCCAACTTGTCGAACGCCTTCAGCTCCTTCGGGCAGGCGGGATTGCCCTCGACCCACGGATCGAGCAGCACCGTCTTCGATCCGCGCGTGACGAGCTTGAAGGAGTTGTGGCCGAGCCAGGTGAGCGCGAAACCTCGATTGAGGGAGGCCATCGCCGGATCCTCTGCGCGCGACGCGCCGCGAGCGGCGGCCGCGCTCGAACTATCGGGTGGTCGCCGCCGTCTCGGGCTGGATCTCTTCGAGGCGCGCCGTGAAGTGCCGCAGCACCGGCGCCTCGTGGACGATCTTGAGCCCCTTGAGCCGGTCCGACTCGCGCTCGAGCTGGATCACCGACTCGGCGACGTAACGCATGTGTTCGGTCGTGTAGACGCGGCGCGGAATCGCGAGCCGCACGAGTTCGAGCTTCGGCCACACCATCTCGCCCGTGCGCGGGTCCTTGTGCCCGAACATCAGGCTGCCGACCTCGACCGCGCGGATGCCGAACTCGCGGTAGAGCGCCACGACGAGCGCCTGCCCCGGATACTGCGCCTGGGGGATGTGCGGCAGCATGCGCTTCGCGTCGATGTACACCGCGTGCCCGCCGACCGGCTTCACGATCGGCACGCCCGCGCGATCGAGCAGGTCGCCGAGGTACGCGACCTGGCCGATGCGGTACGACAGGTAGTCCTCGTTCAGCACCTCGACGAGACCGCGCGCGATCGCCTCGAGGTCGCGGCCCGCGAGACCGCCGTAGGTCGGGAAGCCCTCGACGAGGATCAGCAGGTTCGTGATGCGCTCGGCCCACTCGGCATTGTCGAGCGCGAGGAAGCCGCCGATGTTCACGAGCCCGTCCTTCTTCGCGCTCATCGTGCAGCCGTGTCCGTACGAGAACAGCTCGCGCGCGATCTCGCGGATGGACTTGCCGTCGTAGCCCGGCTCGCGCTGCTGGATGAACCAGCAGTTCTCGGCGAAGCGGCAGGCGTCGAAGATCAGCGGCACGCCGTGGCGGTCGCACACCTCGCGCACCGCGCGCACGTTCGCGATCGACACCGGCTGCCCGCCGCCCGAGTTGTTCGTGACGGTGATCATCACGAACGGGATCTTCGAGCCGTGCTCCTGGAACGCGCGTTCGAGCTTCGCCGGATCGAGGTTGCCCTTGAACGGGTGGAGCGCCTGCGGGTCGAGGCCCTCGTCCACGACGAGATCGAGCGCGGTCGCGCTCTGCTGCTCGACGTTCGCGCGCGTCGTGTCGAAGTGGATGTTGTTCGGCACGACGTCGCCGGGCTTCAGCAGCGTCGAGAACAGCAGATTTTCGGCCATCCGGCCCTGATGCGTCGGGATCACGTTCCGGAAGCCGAAGATGTCGCGGATCGTCTCCTGGAAATGGAAGAAGTTCTTCGAGCCCGCATAGGACTCGTCGCCTTCCATGAGCCCGGCCCACTGGTGGTCCGACATCGCGGACGTGCCCGAGTCGGTGAGCAGGTCCACGTAGATGCTGTCGGCGGGCACGGCGAAGATGTTCAGGCCGGCGGCGCGGATCAGACGCTCGCGTTCTTCGCGCGTCACGCGTCGCAGCGGCTCGACGACCTTGATTCGGAACGGCTCCGCAGGAAATCGCATACGGCGGCAGCATAGGCGCACGCCTCGGCGTGCGACAAGCCGACGAGCATCGAGATCGTCGAGCATCGCAATCCGTCCACGCGCAGATTTTCGTTGCGCGTGCCCGAGGCGCCTCCTACCATTCCGCACGTCCCTCCCGCTGTATCCCCTCCGCAAAGTACGACGGTCCGCCGCACGGCCGCCCCGGTGGCGTGCGAACCGCGTGTTTGCGGCACGATCCACGACACTCTGCCGCCAAACCGCTCGCGGGCCGTCTCGAAAGATGACGGCTCTGGTTGCGCTGTGGATCGTGAGGACGGTGTTGAGATCGGGGGACTCACCGCCGCTTCTTCGTCTCCCGCCTCAGTTGTGGTCGCCGCCCGCGGGATCCGGACGCGAGCGCTCGCGCATCCGGCGCTCCATCGCCTCGCGCACCGCCGCGGCCCGCTCGAGCACGCTGTCCATCGCGAGCAGCCCGAGCTTCGACTCCGCCTCGCAGTCGAGCAGCGTGCAGAGCAGGTTCGTGAGCCCCTCGAGGCTCATCCCCGAGAGCCACTCGCGCGGCAGCGACTCGGGCACGCCGAGAGCGCGCGCGAAGCGCACGTGCGCCTCGCGCAGCGCCTGCTTCTCGACCGCGACGAGCGGGTCGTCCTCGGGCACCGGGTGCTGCGGCAGACGGGTCGCGCGCACCGCGCGGTACGGGAATTCGCGCACGACACGGCCGAACTTCACGCGCGTGAGTCCCGAGAGCTTCAGGTCGTAGCAATCGTTCGGGAGCCACTCGACCTCCTCGATGCGGCCGAGGCAGCCGAGCGCGTGGAACTCCGGGCTCCCGTGGTAGTCGCGCTCCCAGCCGGGCTTGAGCAGGGCCATCGCGATCTCGCGCCGGCTCGAGAGTGCGTCGCGCACCATCGTGCGGTAGCGCAGCTCGAAGACGTGCAGCGGCAGGACGGCGTGCGGGAACAGCACGACGTTCGGCAGCGGGAAGACGGGCACGGGCTCGGACAGCTCTTCGAACATGGCGGCCTCGCTCCTCGGGAGCGGCGGGTGCCCGCGCAGTGTAGCCCCGCACGGCGGCGGCCGCGGGGGCAAAAAACGTCGCGGCGGCCCGGGAGTTCGGGGCCGCCGCGGGTCGTGCGGGCTCAGTCCTCGCGCACGAACTCGAGCAGGTCGTCGATGTGACCCTCGACCTTCACGCGCGGGTAGATCTGCGCGATGCGGCCGGTGCGATCGATGACGAACGTCGTCCGTTCGATCCCCATGGACTTCTTGCCGTACAGGTTCTTCTGCTTGTACACGCCGTACAGCTTCGAGACCGTCGTGTCCTCGTCCGAGAGCAGCGTGAACGGCAGGTTGTGGCGGTGGCGGAACGAGAGGTGCGAGTCCATCGGGTCGTTCGAGACGCCGAGCACGACGACGTTCTGCTTGTCGAACTCCTCGAACGCGTCGCGGAACGCGCACGCTTCCTTCGTGCAGCCGGGCGTCTCGTCCTTCGGGTAGAAGTACAGGATGACGGTCTTCTTGCCCTTGAACTGACGCAGGGTGATGTTCTCCCCCGTCGTGGACGGAAGCGTGAAGTCGGGCGCGGGTCGCCCGATCACGGGTAGCAGACTGGTCGCCATGGGTTCTCCCGGAGAAGCGCGTCGGGCTCCCCGTGGGAGCCCGGCCGCGACGGCGGCGAAGCCGCCGCTCCTGCGGTTTCGGTTATCGGGTCGCCGGCGACATGGCGAGCGCGCTTTCCAGATTGCGGTTCACCACGTCCCAGTCGAGGTTGTTGAAGAACGCTTCGATGTACTTCGCGCGCAGCCGGCCGTAATCGAGCCAGTACGCATGCTCGTAGACGTCGAGCGCCAGGATCGGCGTCGCGTTCCAGAGCGGGAACGTGTTCTGCGCGTCGCCCACCACGGTCGTGAGCGTGTTCCAGTCGTGGTCGTAGGCGAGCCACACCCAGCCGCGCGCCGCGAGTCCCGAGGCCTTGAAGTCGGCGAGCCACGCGTCCACGGACGGGAAGTCGCGCGCGATCAGTTCGGCGACCTTGCCCGTCGGCGCGCCACCCTTGCCGCCGAGGTGGGCGAAGTAGATCTCGTGGTTCTTCACGCCGCCGGTCGCGAACGACAGGTCCACGCGCAGCGAGCGCAGGTCGCTGAAGATCTGGTTCGCGCTCGCGCGGTCCACGTTCGCGAGCTTGTCCTGGATCTCGTTCGTCTTCGCGACGTAGCCCTTGTAGAGCTCGTAGTGCTCTTCCATCGTGCGCTGCGAGATGCCGTTCAACTCGCGGATGCTGGCGAACGTCCGGGCGGTGAGCTTGGGAAAGGGCATCGGGAACCTCCTCGAAAGGCGGCGGGCGCGTGCGCCCGCGAAGCGTCGGTCGGGTGTCGCGAGGGAAGCTAGTCGTGGCTCCCGACAAGTGTCAAACCCGCGCCGGATGCGGTCGCGAGCGCTGCCGGCTCCTCCGATGACGGCGTCGCGCCGGTGGATTCGGCGCTCGATCCGGCGAGGCGCGCACGCCCCTCAATTCCCGCTCGCCGCCGCCGAGACTCCCCGGTGACCACCTCGTCGTCCTCCCTCCTCGCCGGAGTCCGCGTGTCGCAATTCCTCACGAACGCCGTGTCGCTGGATGGCGCGTTCTCGGTCTCGGCCGCGCGCGTCAACTCGCGCGGCTCGCTCGCCACGGCGGCGATCAGCCGCGGCGCGACGAAGATGTCCGACGGTGATTACTCCGGCGCCGTGCGGGAGTTCCAGCTCGCCACGTCGTACGACCCGCAGTCGGTGACGGCGTTCCGCTACATGGGCCACGCGTACGCGTCGCTCGGCGACGCGTCGCACATGATCGCGTCGTACGAGAAGGCGGTCGGGGTGGACCCGACCGACGCGACGGCGCGCGCCGAACTCGCGATGAGCTACCTCTCCGTCGGCCGCGAGAACGACGCCGAGCGCGAATACCTGCGGCTCGCGCGGCAGTCGCCGAGCGACACGGGTCCGATCAGCTCGCTCGGCTACCTGTACGTGAAGCAGGGGCGCTTCGCCGAGGCCGACACGCAGTTCCGCAAGCTCCAGCAGCTCGCGCCGACCTCGGCCTCGACGTTCCAGGCGCTCGGCGCGCTCGCGGGCGCGCAGGAGCGTTTCGACGACGCGGCGAGCTGGTACGAACGCGCGGTGTCCATCGCGCCGTCGAACGCGCAGGCGGTCGCGGACCTCGGCTTCGCCTACCTGTCGCTCGGCGACACGGAGCGGGCGACCGCCCAGTCCGAGCGGCTGCGCGATCTCAACACCGCGACGAGCGTGAGCCTCGCGATCGACCTCGAGGTCGCGATGTTCACGCCCGAGATCGCGTTCATCGACCCGGGCCGCAGCACCTTCCTGTCGTCGCTCGGTCCGAAGACGCCGCTCACGACGCTCGACCCGACGCTCGACCAGCCGAACGAGTCGCACACGTTCCGGATGGCGTTCGTCTTCAATCAGGCGATGGACGCGGCGTCGGTGCAGAGCCCGTACAACTGGTCCATCACGCCGGCCGCGGGCGGCGATGCGGGCTTCTACAACTTCGGACTCGGCGCCGCCCCCGGCACCGAGGCGCGCATCCTGCCCGTGCCGCTGCGCGTGAGCTACGACCCCGAGACGCGCGAGGCGATCGTGTACTTCGACGTCCGCCAGAACGCCACGGGCGACGCCGTGATCGATCCATCGCACTGGGTGTTCCAGTTCCGCGGCACCGATGCGGCCGGCAATCGCGTCGATCCGCGCGGCGATCAGTACTCGGGCAGCGCCCGCACGATCTTCTGACGCGGCCGCGCGGCGGTTGACCCGCGCGAAGGCCGCTCCTATCGTCCGCGCCTCGTTTCCGCACGCGCTCCCCGCGAGGCTGCCCCGTGAGCTGGATCCGACTCGTCGAACCCGAAGCCGCACCGCCCGAAGTCGCCGCGCTCTACGCGCGCGTGCGCGCCGCGTCATCGCGCGGCGAAGTCGCGCACCTGTGGCGCGCGCTCGGCGGCGACGCCGCGTTGCTCGACGCCGCGCACGCGCTCTACCGCGCCGCGATGGCGAATCCCGCGCCGCTCACGCCCGCGCAGGCCGAGATGATCGCGGTCGTCGTGTCGGCGACGAACGGCTGCGGCTACTGCGTGTCCCACCACGGCCCGAAGCTCGCGGCCGCGCTCGGCAGCGAGCCGCTCGCTCGCGCCGTCGCCGCGGACTACCGCGAAGCCGACCTCGCCGCGCGCGACCGCGTGCTGCTGGACGCCGCCGTCGCGCTGACCTGCGAGCCCGACGAGCGCAAGCGCGAGGACGTCGAGCGGCTGAGCGAGTACGGCTTCGACGACGCGGGCATCGCGAAGGCCACGGCGATCGCGGCGTACTACAATTTCTCGAACCGCCTCGTGCTCGCGCTCGGGATCGAACTCGAAGCGGGCCGCGAGGCGTGGAGCTTCGGCGCGCAGGTGTAGCGGGTCGGAGGCACGACCGGCGCGGCGCTCTCTCGGAGCGCCGCGCCGTTTCGTTCGGGGCCGTCCCGCGGCCCGCGGTCGCGCTACTTCTTCTCGGCCGCCGCCTTCTTCGCCGCGGCTTCCTCTCGCGCGGTCCACGGCGGCGTGATCTTGTTCATGCGCGCGTACGCGATCGCCTGCCCCAGGTGCTCGTGCGTGTGGCTCACGATCAGCAGGAACGCGGCGCGCTTCGTCATCTTCATGCCGAACAGGTTCACTTCGGTGTCGAGATCCGAGTCCGGCGTGTCCGAGATGATCTTGTGGATGTGCGCGTACGAGTCCTTGAGCAGCGTCTGCACCTTCGCCTTGTCGGACGTGCTCTTCTCCCAGTCCTGGAAGTGCGCCATGTCGATTCCGGCGCTCGGCGGCGGCATCACGCCGAAGAACGCGGGAATGCCGTAGTTCGCGCCCGCCACGTGCATGAACACCTCGGCCGTGCTGCGCACGCCCTTCATCGGCCGCCAGGCGAACTTGCCCTGCGGCATCGCGCCGGCCAGTTCCTGCAGCTTGCCGCCCGCGTCGTCGAGGCTCGCGAGGTACTCCTTGCGGATGCCGGTGGGCTCGTCCGCGAACGCGGGCACGGCGAACGCCACGGCGAGCGCGGCGGCGGCGACGAACAGCTTCGAGCGATGCATTCGAATCCTCCGAAGGGCGGGTAGAAGGTGCAGCGGGGGAGCGAGCGGCAGGGAGGCTACCACCCCGACGCGATCAGGTCGCGGGTTTCTTCGACCGCCGACGTCCACAGCCGCAGCACGTCGTCGTCGGAGCGGAAGTAGCGGCCGGCGTAGTTCCCGTCGCCGAGCGCCGCCCGCACGTCCGCCGGACCGCCGGCCTTCGGCAGTTCGACCGGCGGCTTCTGCGCGTCGGGCATCGTGACGCCCGCGAGGCGCGTCCACGGGAAGTTCTCCATCCACGAGGCGTGCGAGGCGACCGGGTCGATCTCCTGCACGGTCTTCCACACGCGCGGCGCGTTCCACCAGTTGTGGAAGCGCACGCGTGCGTCGCGGTGCTCGCCGAGCCACTCGCGCACGAGCGACTCGGCGGGCGCGTTTCCGCCGTGGCCGTTCACGATCAGCACGCGCCGGAAGCCCTGCGCGTGGAGCGCGTCGAGCGCGTCGCGCACGACGGCGAGGAACGTCGCGACGCGCAGCGTCACGGTGCCGGGATAGGCGGTGAAGCTCGGCGTGATGCCGTAGGCGACGACCGGGAACACCGGCACGCCGAGCGGCTCGGCGGCCTCGGCCGCGACGCGCTCGGCGAGGATGCTGTCGGTCGCGAGGCTCAGGTACGCGTGCTGCTCGGTGCAGCCGAGCGGCAGCACGCAGCGATCGTCGGTCCGGAGATACGCCTCGATCTGCATCCAGTTCGACTCGGCGACGCGCATGCGCTTCTCCCCTTTCGCCGCGGCGCTCAGCGCGCGGCGATCGCCTCGCGGTAGATCGCGAGCAGTCCTTCGACGTGGCGCCTCGGATCGGCGCTCGCGCGCACGCGCCGCCGGCCCTCCTCGCCCCACGTCGCCGCCTCGGGCGCCGCGAGCGCGCGCCGAACCGCGGTCGTCCACACGCCCGCGTCCCCGGGCGGCGCGAGCAGCCCGGTGCGCTCGTGCTCGACGAGTTCCGGGATCGCCCCGATCGCGGAGCCGACGACCGCGCGCCCGAAGTATTGCGCTTCGGCCGCGGCGTAGCAGTAGGTCTCGTAGAAGAGCGACGGCACGACGACGACGGCGGCGCGCGCGAGCAGCGGCACGAGCCGCGTCGTGTCGAGCGCTCCGACGAGCGCGAGATTCGGCGCCGTCGTGCGCGCCGCCTCGAGCGCGCCTCGCAGCGGCCCCTCGCCCGCGACGACGAGCGGCGTGTCGCCGATCGCGCGCGCGATCGCGGGCAGCAGCGTCACGCCCTTCTCGGCCGAGAGCCGCCCGGCGTAGAGCGCGAACGGGCGCTCGGGCGCCTCGCGCGATGGCGCGGCCGCGAGCGCGTCGGCGTCCGCGGCGATCTCGACGCCGTGGCCGAGTACGCGCACGCGCTCCTTCGGCGCGCCGAGCGACACGGCCTTGTCGCCCGCGAAGCGCGAAGGCGCGATCCAGCGGCGCACCGCCCGATAGGCGCCGCGCCGGTCGTGCGCGTACGCCTCCCACGCGCCGACGGCGCCCTTCGCGTGCGAGTCGTGGATGCAGCCGGTCGCGGCCGCGTGCCAGTGCGCGCCGCCGCGGCAGCGCTCGCACGGCGCGCCGCGCGCGAACAGCACGCGGTTCGCGCACCACGGCTTGAAGTCGTGGAGCGTCATCACGACCGGCACCCCCGCGCGCTCGAGTGATGCGAGCGGCGAGGGCGTGAGGTAGCGGCTCGGCGCGTGGACGTGCGCGATCTCGGGGCGCCACGCCTCGACGAGCCGCGTCATCGCGTCCTCGGCGGGCCGCGACCAGATCGCGCGCGGGAGCTGCGCGAGCTGGCGCGCGAGCGGACCGCCCTCGGAGTAGTCGGCCGCGGGCGCGAAGAACTCGGCCGTCGGGCTCGGCGCGTTGCGTTCGTCGCGGATCGCGAAGTGGCCGACCGAGTGGCCGCCGGCCTCGAGCCAGCGCGTCTCGTCGAACATCGCGCGCTCCACGCCGCCCTTCAGCCAGTGGAAGGCGTTGACGTGGAGCACGCGCACGGCGGCGATCCTAGTGTTCCGCGGTCCGGGGCAGCGGGAAGCCCGCGAGCGCGGAACCGATGCCGGGCGCGTTCTCGTAGGCGAGCAGTTCGCCCGGCACGTCCTTGCCGAGGAAGCCGCGCAGCACCTCGAGGTGCATCCACGACGCCTCCGGCATCGCGCGTTCCGCGAGCGCGCCGTGCACGGTCGCGAGCCCGTTCCATTCGCCGCGCTGCAGCGCGCCGAGCGCGAACTCGTCCACCTCGAGCGACTCGGCCTGCTCGCGCTTCAGGTTGAAGGCGTGCTGGTTGAACGTGAGCGTGCCGCCGACGACGAACGCGACGCGGAATTCCCACGCCTCGAGCGTCGCGCGAATCGCGGCACCCCAGCGGCGGTGCTCGTCGCGCGTGGCGCCATCGCGCAGCGACAGCGGCACGACGGGGAACCGGCGCGCGTTCGAGAGGAAGTGGAGCGGGATCGCGACGCCCGTGTCGGCGCCGCGGCTCGCCGTCCCGGCCCGCAGCCCCGCGCGCTGCGCCCGCTCGACGATCGCGCGAGCGAGCGCCGGATCGCCGGCGCAGTCGTAGCGCGGCTCGACGCCCCAGCCGGGCAGGTCGATGAGCGTGCGAATGCGGCGGGAGTCGTCGGCGAGGAACGGCCCTTCGCTCTTCCAGCGCGCGCTCACGCACACGATCGCCTGCGGATCCTCGGCGAGCAGAGCCTCGCCGGCCGCCTGGAGCGCGGTGATCATTTCGGTGACGTGACCGCGCTGCTGCTCGATGAGCAGCGTCGGGACGCTCGGGGCCAGCAGGGCGCGTGAGGTGAGCATGGCCGGAGGAAGCTAACGGAGCCGCCGCACCGCGTCCAAACGGCGCCTCAGTGCTTCGAGATCCGGAACTCCGCGTCCGCCGCCGCGCGCTCGGCCGCGCGCTCGTTGCCCGGGCGGAACGCCACGCCGCGCTGCTGCGCAACGGCGAGCAGCTCGCCCGGCAGCGGGAACATGATGCGCTCCTCGACGAGCGTGAACTCATCGACGCGGTAGTCGCCGAGCGCCTGCACGCGGTGCACGCACGCCTGCACGACGTGCTCGGGCGTGGACGCCCCGGCCGTCAGCCCGATGTCGCCGCGCACCCACTCCGGGTGGATGTCCTCGGCGGATTCGATCAGGTGCGATTCGATCCCGAGCGAACGCGCGACCTCGACGAGCCGGTTCGCGTTGCTGCTCGTCGGAGCGCCCACGACGAGCACGGTCGAGCAGCGGCGCGCCAGCTCCTTCACCGCGTCCTGGCGGTTCTGCGTCGCGTAGCAGATGTCGGCCTTCGCGGGCTCGTGCATCTGCGGGAAGCGGCGCTTCAGCACCTCGACGATCGCACGCACGTCGTCCACCGAGAGCGTCGTCTGCGACAGGTACGCGACGCGCGCGGGGTCGGGCACGCGGACGTGTTCGGCATCGTCCACGGTCTCGATCAGGATCGTCGCCTCGGGCGCCTCGCCCATCGTGCCTTCGACCTCGACGTGGTTGCGGTGCCCGATGAGCAGGATCGTGTACCCCGACTTCGCGTACTTGAGCGCTTCGAGGTGCACCTTCGTCACGAGCGGACAGGTCGCATCGAGCGCCTTCAAGCCGCGCTCCTTCGCCTGCGCGCGCACCGCGGGCGAGATGCCGTGCGCCGAGAAGATCACGACCGCGCCGTGCGGCACGTCTTCCAAGTCGTCGGTGAACACGGCGCCCTTCTCGCGCAGCGCGTCCACGACGTGACGGTTGTGCACGATCTCGTGCCGCACCCAGATCGGCGCGCCGTAGACCTGCAGCGCCATCTCGACGATGTCGATCGCGCGGTCCACGCCCGCGCAGAATCCGCGCGGCGCGGCGAGGTACAGCGTGTTCGGCGTGACGGTCATCGGGGCTCGGACTCCGAGGAGGGAACGTGGGCGGGGACAGTAGCGAACGCGCGGGCACGCGGCAACGGCGCCGCCCGCGTCAGCGCCGCCCGCCGCGCGGCTCCGGCGCCGCGCGCTTCTCGCGCGCCGCGGCCTCGCGCTGCGCCTCGTCGCGCACCGCCCGCACGCTGTCCTCGGCGAACAGCGCACGCAGCGAGTCGGGCGCCGAGGCGCGCAGCGAGGCGACGAGCGACTCGATGCGGCCGCGCTTCCCGGCGTCGGGCTCCACGGATTGCGCGGAGCGCATCTCGGTGAGCGCCCCGCGGCGATCGCCGGTCGCGGCGAGCGCGAGCCCGTACATGAGCCGCACGTCGGGCGAGCGGTCGTCCGTGCGCACGGCGTCGCGCGCGATCTCGAGCGCCGCGTCCGCGCGGCCCTCGGCGATGAAGTGCTCGAACACCTCGAGGCGTCCGGCGAGGTCCGCGGGATCGCGCTCGAGCCAGCGGCGGTAGGCGGCGCCAGCCTCGCGCGTGCGGCCGAGGTCCACGAGCGCCTGCGCCTGCGCGCGCCGCGCGAGCGCGAGCGACGAGTCGCACGCCTCGGCCTTGCGGTACGCGGCGAGCGCCGCGTCGAGCTTGCCCGCGCGGCGTTCGAGATTTCCCAGGTTGAGCCAGTTGCCCGCGTCCTTCGGCGCGAGCTGGATCGCGCGGTTCATCTGCGTGCGCGCCTCCGCGTGGCGCCCGAGCGACGACAGCAGCGCGCCGAGGTCGCGGCGCTCGCTCGCGCGCTCGCGGCCGAGCGCGAGCGCGCGCCGGAACGCGTGCTCGGCCTTCGCCAGGCTGTCGGCGCCGACGCAGGCGAAGCCGAGCGCGCGCCACAGGTCTTCCTCGGCCGGAGCGCGCCTCGTGAGCAGCTCGAGTTCCTGGATCGCCGCCGCGCTCTGCCCCGAGCGCGCGAGCGCGAGGCCGAGGTTACGGCCGGCGTCGAGGTTGCCCGGGTCGCGCGAGACTTCGATCGCGTACGCGCGCGACGCCGCGTCGTGATCTCCGAGCTTCGTGTAGATGTCGCCGAGCCGAATCGCGATGCCCTTGAGCTCGTGATCGGCCGCGATCGCGTTGCGGTACGCCGCCGCCGCAGGAAGCAGCGCGCCGGACGCCTCCATCGCGGCGCCGCGCGCGGCCCAGTCGGCGGCGCGCTGTTGCGGCGTCGCGGGCGCCTCGGGACCGGGCGAGCGGCCGGGGATGATCAGCGGCGCGGGCTCGGACTCCGGCGCGCCCGACGAGTCCGCGCGCGGCGGCACGAACAGCACGGGGCGCGGCGGCGGATCGGCCGCGGGCGGCGGCGCGGGCTCGGCGAGCGACAGCAGCGAAACCAGCAGGACGAATCGGATCAATCGGGCTCCGGGCGGCGCGAGCCGCGGGTGTCGGGGAGGTGCGCCGCGGCCGCGCGAAGTATAGGTTCGCCCCCCGCGCGGTCAACCGTGGATCGCGCCTTCCCAGGGAGGCCTCGTGGAGCGTGACGCCGTGGTCGAACTCGAGCGGATCGAGATCGAAGCGCGCATCGAGATGTTCTCCACCGCGCCCGCCGACGTGCGCGAGTCGCTCGGCCTCGTCATGGAGCGCTTCCCGACCGCCATCGCGTTCGGCCGCGCGCGCGACACGAACCTGATGTTCCAGCGCGTGCTCGGCCTCGGTCTCGAGGCGCCGGCGACGCGCGACGAAGTCCGCGCGATCAAGTCCTGCTACGCGTCGCGAGGCATCGCGGAGTTCGGCATCGGGATCGCTCCGGACGCGGAGCCGGACGCCCTCGAAAGCTGGCTGCGCGACGAGGGCTTCGGCTGCTACTTCCACACGGTGAAGTGGACGCGCGACGTGTCGCCCGCGAGGCGGGCCGACTGCGGGCTCGCGATCGAGACCGCGGGCGCCGCGGACGCCGACGCGTTCGGCCGCGTGCTCGTCGAGTCGTTCCACGACCGGCCCGAGAACGCACGCGGACTCCACGGCGTGATCGGTCGCGGGGGGTGGACGCACTACGTCGCGCGCGACGGCGGCGACGTGGTCGGGATCGCGGCGCTCTTCCGCCGCGGCGCGACGGCGTGGTTCGGCCTCGGCGCGACGCTCGCCTCGCACCGCGGGCGCGGTGCGCAGAGCGCGCTCATCGCGCGGCGCATCGAGGACGCGCGCGCCGCCGGCTGCACGACGCTCGTCGTCGAGACGGGCCCGAGCCCGCCCGAGAAACCGAATCCGTCGTACCACAACGTCGAGCGCGCGGGCTTCCGCGTCGCGTACCTGCGCCGGAGCTGGGTGTTCCCCGATCCGGGGGCGAAGTGATCGGCGAGCTCGCGCACGAGGACGCGCTCGCGATCGAGCGCATCGAGGCGCTCGCGAAGTGCGACCAGCGCGACGGCGCACCGGCGCGCGTCCGCGAGGCGCTCGGACTCGCTCGCGAGTGGATCGGCGGCGCGCTCGCCGTCCGCGCGCCGCGCGGCAACCGCGCGCGCTGGAACCGCGTGATCGGCCTCGGCGTCTCGCGTCGCCCGCCGACGACGAGGCGCTCGACCGCTACGCCGCGTTCTTCGCGAGGAACGGCGGACGCTACGAGACGGACCTCGCGCCGTTCGCGACGCCCGCGGACGTGCGCGCGCGTCTCGCCGCGCGCGGGCTGCGCCACGTCGCGGACGAACTCAAGTGGTGGCGCGACGCCTCACCCGCGGACGCGGCGCGCACGTCGCTGCGCATCGTCCCGGCGGAGACCGCGCACACCGCGGCCATCGACCGCGTGATGCGCGAGGGGTTCGGTTCGAATCCGGCCGCCGAAGGCTGGCTGCCCGGGCTGATCGGCCGCGCCGGCTGGCACGTGCACGTCGCGCTCGACGGCGCCGACGTCGTCGCCGCGGCGGCGTGCCACGTGCGCGACGGGCTCGCGTGGCTCGGCATCATGACGACGCGGCCCGACCGGCGGCGGCTCGGGGCGCAGGCGGCGCTGCTCGCCTCGCGCATCGAGGCGGCGCGCACGGTGGGCGCGAAGCTCCTCACGCTCGAGACGCTCGACGACACCGCCGAGCATCCGAACCCGTCGCCGCGCAACGTCGCGCGGGCGGGATTCCGGCTCGCCTACCGCCGCGAGATCTGGTCGTCGCAGCCGGACGACGGCGACTCGAACGCCTGAAACGCCGCGGCCCCCCGGCGTGCGCCGGAGGGCCGCGTCTCGTCGCGTGGGAACGCGACTACTTGCCGCTGAAGTTCGGCTTGCGCTTCTCGACGTAGGCGGCGAGTCCTTCCTTCGCGTCGTCGCTCTGGAACAGCTGCTGCTGCAGTTCGCGCTCCACGGCGAGCGAGACCTCGAACGGGATCTCGGCGCCGGTCTGCACCGAGCGCTTGATGCGGCCGACGGCCTTCGCGGCCTTGTTCGGCGGGCAGAACTGCTCGGCGTACTTCTGCACCTTCTCGATGAACTCGTCGTTCGTCGCCGTCTCCCAGATCTGGTTGACGATCCCGAGCGACTGCGCGCGCTCGAAGTCGAACGTCTCGCCCGTCACCATCAGCTCGATCGCGGTGCTCTTGTTGATGAGCCGCGCGAGGCGCTGCGTGCCGCCCGTGCCGGGGAGCACGCCGAGCGCGACCTCGGGCAGGCCGATCTTGCCCGCGCCCTTGCGCGCGATGCGCAGGTCGGCCGCCATCGCGATCTCGAGGCCGCCGCCCACCGTGTGCCCGTTCATCGCGGAGATCACGAGCTTCGGCGTCTGCTCGAGGCGGTTCAGCGTCTCGTTCGCGTGCAGGCAGAAGTAGTACTTGAACGTCGGATTGACGGTCTTGAGCATGTTGATGTTCGCGCCCGCGCAGAAGAACTTTTCCCCGGCGCCGCGCAGCACGATCACGTGCACGTTCTCGTCGAAGCGCGCCTGCAGGATGGCCTCGTCGAGGTCGCGCATCATCTCGTAGGTGTAGGTGTTGGCCGGCGGATCGGTCAGTTCGATCCACGCCACGCCGTTCTTGACCGTGTAGTTCACGAGCTTGGTCTTGGTGGCTTCCATCGCGGTTCTCCGAGTCGGGGTGAGCGTTGCGGCCCCAGGCCGGAGTGCGTCCGGCGAGCCGTGAGCATGCGGGTGGGTTGGAGCGCCGGGCAGTATAGGAAGGCGGCGCGACGGGTTCAACGGCCGTCCCCCGCGGTTGCGGCGCACGCTCGATGGCGGCGCGGGGGCCAAAAAGCATCGCGGCGCCGGTCCTCACACGGCGCCGCGATCTCTACTGGAGACCCGGGATCGAAGTACGGCCTCCGCGCGAGTTGCGCGGGGCCCCGGCTAGGCCGGGGGACCTCTCTCCCTGATGCCTCGGAAGCGCGGACCCTGACCGCTTCCGTCCGAATCGTGACGTCCAC
Source organism: Candidatus Eiseniibacteriota bacterium (assembly GCA_044222065.1). Taxonomy (GTDB): domain Bacteria; phylum Eisenbacteria; class RBG-16-71-46; order RBG-16-71-46; family RBG-16-71-46; genus JBGAOA01. Next base: position 22,585 of record JBGAOA010000063.1, read on the forward strand.
TTCCCTCTCGAAGGCCGGGAGCCGTCGCACGAGGGACCCGCACGCGCGTGCGGGGTGAGTGGAACATCCGATCAGGTTTCATGAGGACCTCTCCTTCGAGCGCGACGAGCGCTCTCCGCACCTCGGTGTGTCGGACCGCGAGCGGTGAGATGTGAGAGTCCTGAGCGGGGTCGAGCCACGGGCCGGCGCTTCCGCCGCGCGGGCAGCCTTCCCAGCTTCGTCGGGTCGAGCCACGGGCCGGCGCTTCCGCCGCGCAGGCAGCCTTCCCGACCTTCTCGGCGGTGCGTCCACCGCCACGCCCTCAGCGACTGCAAGAGCGGTGCCCTGCGAGGGTTCGACGCGCCGGAGGCACGGGACCCGCGAAATCCGCGGTTCCGGCGCGCGCGTGCGAAACGCAGTCCGCCGGGTCCGCTGGCAGATTGCGCGTCCTGCGACACGCAGATCGCGACAACGCGAGCCGTGGGAGAAAGACCTTGAAACCCGGGGCGTGATCATTTAATCGTATTTCTACGATCAACGATCAAAGCCGCCGTGTGCGGCCTCGAACCACCCGGGGAGCACCGATGCCTCCAGCCACGACGAAGCGCGCCGCGTTCCACCCGGGCGCGACCGACCGCGAGACCGCGACGATGGCTCGCGCTCTCGGCCACCCCGTGCGCGTCGCGATCCTCCGCATGCTCATCGCCCGTGGCGAGTGCGTGTGCGGAACGATCGTCGAGGCGATGCCGCTCGCCCAGTCCACGATTTCGCAGCACCTGAAGGTGCTGAAGGCGGCCGGCCTCGTGCAGGGCGACATCGACGGGCCCCGCGTCTGCTACTGCGTTCAACCGAAGGCCGTGCAACGACTGAAGGAACTGATCGGCGCGCTCTAGCGCCGGGAGGAAGGTGCGATGGAATCGAAGACGATCGTGGTGACCGAGACGAGCGGCTGTTGCGGCTCCACTCCCGAGAACCCGTGCTGCGGACCCGCGGCCCAGACGATCGCGCCCGGCGAGGACGCGCGCGTCGTGGTGCGCGAGAAGTACGGCGCGATCGCCGCGGGACGGCACTCGAGCGTGGGCTGCTGCGGCGCGCCCGATGATGCGAACGCGGTGCTCGAGCAGCTCGGCTACACGGCCGAGCAGGCGGCCGCGCTGCCCGAGGGCGCGAACCTCGGCCTCGGCTGCGGCAATCCGATCGCGCACGCGGCGCTCCGCCCCGGCGAGGTCGTGCTCGACCTCGGCTCGGGCGCGGGCATCGACTGCTTCCTCGCCGCGCGCGAAGTCGGCCCCACCGGCCGCGCGATCGGCGTGGACATGACGCCCTCGATGATCGAGAAGGCGCGCGCGAACGCGAAGAAGTCGAACGTCGCGAACGTCGAATTCCGGCTCGGCGAAATCGAGCACCTGCCGGTCGCCGACGCCACCGTTGACGTCGTGATCTCGAACTGCGTCGTGAACCTGTCACCCGAAAAGCCGCAGGTGTTCCGCGAGACGCTGCGCGCGCTCAAGCCCGGCGGCCGGCTCGTCGTGAGCGACCTCGTGCTGAAGCGCGAAATCGGCCCCGACGCGCGGGCCGACGCCGAGCTGTACTGCGGCTGCGTCGCCGGCGCTTCGATCCGCGAGGAGTACCTGCAGCTGATGCGCGACGCCGGCTTCCGCGACGTGCAGGTGCTGGAGGAGCGCGCCTACACCGTCGGCACCGAAGGCCTCGCCGAAGGCAGCCTCCAGCGCAACGCCTTCGACGCCGTCGTCTCGATCAAGGTGAGAGCCGTGAAGTAGGGCTCCACGCGACGAACTCCGACCACCGACGGAGCCCAGCGGAAGGCGACCCGACAGTCCACACGTTCACGGGGCGAATCAGCGATCCACGCGTTCATGCGGCGCAGCGGAAAGCGAGTCGGAAGTCCACGCGTTCACGAGGCGCAGCGGAAGGCGAGTCGGAAGTCCCTCTCGGGCGCCACGCGAACTCCCGCGATCAGTTACACGCGGAAGGCGAGTCGGAAGTCCCCCTCGGGCCCGCTCGCCTCCGCATCCTGCTCCGGCTCGCTACTCGGCTCCTGTCTCCGCCACTCCATGGCTCCGACACTCGCCGACGTGCCCGAGGGGGACTTCCGACTCGCCTTCCGCTGCGCCTCGTGAATGCGTGGACTTCCGACTCGCCTTCCGCGTGTAACTGATCGCGGGAGTTCGCGTGGCGCCCGAGAGGGACTTCCGACTCGCCTTCCGCTGCGCCTCGTGAACGCGTGGACTTCCGACTCGCTTTCCG
>JBGAOA010000064.1:0-25470 GCA_044222065.1 Candidatus Eiseniibacteriota bacterium
CCGAGCGTGCACGGGCGCTCGCGGACTACGCGGACCGCCTCGAGGCCTTCGGCTACTCGGGGCAGCTGCTGGTCGCCGAACACGGCGTGCCGCTTCTCGAACGCGCGTACGGTTTCGCCGACCGCGAGCGCGGCGTGCGCATGACCGTCGAGACGCGGCTCGCGGCGGGCTCGGTCACGAAGAGCTTCGTCGCGGCCGCGGTGCTGAAGCTCGCCGCCCGCGGCGCGCTCGCGCTCGACGACCCGCTCGAGCGCCGCTGGCCGGGCGTGCCCGCCGACAAGCGCCGCATCACGATCGAGCAGCTCCTCACGCACCGCGCGGGATTCGCGTTCCACGTGCCGGACGGGCTCGACGAGTCGAGCCGCGAGGAAGTCGTGGGCGCGATCCTCGCCGCTCCGCTCGAACACGCGCCGGGCGAGCGCTTCGCGTACTCGAACGCCGGCTTCGACGTGCTCGCGGGAATCGTCGAGCGCGCGAGCGGCAGGCCGTTCGACGCGTTCCTGCGCGACGAGCTGCTCGAGCCCGCGGGGATGGAGCGGAGCGGGATCGGCGGCGCGCGCACGCTGCCGAAGGGACCCGCGGCCGCCGGCTACGACGATGCGGGGAAGCGGTCCGACTGGCGCGAGTGGCCGCACGGATGGTCGGGCACGGGTTCGGGCCGGCTCGTCACGACGGCGCACGACCTGTGGCGCTGGGCCGAGGCGCTGCGCGGCGGGACGCTGCTCGGCGCGGAGGGCTGGACGAAGCTCACGGCGCCGCATCCGACCGGACACGACGGCACGAACTACGGCCTCGGCCTGTGGCTGCACGGATTCGGCGACGACGACCGCCGCATCGTGATCGGCGGCGAGGTCGAGGGCTACCGCGCGTTGTGCCGCATCGAACCCGCGGCCGAACGCGTGATCGTCGTGCTCGTGAACGTCGAGTACCCGGGGCTCGGCCGCGAACGCTTCGTGATCGCGGACGCGCTCGCGGCGATCGCCGAGGGACGCGAGCCGGAGGGCGCGCCGCCTTCGATTCGCGACGCCGGAGCGTCGGAACGGCGCGCGATCGCGGGCGCGTGGACGCTCGAGACGGGCGGGCGGATCGACGTGTCCGAGTCCGCGGGAGCGCTCGTCGCCGGCGCGCGCGGCGGCGATGCGATCGCGCTGCTCGAGGGCGCCGGCGCGGACGACCGGGCGCGGCGCGAAGAGGCCGAGTCGGCCGCGTTCGCGCTCGTGCGCGACGTCGCCGCGCAGGACACCGCGGCCGCGCGCGCGCGGCTCTCGGAGCGCGAGTTCGCGATCGGCTTCACGCTGCTCACCGCGCGGCTGCGCGTGCTGCTCGATCAGCACGGCGACCTCGGCGAGGTCGAAACGCTCGGCGCCACCGAGGCGCCGGAGCTCGGCGCGCGCGGACTGCGCGTGTGGATGCGCCTCGGATTCGCGCGGCGGCGCGTGCCCATGACGTTCGACTTCGACGGTGACCGGCTCGCCGGCTGGTCCGACGCGGACGAACGTCCGTTCCCTCGCCGCGCGACGCTCGCCGCGGTCGAAGGCGGCGGCTTCGCGGCCTACGACTTCGCGCGCTCGCGCGCGACGACGTTCGCGCTCGAGCGCGAGCCGGACGGCGAATCGGCGCTCGTGATCTCGAGCGGCGACCTTCGCGCCGTCGCGCACCGCTCCCGCTGACCGCGCGGCGCCCGCGCCGCCGTGCGCGGGATCCCCCGCACCGTGCGACTCGCGACGCCGAGGGTGGCCCGAGGCTTGCCTTGTTACCGGCGCGACGGCTCGCTCGGAAAGGGGATGGGGCGTGCGGTGCCGGTGCCGTTATCGGCCACGGATCCTGCGCGGGGCGTTGTTCATCGCGCTGGCCTTCCAGGCCGGGAGGACGGGCGATGCGCGCGCGGCGGCGGACTCGGCCCTCGGGTCGAAGGCGGCTCCCGCGATCGAGATTCGCGTTCCCGCGGACATCGTCTACACCCGCGGTTTGAGCGGCGATTCCACGGTTTCCTTCAGCCACGTCACGCACTTCGAATTCGCCGGCCGCAAGTGCACGACGTGCCACGTGGCGCTCTACCCGATCCTGCAGCCCCGTCACCGCTTGTCCCACTCCGTCATGGACGCCGGCGCCTCGTGCGGAACCTGCCACGACGGTGAGCGCGCGTTCGGCACGATGGAGCGGCGGGACTGCGGAATCTGTCACGCCGGTCTGTCAGGTGGGCAGGTCCGGACGCCGGATTCGGGGACAACGTCTGGTCAAACGATCGTCCTCGGGTCCTCCGAGGCGAATGCCGCGATCGCGCGCCGCGTCCCCACGCCGCACGCCTATCCGCGCGGCAATTCGTCGCCCGGCTCGGTCGTCTTCGCCCACGGCGCGCACCTCGCGAACGGCGAAGCGTGCGTGGACTGCCATCCGCGCCCGTACCCGATGCGCTTCACCGCGTCGCCCGCGAGCGACGAACTGCACGGCGCGACGTCGTGCGGCTCGTGCCACGACGGCCGGCGGCTGTTCGGGTTCCGCGACGGCGCGACGTGCGATCGCTGCCACGCGGGACGGGGAGGCGCGCGATGAGCGGCCCCGCCCCCAGCAGCCACGTCGATCCCCGTTCGCTCGGCCTGCTGTTCGACTCGACGCGCTGCATCGACTGCGGCGCGTGCGCCGCCGCGTGCAAGGAGCAGAACCAGCTGCCGCTGCCGATCGAGGACGTCACGACCGCGTACACGTGGACGACGATCGAGAAGCGCGGCGGCGTGAACGTGCGGCGCCTGTGCATGCATTGCAACGCGCCGACGTGCGTGTCGGTGTGCCCGGTCGGGGCGATGAAGAAGACCGAACAGGGCCCGGTGATCTACGAGTCCGAGAAGTGCATCGGCTGCCGCTACTGCGTCATGGCGTGTCCGTTCAACGTGCCGAAGTACCAGTGGGACCGCCCGATTCCGATCGTCGGCAAGTGCGTGATGTGCTTCTCGCGCGTGCGCGACGGCAAGCCGACCGCGTGCGCCGCCGTGTGTCCGACGGGCGCCACGGTGTTCGGCACGCGCGAGACGCTGATCCGCACCGCGCGCGAGCGCATCGAGGCCGAGCCCGGCCGCTACGTGGACCACATCTACGGCCTCACCGAAGCGGGCGGCACCGGCGTGCTGATGCTCGCGGGCGTGCCGTTCGCCTCGCTCGGGCTGCCGGGCGGCCTGCCCGAGGAGCCGCTGCCGATGCTGACCTGGCGCGTGCTCTCGCACATCCCGAGCTTCGTCGCGGTCGCGGCGGTGACGCTCTACGGGGTGCACTGGATCACGAAGCGCCGCGAACTCGTCCGCGAGGCCGAGGGCGACGACGCGCCGGTGGATCCGCCGACGTCGCCGCACGGCGAACCGCGCGGCCACGTGAAGCACCGCCCGCTGCACGACCCGCGGGGGAAGGGAGGGGGCGCGTGACCGTGCTGCCGCTCGATCGCCGTCCGGTCGTGAAGCTCGGCTTCTGGGAAGTCGCGTTCGCGCTGCTCGTCGGCGGTTTCCTCGGCGTGACCTGGCTGCGCTTCTCGAAGGGGCTCGGCGCGACGACCAACCTGAGCGACGCGTTCCCGTGGGGGCTGTGGGTCGGCTTCGACGTGCTGTGCGGCGTCGGACTCGCCGCGGGCGCGTTCACGCTCATGGCGACGGTGCACATCTTCAACCTCAAGCGCTTCGAGCCGATCGTGCGGCCGACGGTGCTGACCGGGTTCCTCGGCTACGTGTTCGTGTCCCTCGGGCTGCTGTTCGACCTCGGCCAGCCGTGGCGCATCTGGCACGCGATCATCTACTGGAATCCGCACTCGGTGATGTTCGAGGTCGCCTGGTGCGTGATGCTCTACACCTCGGTCCTCACCCTCGAGTTCCTGCCGATGGTGTTCGAGCGGCTGCGGCTCGAGCGCATGCGGCGGATCCTGCACGCGCTCTCGACGCCGATCGTGATCCTCGGCATCGTGCTCTCGACGCTGCACCAGTCATCGCTCGGCACGGTGTTCCTGATCGTGCCCGAGAAGCTCCACCCGCTCTGGTACTCGCCGTTCCTGCCGCTGCAGTTCTACCTGTCGGCGATCGGCGCCGGCATCGGCATGGTGATCCTCGAGTCGCACCTGAGCGGGCGCGCGTTCGGCCGCGAACTCGAGATCGAGCTGCTCGAGCCGCTGTCGCGCGCGATGATCGTCGTGCTCGGCGTGTACGGCCTGATGCGCCTGCTGCTGCTGTCGAGCTCGGGGGCGATCCACGAGGCGTTCCGCCCGACGTACGAGGCGCGCATGTTCCAGTTCGAGTTCGCGGCCGGCGTCGTGCTGCCGATCGTGCTGCTGCTCGTGCCGCGCATCCGGCACTCGCCGCGCGGGCTCGTCGCGGGCGCGATCCTCGCCGTGCTCGGATTCGTGACGCACCGCCTGAACGTCAGCGTCACCGGCCTCGAGCGGGCGAGCGGCGTGCACTACGTGCCGTCGTGGATGGAGATCCTCGTGTCCGTCGGCCTCGTCGCGATCGGCATCGGGGTGTTCGTGCTCGCGGTGAAGTGGCTCCCGGTGTTCCCGGAGCGCCACGACGCGCACACCGCACACGGGTGACGCCATGAAGCTCCGCATCGGGACGCTCGCGATCCTCGGCGTCGCCACCGTCACGGCGACGGTGATCGGCGTGATGGCGGGCATCCTCGTGGGCGCCCACCGCGGCGCGCTCACCGCGCAGCTCTCGCGCAGCGCGGATCAGCTGAGCGAGATGATCGTCGGCACGACGTACGAGGACATGCTGCTGAACCGCCGCGCGGCGCTGCACCGGCAGATCCAGGCGGTGGGACGGCAGAAGGGCATTTCCCGCGTGCGGCTCTTCAACGCCACCGGCGAGATCGTGTTCTCGTCCGACGAGCGCGAGATCGGGCGCTTCCTCGACAAGCGCGCCGAGGCCTGTTACGGCTGCCACGCGGCCGACCAGCCGCTCCAGAAGCTCTCGATGAAGCAGCGCGCCCGCGTCTTTCGCGGCGCCGACGGCCAGCGGGTGCTCGGCATGATCCGCCCGATCCACAACGAGCGCAGTTGCTGGAGCGCCGCCTGCCACGCGCACTCGGAGCGCGACCAGGTGCTCGGCGTGCTCGACGTGAACCTGTCGCTCACCGAGGCCGACGCGCAGATCGCGCGCGACCAGCGCGCGCTGATCCTGCTCGCCGTGATCGCGATCGCCGCGAGCAGCCTGCTGCTGTGGTGGCTGAGCCGCGAGCTGATCCTGAAGCCCGTCGCGGGCCTCATCGCCGGAACGCGCAAGGTGGCCGAGGGCGACCTCAGCACCTCGATCCCCGCGTCCGCGCAGCACGAGCTCGGCGACCTCGCGCGCGCGTTCAACGAGATGACGCGCCGGCTCGGCGAGGCGCAGCGCCAGCTCGCCCAGGCCGACAAGCTCGCGTCGGTCGGCCGGCTCGCGGCCGGGGTCGCGCACGAGATCAACAACCCGCTCACGGGCGTGCTGACCTACGCGTCGTTCCTGCAGAAGCGCCTCGTCGACAACGCCGAGGCGCGCGCCGATCTCGAGGTGATCGTGCGCGAGACGAAGCGCTGCCGCGACATCGTGCGCGGACTGCTCGACTTCGCGCGCCAGACGCCTCCGCGGCGCCAGCCGACCGACGTGAACGACGTGCTGAAGCGCGGCGTGGCGATCACGATGAACCAGCTCGCGCTCGCGAAGGTGGCGCTGGAGTTCGACCTCGCGAACGACCTCGAACCGGTGCCGGCGGACGCCAACCAGATCCAGCAGGTCGTCGTGAACCTGCTCATCAACGCGGCCGACGCGGTCGGCGAGGGCGGTCACATCACGGTCTCGAGCCGCCGTGCGCTCGTCGAGCCGCGCGGCCACACGCACCTGCGCAGCGCCGCGTGCCCGCGCGGCTGCGACCTCATCGACCCGAACGTGCGCATCGCCGGCTTCCCGGCCGTGCGCATGCTGCGGCGCGCGAACGAGCGCGAGGCGCTCGTGCACCTCGATCCCGTCTACGGCCGCCTCAACCACCGCGCGAGCACGCAGGCCGAACAGGGGACGATCGCCCAGTACCTGTGCCCGACGTGCCGCACGAGCCTCGTGTTCACGGATGCGCGCTGCGAGACGTGCGGCTCGGCCGCGTACGGCGTGCAGGTGAAGGGCCGCGGGCGCGTCGAATGGTGCACGCGCAAGGGCTGCGGCTGGACGCGCTGGGCCGACGTGGACGCGCTCGGGCCCCAGCCGCACGCCGAGTTCTCGATCGCGGACAACGGCCGCGGGATCGCCGGCGAGGACCTCGGACACCTGTTCGAGCCGTTCTTCACGACGAAGGGCACGCACGGCTCGGGCCTGGGACTCGCGATCACGTGGGGCATCCTCGAAGGACACTCGGGAACGATCGACGTCGAGAGCGAGCTCGGGCAGGGAACGCGCTTCGTCGTGCGCCTGCCGTACCTCGTGCCCGATTCCGCGGGTCCGCCCGCGGACCGATCGCCGAGCGCGGTGGCCGGGGCGACGGGTGGCGCGACTGGCGCCGCGACGCCCGCGGGCGCGTCCGACCCGGGCGCGACCTCCGGCGCCGCGCCGGCGAAAGACGACGCGCGAGGTGCGGCATGAACGATGACTGCGACGTCCTCGTCGTGGACGACGAGCCCGTGGTGCGCGACGCGATCGCGATGGTGCTGGACGACGCCGGCTACCGCGTCGTCACCGTGAACGACGCCGAGTCCGCGCTCGTCCATCCCGCGTTCCTCGACTGCCGCCTCGTGATCTGCGACCTGATGCTGCCCGGGCGCTCGGGCTTCGACACCCTGCGGGCGATGCGGCTCATGCGCCCGAACCTGCCGTTCGTGATGATCACCGGTTACGCCACGCACGAGAACTCGGCGGGCGCGCTGGACGCCGGCGCCACGGCGTTCCTCGCGAAGCCCTTCGACGACTCGGAATTGTTGACCCTGGTGCGGCACGCCCTCGCTCACGCGCACGCCGCAGGAGAGGAGGACGCCCGATGACCGCGTTACTGGTCGTCTTGCTGGTCGTGCTGTTCCTGGTCGTGGACATCGCCGTGCGCGAAGTGTCGAAGCGCAACGCGGCGAAGCGCGCGCTCGCCGAGCGCCGCGCGGTGCTCGAGACGGCGGTGTCGCTGGACTTCGCCGACGAGGCGAAGAGCCTCAAGCGCGCCGAGGTGCCGAACGCGAAGGGCCGCATCCTCGCCGTGGACGACGAGGCCGTGATCCTCGACAGCTTCCGCAAGATCCTCGTGCTCGCGGGCTTCAGCGTGGACACCGTGCAGCACGGCCCCGAGGCGCTCACGCTCGTGCGCCGGAACAACTACGACTTCCTGTTCACGGACCTGAAGATGCCGGACATGGACGGCGTGGAAGTCGTGAAGGCGGTGAAGCACCTGCGTCCCGACATCGACGTCGCCGTCATCACCGGGTACGCGACGATCGAGACCGCGGTCGAGACGATGCGCTTCGGTGCGCTCGACTACGTGCAGAAGCCGTTCACCGAGGACGAACTCGTCGCGTTCGCGAATCGCATGCTCGTCAAGCGCCAGTCGCGGCTCGAGGCGCAGGCGCGTCCGACGGTGCGCGTCGTCGCGCCCGCCGTCGCCGAAACCGTGGCCGATCGGGAGTACTGCGTCCCGGGCGGCGCGTTCGTGGCGCCCGGACACACGTGGGCGCGCATCGATCCCGCGGGACAGGTTTGGATCGGCGCGGACGACTTCGCGCGCAAGGTGCTCGGCAAGATCGAGAAGATCTCGCTGCCTTCGGTCGGCGCCGTCGTGCGCCGCGGCGATCCGATCGTCACGCTCTCGCGCGGCGGCCAGTCGGTGCGCCTGCCCGCGCCCGTGAGCGGACAGGTCACGAGCGTCAACGAATGGCTCGCGAAGGAGCCGCAGCACCTGACGAAGAGCCCGTACGACAAGGGCTGGGTGTGCCTGCTGCGCCCGGCGAGCCTCGGCGAGGAACTGCAAGGACTGCGCATCGGGAAGCCGGTCGTCGGCTGGTACCAGGAAGAGATCGCGCGGCTCCGGACCGAGGCGGCCGCCGCGAACAAGGACGAGCTGAGCTGGAGCGAACTCGAGGCGCGGTTCTTCGCGCCCGGCGTCGCGAAGCCCTCGGGCGTGACCGAGACCGTCGCCGCCGTCTGAGCCCGGCCGGATCGGGGGCGCCCGTGCGGGTTCCGCGCGGGCGCCCCGCGCCTATATAGAGGTGGGGACGGCGCGTTGCATCCTGCACCGGCCGCGGCCCGGCCGGGGGCGGTGACCCGTCCGGAGCCCGTTCTCAAGCCCGGGCGCCGACCTGCCGATGTCACTCGGGAGATTTCGCGCGGGGACAGGGTGTCCCCGTGCCGCCACCTCGCACATCCCGAGGCTCCCATGTTCGAGAAGCCGAGCGCGTCGTCGAAGGGGACGATCGCGTCCAACGTCTCCATCGGGCTTCGCGAGCTGCTCGACAGCTCGCCCGACGTCCTCTTCTGCTGCGACGCGACCGGCCGGTTCCAGTGGGTGAACGCCGCGATCGAACCGCTGTTGCACCAGCGCCCGGCGGACCTGCTCGGACGGCCGTTCACGTCGGTGCTCGCTCCGCACGAGCGCACGCGCGCCGCGCGCCGCTACATGCGCCACCTGTGGCGCCGTCAGAACGGACCGGTGAGCGCGGAGTGGATGCTCATGGGGCAGGACGGCTCGCCGGTGTGGGTCGCGGCGCGCGTGAAGCTCGTGATGCGGCCGGACGGCGACATCCTGTTCGTCGGCACCGCGCACCGCACCGAGCCGAAGCTCGACGACAAGCCGCGCGTCGTGCGTTCGGGCGAGGGCGAGCCGCTGCGTCTCGACAGCTACGATCCGTCCGCCCATCAGCTGCCGCCGGGGGTGAACGGCGGAGCGGACTTCGAGGCCGAGCGCGCCGACTGGCAGCGCCGTCTCGACGCCGCGACGCGCGACGGGGAGGCGAAGCTCGCGAACGCGAACGGCGAGTGGCAGACGCGCATCGCCGAGACGAACACCGAGTGGGAGCGCCGGCTCGAGCGCACGAACGAGGACGCGCAGCGCCGCCTCGACGAGGCGCGCGCGGACTGGGAGCGCGAGAACGGCCAGACCCGCGGCGAGTGGGAGCGGAACAGCGCCGGCGCACGCGCCGACTGGGAGCGCCGTGAGGCCGAGCTGCGCACGGACTGGGAGCGCCGCGAGGGCGAACTGCGCACGGGCTTCGAGCGCCGCGAGGGCGACCTGCGCACGGAGTGGGAGCGGCGCGAGGCCGAGGCGCGCGACGAGGCCGGACGGCTCGGCGGGCGGCTCGCCGAGGTCGAGAGCGAACTGCGGCGCGTCCGCGAGTCCGCGGAAGCGCAGGCCGTCAATTCCTGGAGCCTCACCGATCGCGACGCGATGGCGAAGCAGCTCGCCGACGCGCGCGAGCACCTCGACGAGGCGCGCGGCATGGCGCAGGCGAAGGCGGAGTTCCTGGCCACGATGAGCCACGAGATCCGCACGCCGATGAACGGCATCCTCGGCATGACCCAGCTGCTGCTCGAAATGGAGCTGGACGAGGAGCAGCGCAGCATGGTCGAGGTCGTGCACCGCTCGGCGCGCTCGCTGCTGCACCTCATCAACGACACGCTCGACTTCTCGAAGCTCGAAGCCGGAAAGCTCGAAATGGAGAACATCGACTTCGACCTGCGCGTCACGGTCGAGGAAGTGGCCATGCTGCTCGGGCCGCTCGCGAGCGAGAAGCACCTCGAGTTCGACAGCCGCGTGCACCACGAGGTGCCGTCGCGCGTGAAGGGCGATCCGGGCCGGCTGCGCCAGGTGCTGCTGAACCTCGGCGGGAACGCGATCAAGTTCACCGACCGCGGCCACGTGAAGGTGCGCGTGGACCGGCTGAGCGAGACCGACGACCACGTGCGGCTCAAGTTCGTCGTGAACGACACGGGCATCGGCATCGGCGAGGACCAGCGCCGGCTGCTGTTCCAGTCGTACCAGCAGGGCGATCCGTCGATCGCGCGCCGCTACGGCGGCACCGGACTCGGGCTGAGCATCTCGAACCACCTCGTGCACCTCATGCACGGGCAGCTCGGCGTCGAGAGCCAGCCGGGGATGGGCAGCACGTTCTGGTTCGAGATCGAGTTCGAGAAGCAGCCCGCGGTTCCGGCCCAGCCGGTGCTGCCTACCGTCCACCTGCGCGGCGTGCGGGTGCTCGTCGTGGACCCGTCGCGCACGTCGCGCCAGGGCCAGATCGAGATGCTGCGCGCGTGGGGCTGCCGCGCCGACGAGGCGGAAGGCGCCGAAGAGGCGCTGCGCCTGCTGCGCGACGCGGCCGAACGCGACGACGCCTACCATCTGGCGCTCGTCGAAATGCAGCTGCCGCAGACGGACGGCGAGGCGCTCGGCGCCACGATCCGCGAGGACCGGCGGCTCGACGCGACGCTCACGATCCTCACGACCAGCGTCGGCCGGCGCGGCGACGCGCAGCGCGCGCTGAAGAGCGGCTTCTCGGCGTACCTGCTGAAGCCGATCCAGTGGGGCGAACTGTACGACGCCGTCGTCGAGGTCATGCACAACGGCCCCGTGTCCGGGCCCGGGAGCACGCTCGTCACGCGCCACTCGCTCGCCGAGGCGCGCCGCAACCGCACGCGCGTGCTGCTCGTCGAGGACAATGCGGTCAACCAGCTCGTCGCCGACTGGGCGCTGCGCCGGCTCGGCTACAACATCGAGGTCGTGACGACGGCCGCCGCCGCGCTCGAAGCCACGGAGCGGCAGCGCTACGACGTCATCCTCATGGACATGCAGCTGCCCGACATGGACGGCACGAAGGCGGTCGCGGCGATCCGCGCGCGCGAGCGTGGCGGTCCGCGCACGCCGATCGTGGCGCTCACCGCGTCACCTCACCGCTCCGAACGCGAGCGCTGCCTCGCCGCGGGCATGGACGACTTCCTGAGCAAGCCCGTGGACCTGGGAGCGCTGTGCACGCTCGTGGAGCGCTGGACGCGCCCCGCCGCGGAGCCCGAGCCGGCCCCGACGCGCGTCAACGTCGGACGCATGGAGACGATGACGGTCGCGCCCGCGGCGCTGTCGGCGCCCGAGCCCGCGTTCGTGCTCGCGAGCCTCGCTCCGGAAGGCGAACTCGCGCCGACCGAAGTGGCGGCCGCGGTCATTCAGCCGGACGCGGTCGTCGCGATCGGCGACGCGCACCTCGGCGACGGCTTCGGCTCCGCCGCGGCCGAATCGCCGATCGTGGACATGTCGCGCCTCGAGGAGGCCTGCATGGGCCTGCCCGCGCTGCGCGACGCCCTGCTGCAGACGTTCATGACCGACGTGCACCCGCGGCTCGCGCGGCTCGCCGAGGCCGTGACCGCGATGGATCCGCGCCGGATCGAGTTCGAGGCGCACGGACTCAAGGGCATGTCGGCGACCGTCGGCGCCGTCGCGTGCGCCGAGACGTTCGGCCAGATCGAGCGGCTCGCGGGCGAGGAGCAGATGGGCGGCATGCCCGGCCTGCTCGAACGCGCGAAGGACGAAGTGCAGCGGACCGAGGAGCACATCGAGCGCCTCGAGACGATCCTGCGCCGCGCGGCCTGAACCGCGCGGACGCGTGACGCCGGGTCCGGCCGCGGACCCGGCGTCGTCGTTTCCGGCACCGCGCCCGCGCGCCGTGCTGCCCTGTGCTAGCGTGCGGCGCCCATGCGTTCCGTGCTGTCGCCCCGACTGCTCGTCGCGTCGTTCGGTCACTTCACGATCGACGCCTACTCGAGCTTCTTCTCGCCGCTGCTGCCGCTGTTCGTCGAACGCATGCACCTCAACCTCACGCTCGTGGGCACGCTCGTGGCGCTCGCGGCGGTGTCGTCGTCCTTCGGCCAGGTGCTGTTCGGCCTCGTCTCGGACCGGCTCGACCGTCCGTGGTTCGTCGCGTTCGGCCCGCTCGTCGCGGCCGTGTTCCTGTCCGGCATCGGATTCGCGCCGAGCTACGGCGCGCTCGTCGCGCTGCTGATGATCGGCGGGCTCGGCGTCGCCGCCTTCCATCCGCAGGCCGCCGTGCTCGCACGCGAAGTGACGAACCGCCCCGGCATCGCGATGTCGGTGTTCGTGACGTGCGGCACGCTCGGCTTCGCGCTCGGGCCCGCATTCGCCGTGAGCGTCGTCTCGGCGCTCGGGCTCGAGCGCACCTGGGTCGCGGCGATCCCCGGCATCCTCGTGTCGGTCGCGCTGCTCGCGTGGTTCCGGCGCGTCGCGCCGCGCGCGCGAGCGACGCGCGAGCGCGGCAAGCTGTCGGAACTGCGCCCGCACGCGGGGCCGCTCGCGCTCATCTGGGCGACGATCGTGTGCCGCTCGTCGGTGTCGTACGGCTTCATGACGTTCCTGCCGATCCACCTGCACGCGCGCGGCTGGAGCGTCGAGGCGGGCGGCGCCGCGACCACCGCGTACCTCGCGTGCGGCGCGATCGGCGGCTTCGCCGGCGGCTGGGTGTCCGAGCGCTGGGGCGGGCGCAACGTCGTGCGCGCGTCGTTCCTCGGCTCGACACCGCTGTTCGCGGGCTACCTGCTGCTGCCGGATCCCTACGCGATCGCTTCGCTCGTCGCCGGCAGCTTCGTGCTGCAGTCCACGCTGCCGGTGAGCGTCGTGATGGGGCAGGAGCTCTCGCCGCGCCACGCCTCGACGATCTCGAGCCTTCTGATGGGCGCGGCGTGGGGCGTGGGCGCGCTGCTGATCGGTCCGGCGGGCGCGCTCGCCGACCGGACGGGGCTCACGACCGCGCTGTTCGCGCTCACGGCGTTGCTCCTCGTGGGCCTCGCGTGCGCGGTCGCGTTGCCGGCCGGCGCACGCGCACGGGCGATCCCGGCCACGGCCGGCGAGGCCTGAGCCCCGCGCGGCAGACGCTGCCGGTCGTCCGGCAAGCCCTGCCGCCGCGACCGGTCCGAATCTCCGCACGCGCCGTCGCGCCCTTCAAGATCGCGCGCGCCGACCGAATCTCTCTGCGGAGGCGGACCGTCCGCGCCGCGCACGTGCGCGGAAGCAAGGCGGTCGCGGCTTCCCGCGCCCCGGAATCCTCGATCGTCCGCGGCGTCCTCGGCCCGTTCCGAAAGGTTCGATCGTGTCCCTCGCGCTTCGCACACCGCCGCGCTCGCGCCGTCGCGGGCGGCGCGCCGCACTCGCCATCGCGCTCGGGCTCGCGCTCGCCGCGCCCGCCGCCGCGCGCGCGGGCGACGAGACGCCGGCCGAGATCCTCCCCGGCCGCTCGACGCTGCCCGGCACGTACGCGCGCGAGTCGTTCGAGCGCACGTTCGTCTCGCCGAACGCGCACGACCGCTGGCGCGGGCTGCCGCTCTTCGGCCACGAACTCTTCGAGGGCGCCGCCGCGTTCTCGCCGAGCGAGCAGGGCCCCGTCGGGCCCGACTACGTGCTCGGACCCGGCGACCAGCTCGTCGTGTTCGTGTCCGCGTGGTCGGACTCGACGTACGCGCTCACGCTCGACCGCGAGGGGCGCGTGTTCCTGCCGCGCTTCGGCTCGCTCGCCCTGTGGGGGCTCGCGCTCGAGGACGCCGAACGCCTGATCCGGCAGCGGCTCGAGGGCACGCTCCGGAACGCGCGCGTGCAGGTGTCGATGGGACGGCTGCGCGCGCTCGACGTGTTCGTGCTCGGCGAGGTGGCGTCGCCCGGCAAGCGCACGCTCTCGGGGCTCGCGACCGCGTTCCACGCGCTGCTCGCCGCCGGCGGTCCGACGGATCGCGGCAGCGCGCGCGACGTGCGCGTGCTGCGCGCGAACCGCGAGATCGCGCGCTTCGACCTGTACCCGTTCCTGACGAGCGGCGACCGGTCCTCGGACGTGCGGCTCCAGTCCGGCGACGTCGTGTTCGTGGGCGAGCGCGGACCGCGCGTCGGAATCCAGGGCGCGGTTCAGCGGGCGGGCGTGTACGAGGCACGCGGACCGCTGTCGCTCGCGGCGCTGCTCGCGCTCGCCGGCGGGCCGACGCCGTTCGCCGACCTCGCGCGCGTGCGCGTCGAGCGCGTGGACGCGAACGGCGGCTTCCGCCTGCAGGACCTGCCGCTCGACCACGGGCACGGAATCGATCCCGATTCGCTGTTCCTCAACGATTTCGACCTCGTCACGTTGCTGCCGCTCGCGGAGCGCGTCACGAACGTCGTCACGCTCGACGGCTACGTGCGCCACGAGGGCGAGTACGAACTCACGCCCGGCCTCAGGCTCAAGGACCTCGTCACGGCCGACCGGCTGCAGCCCGAGGCGGCGCTCGACCACGCCGAGTTCCGCCGCGTGACGCCGGGCTCCTTCGCGGTCGAGGTGCGCTCGTTCGCGCCGCGCGACGTGCTCGACGGGCGTCTCGACTGGGAGCTGCGCCCGCTCGACGCGGTCACGATCTTCTCGAGCGCGCGCCGGCCCCACAGCGTGACGCTGAGCGGCGAAGTCGTGCGGCCCGGCGTGTACGCGGCCGAGCCCGGGGAGCGGCTCTCGAGCCTGATCGCGCGCGCGGGCGGACTCACGCCGCGGGGCGCGCTCGGCGCGGCGGTATTCACGCGGCCGGGCGTCGCGGCGAGCGAGCGCCGGGTCGAGGGCGACTACCTCGAGCGCCAGCGCGCGCAGATCGCGCGCGAACGCGTGTCGGCGCTCGCGCGCGGCGACACCGCCGCCGCCTCGGCCGCAGCGGCCGCGGACGACGCGCTCGTGCGCTCGCTCGCGATCGGCGCCCGCCCGGGCCGCGTCGTGCTCGATCTCGACGAGGCCGGCCGATGGGCCGGCACGGCCCGCGATCCCGTGCTCGCGGACGGCGACCAGCTCCACGTCCCCGAGCGCCCGCAGACGGTCGCGGTGCTCGGCGAGGTGCGCAACCCGGGCACGCTGCTCGCGAAACGCTCGGCGCGCGGCGCGGACTACGTGCGGCGCGCGGGCGGCGCGACGCGCGACGCGGACCTCGGCCGCAGCTACGTCCTGCGCGCGAACGGCGCCGCGGTGCCGTTCCGGGGCGGCGTCGCGCTCGGCGCCGGCGACGCCGTCGTGGTCGTCGCGCGCGCGACCGGCGGATCGTCGTTCTCGAAGTCGTTCGGCGGCGGCGTGCGCTGGGCCGTGGATCTCGCGGTCGCGGCGTCCCTCGTGCTGGCGGCGTCGCGATGACGGCCGCCGGCGGCGACCCCGGAGTGTGGCGCTTCGACGCCGTCGCGATCGCGCGCCGCGCGTGGCGGCGGCGCGCGTGGCTCGCGCGCGTGAACGGCGCCGCGCTCGCGCTCGCGACCGCCGTCGTGCTGGTCGTGCCGCGCACGTACCTGTCGAGCGTCACGCTCGTTCCCGCGCCGCGCGACGGTCTGGCGCTCGACTTCACGGGCGCCGGCCTCGGATTCGCGGCGCCGATCGCGGGGCTCGGCGGCCAGCCGACGCCCCAGGACCAGCTGCGGCTCGTCGTTACGAGCCGCGCGGTGGCCGACACCGTCATCCGCTCGCTCGGCCTCGTCGGACGCTGGAAGCAGAAGGGCATGGAAGGCACGCGGCGGAAGCTCGCCGAGGCCACGACCGTCACGACGCCGCGCGAGGGCCAGGTGATCGTCGAGGCCGCGGGGCGCAGCGCCGTGGAAGCGCGCGACCTCGCCGCGTCCTACGCGCGCGCGGCCGCGCTCGAGAGCGTGCGCATCAAGAGCAGCCTCGCCTCGCAGCGCCGCGGCTACCTCGAGGCGCGGCTCGCGGCGCTCGATCGCGAACTCGCGAGCGCCTCCGCGGAGTTGCGGCGCTTCGAGGAGCGGCATCGGGCCGTGGACCTGCCCGACCAGGCGCGCGCCTCGATGGAGGCGGCCGGGACGCTGCGCGCGCAGCTCGGGCTCGTCGAGACCGAACTCGCCGCGGTGAGGCGCTGGTTCGCGGACGGCACGCCCGAAGTGCGCTCGCTCGCGGACCGAGCGGCGGAGCTGCGGCGCCAGCTCGCGCGGATCCAGCGCGACGGCGATCCGCTGCTCCCGGGCGGCGGCGCGCTGCCCGCGCTCAAGGAGCGCTACCTCGGGCTCGCGCGCGAACAGCAGAGCCTGATCGCGGTCGGCGAGCTGCTGCGGCGCGCCTACGAGCAGGCGCGTGTCGAGGAGGCGAACCCGGTGCCCGCGTTCTCGGTGCTCGACGCCGCGGATCTGCCGGAGCGCCCCGCGCGGCCGCCGCGCGCGCTCGCGCTCGCGCTCGCCGCACTCGTGAGCGCCGCCGGCTCGATCGCGTGGATGGAACGCCGCGGCGACGCCGGAGCGGCGCGCCCGGACGCGCTCGCGGACGCCGAACGGAGGGCCGCGTGAAGGCGCGCTGGCGCTCGATGTTCGCGCGCGACGGCGCGCCCGCGCCCGCGCCGCGGCGGCCGCGCCTCGCGCTCGCCCAGTGGCTCGTCGGTGCGCTGTGGGCGTGCGTGTGCATCGCGGTCGCGCGGCTCGGACCCGACCGGCTGCTGCCGCTCGCGGTCGTGGGCGGCGTGCCGCTCGTGCTCGTGTGGCGCGCGTGCGCGCGCTCGCGCGGTTCCCGGCCGTCGCGCTCGCCGCGGTGCTCGTGGACGAGCCCGGCAGCCTGTTCGCGTCCGCGGGGCCGGCGCGCGAAGCGGGGGCGTTCACGGCGCTCGACCTCGTGGGTTTCGCGCTCGGCGTGCTCGGCGTCGCGCGCGTCGTGACGTTCGGCCGCCGCGCGCTGCTGTGCGCGCGCCGCAGTCCGTGCGCCGCGATGCTCGCGGCCGGCGTCGCGACGCTGCTCGCGCGCGCGGGCGGCGCGGACGCCGCCGCCGCGCACGCCGTCGCGTGCGTCGCGCTCGGCGCGGGACTCGGCGTCGCGGCGTGCACGGTGTCGCTGCGCGCGCGGGCGAACGCCGCGGCGCTCGCGGTCGCGGCCGCGCTCGTCGCGCTCGCTGGCGGGGCCGGCGGCGGCGCGGGCGCGGCGGCGGCCGGCGCGACCGCGCTCGGCACCGCACTCGGCGCCGGGGCGATCGCGTTCGGCGCACGCGCGCGCGCGCGGAGGGTCGTGCCGTGACGCCGCTCGTGTCCGTGATCGTCGTCACGTACCGCTCGAGCGCCACGATCGGCGCGTGCCTCGAGGCGCTCGATCGCGCGCGCCGTACGCTGCCGCTCGAGGCGATCGTCGTGGACAACGCGCCCGGCGACCCGACCGAGGCGCTCGTGCGCGAGCGCTTTCCGTGGGTGCGCGTGGTCGCGAACGGCTCGAACGCGGGGTTCACGCGCGCCGTGAACCAGGGCCTCGGCCTCGCGCGCGCGAACGCGCTGCTGCTCCTGAACCCCGACGCCGTGATCGAGGTCGAGTCGCTCGCACGCCTCCTCGCCGCCCTCGGCGAGCGGCCGGACGCGGGCGCCGTCGCGCCCGCGCTCGAGGACGCGCGCGGGCGGGTGCAGCCGTCGTGCGGGCGCTTCCCGAACCTGTGGACGCTCGCGTGCGAGCACCTGTGGCTCGACCGCCTCGCGCCTTCGAGCCGGTCGTTCGGAGGGCACCGCTACGGCGACCGGCCGCTCGCGGCGCTCGACGACGTGGACTGGGCCTCGGGGGCGGCGCTGCTGCTGCGGCGCGAGGCGGTCGAGCGCATCGGCGGGCTCGAGGAGCGGCTCTTCATGTTCATGGAAGAGGTGGACTGGTGCCGGCGCGCGCGCGCCGCGGGCTACCGGGTGCGCTACGTGCCCGCCGCGCGCTGCACGCACGAGGGTCAGTGCTCGTCGCGCCAGGTGCCGGGCGAGAGCTACCTGCACAACGTGCGATCGCGCGTCGAGTACTTCCGCATCCACCACGGCACGGCGGCGGCGGCCGCCGCGCGCGCGATCCTCGTCGCGAGTTTCGCGCTCAAGTGGGCCGCGGCGGCGGTCCGCCACGGCATCCGCCCGGCCGGCATCTACGCGCGCGCCGCGCGCACGGCGGCCATGGCGGCGCTCGTCGCGGCCGGGCTCGCCGCGGCGCGGCCCGCGCCCGCCGCGTCCGTGCGCGCCGCGTACTTCTACCACTACCTCGCGCCGGAGCATCTCGACTCGCTCGCGCTCGCGGGCTTCGACCGCGCGGTGATCCACTGGATCCCGGACACGCTCGACGCGGCCTCGGCGCGCGAGCTCGCCGCGTTCCGCGCGCGCGGCGCGGCGCTCGGGATCGAGGTCGTGCCGGAGTGGGTGTTCCAGGCGCCGACGCGTCTCGCCGCGCGCCCCGCGGCGCGGCGTTACGCGTGGGGCGAGGGCGAGGTCGAGCCGTCCGTGCCGTGCCCGCTCGATTCCGCCTACTGGGCGAGCGCGCTGTTCGAGCGCGCGGAGGAGTTCCTCGCCGCCGACCCGTCGCTGCGGCGCGTCGCCGTGGACCTCGAGCACTTCGAGGGCCGCCGGCGCCACTACGACGCGGGCGCGTGCCGCTGCGCCTCGTGCGTGTCGGAGTACGCGCGCGGGACCGCGGGGCTCGATACGAGCCGGCCATCGCGGCTCGCCGGACTGCTCGCGTTCGAGGAACGCGCGCTCGCGCGCCGGCTCGTGCCGCAGCTCGAGGCGTTCGCGCGCCGCCACCCCGGCGTCGCGATCGAGGTGCTCGACCTCGACTTCGACTCGTTCGTGCATCGCGCGCTCGCGCGCGCGCTCGCGAAGACGGGCGTTCCGACCGCCGACTACTGCGAACGCTCGTACTCGAGCGGCGCCGCCGGACTCGCGGGCGTGCGCTCGCGCCTGCGCGCGCTCGGCCACGGAACGACGCCGGTCTACGGCGGGCTGTGGCTCAAGCGCTTCGCGCCCGCGGCGCTCGCCGTGGCGCTGCGGGACCTGCGCGCGGCGTGCGACGGCGCGTTCGTGTTCACGACCTACAGCCTGGCCGTGGACGCGCGCGAACTCGCGGGGCCGTACGTGCTCGCCGGCAGCGCGCGCGACACGTGGACGGCGCTCGCGGAGGGGAACCGGTGAGCGCGCCCGCCGCTTCGTTCCCGGGCGCCGAGCGCCGCACCGGCGAGCTGCCGCCCGCGCGCATGCTCCACGTCATCACGCGGCTCGTCCGCGGCGGGGCGGACGAGAACACGTTGTACACGGTGCGCGGACTCGATCCGCGGCGCTACGTCGTGGATCTCGTCGTCGGCGCCGACTCCGATCCCGAGCTCGTGCGATCGCTCGACGCCGCGCGCGTGCGCGTGCTGCCGCAGCTCGTCCGCGATCCGAATCCGCTGCTCGATCTCGTCGCGCTCGTCCGGCTCGCGTCGTGGATCCGCCGGGAGCGCTACCAGATCGTGCACACGCACACGGCCAAGGCGGGGTTCCTCGGCCGGCTCGCGGCAGCGCTCGCCGGCACGCCGGTCGTGATCCACACCGTGCACGGCGTGACGTTCCCGCGCCACGCGCCGGCGCCGCTGCGCGGGTTCTACCTCGCGCTCGAGCGCATCGCAGGCCGCTTCACGCACCAGTTCATCGCGGTCGGCGAGGACATGCGCCGCCAGTACGTCGAGGCCGGCGTCGGCGCGCCCGAGGCGTACGAGACGATCTACTCGGGCATGCCGCTCGACGACTACCTCGAGGCGGGCCGCATGACGGCCGAGGAACGCTGGCGGCTGCGCGCGCAGCTCGGCTACGGGCCCGACCACCAGCTCGTCGTGATGGCCGCGCGGCTCGAGGCGCGCAAGGGGCACCGCTACCTGTTCGAGGCCGTCGAGCGCGTGCGCGCGCGTCACCCCCGGCTGCGGGTGCTGATCCTCGGCGACGGACCGCTGCGCGAGACGCTCGAAGCCGATGTCGGCGCGCGCGGTCTCGCCGGGGTCGTGCACTTCTTCGGGCACCGCACCGACCTCGCGCGCGTGCTCGCCGCCGCCGACGTCTCGGTGCTCACGTCGCTGTGGGAGGGGCTGCCGCGCGTGCTCGTGCAGTCGGCCGCGGCCGGCAAGCCGATCGTCACGTTCGACGTCGAGGGCGCCTGGGAAGTCGTGCGCGACGGCGAGAACGGCTACGTCGTCCCGAGCCGCGACGTCGCGCGGTTCGCCGAGCGCCTCGAGGCGCTGCTCGCCGACCGCGAACGCGCGCGCGCCCTCGGCGAGGCGGGGCCCGCGCGGGTCGGCGCGGACTGGCGCGTCGAGACGATGGTCGAGCGGCTCGACGACGTGTACCGGCGCTGGATCGGGGAGCGGGCCGCATGATCGCGTTCGCGTGCTTCGGCGTCGCGCTCGTGGCCGCGTTCAGCGCGACCGAGATCGTGCGCGCCGCGGCGCTGCGGCTCTCGGCCGTGAGCCGGCCGGGCGGCCGCCACGTCCACGGCCGCGTGACGCCGCGGCTCGGAGGCCTCGGGATCTTCTGGGGCTTCGCGCTCGCGCTGCTGCTCGCGACGTTCGCGAGCGCGCACGACGCGCGGGCGATCGCGGATCCCGGCCTGCTCGGCCTCGTGCTCGGAGCGGGCGTCGTGCTGCTCACGGGCCTCGCCGACGACGTACACGGACTCGGCGCGCGGCCGAAGCTGCTGCTGCAGGCGTGCGCGGCCGCGCTGCTGTGGGCGGGCGGCTGGCGCTTCGAAGGACTCACGATCGGACCGCTCGCCTGGCAGGCCGGCGCGCTCGGACTGCCGGTCACGATCGCGTGGGTCGTGCTCGTCACGAACGCGCTCAACCTGATCGACGGCCTCGACGGACTGGCGAGCGGCGTCGCGCTCGTCGCGTGCGCCGCGTTCGCGTGGGCGGCCGGGCCGGACGGCGGCATCGTGTGGCTCGGAGCGCTCGCGCTCGCCGGAGCGCTCGTAGGGTTCCTGTGGTTCAACCTGCATCCGGCGCTCATTTTCATGGGGGACGCGGGCAGCCTGTTCGTGGGCTTCACGCTCGCGGCGCTGTCGCTGCGCGCGACGCCGGCGGTGGCGGGGCACGCGTCGCCCGCGTTCGCGATCCTCGTGCTCGCCGTGCCGCTCGGCGACACGGCGTTCGCGATCGTCCGGCGCGCGCGTGCCGCCGCGCGCGACGCGCGCGGGCTGCGCGCGTTCCTGCGCGAGGCGCGCGACCGCGTGTTCACGGCCGACCGCGGCCACCTGCACCACGTGCTGCTGTTCACGGGGCTGTCGGTGCGGCGGGCCTCCGCGACGCTGTGGCTCGCGAGCGCGAGCGTGGCGTGCGCCGCGGCGTGGGCGGCGCGCGGACGCGCCTACGGCGCCGTCGCGGCCGCCGCGCTCGTCGCGGGGTGGATCGCGTTCTTCTCGCGCCGCGCCCGCCGCCTGACCCGCGACGCGCGCCCGGCCCCGGCGGCCGCCGCCGACGCGACGCCGGGCGCATTCGCTCCGCCGGCCGCGCCGGAGGGGGCACGGCCGCAGGCGGAAACCGAGGACGAGCACCGTGTCGCGGCCTGAGGCGTCGCCGCGCGTCCTCGTCGTCATCAACGACCTCGCGGTCGGGGGCGCGCAGCGCGTCGCGATCTCCCAGGCGCTCGCCGTCGCCGAGTGGGGTTGCACGACGCAGGTCGCGAGCCTCGAGCTCGTGCCGGACGGCAGACTCGCCGCCGAACTCGAGCGCGCGGGCGTCGAGGTCGCGCGCCTGCGCGGGCCGCGCGAGCCGGTCGTCGCGGCGCTCGTGCGGCTCGCGCGGCGGCTCGAATCGTTCCGGCCCGACGTCGTGCACACGCACCTCGTCGCGGCCGGCGTGTGCGCGCGCCCGCTCGCGCGCGCGTTCGGCGTGCCTCACGTCGTGAGCACCCTCCACAACCTGGGCGACTGGGAGGAACGGGCGGGGAGCTGGAGCCGGCGCGCGGACCGGCTGTCGCTGCGCGCGTGCGACCGGATCGTGGCCGTGAGCGACGCGATCGCGAACCGCGCCGTGTGCGTCGCGCCGCGGCTCGCCGCGCGGCTGTGCGTCGTGCCGAACTCCGTGGACGTCGCCGCGTTCGCCGCCGCCGACGACCTGCGGCGCGCCCGCGAGCGCGAAGCGCTCGGATTCACGCCGGCCGACGTCGTCGTGGGCATGGTCGGACGGCTCGTGCACGCGAAGGGCGCGGACCTGCTGCTCGAGGCGTTCCTCGAGGCGTCGCGCCGCGCGCCTTCGCTGCGCCTGCTGATCGTCGGCGACGGCCCCGAGCGCCGCTTCCTCGAGGCGCGCGCCGGCGCGCGCGGCGCCGACGGCCGGGTGCGCTTCGCGGGCGAGCAGCCGGACGTGCTGCCGTTCCTCGCGGCGTTGGACCTGTTCGCGATGCCGTCGCGCAGCGAAGGCCTCGGGCTCGCCGCGATCGAGGCGCTCGCGGCGGGACTGCCGGTGATCGCGTCGGCCACGGGCGGCCTGATCGAGGCGCTCGCGGGCTGCGCGTCGGCCGAACTGCTCCCCGAAGGCGAACTCGCGCCGTGGACGCGGGCGCTCGCCGAGTTCGCGGACGACGGGGGCGACCCGCGGCGCGCGCGGCGCGCGCGCGCGCGCGCGTTCGCGGCCGTGAGCCGCGCGCACGCCGCGCACCACGGCCCCGGCCGCTCGCTCGCGTCGCTCGCGTCGCTCTACCGTTGTCCGCCCGCGTCGTTCAGGCGGTACGGAACTCGCGGAGGCCGCGTGAGCGCGGCCGGCCGGGCGCGCGCGCGACGCGTTCTGCGGCGCGCACGGCGCGCGCCGGGGCGGTGTGCTCAGGCCGGCCGCATCGCTCGCGACGGCGGCGGGACTCGCGGCGCTCGCCGCGGCGCGCGCCGCGTACCGCCGCGCGCGGCCGGGCGCCGGCGCGCTGTGGGTGCTCGGCGCGCCGCTCGCCGTGCTCGCGGGAGAGGTCGGCGCGGTCGCGTTCGAAGGACAGAGCGGCCGCATCCTGTGGCTCGACGCGTGGGTCGGCGCGGGCGCCGCGGCGTGGCTCGTGCGCCGCCGCCTCCGCGTGTCGGCGCCGCGCGCCGCGTTCCTCGCCGCGCTCGTGCCGCTGCTCGCGTGGGCGGGCGCCGGACTGCCGTTCGCGCGCGATCCGCTCACCGCGCTCGCCGAGTGGAAGGAGTGGGCGGTCGCGGGGGTCGCGGCGTTCGTCGCGCTCGACGTCGTGCGCGACGTGCCGCGTGCGCGTGCGCTGCTCGTCGCGATCGCCGCCGTCGGCGCGTTCGTGTCGCTCCACATGACGTGGGTCGCGCTCCACGATCCGCTCGGCCCGGTGCTCGCGGTGCTGCTCAAGCGCGTGGACGTGCCGTGGGGCCGCACGAACTACCTCGCCGGACTGCTCGTGCTGTCGCTGCCGATCGCGCTCGGCGCGCTCGCCGGCACGCGCGGAGCGGCGCGCCGGCTCGCGCTGCTCGCCGTGCTGCTCGCGAACGCGTACGGGCTCGCGCTCTCGGGCTCGAAGGGCGCCGTCGTCGCGCTCGCGGCGGGGCTGCCGGTCGCGTTCTTCGGCCCGTGGGCGGGTCGCGCCGCGCGCGGCGCGAGGCTCGCGCTGTTCGCGATCGCGGGCGGCTTCGGCGTGCTGCTGCTCGCGGGGCCGCTGCGCGCCGCGCTCGACTACCGCCTGCAGCCGAGCGCGCTCGCGTACTCGAGCGGCGAGCGCGTCGCGCTCTACGAGCTGGCCCTCCGGCTCGCCGCCTCGCATCCGGTGTTCGGGATCGGGCTCAACAACTTCTCGGTCGCGAGCCACACGCTGCGCGGCGTGGACACGGTGCCGCACAACTTCGCGCTCGGGTTCGCGGCGGAGCTGGGACTCCCCGGGCTCGCGCTCGCGCTCGCGTGGGCGGCGGCGACGCTCGCGCTCGCGTTCCGCGCGGCGCGCGACAGCGCGGCGGGCCCCGACCGCCTGTTCGCGCTCGGCGGGCTCGCCGCCGTCGCCGGCGCCGCGGTGCACAACCAGGTCGAGTCCACGATCTACGGCGAGCAGTTCAAGCTGCTGCTGCTGCTCGCGTGCGTCGCGCTCGCGCGGCTCGCGCAGTCCCCGGAGGCGCCCGGGCGCGGCGGGGGAATCCACCCGGCCTGAGCCGCCCGCGCGTGCGGCGCGCACGGCGCCGTCGCGCGCGAGGGCCCGCCGCATGCAGAGCGCACGGCGGACGCGGCGCGGAGGATCCGCGGCGTTGGCGCGCGCCGCGCGCCGTCCTAACCTCGACGCCGTTCCCGACTCCCGGAGCGGCGCCTCGGTCGCTCCGGAGCCCGAATCCGAACGAGCCTCCTCCCGAGTGCCGGAGGGGGAACGCCCAGTGCGGACGGCGGCGCGCGTGCTCACGCGGCCGACCCCGCGCCCGGTTTGACGACTTCGCGCCGTGCCGCGTTCGCGTCGCTCGCGCTCACCTTGCTATTCACGTCCCCGGCCCACGCGTTCGGTCGCGAGGGCGTCGTCGCGGTCGCCGCGCGCGTGCTCGCGGGCGGCGCGGCCGAGGCCGAAGCCCGGCACGAGGCCGCGTGGATCCGCGCGCTCGAGGATCCCGAGGCGTTCGCGGCCGACCATCGCGGCGAGGCGGACGCGCCGGAGCTGCTCGTGGACGAGGACGCCGCACGCGTGTCCGGTCGCGCGCCGCTCGTGCTCGCGGCCTCGGCGGACGCGCTGCGCCGCGCGCTCGAGGCGGGCGATGCCGCGGCGGCGGGCGCCGCGAGTTTCGCGCTCGCGTGGGCGGCCGTGGACCTCGCCGATCCCTTCCTGACCTCGGGCGCCGAGGACGAACCCGGCGGGCTCCGCGCGCGCCTCTCGGAGCGCGTCGCTCCCGAGGCGCTCGGGGTGCTCGAGCCCGGCGAGCCGGCGCCGATCCCGCCCGCGGAGGCGCTCGATCGCGCGATCGCGTTCGCACGGTCGAGCGGCGCGCGACGCGCCGAAGCCGAATCGCTCGCACGCGACGGCGAGCCGGCCGCGATCGCGGCGTTCCAGCGCGAGCGGCTCGCCGCGGCGCTCGGTTTCGCGCGCGCGCTCGCGAGCGGTGCGGCCGCAAGCGCGGCCCCCGCGGCGTCGCGCCCGGGGCTCTCGGCCGAGCCCAATCCCGCGCGCGGCGCGACGACGCTCGTGTTCGCGCTCGAGCGCGCGTGCGCCGTGCGGCTCGAGTTCTTCGACGTCTCGGGCCGGCGCGTCGCGACCTGGGACGCGGGCGCGCGGCTTCCCGGGCTCCAGCGCGTCGCGCTGCCCGCCGCGTTCGTGGCGCGGCTGCCCGAGGGCGCGGTGTTCGTGCGCGCGGGCGAACGGCGGGGTGCGGCGAGCGGACGGCTGATCGTCGAGTCGCGCTGAGCGCCCGGGGCACGCGCGTTGCAGCGCGTGGCCGGCGTGAGCGCGCGCCCCGGTGCATCCCGTTGCGGTGACGACGCGCCCGGCGGGCGGGGGCTTCCTCCGCCGCGCCGGGCCGGTGTTTCCTGCCGGTCGTTCGTGCCGGCGGTCGGAACGGCCGTCCGCTCGAGGCGCGCGTGAGCGGGCTCGCGCGGGGCACGCTCGCGCTGTGGATCGCGATCGGATCCGCCCGGCTCGCCGACCTCGCGTTCGCGGTCGTGTTCGCGCGCGCGGTCGGGCCCGTTGCGTTCGGCCGCTTCGGCTACGCCGCCGCGTTCGTGCTGCTGTTCTCGATCGCGACCGATGCCGGCCTCACGACCGTGTTCACGCGCGAGGTCGCGCGCCGGCCCGCGCGCGCGCGCGCGCTGCTCGCGCGCGGGCTGCGCC
>JBGAOA010000065.1:0-23209 GCA_044222065.1 Candidatus Eiseniibacteriota bacterium
CCGCGCGCTCGAGCGCGGCGGCGTAGGCGAGGTAAGCGTCGGGCGAGACGTCCTCGTTGCGCGCGCGGTCGAACACGCCGAGCAGCGCGCGCAGGTGGGCGTCGGGATTCCCGAGCGGCAGGTAGCGCTCGAGCCCGAGCTCGAACAGGCGCTCGCGCAGGAACACGAGGATCTCGGCCGTGCTCTCGACCCGCAGCTGCGAGGTGAGCCCCAGCTCGACGGCGTGCTCGCGCACGAGCCGGTCGCAGAACGCGTTGAACGTCGCGATCGTGGCGCCGACGAAGCCGTACGGCACGAGCAGGTCCACGCGCGACTCCATCTCGCTCGCGGCCTTGTCCGTGAACGTCAGCGCGAGGATCTGTTCGGCGCGCGCGCGCTTCGTCGCGATGAGCCAGGCGATGCGCCGCGTCACGACCTGCGTCTTGCCCGTGCCCGCGCCGGCGATGATGAGCAGCGGCCCCTGCGCGTGCGTGACGGCGCGCCGCTGTTCGTCGTTGAGTCCGGCGAGAATCGCGTCGGCGCCGGAATCGGCCGGTGCGGAAGTGAGGGCGAGATCCACGGCCGCACGCTAGCACACGCGCACGGCCGCTCCGTGTGGCGTGCGCGCCGCGCGCCCCGTATTGTGCGCGCATGTCCCTTCACGCACGGAAGCGTGCGCGCCGCACGGCGCTCGCCGCACTCGCGCTCGCGGCATTGATCGCGGGCTGCGGCGGCGCGCGCCCTGAAGCGCCGATCGCGCGCACGTGGTGGATCGGCCGCGCGCTGCCCTCGTGGGATCCGCTCGGACCGCGGGAGCCGGTGCGCGACGCGCTCCAAAGGCTCGTCTCGCGTCCGCTCGTGGACTTCGATTCGCTGGGCGGCGTGACGGCCGCCGGCGCCGCGAGCTTCGCGAGCGATTCGGCCGGACTGCGCTGGACGTTCCGGCTGCGCGATTCGCTCGCGAGCGCCGCCGACTACCAGCGCACGCTGCTCGCCGCGCTCGAGCGGACCGACCACGGGCTCGCGCGCTGGACGCTCGCCGCGGTCCGCGGCGTGGACGCCGTGCGCCCGCGCCGGCCGCTGCCCGCGATCGGCATCGCCGCGGCCGATGCGCGCACGCTCGTCTTCCGCCTCGTCCGTCCGGACGAGCGCCTTCCCGAGAAGCTCGCGGCGAGCGGGCTCGCCTTCGCGTGGACGTCGGACTCGCTCGGCGGCGACTGGAGCGCCGCGCGCGGGTCGGGATCGTGGCGGATCGCGCGCGAGGAGCCGGGACGCCTCGTGCTGCTGCGATCGCGCGCGTCCCGTGCCGCAACGATCGTCGACACGCTCGTCGTGCGCTCGGGCATTGGCGCCGGCCGTGCGCGCGCGGTGCTGCGCGCGGGCCGCGCCGACGTCGTCTGGCCGCTGCCGCCCGGGCTCGCCTCGGAACGTCCCCCGGCGGGTTACGCGCTCGGACGAACGCCGGCGCGCCCCGCGCGGCACCTCGTGCTCGTCCTGCGCGCGGACACGCCGCCGATGACGCGATTGCCCGCGCGTC
Organism: Candidatus Eiseniibacteriota bacterium; assembly: GCA_044222065.1. Taxonomy (GTDB): domain Bacteria; phylum Eisenbacteria; class RBG-16-71-46; order RBG-16-71-46; family RBG-16-71-46; genus JBGAOA01. The sequence continues at coordinate 1,517 of JBGAOA010000065.1, forward strand.
AGGCGCTGCTGCACGCGCTCGAATGGCCCGAGCTCACGAAGTCGCTCGAGCCGGTCGGCTCGCCGCCGCGGGACTGGCTCGGGAGCGGCGGCCTCGCGGAACCGCCGCGCTTCGACCGGCGCGAGACGGCCGCGTGGCTCGAGCGCGGCAAGCTCGGCAGTTCGATCCATCCCGTGCTTGCGTACGACGCCGACGGCGCCGGCGCCGAGGTCGCGCGCCTCATGCAGGGACAGGCGTCGCGCGTCGGCCTCTACCTGGACCTCGCGCCCTTGCGAGGCGCGGAGTGGCCCCGCGAGGCCCTCGGCGGCTGGCGGGCACAGGCTCTGCTCGTCGAGACGCAGCCGCCGATCGAAGGCGCGGAAGGGGAGGTCGCCCGCTGGGTCCAGCCCGCCCGGGGTGCCGCCGCCGGTGGCTTCCGGCCCGGTTGGCGGCCCGCCGACATCCCGGCCTGGGACCGCGCGCAGCGTGCCGCGCCCTCGCTCGACTTGCTGAGAGGCCGGATCGCGGACGAGGGCCTGGCGACGCCGCTCTCGAGCCTGGACTGGGTTTGGGTCGTAAGGGCCGGGGGATTTCTCCCGGTAAACGCGCGCAATGGCCCGGACTTCGAAGCGTGGCTTCGGGCGGATTCCGATCGCGTTCGGCGTTGACCGGCCCGCGCGGCCACACCTATCCTTGACCACGACTTTCTCCGCCAACGAGCTGCCGTCGCCCCAGCCGCGACGCGTTCGCGGTGCCGCACCGAGTCCCCTCTCGCCGGCCGCAACCCACGAGACGCCGCAACTTCAGACCGACCGCCTGTGAAGGTCACCCGGGAGCCCGCAACGATGTCTCTGCGCTCGTCACTGGTGCTCGCCTCCGCGCTGCTCGCATCGCTCATCGCCGCGGACGCCGATGCGGCCAGCCGCATCCGCCGTTCGTTCGAGCTGTCCCCCGACCGGATCACGCTCACGCCCTCCGGCGACGTCACGATCGTCTCCGCGCGCGGCGGCATGCCCGAGAGCCGACCCGGCCGTCCCGAAGTGCCGTGGATCACGGAACTCGTGGACCTGCCGGAAGGGCAGCGGATCGCGAGCGTGCGCGTCGTCGCGGCGGAGTTCGCGCCGCTCTCCGCGCGCGTGCAGCTGCCGTCGGCGCGCGTGCCGAAGCCCGGCCTCGGGCCGATCGAGCGGACGCCGAGGGACACGCGGTACTTCTCGAGCGGGCAGAGCCAGCCCGAGACGATCGTCGAATTGGGCGCCCAGGGCGGCTGGCGCGGCCGCGACGTCGCGGCGCTCGGCCTCGCGGCGGCGCGCTGGAATCCGTCGAGCGGGGCGCTCGAGCGTCTCGCGCGGGTCGAGGTCGAACTCGTGCTCGAGCCGACCGGCGAGCGCTCGCTCGTGCGCGAGCGCGTCGTTCCGGAGTGGGAGGACGCGCCGCTCGCCGGCCGCACCGCGACGGCGTTCGGCGCCGCGCGCGTCGCGAAGCCGTCGACTCCCGCCGCGCCGTTCAAGGCGACGCAGCTTCCGTCGCTGCTCGGAAGCCCCGTCGAGTACGTGATCATCACGGACGAAGCGCAGGCGCCGATCTACCAGCAGCTCGCCGACTGGAAGACGCAGAAGGGCGTGCCCGCGGTCGTGCGGACGCTGTCGTTCATCCAGCAGCAGTACCCGCTCGGCTCCGACGACGCCGAGCGCGTGCGGCTCTTCCTTCGTGACGCCTACACGCGCTGGGGGACGAAGTACGTGCTGCTCGGCGGCGACACCGGCGTTCTGCCCACGCGCTTCGCGTACACGCGCTTCTACGACGGCAACTACATCGCGACCGACCTCTACTACTCGTGCCTCGACGGCAACTGGAACGCCGACGGCGACAGCATCTACGGCGAGGGTTACACGACCGCGCAGGACACGGGCGACAACTGCGACCTCTACCCCGAGGTCTACGTCGGTCGCGCGCCGACGCTGAACGCGGCGCAGGCCCAGCAGTTCGTGAACCGCTCGATGCAGTACGAGAAGAACCCCGCCGGCGACTACGAGAACAAGGTGCTGTTCTTCGCGGAGGTGCTGTTCCCGCAGGACTGGCAGCCGGGTGACGGTGTTTCGCTCGACGGCGCGGAGCTGGTCGAGGACGTGCTGCCCGTGCTCGCGACGAATCCGTCGCTGCTCGTGCGGCGCCTGTACCAGAACTACACCGATCCGCTGTGGACGCCGGGCTCGTTCCCCGAATCGCGCCAGGCGGTCATCGACACGCTCAACAAGGGCTGGAACGTCGCGGTGCACGTCGGTCACGGCTACCGCAACGTGATGTCGGTCGGCGATGCGAGCCTGACGAACCAGGACGCGCTCGCGCTCGCGAACGGCAACCGGCTGACGAACCTGTACGCCATCAACTGCACTTCGAACGCGATCAACTTCCCGTCGATCGGCGAAGCCTTCATGCAGGCGACGAGCGGCGGCGCGGTGACGAACATCGGCTCGACGAACCTCGACTTCCCGACGGCCGGCCGCGCGTACCAGACCGAGTACTTCACGCTTCTCTACCAGGACAGCATCACGACGATCGGCGAGGCGCAGGCGCTGCAGAAGGTGCCTTACATCGGCTTCTCCACGACCGACGGCGTGAACCGCTGGACGCAGATGACGCTGCTGCTGCTCGGCGATCCCGAACTGCAGGTGTACACGGGCAAGCCCCGCACGATGACCGTCGCCCACGCCTCGACGATGGCGGCCACGGACACGACCCTCGCGGTGAACGTCCTCATCGGCGGCCAGCCCCTGTACGGCGCGCGCGTGACGGCCTACATCGGCGGCGTGGATTTCGGCACGACGCTCACCGACGGCGCGGGCAACGCGCTCGTCCACGTCCGTCCGGACTCGATCGGCACGCTGACGCTCACGGTCACCGGGTTCGACTGCCGTCCGTACCAGGCCACGCTCTCGATCACGGCCCCCGTCGCGCCGGTGCTGTCACTCGAAACGTCGACGATCGACGACGACGCGCTCGGCGGCACGCTGGGCAACGCGGACGGCGCGGTCGACGCCGGTGAAACCGTAGACGTCACGCTCGCGGTCGCGAACCACGGCGGCACGGCGGCGAACAACGTGGTCGCGTCGCTCTCGACCACGGATCCGTCGATCTCGATCGGCATCGGAACGGCGAGCTACGGCTCGATCGGGGCGGGCGGCACGGCGCTGCCCGCGGCGGGCTTCCGGATCACGGTGCCGACCTCGGTCGAGGACCAGCGCGAGGTGCCGTTCGACGTCGTCGTGAGCGACGATGCCGGACATCTCGTGCGGCGCTCGATCCAGCTGACGGTGCGCGCCGCCGAACTTCGCCAGTACACGCACGTCGTACTCGATCCCTCGGGCAACAACAACGGCATTCCGGATCCGGGCGAGACGGTGACGCTGCGCGTGCGCGTCCGGAACGACGGCACCGGCCGCTCGCGCGGGATCTACGCCCGCCTGCGCCCGGTCGCCGCATTCGATCCGAACGTGGACGTGTTCGACTCCACGGCGGCCGTCGTGGATCTCGCGAGCGGTCAAGACGCGGTGGCCGAGGACCTGTCACTGCGCTTCAACACGACGTCGGGCGTCGCGCTGCTCTACCTGTACGACGAGTACGGCCTGCGCACGGTGCAGCGCATCGACCCCACGTACCCGACAGTGCCGACGGCGCTCGCGGCCCGAGGTGAAGCGACGAACATCCAGCTGCAGTGGCAGCACAGCCCGGAAGCCGACCTGCGCGGCTACTACATCTACCGCTCGTCCACCTCGGGCGGAACCTACACGCGCGTCAACGGGCGGCCGACCGAGCGCACGTCGTACTACCTCGACGAGGGCCTGAGCCCGCTGACCTACTACTACTACAAGATCACCGCGGTGGACTCGTCCGGCAACGAGTCGGCACTGTCCGGGTTCGTGCAGGCGAACACGAATCCGCCGCTGCACGCGATCTTCCCGATCGCGATGGACCGCCTCACGCCGGCGCCCGTCGCGGTCGACCACCTGTACCCCGGCTATCCGATGGACATCGTCGCGGGCTCGGGCCGGCTGTTCGTCTGGCACCTCGACGGCTCGTCGCCGATCGACGCCGACGGCGGCGGCTCCACGTCGGGCGACTTCACGCTGCGAGGCGAGTACTACGCGGCGGGCGGCTCGATCGGTGACCTCGATGGCGACCACGTGGCCGACATCGCCGCGGGCGCCTGGGATTCGCTGCGCGTGTACACGTTCGATCTGGCGGGCAACGTGCGGCCGGGCTGGCCGGTGCTCGTCCCCGACGGCATGTGGTCGGCGCCCGCGCTCGGAGACCTCGACAACGACGGCAAGATGGAGATCGTGATCGGGTCCAACGGCAACAAGATTTACGCGCTGCGCGAGAACGGCACCGAGGTGATCGACGGCGATTCGAATCCCTCGACGCTCGGCGTGTTCAAGCTGCTGAGCGGCAGCTTCAACTTCGGCACCGCCGCGATCGCCGATCTCGACAACAACGGCCAGAAGGACATCGTGTACGGCGGCGCCGACGGCTGGCTCTACGCGTGGCGCCCGAACGGAACGAACCTGCCCGGCTTCCCGCGCTTCCTCGGCGGCAGCATCACGGGCTCGGTCGCGGTCGGTTACCTGGACGGCGCCGGCGACACGCAAATGGACATCGCGGTCGTCTCGAGCATCGACTCGCTCTGGGTCGTGCGCGCGGACGGCTCGATCCGCACGCGCCTGTGGATGCGCATCGCCGGCACGAGCAAGCAGCCGTCGCCCGCGATCGCCGACGTGAACATGGACGGCTTCGCCGACGTCGTCGTCGCGAGCACGAACGGCGGCCTGTACGTCGTCAACCGCAACAGCGTCTACCAGGCCCCGTGGCTGAACATCCGCTACAGCCCGCTCACGGGAGGGGCGTCCGAGAGCAGCCCGATCGTCGCCGACCTCAACGGCGACGGCATCAACGACATTCTCATGGGCGACGAGACCGGCCAGCTCACGGCGTTCAGCGGGAACAACGCGTCGATCCTGCCGGGATTCCCGATCCAGGTCGGGGCCGAGATCCGCGGCGTGCCGGCGGCGTGCGACTGCGACGCCGATGGCAAGACCGAGATCGTGCTCGCGAGCTGGGACAAGAACCTCTACGTCTGGGACTACGACTTCCCGTTCAATCCGGTCGGCGCGCCGGCGTGGCCGCAGTTCCACCACGACGCACGCCGCACGGGATTCACGGGCAGTCTCGCGTTCGTGGACGTCGAAGGGCCGACGGAGGGGCCGGCTCCGGCCCGCCTGTCGCTCGCCGCGCCGAGCCCGAATCCCACGCGCAGCCTCGCGCTCGTCCGGTTCGGCATTCCGACCGAGGACGCCGGCGCGCGCTACGAGCTCGCGGCCTTCGACCTCGCCGGCCGCCGTCTCGCGACGCTCGCGAGCGGACCCGCGCGCGCGGGCGAGTACACCGCGCGCTGGAACCTGACGACGGACGCGGGCGCGCGCGTTTCCGACGGCGTGTACTTCCTCCGGCTCGCGGTCGGAGCGAAGAGCGAGGCGCGCAAGGTCATCGTCGTCCGCTGACGCGACGCAGCCGACGCCGCCGCGGGCCCCGCCTCCGGCGGCGTCGTGCGTTCGGGCGCGAGGCGCTTGACCATCGCGCCTGCGCCTCCGGAACGTCGCCGCCTTCGCCGATCACCGGGAGGCCGAATCCATGAGCGTTCGCGTCCGTTTCGCGCCCAGTCCGAGCGGATTCCTGCACGTCGGAGGCGCACGCACCGCGCTCTACAACTACCTCTTCGCGCGCGGACGCGGCGGCGCGTTCGTGCTGCGTATCGAGGACACGGACGCGGCGCGCTCCACCGAGGACTCCGTGCGCGCGATCCTCTCGAGCCTGCGCTGGCTCGGGCTCGAGTGGGACGAGGGACCGGGCGTGGGCGGCCCGCACGGACCCTACTTCCAGGCCCAGCGCCGGGCGCTCTATCACGCTCGCGCGGCGGAGCTGCTCGCGGCCGGCCGCGCGTACCGGTGCTTCTGCACGCCCGACGACATCGAATCGCGGCGCGCGACGCAGGCCGAGCGCGGCGAGGCGCCGCGTTACGACGGCCGTTGCCGCGGCGTCGCGGCCGGGGAGAGCGCAAGCCGCGCCGAGGCGGGCGAGGCGCACGCCGTGCGGTACGCGCTCGATCCCGCGGGCGAGAGCGCGTGGGACGACGTCGTGCGCGGCCGCATCGCATTCCAGAACGAACTGCTCGACGACTTCGTGCTGCTGCGCGCGGACGGGCTTCCGACCTACAACTTCGCGTGCGTCGTGGACGACCGCGCGATGGAGATCACGCACGTCGTGCGCGGCGACGACCACATCTCGAACACCCCGCGTCAGCTGCTGCTGTACGCCGCGTTCGGCTGGACGCCCCCGGTCTTCGCGCACGTCCCGATGATCCTCGGCGCCGACGGTTCGCGGCTCTCGAAGCGTCACGGCGCGACGTCGGTCGAAGCGTTCCGCGATCTCGGCTACGTGCCCGAGGCGATCGACAACTTCCTCGCGCTGCTCGGCTGGGGCTACGACGGGCAGCAGGAACTGTTCTCGCTCCCGGACCTCGTCGAGAAGTTCACGCTCGAGCGCGTGGGCGCGAACCCGGCGATCTTCAACCTCGAGAAGCTCGAGTGGGTGAACGCGCAGCACCTGAAGCGGCTCGACGAATCCGAGCGCGAGGCCCGGCTCGCCGCGTTCCTCGCCGCGCGCGGCGTGGACCTGTCGTCGAGGACGTCGGAATGGCGGCGCACGTTCGTTCGCGCGCTCGGGGAGCGGCTCAAGACGCTCGCCGACGCCGAGACGGTCGGTGCGTTCGCGCTCGGCGACGCGCTCGATCCCGATCCCGACGCGTGGCGAGCGTTGGAGCAGCGGCCCCAGGCCGGACCTCAGCTCGAGGCGCTCGCCTCGGTGCTGCGCACGCTCGAGCCCTTCGATCTCGAATCGCTCGAACGCGAGACGCGCGCGCTCGCCGCACGACTCGGCTGCAAAGCGGGGGAGTTGATCGGTGCGGCGCGCGTCGCGCTCACTGGGCGAGCAACGAGCCCCGGCATCTTCGAGGTGATGTGGCTCGTCGGGAGGGAGCGGGCGGTCGCCCGGCTCGAAGCGGCGGCGGCGCGCGTTTCGGCGGCGCGCTGAAAGGCTGGAACACCGCTGCCGGCCTCGGTTTGCCACGTTCGGGGCGGTTTGCTAGTGTGCCGGCCCGCTTTGCATTGCCCGGTGGTGTAACGGTAGCACGACTGGCTCTGGACCAGTTAGTCGAGGTTCGAATCCTTGCCGGGCAGCCACGTCCTCGAGGCCGTTCGTCTCGAACGGCCTCGCGTGCTTTGCGAATCTTGACGATGCGCGCGAGCGCTCGCTAGATTGCCGCCCGCTTCGGCCGCAGAGCAGGCGTGTGGCGCTATCGTCTAGGGGTCTAGGACAGGTGGTTCTCAGCCATCAGACCGGGGTTCGAATCCCCGTAGCGCTACCAACCTTCGATCGATCTCACGCGCGCGTTCCCGACGCGCGCGTCGTCGTTTGAACGCCGCGGACCCGCTCGCCGGACGCGCGCGAGCGGCCGATACTGCCCGCATGTCCTCGAACCCGTCGCGTGCCCGCACGCTCGCCCAGTTGGCGTCGTGGATCGTGCTGCTCGCTCCGCTCGCGTGGGGCGCGCACCAGCCGAACTCGTGGGACGTGGACAACATCGCGCCCGGGTCCGTGCTCAAGGGGCTGAGCCAGCATTTCGGACCGCAGTGGTACTCGTCCTACGGTCCGCTGCCGTACTACCTCGTCGCGCTCGTCTACCTGCCGTTCCTCGCGCTCTTCCGGTTCACAGGTGAACTCGGCGCGCCCTCCGCGACGTATCCGTGGGGCTTCTCGCACCCCGACGTCTCGGTTTTCCTGCTCGTCGTCCTCGCTCGGCTCGTCACGTTCGCGCTCGCGATGTGGTCGATCGTGCAGGTCGAGCGCGAACCGCACACCGACGGCGCTCGGCGTCCGTGGCTCGCGCCGCTCGCGTTCACGGGGTCGGCGGCGTTCTGCTACTACGCCCGCACCTCGAACGTGGATCTCTTCTACGTGGCGTGGCTGTTCGTCGCGTTCCATCTCGCGGAATCCGCTTCGACGCGAGCGGGGCTCGCGGCCGCGGCCGCCGCCGCCGTGTGCGCCGTCTGTTCGAAGGAGCAGGCGGCGCCGTTCGCGGCCGCGGCGATCGGACTCGCGCTGTGGCGCGCGCGTTCGCTGCCCGGCTCCGCGCTGCGTCACGTGCTCGCCGTGTGCGCCGCCGCGGGGCTCACCTACGCGCTGCTCTGGAAGCTGCCGCTCCACTTCGACGGCTGGCGCTCGCATCACGACTTCGTGTTCCACGTCGCGCGCTACCCGCGAACGTATCCGCTCACGCCCGACGGACTCGCGCAGATGGCCCGGCGTTTCGTCGAACTCATGCCGGTCGCGTTCGGTTGGCCCGCGCTGCTCGGACTCGCGCTCGTGTTCGTCGTGCGCCCGAAGCTCTCGGGGCTCGGCGCGCGCGCCGTCGGCTCGGCGCTCTATCTCGCGGGATTCCTCGCGCCGATCGGCTACATCTACCCGCGCTTCCTGCTGCCGCTCCTCGTGCTCGTCGTGCCGCTCGCGCTGCGGGGCTGGGAGGGCGCGTTCGCGCGCTGGGGACGAATCGGCGCCGTTCGCGCGGCGCTCGCCGTGGCACTCGTCGCCGCGTGGGTCCCCGGCGGACCCGACCTCGCGCGCGTACAACTCGCCGACACGCGCGTGCGCGTCGAATCGTGGCTGCGCCGGCTGCCGCCCGGCACGTCGTTCGAGATCGCGGGCAATCCGCGCTTCCAGGCCCGTCCGCCGAAGGGCACGCCGATCGAGATCGTCTCGCCCGAGGATCTGTCGAAGGCGCCGCGGGCGCCGCGCCGCGACGTCGTGCTCATCTCGTCGGTGGACGGCGGGTTCTTCTACAAGGACCCGGTCGTGAAGGCCGCGTGGTGCGACTCGCTCGCGGACTCGACGCGATGGCGCAGGTCGATCGCGTGGCCCGACCAGGGATTCGGGAGCGCGCGCGGCCTCATCGTTTCGCCGATCGTGACGGCCTACGTGCGGCGCGGCACGCGCGCCGAGGGTGCGCCGCCTCTGCGCTGATTCCGCGCGGTCCCGCGGCCGTCAGGGCGCCTGCAGCCGCACGCCGCCGTCCGCGCCGCGCACGATCAGGCCTTCTTCGCCGCCTTCGCCCGCGACGCGCAGCAGCGTGCGCGAGCCGCCGTCGCGTCCCGCGAGGTAGATCGCCGGCGTGCCGCCCTCTTCGAGCGCGAGCTCGAGGCGATTGACGCCGCGCTCGTCCGTGAGGCGCAGCATCACCCGGCCGTCGGCTCCGAGCCGCAGGAACGTGCGCGCCTTCTCCTGGACGTTGTTGAGGCGCAGCCCCACGGCGCCGTCCGGGAACGCGGTCCATTCTCCGCGCTCTCGCCCCTTCGAATCCTTCACGACGAAGCGCCGCGCCTCGACCACGGAGTGGACGGGAAGGAACTGCCAGGCGAGCAGCGCCACCACCAGGAGCAGCGCCATGAACAGGACGCCCATGAGCCGGCGCTGGCCACCTTCGAGCCGCTGGATCCGCGCCTCGAGCGCGGCGGACGAGACTTCCATTCGGCAACCTCCTCGGAGAACCGTCGATTCGGGAATCGTTTCGGCCGGGGGAACGCGCCGCTTCGGCGCATCCGTCGGCGCGGCGTTTTTCGCGGTGACGCTCGCAAATTGCATCCGAGTGAGCGCCTAAGGCATTACAGGTCTTTTGCTTGACACGTTTTTGGTCGGCTGCCTAATATGCCGCCTTCCCAACTGCACAGCCGGGTCAAACTCATACCCGGATGGAGGTCCCTGTCAACCCCGACGGCCATCCCCACGTCGTCGGCCTCGCGCTGCCGTGCCGCAGCCGCTCCGAGGCCGCAGCCACCGCTTCCGGCATGAACCTCGCTGGTTCCGCCGCGGGCAGGGCTAGATTTCCCTTCGACACGTTCCATCGAGCGCGCTCGTTCGCGCCCCGGCCGGCCGCCGGGGAGGCGGCGTTTCGCTCGTCCGCGCGTTCGCGATCGGTCCTCGAGGCGGCAGGCCTGAGATGCGGCTGAAGAAAGTCCCACGATTCGTCGTCCTGACGCTCGGGTACACGGTGCTCGTCCAGATCGCGTACCTGCTGTCGTTGTGGCTGCGCTTCGAGGGCGACGTTCCGGCGCGTTACTGGGACGGCTACCTCCAGGTGGCGCCGTGGTTCACGCTGCTGTCGCTCGCGGGCTACTTCCTCGCCGGTCTCTATCACGGCCTGTGGCGCTACGCGAGCACGGTGACGCTGTTCCAGGTCTTCAAGGGCGTCACGCTGTCGGCGGCGGCGCTCGTCGGCATCCTCGTGTTCGTCCCCGAGCTGCTCTTCCCGCGCAGCCTCGTCGTGATGGTGTGGCTGTGGGAGCTCGTTCTGCTCGGCGGCGCCCGCTTCGCGTGGCGCATCTCGCGCGAGCGCGTGCTCGGCCCCGTGCCGCACCGCGCGCTGCGCACGATCGTCGTCGGCGCCGACCACACCGGCGTTCACCTCGTGCAGGAGATGCGGCGCGCGCCCGAAGAGGGCCCCGAGGTGCTGAACCCGGTCGGGTTCATCGACGACGACCAGCGACTCACCGGGCACCTCGTCGAGGGCGTGCGCGTGTGGGGCACGATCGCCGACCTGCCCGCGGTGCTCGAGGAACAGCGCGTCGAGATGGTGATCGTCTCGGACGCCGACATGCCCGCGAAGGTCGTGCGCGAGATCGCGCGCTTCTGCGCCGAGGCGAACGTGCGCGTGAAGACGCTGCCCGGGCTCTCCGACCTGCAGCACGGGCGCCCGGCGCTCGCGCAGATGCGCGACATGCGCATCGAGGACCTGCTCGGCCGACAGCCCGTGCACCTGAATCTCGGCGAGCTCGCGGAGTTCCTGCGCGGCCAGCACGTGCTCGTGACCGGCGCGGGCGGCTCGATCGGGTCCGAGCTCGTGCGCCAGGTCGCGGGTTTCGCGCCGGCGTCGCTCGTCCTGCTCGACCACGCCGAGAACGGGCTGTACTTCATCCACAACGAGATCGCCGCCGCCCACCCCGAACTGTCGCTGCACCCGCTCGTCGCCGACATCAAGGACCACGCCGGGCTGGAGCTCGCCTTCCGGCGCTTCAAGCCGAGCGTCGTGTTCCACGCGGCCGCGCACAAGCACGTGCCGCTGCTCGAAGTGAGCCCGCGCGAGGCCGTGCTCAACAACGTCGTCGGCACTCGCAACCTCGCCGAGCTCGCGGACCGCTTCGGCGTCGTGAAGTTCGTGCTCATCTCGACGGACAAGGCGGTGAATCCGACGAGCGTGATGGGCGCCTCCAAGCGCGTGTGCGAGATGCTGCTCCAGGCGCGCGCCGCGCGTAGCCGCACGCGCTACGTCGCCGTCCGCTTCGGCAACGTCCTCGGCAGCGACGGCTCGGTCATTCCGCTGTTCCAGAAGCAGATCGCGCGCGGCGGACCGATCACCGTCACGCATCCCGAGGCGCGCCGCTACTTCATGACGATCCCCGAGGCCGTGCGGCTCGTGCTGCAGGCGGGCGCCATGGGCCGCGGAGGCGAAGTGTTCCTGCTCGACATGGGCGAGCAGGTGCGCATCGTGGACCTCGCGCGGCAGCTCATCCGCATGCAGGGCCTGCGCGAGGGCGACGACATCGAGATCCAGTTCACCGGCCTGCGCCCGGGCGAGAAGCTCTACGAGGAGCTGCACTCCGACACGGAGCGCACGCGCATCACGCGCCACGAGCGCATTCTCGTCTGGGAGCTGCACGCGAAGGAGGAATCGCTGCTGCTCGGCGAAGTGTCGGATCTCGAGCGGCTCGCCGTGGACGGCGATCCCGAGTCCGTGAAGCGCCAGCTGCACGTCATCGTGCCCGAGTACGTGGAGCCGCGATTCGACGGCGCCGCGGCGCCCGTGCGCGCCGACGCCGAGCCGGTCGTCGAGCTGCCCGGCATCGCGGGGGAGCGTCCGGCGCGCGACCGCATCGCGAACTGGGGCGAGCGCCTCGTCGCGTGGGCGCACTCGGCGGCCGCGATCCTGCTGCTCGTCGTCGCCTCGCCGCTGTGGCTGCTGCTGTGGTTCGAGGCGCGGCGAACCGGCCGCGACCTGTACGTCGCCGAGTCGCGAATCGGCCGGTCGCGCCGCCTCGGTCAGCGCCGCCGCGGCCGCGCGAATCCCGCGATCGACCGGCGCAGCATCGAGCGCCGCACACAGGATCTGCTCGGCCAGCGCATCCAGTGCCTGCGATTCGCGCCGGACAACGGGCCCGTGTCGCGCTACGTGCGCCGTCGCCGGCTCGACGCGCTGCCGTACCTGCTGAACGTGCTGCGCGGCGAGATGGCGCTCGTCGGCCCGCGCGCCGAGAGCGAGGACCTCGCGCTGCGCTGCCGCGGCGTGATCCCCGACTACGAGCGGCGCTTCCGCGTGCTCCCCGGCGTCACGGGCCTCGCGCAGCTCGCCGGCTGTCCGGACGACACTCCGGAGTGCATCCGGCGCCGCGTTCACTACGACCTGCACTACGTCGAGCACCGCAGCTGGGTCCTCGACGTTCGCACGCTGTTCCGCACCGCGGCGGAGGTGTTCCGTCGCGAGCGTTCCCATCCGCCCGTCCGAACGGAGGCTCCGGCAGAGGCCGAAGTCGAAGCCGCCTCCGCGGTCAAAGGAGTGACCCGATGAAGCTCGCCTCGCGTTGGCTGTCCGCAGTCGCGCTCGCGCTCGCGCTGTCCGCGCCGCAGGCGCGCGCCGCCGACTACGTGCTCGGTACGGACGACGAACTCAGCATCTCGGTGTGGCTGCATCCCGAGATGGAGAAGCGCGTCACGATCGGCAAGGAGGGCTCGATCGCGTTCCCGCCGATCGGCGAGGTCGCCGCCTCGGGCCTCACCCCGAAGCAGCTCGGCGACCGGCTCGCGGACCGGCTCTCGGCCTACCTGCGGCAGACGACGAGCGTGACCGTCACCGTCACGCGCTTCATGAGCCACAGCATCTACGTGACGGGAGCGGTGAACGCGCCCGGCCGGTACGGCTTCGAAGAGATCCCCGACCTGCTCACCGTGATCACGACCGCGGGCGGCGCCGTTCCGGGCTCGGACCTCACGCGCGTGCAGCTGATCCGCCGCGAGGGCGAGGGCAAGGGCACGCGCAGCGTGGACGTGCTGAACGCTCAGCGCACCGGCGACATCACGTCGCTGCCGAAGCTCATGCCCGGCGACGTGCTGTTCCTGCAGTCGTTCGTCGGCGCGTACGCCGCCGCGCCCGGCGACGGCTTCGCGGTGCTCGGCGAGGTGCAGAAGCCGGGCATCTACCAGGCGGGCCCCGGCACGAACGCGTGGATGGCGCTCGCGCTCGCCGGCGGCACGACGAAGGACGGCGACCTCGCGAAGGTCAAGATCGTCAACGTGCGCGGCGACGGCCAGCAGGTGAGCACGATCGACCTGCAGGACGTGCTCGCGCGCGGCGCGAGCCGCGTCGTCGAAGTGAAGCCCGGCGACGTGCTGTACGTTTCGCGGCGCGGAGCCACGTTCGGCACGGTGCTGACGCAGGCGCTCGCGCTGTCGCGCGACCTCGTCAACGTCGCGATCCTCGTGGATTATCTCGACAACAAGACGAAATGAGCTCGACGCACGAACCGAAGGCGGGGCACGCCTCGCTCGATCTTCCGCAGCTCGCGCGCATGCTGGCGCGGCGCAAGTGGCTGCTGCTGCTGCCGTGGGCGGCGGCGACGCTCGCGGGCGTGGCGGCGGCGTTCCTGCTCCAGCCGATCTACTTCAGCGGCGTGAAGCTGCGGCTCGAGCGCGCGACCAAGCTCGCGGGGCCGCTCGGCGGCATCGTCGGCGACGGCAGCGCGGCGGACCAGCAGGCCGAGGTGATGCGCAGCCAGGTGCAGAGTTCGCTGTTCCTGCGCGGCGTCATCACGGCGAGCGGCGTGCTCTCCGACCCGGCGACGCGCGCCTGGGCGAAGAAGGAATCGCGCGTCGCGACGGGGGCGAGCGAGGACGAGGCGCTCGAGGGCTACCTCGTCGAATACCTGCGCCAGGCGGTGAGCGTGCGGCGGGAGCGCGGCGACGTGTTCACGATCATCGTCGGCGACTTCGCGCCGAAGCGCGCCCAGCGGCTCGCCGAGAGCGTCGCGAACCAATTCGTGATCTCGTCCAAGGCCGCGCAGATTGAGGCGGTGCGCGCGACGCAGGAGTTCAGCGTCGAGCAGCAGCAGATCTACAAGCGCAAGCTCGAGGAGGCCGTCGCGCGGCTCGAGGCGGCGAAGCGCGCCTCGATCGCGACGAGCGTCGCGGGCTCCGCGATCAACCCGAACAACCTCCTGCTCGCGCGCACGCTCACCGACCAGGCGCAGATGGAGACCGAGGACCAGCGCGGACGCGTGGCCGAGCTGCGCAGCCAGTTCGGCGGCCGCGTGCGCGACAACGACCCGGTCGCGATCTCGACGCCCGAGTCGAACGCGCTCGTCGCGCAGCTCTCGGGCCTCGAGCGCCAGCTCGCCGCGAGCATGCTCACCGGCGCGGGCGACGGCCCCGTACGGCTCGCGATCGCGCGCAAGGTCGCCGAGCTCGAAATCGCCCTGCAGACTTCCGCGGCGAGCGCGCTGCCCGGGCTCGCGCCCGATGCGCGCGACCTCGTCGTGCGCTACCGGCTCGCGCAGGCCGACCTGCAGTCGAAGGAAGGGCGGCGCGCGTACCTCGCGGGACAGATCGCGCAGTACGAGTCCCAGGTCGTGTCGGGCCCCGACCGCGATCTTTCGATCGCCCGGCTCCAGCAGGACGTGGACAACGCGCAGACGCTCTACAACTCGTTCCTCACCCAGTCGGTCGCCTCGCAGATCTCGGAAGCGTTCGAGAACGCGCGGCTGTCGGGCCGCTTCTCGGTGCTCGAGCCCGCGAACCTGCCGACCTCGCCGGGCAAGCCGAACCGGCCGGTCCTGATCCTGCTCGCGTTCCTCGCGGGCGCGATGGTCGGCGTCGGCGCGGTCGTGGTCGTCGAACAGCACGACCAGTCCATGAAGGACGCGGACGAGGTCGAGAACCTGCTCGGGCTGCCCGTGCTCGGCGCCGTGCCGCGCGTCGAGGAGCTCGAACGCGACCGCCGCCGTCCGCGCGGGACGCCGGGCCTGCCCGCGCCGCGCGACGCCGGGCTGCTGCAGCGGCTGCAGGTCGAATCGTCGCTCGGGCTCGAGTTCCGGCGCATCTACCTGAACCTCGCCCGCGCCCGCGCCCGCGCGATGCCGCGCACGCTGCTCGTGACGAGCGCGACCCGCGGCGAGGGCAAGACGACGACGAGCGCGTGCCTCGGCATCACGCTCGCGCGCGAGATGCGCGAGCGGCTGCTCGTCGTGGACTTCGATCTCCGCAGCCCGGCGCTGCACCGCGCGCTCGGCATCCCGAGTTCGAGCTGGGGGCTCGCGCAGATGCTCCAGCAGCGCAACTTCGACGAGCGCTTCATCCGGGGAACGGTGCTGCCGCACCTCGACTTCCTGCCCGCGGGCAAGAGCGAGCGCCCGGCCGGCGAGCTGCTCGACCACGACGGCATCGAGTGGTTCCTCAAGGAAGCTTCGGCGCGCTATCCGTACGTGCTCATCGACTCGGCGCCGAACCTCGCCGTGCCCGATTCGCTCATCCTCGGCCGCATGGTCGAAGGCGTGCTCTACGTGATCAAGGCGGGGAGCACCGTCCGCAAGGCGGCGGAATACGGCGTGCGCGTGCAGCGGGAAGCCAACGACAACGTGCTCGGCGTGCTGCTCAACGACGCCGGCGAGATCCTGCCGACCTACTACGGCTACCGCACGAACTACTACGGCTACTCGACGGAGGCGATGGGCGGGGAGTCGTGACGCCCCGCGCATCCCGCCCACCACGAGGGAGACGCGGTGCGTAGCGTCCGGGTCCTCAAGAACGTCGTCACGAACTATCTCCGGTTCGTCCTGAGCGGCGTGATCGGCTTCGTGATCACGCCGATCATGGTCCGGGGCCTCGGCGACCGCGACTACGGGCTGTGGGTCACGGTGTTCTCGCTGACGGGCTACTTCGGCCTGTTCGACCAGGGCCTGCGCCCGTCGCTCGTCCGCTACCTGTCGCGCGATCACGCGCGCGGCGACGAGGACGGCCTGTCGCGCACGGTGAACACCGCGCTCGCGCTGTTCGGCGGCGTCGGCGGCCTCGTGCTGGTCGCCTCGGTCGTCGTCGCGGCGAACTTCTCGGCGTGGTTCCGCGTGGACCCGGCGCGCTCGGCCGAGATGGCGCAGGTCGTGCTCGTCGCGGGCGCGTCGGTCGCGGTCGGCTTCCCGTTCGGCGTCTACGGCGCCGTGCTCTCGGGGCTTCAGCGCTACGACATCGGCAACGGCATCGGCGTGCTCGTCGCGCTGCTGCGCGCGGTCGCGTTCGTGGTCGTGCTCAAGACCGGCGGCGGACTCGTCGAACTCGCGTGGGCGTCGCTCGCGATGAACCTGCTCGGTCACGCGCTGTCGTGGTGGTACGCGCACCGGCTGCTGCCGAAGCTGCGCTACGGCGCGGCGTTCGTGTCGCGCGAGTACTTCGGGCTCATCGGCTCGTACTCGAGCGTCGCGTTCCTCGGCGCGCTCGCGATGAGCATCGCGTTCCAGACCGACTCGCTCGTCATCACCCGCATGCTCGGGGCCGCGCTCGTGACGCCGTTCGCGATCGCGTCGGGGCTCGTCGAGAACGCGCGCTCGCTCGTGCACTCGGCCACGTTCGTGCTGTCGCCGACCGCGAGCGAGATGGAGGCGAAGGGCGAGGCGGACCGCCTGCACGATCTGCTCATCACCGGCTCCAAGTACTCGGTGCTCGTGAGCTGGCCGGTCCTGTTCGGGCTGTGCTTCTTCGGCGATGCGTTCCTGCGCGCCTGGGTCGGGGCCGACCTCGCGCGCGCCGCGTTCCCCGTGCTTCTCACGCTCACGCTGCCGACGTTCCTCTCGCTGCCCGAGGCGACCGCGTCGGCGCTGCTCTTCGGCGTGAGCCGTCACCGCGGCGTCGTCGCGCTGTCGCTCACGAACGCGCTGCTGAACCTCGCGCTGTCGGTGTGGTGGGCGAAGCCGCTCGGCATCGTCGGCGTGGCGCTCGGCACCGCGGTGCCGCTCGTGCTCGTCGCCGGCGTCGCGACGATGGTGTACGCGTGCCGCGCGCTCGCGCTGCCGATCCGCCGCTACGCGTGGGAGGGCCTCGTGCAGCCGGGCCTCGTCGGCGCGGCGTTCGTGCCGCCCGCGCTCGCGCTCCGCTTCCTGTGGCGCCCCGAGGGCTGGGTGCCGGTGCTCGCCGCGTGCGCGCTGTGCTGGCTCGCGTTCGCGTTCGTCGCGTGGCGCTACGGCATCGGGCCGCGCGAGCGCGGCCGCTGGGGCCGCGCGCTCGCCGGACTCTTCGGCCGGGCGCCCGCCGCCGTGGGAGGGGCGTGACGTGAAGGTGACGCTCGCGATCACGGCGTACAACGCCACGTGGTGCATCGAACGCGCGCTCGACAGCGTGTTCGCGCAGACGCGCCTTCCGGACGAGATCCTCGTCGCCGACGACGGCTCCACCGACGGCACGCCGGAACTCGTCGAGCGCCGCTACGGCGCGCGCGTGAAGCTGCTGCGCCTGCCGCACGGCGGCCTCACGAAGAGCCGGCGCGCGTCGTTCGCCGCGGCCACGGGCGACTGGATCGCGCCGCTCGATGCGGACGACTGGTGGAAGCCGGCCAAGCTCGAACGCCAGCTCGAATTCCTCGCTCGCCATCCGGAGGTGCGCTGGTGCACGACCGATGGCGAGTACGTCGCCGCCGAGGGCGTGCTGCGCGCGTCGTGGCTCGCCGACTACTTCGATCCGCTCGCCGACCGCACGGGCGACCTGCTCGCGCCGCTCGCCCAGCGCTGCTTCCCGCTCGTGAGTTCGATGCTCGTCGAGCGCGGCGCGTACGAGGCGGTGGGCGGTTTCGACACGCGCTTCGCGTGGTCGCAGGACTACGACCTGTGGCTGCGGCTCGCGGCCCGCTTCCCGGGCGGCGT
Source organism: Candidatus Eiseniibacteriota bacterium (assembly GCA_044222065.1). Lineage (GTDB taxonomy): Bacteria > Eisenbacteria > RBG-16-71-46 > RBG-16-71-46 > RBG-16-71-46 > JBGAOA01. The sequence goes on from JBGAOA010000065.1 coordinate 19,552, forward strand.
GCTCGCGGAGCCGCTCATCGGCTACTGGTCCAGCCCCGGGCAGCTTTCGCGCCGCGTGGACGCGCGCTTCGCCGACGACCTCGCGCTCATGGAGCGGCTCGCGAGCGGCGCGCTGCGCGACGACCCGGTGATCCGCCGCACGGGCGCCGAGCGCGCGGCGGCGCTCGAGTACGAGCTCGCGATCCTCGTCCTGCGCGACGGCCGCGCGGCCGAGGCGAGCGCTTCGCGCGCGCCGCGCGCTCGGGCCTGGGGCGTGCTGCTCGTCTCGGCGCTCGCGGCCGCGCTCCCGCGCCGCTGCTCGCGCGGCTCGCGGCGTCGCGCGCGTTGCGCCGCGCCGCTTCCGACGTGCGCCGGCCGCTCGCGCCCGTGGATCGCGGCGCGCCGCCGGGAGAGAGCGCGTGAGCGCCGCGTTCGAATTCGCGGTCTGCGTGCCGTCGCACGACGGCATGCCCGACGTCCTGGACGGGCTCGCCTCGGCGCTCGATCAGACGCATGCGCCCGCCGAGGTCGTGCTCGTGGACGACGCGTCCTCGGACGGCACGGCGGCGGCGGTCGCGGCACGCTTTGGCGACCGCGTTCGCGTCGTCCCGGGACGCTTCGGATCGGCCGCGGCCGCACGCAACGCCGCGTGGCGCGCCGCGCGCGCGCCGTGGATCGCGTTCCTCGACGCCGACGACCTGTGGCGCGCCGACAAGCTCGCGACCGCGGCGGCGCTGCTCGGGCGCCACCCCGAGTGCGCGTGGTTCTTCTCGGACGGCGCGTTCCGCACGCTCGAAGGCCGGACGATGCCGTCGTGGATCGAGCAGTACGGCGAACTCGAGGACGGCTACGTCGGCTCGCCGCTGCCCGCGCTGTTCGAAGTGAACTTCGTGCTGACGTCGTCGGTCGTCGCGCGCCGCGACGCGCTCGAGGCGCTCGGCGGGTTCCGCGAGGACATGACGCACGCCGAGGACATCGAGCTGTGGATCCGGCTCGCGCGGCGCGCGCCCGCGTGCGCGTCGGCGCAGCCGCTCGTGCGCTACCAGCACCGCCCCGGCGGCCTCACGCGCCAGCTCGAGCGCCGGCTGACGGGCAGCGCGACGCTGTTCGAGCGGCTCGCCGCGGATTCGGGCTTCGATCCCGCGCTGCGGCGCGCCGCGCGCCGCCGCGCCGCGCTCGCGCGCCACAAGCTCGCGGTCGCAGCGCTTCGCGAAGGCCGCGGCGCGGACGCCCGAGCCGAACTCGCCCGCGCGTGGCTGTTCCCGGAGCGCGCGCTGCCGACCGCGGCGCTCTGGGGCGCGAGCCTGCTGCCGCACGCGCTGCTCCAGCGGCTGCGCTCCGAAGCGTCGCTCAAGCGCCAGGTCGTCGCGCCGATGGGGCGTCACCGCCGGATCGTCGTGCGTGCTTCCGGAGGGCACGTCTCGTGACGACGACCCCCCGGCCGATGCGTCCGGCCCCGGTCGGCACGGTGCGCGAGGAGGCGCGCCGCGGCGCCCGCTCGCTCGTCGCGAGCCTGATGCCGATTCTCGGCATCGGCGCCGCGCTGTTCGCGGTCGGACTGTTCGTGCTGCTCGACTACGGCTTCGACCAGGATCCGCACCGGCTCATCAAGATCCTCGGCGCGGTCGCGCTCGTCGCGGGCATCCTGTCGCGCCCGCAGTTCGGCCTGCTCGCGCTGCCGGTGCTGACGCCGTTCCTCGGGTGGATGCCGAAGGTGCCGATCCCGGGCGTCAATCCGCTGAACATCCTCGTGTTCTCGGTGTTCGCGTCGTTCGCGATCGCGCGCGTGCTCCGGCGCGAGGCGGTGTTCCGGCGCGGCAAGCTCGACGGCTGGCTCATCACGCTCGTCGTGATGGCCGCGATCTCGGTCGTGCGCGGCGCCGCGTTCCCGACGGGGTTCACGTACAACGCCGCGGATGCGGCGACGCAGGTGTTCCGCTGCAGCATGACGTTCACGACGTATTTCATCGCGCTCGCGATGGTCCGCAGCGGCGCCGAGCGCAAGCGCCTCGGCTGGGCGATCGTCGTCGGGCTCGTCGCCGAGGCGGCGGTCACGATCGCGTACGGGCGCATCGGCAAGGGCGGGCGCGCGGTCGGCTCGTACGGCCAGTCGAACGACCTCGGCGCGTTCCTCGCGCTCTTCAGCGTGTTCGCGATCGCGATCGCGGCCGGCGTGCGGCCGTGGTGGCAGAAGGCGCTGCTGTTCGGCGCCACGGTGACGGGCAGCGTCGCCGTGCTGCTGACCGTGTCGCGCGGCGCGATCATCGCGCTCGTCGTCGGCATCGCCTACGTCGCGCTGCGCACGTCGCGGCTGCTGACGTTCGTGCTCGTCGCGGCGCTCATCAGTTCGCCGCTCTGGACGCCGGACTACGTGAAAGAGCGCATCCTCGGCACGCAGATCGAGGACGTCGGCACGGACGACGTCACGCTCGAGTCCAGCTCCCAGCTGCGCGTGGACACGTGGCGCGCGATCGTGGACGTCGTGACGGAGCACCCGATCGACGGCGTCGGCTTCACCGGGCTCGGCTACGTGCTGCCCGAGGCCGGCAGCGCGATGGGCGTCGCCGTGAAGGATTCCGCGCACAGCACCTACCTGCGATTCCTCGGCGAGCTCGGCGTGTTCGGCCTCGCGCTGTTCCTGCTGCTGCTGTGGAAGTGCTGGTCGCTCGGCGCTGCGGGCGAGGCGGCGTCCGCGACGGCGTTCGACCGGCACCTCGGCATCGGCCTGCGCGCGGCGACGCTCGTGCTCGCGCTGTGCTGCGCGTTCGGCGACCGGTTCTTCCCGATCATCATCACGGGCAACTTCTGGATGCTGTGCGCGCTCGTGAACTCGCGCGTCGTCGAGCGCGCGGAGGAGACGGCGTGAACGGCCGCCTCGTCCGCTGGCTCGCGAGCCTCGCGCACCGCGAACGCACTCGCGCGCGCCCGGGGTTGACGATCGTCCGCCACCACCGCGTGTACGCCGACGGCGAGCGGCCGCTCTACCGGCTCGGCGTGGCCGAACGCGTGCTCGAAGCGCAGGTCGCGCTGCTCGCGCGCGCGGGGCGCGCGCCGCTCACGGTCGCCGAGGGGCTCGCGCGGCTCGCCGAGGGCCGCCCGGGACACGCGGTCGCGTTCACGTTCGACGACGGCTACCGGGACAACGTCACGCGCGCGCTTCCGATCCTCGAGCGCCACGGCGCGCGGGCGACGTTCTACCTGACGGCCGGGCTCATGGACGAGGGGCGCGCGCCGTGGTGGGACGTGCTCGTCCACGCGCTCGAGCGCGCCGCGAAGCCGCGCGCGCGCGTCGAGTTCGGCAGAGTGGCCGTCGCGATCGAAGCCGACTCGCCGGCGGGACGCGCCGCCGCGCTGCGCGCGATCCTGCCCCTTCTGCGCGTGCCGCTCGCCGAGCAGGACGCCCGGCTCGAGCGGCTGCGGGACGCGCTCGGCGTGCGCGAGCCCGCGCCCGCGGAATGGGCGTCGTGGGAGGAGGCCGCGCGCTTCCTCGAGCGCGGCATGGAGGTCGGCGCCCACACGCTGCACCACCCGTACCTGAGCCTCCATCTGCCCGAGTCGCAGCGCGAGGAGATCGCGGGGTCCGTCGAACGCATCGAGCGCCGGCTCGGCTCGCGTCCGGCCGGGCTCGCCTATCCCGGCGGCGACCACGACGCGGTCACGATCGCCGCGTGCGACGCGA
>JBGAOA010000066.1:0-22897 GCA_044222065.1 Candidatus Eiseniibacteriota bacterium
GCGCGCGTCGCGAGCGGGGCCGGCGCGTTCACGCGAGCGCGCGGCGGATCGCCGCGCCGCCGAGCACGCGCTCGCCGTCGTAGAACACCGCGAGCTGTCCGGGCGTGACCGCGGTCTGCGGGACGTCGAAGCGCACCTCGACGCTCGCACCGCGCGAGGACGGCGGCGCGGCCGCGTGGGCCGACCGGATCCGGACGTCGGCGCGGAACGCATCGTCCGGCGGCGAGGGCACGAGCCAGTTCACGCGCTCGGTCTCGAGCGCCGGCGCGGCGAGTGCGGCGCGCGGGCCGAGCGTCACGCGATTCGACGCCGCGTCGATGCCGAGCACGTAGAGCGGCTCGGGTGAAGAGACGCCGAGTCCGCGCCGCTGTCCGATCGTGTAGTGGAGGATGCCGCGGTGCTCGCCGAGCGTGCGCCCCGCCGCGTCCACGAACGCGCCGGGCGCGGTGCCGCGCGTCTCGCCGAGCTTCGCGACGGCGTAGCCGGCGTAGTCGCCGTCCGGAACGAAGCACAGGTCCTGGCTCTCGGGCTTGTCCCACAGCGAGAGCCCGAGCCGGCGGCCGTGCTCGCGCACCTCGGCCTTCGTGAGTTCGCCGAGCGGAAAGCGCACGCGTCCGAGCGTCGCGTAGGGCACGAGCGCGAGCGCGTAGCTCTGGTCCTTCGCCGGGTCGCGCGCCCGCAACAGCGCCCACGCGCCGTCCGCAGTCCGCTCGACGCGGGCGTAGTGCCCGGTCGCGAGCGCGTCGCGGCCGAGCGCGTCCATGCGCGCGACGAGGTCGCCGAACTTGAGGTGCTGGTTGCAGAGCGCGCACGGATACGGCGTGCGGCCGTGCGCGTAGTCGTCGAGGAACGGCTGCAGCACGCGGGCGCGGAACACGTCCTCGGCCTCGACGACGTAGTGCGGAAATCCGAGCCGGCGCGCGACGCGCTTCGCGTCCTCGATCGCGTCCAGCGTGCAGCACGCGCGCTCGCTCACGGGGCTCGCGCCGTAGCACCACAGCTTGAGCGTGACGCCGGTCACGTCGTGGCCCTGCTCGGCGAGCAGCGCGGCGGCGACGCCCGAGTCCACGCCGCCGCTCATCGCGGCGAGCAAGCGCGCGCGCGTCACGCCGGCGCTCCCGCGGCGCGCACCGCGCGCACGGCGTCGGCGAGCGCCGCGAGCACGGCGGCGACGTCGTCGCCGGTCGTCGTCCGCCCCATCGAGAAGCGCAGCGCGCACACGGCGAGTTCGCGCGGCACCTGCATCGCGGCGAGCACCGGCGACGGCTCGACGGCGCCGCTCGCGCACGCCGCGCCGGCGGACACCGCGACGCCGCGCGCATCCAGCGCGAGCAGCAGCGTGTCGCTGCGCGCCCCAGGGAACGAGGCGTTCACCGTGTTCGGCAGCCGCGGCGCACGCGCGCCGTGGATCACGGCGTCCGGCACCGCGGCGAGCAGACCGCGCTCGAACGTCTCGCGCAGCGCGAGCAGGCGCGCCGACTCGGTGCCGAGTTCGCGCGCGGCGAGTTCGGCCGCGACGCCGAAGCCGACGATGCCCGCGACGTTCTCGGTGCCGCCGCGCCGCCCGCGCTCGTGTCCGCTGCCGCGGAAGAGCGGCTCGAACGGCGCGTCGGCCGCGAGCGCGAGCGCGCCGACGCCCTTCGGTCCGCCGAGCTTGTGGGCCGAGACCACGAGGTAGTCGGCGCCGAGCGAGTCCAGGTCCACCGGCACCTTCCCCGCCGCCTGCACCGCGTCGCAGTGGACGCGCACGCCGCGCGCGTGCGCCCGGCGCGCGACGTCGGCGACGGGCTGGAGCACACCGGTCTCGTTGTTCGCGAGCATCAACGAGACGAGCGCGCAGTCCGGCGGCAGCGACTCGACGGCGGACGGCTCGACGAAGCCCGCCGGCAGCACGGGCAGGTGCGCGGCGCCGAATCCGAGCCGGCGCAGCAGGTCGCCGGCGCCGTGCACGGCGTGGTGCTCGATGGGCGAGAACGCGAGCGTGCGGCCGCGCGCCTCGAGCGCGAGCGCCGCGCCCACGAGCGCCGCGTGGTCGCCCTCGGTGCCGCCGCTCGTGAACGCGATCCGCTCAGGCGGCGCGCCGAGGAGTGCCGCGACGCGCTCGCGCGCACGCTCGACCTCGGCGCGTGCCGCCTGGCCCGCGCGGTGCAGGCTCGATGGGTTCGCCGGAAAGCGCTCGAGCGCGTCCGCCATCGCCGCGCGCACTTCGGGACGCACGGGCGTGGAGGCGTTGTGGTCGAAATAGATCATGGGGCGCGGATGATGGCACGAGCGGCCCCCGCCTCCCAAGCGGCTCCGGGGCCGGCTCGCACGCGCGCTTTGGGGCTCGCGCGGCGTTCGTTTCGCGCGTCGCCCACCGCGCAAAGCGCTCGCGCGCGGCGTGCGATTCACGCGCTCGCGCGAACGCGCGGCCGCCTCCGCGCCGCGCACCCTGCACGATTCGGCGCGCGCGGACGTGCGTTCCGCACGAACGCGACGCCGCGAGCGCCGTTACTTCGCCGTAATGACCCGTGGCACCGGGCTTGCGATTCCTGCGGTGCCAAACCGTTCGGCTTCCTGGACGAAGCACGCGCGGCCTGTTTCGGACGTGTAACGCGGGGGTAGCGACAGGATGCGTCGACCCGACAGCAGAGGATTCACGCTCGTGGAGCTCATGGTCACGATCGTCGTGATGGGCATCATCGCCGGAATCGCAGCTCCGACCGTCACCGGCTTCATCAACTCGAGCCGGCTGTCCGGCGCGGCGAACACGCTCATGGGCGATCTCCACTACGCGCACACGCTCGCGAGCGGCCAGCGCCGGACTTACGAGCTGCGCACCGACAGCACGCGCTACTCGATCGTGCGCACGTCGCCCGACTCGGTCGTCATGAGCCGCACGCTCGCGGGCGGACTGCGCTTCGGCGCGCGCGATACGACTTCGTTCTTCGCGTGGGGACTCAACGAGGCCGCGACGTTCACGGTCTCGCACGGCGGCAGCTCGAAGATCGTCCGGATCACGACCGGCGGGCGGGTGTCCCGTGACTGACCCGCGCACGGCTCCGCGCCGCGACGCCGCGGCGGGCTTCACGCTCGTCGAACTGATGGTCGTCCTGATCATCCTCGCCGTCGGCGTGCTCGCCCTCTCCGGCGTGCAGACGCGGTCGTCGAACGACGTCTACAAGACCGGCCGCCGCTCGCGCGCGCTGTCGGTCGCGCAGCAGCAGATCGAGATCGCCCGCGCCGCCGGCTATTCGATCGCGGTCTCCGACACCGGCGTCACGGACGGAATGAACTGGACCACGCAGGTGGACTCGGCCGACGTGGACATGAAGCGCGTCCTCGTCACGGTGAGCTGGACGGAATCGGGGGACACGACCTCGCTCCAGCTCGAAACCCGGCTCGCGCTGCGATGAGGAGGGAACCCTTGAACCGCGCCCGTCGCCGGCCCGAAGCCGGCATGACCCTCGTCGAGCTGATGGTGGCCGTCGGCATCTTCGCGCTCGTCGCCGCCGCGCTCACCGCGATCCTGTTCTCCTCGACGCGCCTCGGCACGCGCACGTCCGCGCGCGCCGACGTGCAGGCGACCTCCCGCCAGGCGATGTCCCTCCTGACGACCGAGCTGCGTCAGGCCGGGCTCGATCCGACCATTCCGCCCGTCGGCATCGTCGGCATCGTGTCGGGCGACAGCACCTCCGTCCACGTGCGCGCCGACTTGAACGCGAACGGCACGCTGCAGACCGCGGAGCCGTCCGAGGACGTGACCTACACGTACGTGGACTCGATCGGAACCCTGATGCGCAACCCCGGCACCGGGTCCGTCGCCGTGATGTCCGGCATCACGGACTTCCGCATCAGCTACTTCGACGCCGCCAACAACCCGATCACCACGCTGCCGCTCGATGCGACGAACGCGGCGCTCGTGCGCTCGATCGGCATCTCGCTCACCGCGGTCGAGGGCGAAGCCGCCCCCGTCACGCTCACCACCCGCGTCACGCTCCGCAACCGCTGAGCGGCGCAGCCCCGAATGTCCTTCGAGGAGTCGACCATGAAGCAGCGGCAGTCCAGCGAGCGCGGGTCCGCGATGGTGATGGCGCTCGGCGCGCTGGCGATCCTGGCGGTCATCGCGATCGTGATCGTGGCGGTCGTCGTGTCCGAGAAGCGCACCTCGTTCTCCGAGTACGTCGGCTCGCGTTCGTTCTACTCGGCCGACGCGGCGAGCGAAGCGGGCGTCAACTGGATCCGTCACCAGTACACGCCGCCGACGGTCGTGGACACGCTCAACAACGTGCGCACGACCACGACGTACACGCCGATCGGCAACGAGAACCGCTACAAGTTCGACGTCCGTTACATGCGCAAGCGCTACCGGCCGGGCTGGAGCTCGGAATACAAGGACTACGAATACCGCGTGGATGCGACCGGCACGAGCGCACAGGCCACCCAGGCCGCCATCGAAGTCAAGGCAACGCGTCTTTATCGGGAGGGCTACTGATCATGGTCCGTCGTCGCAGTTGGTTCGGGCTGGTCCTCGCGGCCGCGACCATGGTCGGTCTTGCGGGCGTGGCGAACGCCACCTGTCAGATTCCACTCGCCATCGGATCGAACACCGGTGATGCGAACGTGCTCATCCTGTTCGACAACTCGGGAAGCATGAACGAGGCGCTGACCCACAGCGCCTACAATCCGAGCACGCGCTACAACGGCAATTTCGACCGCAACACGACCTACGACATCTCGGTGACCGGCAACTACACGCCGCGCAGCTTCCGCAGCACGTGGCCGAGCACGCCGACCGCGCGGCTCGTCGCGAGCGACCTCGGCTACGCCGGCAGCTACTCCGGCAACTACCTCAACTGGGTGTACTTCTACGCCACGACGGCGCAGCGCACCGCGATTCCGCAGGTCACGCGCATTCAGGCCGCGAAGTCGGCCATGAGCTCGTTCCTCGGCGGCATCACGGACGTGCGGCTCGGCCTCGAGAAGTTCAACTACGACAACGGCGGCACCATCGTCGCGAACATCGGAAGCCCGATCGCGACGATCCAGACCGGAATCGCCGCGCTCGCGGGCGACTCGTGGACGCCGCTCGCGGAGTCCATGAACACGGCGCTCGACTACTTTTCGCAGACGGGCCCCTCGGCCCCGATCCAGGCCGAGTGCCAGAAGACCTTCATCGTCATCATGACGGACGGTCTGCCGACTCGTGACACCGGCGTGGCCGGGTTCATTCGCGACGCGAATCGCGACGGCTACTACCTGGACGACATCGCCGGCTACATGTACCGCAACGACCTGCGGCCGGACATGGACGGCATCCAGAACGTCGCGACGTTCACGATCGGCTTCAACCTCGACCACAACCTGCTCCAGACCACCGCGGACAACGGCGGCGGCGAGTACTTCAACGTCAACAACGCGACCGAGCTGACGACGGCGCTCACCGAGAGCTTCAACCAGATCGCGGCGCGCGTCGCCGCCGGCGCCGCCGTGTCGGTCGTGTCGTCCGAGGACCGCTCGAGCAACCGGCTGTTCCGCGCGCGCTACGAGTCGCTCACGTGGCGCGGCTTCCTCGAGGCGTTCAGCCTGCCGTACCACAGCGGCGATCACCCGCTGTGGGACGCCGGCGAGTTGCTGCGCGCGCGTTCGGCCTCGAGCCGCACGATCTTCACCTCGACGAGCGGCACGTCGCTCTACAACTTCACGAGCGGGAACGCCTCGGCGCTGATGACCTACCTGGGCACGGCGGACCTCACGCGGGCGCAGAACATCATCAACTACGTGCGCGGCGACTCGATCGTCGGCTACCGCAGCCGCAGCGGCTGGAAGCTCGGCGACATCGTGGACCCGGCGCCGGTGATGGTCGGCAAGCCGGCGGGTTACAGCGAGCTGAGCGGCTACGTGTCGTATCGCAACGCGAACGCCGGCCGCCGCGAAGTGCTGTACGTCGCGGCGAACGACGGCCAGCTCCACTGCTTCGACGTCGCCGACGGCTCCGAACTGTGGTCGTACATCCCGAAGGACCAGCTGCCGAAGCTCGGCGACCTCACGGATCCGTCGTACTGCCACTCGTACTTCCTCAACATGACCCCGGGCGCGTACGACATCAAGTTCGGCTCGACGTGGAAGACCGTGGTCGTCGGCGGCGAGGCGCAGGGCGGCAACGGCCTGTTCGCGCTCGACGTCACGAACCCGGCCGCGGACTCGGTCCGGCTGCTGTGGGACGTGAGCCCGACGGCGCTCAAGGGCGCCTGGGCGCCGCCCACGCTCGTCATGGACCGTCAGCTCGGCCGCCAGCTGCTCTGCATCGGCACGGGCTACGACGGAACCTCGACCGTCGCGAACCTGCTCGTCGTGGACCCGGTGAACGGTTCGATCATCCGCACGTTCGCGCTCGGACCGGCGTCGGCGGGCAACAAGATCTCGAAGACGACGGCGTTCGACAGCGACTTCGACGGCTACGAGGACCTGCTGTTCTGCGGCGACCTGAACGGCAACCTGTGGCGCGTCAAGCTCACGACGAATCCGTGGACGGTGACGAAGCTGTACAGCGGCTCGCAGCCGATCCAGGCGCCGCCGATCGTGACGACCGACGAACTGGGCCGGCCGATGGTGTTCTTCGGCACCGGGCGCTTCCTCACGGCGAGCGACCCGACGAGCACCTCGACGCAGTCCATCGTCGCGGTCATCGACAACGGCTCGGACTCGACGCGCTACATGTCCGATCTCGTGAACCAGACCACGACCTTCACGCCGCTCACGAGCGGCTCGCGCGGCTGGTACATCAACCTGTCGAGCAGCGGCGAGCGCGTGACGCGCAGCGCGGCGCTGATCGCGGGCACGCTGTTCGTGCCCTCGTTCGCGCCCACCGCGGCGGCCTGCACGGGCGGCGGCCAGTCCTGGCTCTACAGCCTCGACTACGCCGACGGCTCCGCGCCCGACCATTCGAACGGCGCCGAGAACAACGTCACCACCGGGCGCAAGCAGTCCATGGGCGACGGCATCCTCGCCGACCCGACGGTGGACCTCGTCAACGAGCAGCTCATCCTGCAGTCGTCGAACGCCGTGCTGCTCACCGAAGACATCAGCGCCGGCCTCAAGAAGCTGATGGTCCGTTCGTGGCGCCAGAAGTGGAACTAAGGAGGAGAGACCCCATGCACCGTCATCTGAGTTTCGCGCTTCGCACCGCTGCGGTGTCGCTCCTGCTCGCCGCCTTCGCGATCGCCGCGCACGCCGACGATCCCCAGGCCCGCCGTCGCGGGCCGGGGGTGTGGCGCAAGCCGAGCTTCGCCCTGTCCGGCGTCTACACGGGCGTCGTGGGCGGGCAGATCGTCATCGACGGCGTCGCGTATCCCATCAAGCCGAATGCGTCGGCGTACCAGCTGGGCTACGGCCCGGTTCCGCTCAACGCACTCGCGATCGGCCGCGTCGTCTACGTGACCGGTTCGGGCGCGCCCGAGTCGGGCATCGTGACAAGCGTCGTCGCGCGCCCCGCGAGCGAAGACACCGATCCGTCCGGCGACCTGTCGCGCTTCGTCACCGCGCGGACCACCCCGTTCGACCAGTAATCGTCGGGCGGGAACGAGCCAGGGAGGTTCAGGCATGAAGCGATGGACGATGGGCGGGGCGAGCGCGATGCTCGCCCTCGCCCTGTTCGCGGCGGGATGCGCCGGCGAGCGGAACGGAGCGACCGCGGGCGGCTCGACGCACGACACCGGGCTGCGGCTCGCGCCCGATCCGGCGAACGTCAACGCGCAGATCGCCGCGGTCGTGGACGCGCCGGACGCGGACCCGCGGTTGTGCACGTATCAGTGGAGCCGCAACGGCGCCCAGATCGCCGAGGCGAGCGGCAGCACGCTCGACCCGGTGCGCTTCCGCAAGGGCGACCGCATCGGCGTCGCGGTCGGCGTGCCGGGAACGAACGGCCGCCCCGGACGCACGCTGAACGCCGAGCTGCGCGTCGGAAACGCGCCGCCGGCCGTGACGGCGATCGCGCTCGCGACGGCGCCGGGCGCGAGCGGCACCGAAGTGCGCGCGACCCCGGAGTATTCCGATCCCGACGGCGACGAGGTCACCTGCACGTACCAGTGGCTCCGGAACGGACAGGCGGTCGCGGGCGCGACCACGCCGGCGTTCGTCGTGACGAACCTCGGCGCCGGCGACCGCGTGTGCGTGGACGTGACGGCGGACGACGGCGACCTGCGGTCCGAGGCGCGCCGCTCCGAAGAGGTGCGGTTCGACAACCGTCCCCCGGCGTTCACGTCGCAGCCCGTCGCGCTCTCGCCCACGGAAGCGACGTTCCGCTATCAGGCGGTCGCCGCCGATCCCGACGGCGATCCGCTGCGCTACGAACTCGTGCGCGGACCGGCCGGCATGACGGTCGCCCCGAACGGCGCGCTCGAGTGGCCCCTCCCGCCGCCGGCGGAGCGCGCGGGCGTGTACGAGATCACGGTGCGCGCGACCGACGGCAAGGGCGGCGAGGCGATCCAGCGTTTCACGCTCCGGCTCGGAGCCCCGACGGCGAAGTCCAACGCGTCCTGAGCGGACCGCGAGTCCGCGACCCAAAGCACGACGGCCACCTTCGAGCGAAGGTGGCCGTCCGCGTTCCGGAGCGCGCTACTTGCCGGCGCCCGAGTTCAGGTACTTCTCGAGCACGTCGATGCTCTCCTTCGCGCTCACCGCTTCGGGCGAGCCGGGCGCGAGCTCGATGACCTTCTTCCACATGCGGATCGCGTCCTGGTAGATGCCCGCGTCCGCGAACGCGACGCCGAGCGTGAAGTAGGCGCAGTGCGAACCGGGCTTCTTCCGGATGATGCCGCGCAGCAGGTCCACCGCGGCGGCGTAGCTGCCCTGGGCGTAGTACGAGCTCGCGAGGCGGCAGCCCGCCACCGAGTCCTCGGGCGCGAGCTTGAGCGCCTGCTGGTACATCTCCTGCGCGCGCGGACCGTTGCTCGCCGCGTCGTAAGCCGCGCCCAGGTTCACGAGCGTCTTCAGGTCGTTCGGCTTCGCCCTGAGCGCCCGCATCAGCACCTTCTGCGCCTCTTCGAACCGGTCGCGGTCCAAGTAGAGGATGCCGAGCTTCGTGAGGTTCTCGAACTTGCTCGAATCGCGGGCCACGGCCTTCTCGAGCAGCGTGAGGCTGTCCACCGGGGCGGCGGGCTTCGAATCCGCGGCCAGCGCGGGCGCAGCGGCGAGCGCGAGGCCGAGTACGAGGGCGAACCAGAGCGGGCGCTTCACGAACGATTCCTCCGTGGAGTCACTGGGATTTCGGGGGCCGCGAGGATAGCACGCTCCGCGTCGCGCGGTGGAGCGCCTGGTCGAGGTCGGCCCACAGGTCCTCCGGCGCCTCGAGCCCGACCGAGAGCCGCACGCAGCCATCCGGAATGCCGGCGCGCGCTCGCCCCTCGGCGCCCAGCATCGCGTGCGAAGTGTGCGCGGGCAGGGACGCCAGGGATTCGACGCCCCCGAGGCTCGGACCGTTGCCCACGATTTCGAATGCGTCCACGACGGCCTCGGCCGCCGCGAGCCCGCCCCGCACGTCGAACGACAGCAGCGGGCCGAAGCCGCGCGTCATCTGCTGGCGCGCGATCTCGTGGCCGGGGTGGTGGATGAGCCCGGGGTAGAACACCCGCTCGACCGCCGCGTGCCCCTGCAGGCGCACCGCGAGCTCGAGCGCCGCGCGGTTCGCGTGCTCGACGCGCAGCGGCAGCGTCTTGAGGCTGCGCTCGATCTGCCACGCGCTCGTCGGATCGAGCGTCGGCCCGAACACCTTGCGCGCCTCGTACACGCCGCCGAGCGATTCCGCGGAACCGACGGCGAGGCCCGCGAGCAGGTCGCCGTGTCCGCCGATGGACTTGGTCGCGCTGTACACGACGACGTCGGCGCCGAGTTCGAGCGGCCGCTGTCCGAGCGGCGAGGCGACCGTGTTGTCCACGACGAGCCACGCGCCGCGGCGGTGCGCGATCCGCGCGGCGTCGGTGAGATCCACGACGCACAACGTGGGATTCGTCGGCGACTCGACCAGGAACAGCCGCGTGTTCGGACGGAACGCCGCATCGAAGGACTCGGCGTCGCGCGCGTCCACGAGCGTGTGCGTCCACCCGAAGCGCTCGGCGCCCCAGCGCAGCAGGGCCGGCGTTCCGCCGTAGCACTGCTCGAGCGCGACGACGTGATCGCCTGCGCGCAGCCGCGCGAAACACACGCTCGCGATCGCGGCCATGCCCGACGCGAACAGCAGCGCCGCGCCGGCGTCTTCGAGTTCCGCGAGCCGCGCTTCGACCGCGTTCACCGTCGGATGGCCGTAGCGCTGGTAGAACGCGCCGGCGGCGTGCTTCGCCTGCTCGGCGTTCTGCGAGGCGAGGTCCGGGAACGTGAACGTCGAGGAGTGCACGATCGGCGTGCTCATCGGGCCGAAGTGCGGCGACGCGCCGTGGATCGCGCGCGTCTGCACGTCCCGCGGGGTTCGCGGACGGCTCATGGCGTCTCCTTCCGAAGGGGTTCGACGGCGGGGTAGAGTGCGACGGCATTCCAGGCTCTGTCGGAGAAGCCTGAGTGCAAGGCGCGAGCGAGCGCGACCCACGCTTCGCGCGGGTGCCCCGGAGGCGTATCTGCAGGATACTCCGCAGCGAGGAGCGAGCGAGAAACGCTGCAATCGGGCTTCTCAGACTGGGCCTGGTCACGGGCGCGCGCCGGGAACCGCGAACGAACGCACGCGAGGGAACGCCCGTCGGACGCTGGCGGACGAGGAGTGGCGGTGAACGAGCGCACGGGCGGCCCTGCGGTGTCGGCGTCGGACGTGGCGCGGGTCGCGATCGTGCGGCCGCGCTTCCTCGGCGACCTGTGCCTGACGCTGCCCCTGCTGGACGCGGTGCGCGCGGCGTGCCCGGGCGCCCGCGTCGCCTACGTGGTCGAGCGCGAGAGCGCGGCGCTGCTCGAGCGCGACCCGCGCGTGGACGAACTCGTCGTCGTGCCGCGCCGCCCGGCGATCGCCGAGTCGTTCGCGCTGATCGGCCGGCTGCGGCGCTTCGCGCCCGACCTCGTGTTCGACCTGTTCTGCAACCCGCGCACCGCCCAGTGGACCGCGCTGTCGGGCGCGCGCTTTCGCGTCGGCTACCCGAACAAGGGCTGGCGCTCGCGCGTCTACACGCACCACGCGCGGCCGCGCACGCTCTCGGCGATCGGGTTCCACCTCGCCTCGCTCGAGGCGCTCGGCTGGCCGGCGCCGGGCGGCCCGTGGTCGCGCGCGCGGCTCGCCGAGCCGGTCGCGCCGCAGCCCCGCCTGCGGCTCGACGACGCCGACCGCGCCGAAGCGCGCCGCACGCTCGCGGCGCTCGGCGTGCCGGAGTCGGCGCCGCTCGTCGGCTTCCACCCGGGCGCGCGCTGGCCGACGCGGCGCTGGGACCCCGCGCGCTTCGCGGCGCTCGCCGGGCTCGCGCTCGCGGACGATCCCGCGCGCTTCGCGCTCGTCACGGCCGGCCCCGGCGAGGCGCCGCTCGCGCGCGAGATCGCGGAGGCCGCGGGCCCGCGCGCCGTCGTGGTCGCCGACCAGCCGGTGCGGCGGTTCGTCGCGATCCAGTCGTGCTGCGACGCGTTCGTGAGCGGCGACACGGGTCCGCTCCACACCGCCGTCGCCGCGGGCGCGCCGACGCTCGGCCTGCTCACGCGCAACCGCCCGGCGATGTTCTTCCCGTACGCCGAGGCCGACGGCCACCGGGCGCACACGGCCCGCGTCGAGTGCAGTCCGTGCGACCGCGACGTGTGCGCGGATCTGCGCTGTCTCCACCGTCTCACCGTCGAGGGCGCGTGGGCGCTGCTCGAAGCGATGCTCGCGCGCGCGGCGCGCCGCGCGGGCGCCGGACCGGACCCGCGCGCCGCGCGGGGGTCGCCGTGAAGCGCGTGCCGATCGTGACGTTCGTCTCCGACTTCGGACGCGACGACTGGTTCGTCGGCGTCGTCCACGGCGTGCTCGCGAGCGGCTGCCCCGACGCGCGCGTCGTGGACCTCACGCACGAGATCCCGCCCGGCAACGTCGAGCGCGGCGCGTTCGTGCTCGAGGCGGCCTCCGGCGACTTCCCGCCCGGCACGGTGCACCTCGCCGTCGTGGATCCGGGCGTCGGCACCGCGCGGCGCGCGCTCGCCGTCGCGGCCCACGGCCAGACGTTCGTCGGCCCCGACAACGGCCTGCTCGAGTGGGCGTTCGCGGATCCGCGCGCGGAGGCGCACGCGCTCACGAACGAACGCCACTTCCGCACGCCGCTCTCCCGCACGTTCCACGGCCGCGACGTGTTCGCCCCCGTCGCCGCCGGACTCGCGTGCGGCGCGCCGCTCGCCGAGTTCGGTCCGCGCATCACCGATCCGGTGCGGCTCGCGCGGCACGCGCCGGTCGAGCTCCCGGGCGGGCTCCAGGGCTGCGTCGTGTTCGTGGACCGCTTCGGGAACGCGCTCACGAACCTCACCGCGGCCGCGCTCGAGCGCGCGTTCCCGGGCGTGCCGGAAACGTCGCTCGAGGTCCGCGTGCACGACCGCCGCATCGCGGGGGTGTCACGCTCCTATGGCGACGCCGCGATCGGCACGCTCGTCGCGATCCTCGGCTCGAGCGGGCGGCTCGAACTCGCGCAGGTCGGCGGACACGCGGCCGAACGCTGGGGCATCGGCGAGCGCGACCGCGTGACGATCGTGCGGGCGGGCTGAGGCCGGCGCCGGTCCCTCCCGGGCGCCAGGCTCCGTTTGAAAACCCGATTGCCGCGTTGGCTCGGTCGTTCGTCACTGCGGAGTATCCTGCGGACACACCTCGTTCCTCACTCCCTCGCCGCCTTGCAGTGGGTTTTTCAAACGGCGCGCGCCCCCGCCGGACGCTCCGCGCCGGGCGCGACGCCGGTCGAGAAGCGCGCGCGGATCGAATCGGGCACGCGGCACGTCCGCCCCGTGGCGGGATCGATCGGACACCACAGCGTGCGCGACTTCGCGAAGCGCCGGCCGTCGGCGCGCACGATCGGAACGCTCGAAGTCGCGTCCGACCTGCGCGCCGATCCACGCGCGGCCGATGACGGCGTCGCCCGGCAGGACCGGGCGCTCGTAGTCCACCTCGTGCCGCGCGACGACCCAGACGAGCGCGGCGCGCTCGTCGGTGGTCGTGCCCGAGTTCCAGTGCGCGATCGCGAGTTCCTGGATCCAGCGCAGGTAGACAACGTTGTTGACGTGCCCGAGTTCGTCCACGTCGCCGGGCAGGATCGCGAGCGGCGTCTCGAACGGCGGCAGCGGTCCCGGCTCCGCGCCCGCTCCGCTCGCGCGTTCGATCGTCACGCTCGCGCCCCCCTTCGACGCCGAAGCCCCGGCGCGATCGCCGGGGCTTCGTGAGTCCGTTCGCCCGCGCTCAGCGGGCCTTCGGCGCGTCGTCGCGCGCCACCACGCCCGACATCAGCTTCGCCGCGCGCGGGAACAGGTCGAGCCCCTGGTTCAGCTGCGGGTCGTCCTCGACGAGGATGCGGTAGCGCTCCGTCGCGCCGACCGTCGCGCTCGCGAACTCGGCGCGCAGCTGGCGCAGGATGAACGGCCGGTCCGCCGTCCACACCGAGTCGGTCATCGCGACCTTGCGGTTGTCCACGACCTTGCGGAAGTCGGTCCACTCGTCGTCGCTCAGCTTGAACGACGGGCCCCAGGTCTGCGCGCCGAACTTCTGGCCCTTCTTGAGCGCGAGCCAGTGGGTCGCGTACTCGAAGAAGACGCGCTTCTGGATCATGTCGGCCTCGAGGCGCGTGAGGTGGTCGCCGTCCTTCAGCACGACGTCGGGGTAGATGCCGCCGCCGCCGTACACCGTGCGGCCCGCGGTCGTCTTGAACTTCGGCCGTGTCGCGAGCACGGAATCGCTCGGCACGTCGCCCTGCGCGTAGCCCTCGAGCGAATAGTCGTCGCGGTCGGCGAACTTCGAGTAGTCGCGCTGGATGAGGCGCCCGCTCGGCGTGTAGTACTTCGCGACCGTCAGCAGCAGCTTCGAGCCGTCCGAGAGCCGAAGCTGGTTCTGCACGAGGCCCTTGCCGAACGAGTTCGTGCCCGCGACGAGGCCGCGGTCGAGGTCCTGCATCGCGCCGGAGACGATCTCGGACGCCGACGCGCTGCCGTGGTCGATCAGCACGACGACCGGCAGGTCCGTCGCCTTCGGGCGGTCCGTGCTCTTGTAGTCGGCGTTCGACGACGGGATGCGGCCGCGCGTGTAGACGAGCAGCTTGTCGGCCGGCACGAGCTGGTCGAGCACGTCCACCGCCTGCGACAGCAGGCCGCCCGAGTTCGAGCGCAGGTCGATCAGCAGCGACTTCATGCCCTGCGACTTCAGGCTCGCGATCGCCTTCGACAGCTCCTCGCCCGTCGTCTGCGAGAAGCGGATGACGCGCACGTAGCCGATGCCGGGTCGCGCCATGTAGACGTACGGGATGCTCTCGATCGGGATCTTCGCGCGCTCGATCGTGTAGACGAGCGGCTCGCCCTCGCCCTCGCGCTCGATCTTCACGAGCACGGTCGAGCCGGCGGCGCCGCGGAGCATCTTGAACACGTCGTCGTTCGTCACCGTCTTCGGCACCGGCTTCGAATCGATCTCGACGATGCGGTCGCCCGCGTGGATGCCGAGCCGGTAGCTCGGCGTGCCCTCGATCGCGGACAGCACGGTGATGACGCCGTCGCGGATCTCGAACTGCACGCCGATGCCGGAGTACTCGCCCTGGAACTGCTCGTCCATCTGTTCGGCGCGCTTCACCGGCAGGTACACCGTGTGCGGATCGAGCGTCTTCAGCATGCCGTCGATCGCGCCCTTCATCAGCTTCTCGTTGTCGGGCGCGTCCACGTAATGGTTCTGCACGAGGTACAGCACCTGCGTGAACACGTCGAGCTGCGCGCGCAGCGTGTCGGTGGCCTGAAGTCCGCGCGCGAGGCCGAAGCCGAGCAGCAGCGCGAGCGACATCGCGACGATCAGAGGACCGTTGGACGAGCGACGGAAGAACGGCATGCGAGTCCCCGGGTGGAGGTCAGGCGCTCGCGGCGAGCGCGCGGGTGCGGCCGAGGCGTTCCACGGCCGCATCGAGAGTCTGTTGCCGGCGGGCGAAGTGGAAGCGCAACCGCTGCCGCCCGTCCGCCGCGTTCGAGTAGAAGCTCGAGCCGGGAACGGCGGCGACGCCGACCTGCGCCACGAGCCAGCGCGCGAAGGCCACGTCGTCGGACGCCCCGAAGCCCGACAGGTCCGTCATCACGTAGTAGGCGCCCTTCGGACGGAACGGTCGGAAGCCGGCCGCTTCGAGCGCGGGAACCAGGAAGTCGCGGCGCTGGCGATAGCCGTCGGCGAGCCGCGTGTAGTAATCCATCGGCAATTCTAGGGCCGTGGCCGCGGCCTCTTGTAGAGGCGCGGGCGCCCCCACGGTCAGGAAGTCGTGAACTTTGCGGATCGCGTTCGTGAGCGTCGGCGGCGCGAGGCACCAGCCGATGCGCCAACCGGTCACGCTGTAGGTCTTCGAGACGCCGCTGATCGTGACGGTCCGCTCGCGCATGCCCTCGAGCGTCGCGAGGCTCACGTGGCGCTCGCCGTCGTAGAGGATGTGCTCGTAGATCTCGTCCGTGATCGCGACGACGTCCCAGCGCCGGCACAGCTCGGCGATGAACTCGAGTTCGTCGCGCGTGAACACCTTCCCCGTCGGGTTGTTCGGCGTGTTGATGACGATCGCCTTCGTGCGCTCGCCGAACGCCGCCGCCAGATCGTCGCGGTCGAAGCTCCAGTCGGGCTCGCGCAGCCGCACGAAGCGCGGCTCGGCGCCGCACAGGATCGCGTCGGGGCCGTAGTTCTCGTAGAACGGTTCGAACACGATCACCTGCTCGCCGGGATTCACGAGCGCGAGCAGCGTTGCCGCCATGCACTCGGTCGACCCGCAGCACACGGTGACTTCCCGCTCGGGATCGAATGCGAGCCCCGTGAAGCGCTCCTGCTTCGCGACGAGCGCATCGCGCAGGCGCTTCGCCCCCCACGTGATCGCGTACTGGTTGACGTCGGCGGCGACCGCGCGCGCCGCGGCTTCCTTGAGCGCTTCGGGCGCGGGGAAATCGGGGAAGCCCTGCGCGAGGTTCACGCCCGAGTGCTCGTGGCACAGGCGGGTCATCTCGCGGATCACGGACTCGGTGAATCGCGTGCTGCGTTCGGACACGGGTGAGCGCATGGGCGCGGAGTCTAGCGGCTCGTCCGCACGCGACCAACGGGCGATTCGCACCGGCGCGTGCGCGCCGGTCACGGGCGCGGCGCGAGCACGCCGAGGTAGCGGCGCCACGGCCCGACCGCCTCGACGTAGCGGAACGCCATCGCGCGCGCGATCTGCGCGAGGTGGTTGAGGTCGTGCACCGCCCACGTCGCGACGAGCTGGCCGAGCGTCACGACGCCGAGTTCCGGGTGGAGCCCGCGGCGCGCGAGCTGTTCGTCGGTGAGCGCGAGCGCGCGCAGCGCGATCAGGTTGCCCGCGCGCTCCGAGGCGAACGTGTCGAGCAGCTCGGCGAGCGTGCGGCCGCGGCTCGCCTCGAACATCGCGAATCGGTCGAACGGCACGAACGGCTTCGACTCGCCGTGCTCGAGCAGGTGCCGCACGCGCACCATCCAGTCGGTGCGCTCGCCGTGAATGAGGTGCCCGACCACGTCGAACGGCGAGAACGCCTCCGCGTGCTCGCGCGCCGACCCCCAGTGCTCCCCGAGGCCGCCGAGCTCGGCGCGCAGCACCGACGGCGTGCGCTCCAGGATCTCGACCGCCTGCTCGATTCGAATCGCCATCGCGCCTCCTCCGTTCGGGCCGCTTCCTCCGATGCCGCGCCGCGCCGCCGGGTGCGGAACGCGTTGACACGCCCCGCGCGCTCCCCCACTTTCCGCGCCCTATGGACGGACAGCGGGCGATCGCCCGCCGCATGATCGTGGGCTTGCCGCCCGAAGGGCTCACGCCGGCGTGGGAGCGCGACTTCGCGATGTACGCGCCCGCCGGCGTGATCGTATTCGGCCGCGACTTCGCGGACCTCGAAGCGCTGCGCGCGCTCACGCGCCGCCTGCGCGAACTCGCGCGCCCGCGGCGGCTGTTCGTCGCGCTCGACGAAGAGGGCGGGTTCGTCTCGCAGCTCGGGCCGCATCTCGTCGTGCCGCCGAACGCGGCGCTGCTCGCGCGCGGCGCGGGGCCGGGCGACATCGAGTGGGCGCACCACGTGACGGGCGAGCGCCTGCGCGCGCTCGGCTTCGACTGGGTGTTCGCCCCGGTCGCGGACGTTCACAGCGAACCGCGCAACCCGGTGATCGGGCCGCGCAGCTTCGGGCGGGATCCCGCCGCCGTCGCCGCGGCCGTCGGCGCCGCCGCGCGCGGACTCGAGGCGGGCGGCGTCGCGGCGTGCCTCAAGCACTTCCCGGGGCACGGCGACACCGAACTCGACTCGCACCACGCGCTGCCCGTGTGCCGGGCCGACCGCGCGACGCTCGTGGCGCGCGAGTTCGTGCCGTTCCGCGCGAATCTCGGCGCGAGCGCCGTGATGACGACGCACGTCGTCTTCCCGGCGCTCGACGACGCGCACCCCGGCACGTACTCGCGCCGCGTGACGCACGACCTCCTGCGCGGCGAACTCGGCTTCGCGGGCGTCTCGATCACCGACGCGCTCGAGATGAAGGGCGCGGCCGAGGGACGCGATGCGTTCGAGTCGGCCCGCCTCGCGCTCGAGGCCGGCTGCGACCTGCTGCTGTTCGCCTTCCACAGCGAGGAGATCCGGCGCGTGCGCCTGCGACTCGCGGACGCGCTCGTCGACGGCGGACTCGACCGCGCGAACTTCGACGCCGCCCGGCCGCGACTCGCGGCCTTCGACCGCGCCCACCCGGAGCCGTCGGCCGAGGACCTCGCGCGGCCGCTCGCCTCACTCACGCCGCCGGACTGGACGGCGCGGCTCGAAGCGATCGTGCGCCGCGGCCTCGTCGTGCGCGGCGCACTCGCGGACGGAGCGCGCGCGCTTCCGGTGCGCGTCGCCGAGCCGGCGCACGCCTACGGTCCGTCGCTCGCCGCGGACCTCGCCGCGCACGGCGTGCCGCTCGCCGCCGACGGCGCGGAGGCGCTCGAAGTGGCCGCGATCGCCTCGCGCGTGCCGCTGCCGGCGGACGAGATCGAGCGGCTGCGCGCGCTCGCGCGCTCGCGACCGACCGCGCTCGTCGCGCTCCAGGCCGATGCGTTCCTCGACGACGTGCCGGAGGCAGCGCTGCGCGTCTCGGCGCTCGACGGCACGCCTCTCACGCGCCGGCTCGTCGCCGAGCGCATCGCGGACGCGCGGCGCGGAGCCTGACGCGCACGGCGGGCGGAGGCGCCGTCCCGGGCTAGAAGCGCAGCGCCAGCGCCGCCACGGGGCGGCCGTCGCGATCGAGCGCCGGCCCGAGCCGCCACGACGTCTTCGCGTGCGCGGCCACGTCGTCGTCCACGCGCCGGATGTCGTGCGCCGCCCAGAAGATCCCTCCGATCAGGCCGACCGAGGCGACCGCGAAAGCCGGACCCTGCGAGGTGGAGCCGTCGTCGAGCGATTGGGCGACGAGCCCCGCGGTCGTCAACAGCGCGAAGCGACCGAGCGCGCCACCCCAGCTCCTGCGACCGAGACCGGCGTACTCGTAGCCCGCGCACGGCCCGACTTCGAGACCCGCCACGGCGAGGGCGCCGCCGACCGACTGCACGGTCTCGTCGCCGGCGAACAGCGCCACCCCGAGACCGGCGCCGAACGGCACGAACGTCCACGCGGCCGAGAGCGTGCGCGCGTGCGACGGCGACACGGGCCCGCGCTCGGCGGCGGTGGCGGACCCCGCGATCGCGCCGCTCGCGGCGGCGATCAGTACGGCGACGGTGACGGCACGCACGGCGCGCGCGGCGCGCGGCGTGCCTTCCGAGGGGCGGCGGCCCATTCGATCCTCCGGCGCGAGCCGTCGGAATCGAAGGGCGGCCCGCTCAGTACGACAGGTGGAGCTGCAGGTAGCTCTGGGTCTCGTTCGGATATCCGAACGCGGCCGGATCTTCGTGCCGGATGCTGCGCAGCGTCCAGCGCAATTCGCAGAACGGCACCGGAACGTACTCGGTCTCGAGCGCGAGGCGCGTGTGCGTGCTCGCATCGCGCGCGAGCGGGTCGCTCGAACGGTCGTACACGTCCCGGTCGTAGCGCAGGCGCACGTTCCACTGGCGCACGGGCGCGACGTCGATCTCGGCGAACCACGCGGTGAGGTTCGTCTTCGCGCCGCTCGCGAAGCCCGGGAGCGCCGGCTCGGCCTCGTCGGTGCCCATCGCGTACTCGCCGATCAGCGACACCGGCCCCGCGTGCGTGAGGCCGTAGTAGCCCCAGCGCGAGGCGCGCTTGAGTCCGCTGAAGCCCTCCTTGCGCTCGTCGTCGTAGAACGAGACCGCGCCCTGGTAGTACGGGTGGTTGTAGCCGAGCTTCACGGTCTTCGCGCCCGCGTACTGGCCCGCGAACAGTTCGTTGTTCCCGTTCGTGAACGCCGCGCGCCCGAACATCCCGCCGCGCTCCGCGCCGAGCTCGACGCCCATGTCGGGCTGGCGCGGATCGTACGGCAGGAAGCTCTGGTCGCTCGAAAAGTCGAGGAATCCCCGCCGCGTCGCGACCGTGTGGTCGTCCATGCGCAGCCCGAACGGCGGCCGGAAGCGGCCGGCCTTGAGGTACGCGCCGGCGCCGAGGTCGAGCTTCGCGAACGCCTCCTTGCTGCGGAAGCTCCCGGCGGCCGTCGCGCTCGAGAACGCGTCGAGGCTGTAGACGAGCGCGAGCTTCGTGTGCGGCTGGAACGCGAAGTGGAGGTTGTTCTCCATGTTGTAGAAGCCGAGCCGCGCGACGCTGTCGCGGCCCTCGTACTTGTTCGTGAGCAGCATGAAGCGGTGGTTGAGCCCGACGTAGAGCGGCAGCGCGTCCGAGACGCGGTTGACGAGGTTCAGCTCGCCCCACGGCCGCTCGCCCGACTCGGCTTCGAGCGCGTGACGGTTCTTCGCGAAGTTGAAGCCGAACTCGGTGCGAGGTCCGCCGCCGTTCGGGTCGAAGTGGCAGGCGCCGCACTGCAGTCCCGTGCGCGAAGCGTAGAGCGGCACGCCCTGGCCCCCGCGGGGCGTGACGAGCGACAGGAGTGCGGCGGCGGCGAGCACGAGCGGCGCGAAGCGGAACGGCGAACGCATGGAGCCTCCACGGGTGGCGGTGCGGAGCCGGCGGCGCTGCGGCGGGCGGAGCGGAATCGGGGCGGCGCGCGCGGGCGCGTGCGTCGTCGCGGCGGAGCGAACGGCCCTACCGGCGCGGGCGGCCGAAGCCGCCGCCGCCGGGACTCGAGATCGTTAGCACCGCACGCGACGGCAGGTCCACGGTGAATTTGCCCGGCAGCCGTTCCAGCGAGGAGCGCGTTCCGCGTCGCTGAACCCGGTTCTCGCCTGCGCGCCCCGGCGAACCGCCCGCGAGCCCGTAGGGACGGGTCACGCGCCGCTCGGACAGCACGGTCACGCGCGCCGGCGCGAGCAGTTCGAGCGTGCGCTCGATTCCGTCCCCGCCGCGGAAGCGGCCGCGCCCCCCGCTCCCGCGGCGCACGCGCACGGCGGCGACGCGGATCGGATACGCCTGCTCGAGCGATTCGACCGGCGTGTTGCGCGTGTTCGTCATGTGCGCCTGCATCGCGTGCTCGCCGTCCCACGCCGGGCCCGCGCCGTGCCCGCCGCCGAGCGTCTCGTAGTAGGCGAACGGCCGGCCGGTGCGCGGGTCCGATCCGCCGACGAGCAGGTTGCTCATGGTTCCGTAACTCGCCGCCGGCACCCGGTCGGGCAGCGCGCGCGCGAACGCGCCGAGCACCACGTCCACGATGCGCTGCGACGTTTCGACGTTCCCGCCCGAGACCGCGGCGGGCGGCCGCGCGTTCACGACCGTGCCCTCGGGAGCCACGATCGTGAGCGCGCGGAACGCGCCGTCGTTCACCGGCACGTCCCCCGCGATGACGCAGCGGAGCGCGTAGAAGCACGCCGCGCGCGTGACGGCGGCGACGGCGTTGACCGGACCTTCGACCTGCGGACTCGATCCCGCGAAGTCGAGCGTCACGCGGTCGCGCGCGATCGCGAGCTCGACCGCGATCCGGATGGGACCGTGCCCGCGGCCGTCGTCGTCGAGCGCGTCGGCGAAGCGGAACCGGCCGCGCGGCAGGCGCGCGATGCCGGCGCGAACGACGCGCTCGGCGTGATCGAGCAGCGCGTGCGCCTCGCGCACGAGTTCCGCGGGCGACGTGCGCGCGGCGAGCGCGGCGAGCCGGCGCGCCCCGGTCGCCTGCGCGCCGAGCTGCGCGTCGAGGTCGGCGCGCCGCTCCTCGGGCGTGCGGACGTTCGCGAGCAGGAGTTCGATGACGTCTCGCTGCGGCCGCCCCGCGCGGGCGAGGAAGACGGGCGGGATGCGCAGTCCTTCCTCGTAGACCTCGCGCGCGAGCGGCATGGAGCCCGGCGCCGAGCCGCCGACGTCGGCGTGGTGCGCGCGGCTCGCGACGAAGAAGTCCGGCGCGCGCCGGCCCGGCAGGAACACGGGCGAGACGAGCGTCAGGTCGGGCAGGTGCGTGCCGCCCGCGAACGGATCGTTGAGCAGCACCGTATCGCCGGGCGCGAACGGCGCGAGCGCAGCGGCCGCCTCGACCGCGCGCGGCAGGCTGCCGAGGTGCACGGGAATGTGCGCGGCCTGGGCGACGAGTCGCGCACGCACGTCGAAGACCGCGCACGAGTGGTCGAGGCGCTCCTTGATGTTCGGCGAGTAGGCGGCGCGCATCAGCGTCGCGCCCATCTCCTCCGCGCACGCGGCGAAGAGCCCGCGATGGAGCGCGAGCCGGACGGCGGCGGGAAGCGGCGGCGTGCCGCGCCGGCGGCTCACGAGCGCCGCTCCCGCCGCAGCACGAGCGAGCCGCGGGCGTGACGCGCGCCGATCCAGCCGGGGGCGATCCACAGCGTCGCCCCGTCCTGAAGCACGATCGCGGGCCCGCGCACGCGCGCGGGCAGCGATTCGAACCGCCACGCGGGTACGCGGCGGCTCCGGCCGCCGACGGTCGCGACCTCGGCGGACGCGACGGCCCGCGCGGCCCTCTCGCGCGGTGCGGCGGGCCGCGGCGTCGCGCGCGGACGCGTGCCGCGCGCCTCGAGCGTGACGACCTCGATCGGCGCCTCCGCGCGAGCGAAGCCGTAGCGGCGATGGTGCTCCGCATGGAAGCGGCGTTCGAGCCCGGGGCCGTATTCGAGTTCGAGTTCGTGCGACTGCCCGGCGTAACGCGCGAGGGCGCGCCGCTCGAGCGCGACGGGGCCGGCGCCGCGGCCGAACGCTCGCCCGACCTCGCGCTCGAGCTGCGACATCGCGCGCGCGAGCGCGGCGTGGGCGCCGGAGTCGGCGAGCACGGTGCGGGAGCGCTCGTGCGTCTCCTCCCCCGAGAGCGCGCCGAGCGCGCACAGCACGCCGGCGTGCTCCGGGAACACGACCGCGTCCGCGCCGAGCGACTCGGCGAGCGCGCACGCGTGCAATCCGCCCGCGCCGCCGAACGCGACGAGCGCGGCGCCGCGCGGATCGTGCCCGCGTTCGACCGAGACGAGCCGGAGCGCGGCTTCCATGTGCGCGTTCGCGACCGCGAGCACCGCTTCGGCCGCGGCCGCGGCCGAGCGCCGGCGCAGCGCGCGCGCGAGCGGCGCGAGCGCGCGTTCGGCGCGCGCCCGATCGAGCGCGATGCCACCGCCGAGCGTGCGCGCGGGCAGGCGTCCGAGCACGACGTTCGCGTCGGTCACCGTCGCCGGCCCCCCCCGTCCGTAACAGGCGGGGCCGGGATCGGCGCCCGCGCTCGCGGGGCCCACGGCGAGCAGGCCGCCCGCGTCCACGGCCGCGATCGAGCCGCCCCCCGCGCCCA
>JBGAOA010000067.1:0-22717 GCA_044222065.1 Candidatus Eiseniibacteriota bacterium
GAAGCTCGAGACGAGCGCGACCGCTACTGAAACGCCGGGACGTCCTCAAGGAAGCCGATGATGCCGAGGCCCCTCGCTGACAGCATGATCTTCCGATCACGGAAGATCCCGTGAAGTACTTCTGCTCTCTTGACTTCGCCAAGCCCCTTCGCAGTCGCGAAGATCTGGATGTCGTCTCTGGTCTGCTCGACTACTTGCATGCGACTCAAGTTCGTTCGATCAAACCCGAATCCGAAGAAGCACACTCGCTCAGCGATCTGGAGAGACAGATGGGTTCTCGTCGCCGCCCCATCTTCGGGCCTCTCCCCCACCACCCGGATTGTCTCGGAGGCGCGCTTGACGATCTCTGGAGAAGCTCCGGCTCCAAATTCGAGGTCAGACAGTTTTCCCAGACTCCCGTAGAAGTGAATCACTTTGATCGGCTCGAGCGCGAAGTGTGCATGGACCCGATCGAGGCCAAATGCGGCCATCACGGCTTGCAGCAGCGATTGCTCAAACGTGCGTTCGTAGTTGAACGTCACAACCGTGAGCAATCCCCAGTCTGGCCTCGGAGTCGCATACAGCAATTTGAAGAAGCTCGGGAACCAGCGATCGAGTTGAGTGTCTCTAGGCGTGGTTTCCAGAGACGTGCGGCCTTCGAGCTTCAACAGCGAGGCCGCCATGGCCGCCTTGCCGAGCTCTTGAAACTCAGCACGCTGCTCGAGAAACAAGTCGATCGAAGGCAGACATGATCGTCGAAACTCAGAGCGGAAGCCCTGAATCGCCTCCCATGAGTGGCCCAAGCCGGTCAGAACGGGCGTGAGTCGTCCGTTCGAAGTCGAGAAGTCCTCGTCGATCACGTCTATGAAACTTGAGGCGCTGGGGAACCCGTACGGCATGCTTGCGCCTGCACCCAGAACTAGCGTTGTGCGCCTCTTGATCATGGACGGACTCGCCCTCGCAGCGCGACGACCTCGACTGCCTACGCGTTCCGGAAGCTCGACACCAGAGCGACGGCACGACGCGGCGTGGGATCCACCGGCTTCGCGTGACCGAGGCGCACGAGCGCGACGGGTTCCTCGCCCGCGGCGCCGAACGCGGCGAGCAGGTGGTCGCGGTGCTCCGGCGCCTCGATCGGCGCCGAGATCGCATGGTGGGCGACGCCGAGCTGGGTCGCCTTGAGGCAGAAGCGCTCGAACGCCTGACCGGCGGCGAGCCACTGCGACTCGTCGCGGCGCGAGGTCGTGAACAACGCGAGCGCACCGGCCGAGCGCATCTGGTCGCGCGCCTGCGTCGAGGCCGCGTCGTTGCCGAAGCGCAGGAAGAAGCTCCCCGGTTTGAAGTAGCGGCTCGCGAGCAGTTCCGCGACCGGACCGACCTCGAGTGCGCTCACCGGCACGCCGTCGCCGCGCCGCTTCTCTTCGCCGTCGAAGCGCAGCCACGAGTACGCCTCGGCCTGCGCGCGCGCGTCGCGCATCTGCGAGCGCACCGCGTCGTGCGTGAGGCCGGCGATCGAGCGCAGCCGGTCGCGGCCGTCGAGCCAGTGGATGCGCACATCGTCCGACGCCTGCGCGAGCAGCTGCACGCGGTTCTCGGGGAACAGGCCGCGGCCGTCGTACTCGCGGCGGTTCGTGCGCCGCCGCGGGATCATCTCGAACAGCGCGCGGTCGTGACGCGTCTCGCCGCCGTGGCTCGAGACCTCGGCGACGACGGGCGACGAGGGACCGTGCGGGAAGTACGTGACCGCGGGGCGCAGCCGGTAGGCGCGCGCGGCGACGAGCAGGTTCTCGAGCGAGGCGCCGAGCGACGTCATGAGTCCGCGGCGGTCGGGATCGCTCACGGGCAGCGCGCGGCGCGTGTCGGCGACGACGCGAATCGTGTTGTCCTCGACCTCGAAGCGCCACGGCTGCGCGTTCCAGTCGCTCGGCGCGAGCACGGCGGCGCCGATCAGCGTGCGCGCGGCATCGGCGGGATTCGCGGGCAGCTCGGCCGGCAGCCGCCAGGGCTGGAGCGCGGTCGGGCGTTCCGGACGTCGCGCCCACGCGCGGTGAGGCTCGAGGGCCGCGTAGGCCGCGGCGCCTCCCATGAGAATGAGGAACCGTCGGCGGTCGAGCGGATTCGGGCTCGGAGTCTGTCGGTCGGCTCTCGGGCCGCTCCGTGTCTGGCCTTCCATAGGGGCCGAAAGGTGCGGGAGACCCCCGGTCGCGTCAACCCGAACCTCGCCGGCACCCGAAGCAGTCGAACGAGCGCATATGCGGCAATACGAAAAAAATCTGCGCGAGTTCATCTCGGGGGGTTGACGCCCGGGGGGTCCGAAACGAGACTGCTTGCGATCGCTTCTACGGCGGGCCCGCTCGGCCCGCGACGACCCCGGGGCCCGAGGCCCAGGGGTTTTTTCATTGGGGCGGATGGCCCGATCGTGACCCCCACTCGTTTCGTGAACGACTCGGCTCTCGAGCGCCTCGCCCGTCGGCTCCGGATCCTCGGCTTCGACGTCGTGGGATCGCGCGGCTCGCGGCTCCTCGACCTGTTCGAGCGGGCGGCTCGGGAAGACCGCACGGTGCTCACGCCGAGCCTCCGCCGTCCGCGCGCCTACGCCGCGGTCCCGACGCTCACGGTCCCGCGCAGCGATCTCGATGCGGCCGCAGCCCGGGTGCTCGCGGGGTTCGAGCCCTCGGGGTCCCCCTTCACGCGCTGCCCCCTCTGCAACGCCTCGCTGCAGCGCCGGCAGCCCCTCGAAGCCCTCGGCGAAGTCCCGGGCCGGGTGCTCCGGAGCGCGAAGGGGCCGATCTCCTACTGCCCCCACTGCGGGAAGTGGTTCTGGGACGGCACTCACGTCGCACGGTTGCGCGAGTGGATGGGCCGGCTCGGAATCGCCGCCGGGCCCGATGCCAATCGCAGCGGCTCTGAAAGCGCCTGAAACACGCCTCGCGACGCGAAAGTTGTTGAATCGGCCCGCGCCGTTCACCAAAATGTTCCGCGCGAACGGGCCGGGCTGCGGGACGGGCCTGGAGAGCTTCGTGGGGAGTGGCTCGGCCGTAGTGCCGGCTCCGTTCGCACTTCTTCGCCGGCCTCGCGTGGCTTGTCCCCTCGCGGGCCGGCGAACTCGTCTCGGAACTTCCGCGCGCCGCACGCTCACACCTCCCTCGCGCGCCCGTCTCGCGTCCGCCTGTTAGACTCGCCCGCGCGTTTTCCTCGGCACCTCCGGGCCTCCCGACGCGAATGGATCTCTCGATCGTCCTCGTCCACTACAAGTCCCCCGACGCGCTGTTCGAGTGCCTGCGCACGCTCGACGCCGATCGGGCGGGACTCGCCTCCGAGATCGTGGTCGTGGACAACGACTCGCGGGACGGCACCGTGGATACGCTGCGCTCGCGGCGGCCGGACGTGCAGGTGATCGCGAATCGCGACAACGTCGGCTACGCGAAGGCGGTGAACCAGGGGATCCGCGCCACCACGGGCGACGTCGTGCTCGTGATGAACCCCGACTGCGAGGTGAGGCCGGGCGCGCTCGCGACGCTCGTCGCCCACCTGCGCGCGCACCCGCGCGTCGCGATCGCGGGGCCGGAGATCTCGAACCCCGACGGCACCGTCGAGTTCTCGGCGCGCGCGTTCCCGGACCACTGGACGTTCCTCTTCAACCGCTACTCGCTGCTCACGCGGCTGTTCCCGAACAACCCGTGGTCGCGGCGCTACCTGCTCACCGACTGGGACCATCGCTCGGTGCGCGAGGTGGACTGGCTCTCGGGCGCGTGCCTCGCCGTGCGCCGCAAGGCGATCGACGAAGTCGGCGGCATGGACGAGGCGTTCTTCATGTTCAACGAGGACGTGGACTGGTGCCGTCGCACGAAGCTCGCGGGCTGGGCGAACGTCTACGTGCCGGACGCGCACGTCGTGCACCACATCGGCGCGAGCAAGGGTCGGGTCGCTTCGCGCGTGATCCTCGGGCGGCACGCGGGGATGATCTACTACTTCCGCAAACACCACCCCGCGAATCCGCTCGTCGAAGCGCTCGCCGCGGCGTTCATCTGGATGCGCGCCGGACTGATGCTCGCCCAGAACGCGTTGAAGCCGCGCGGCTGATGCACGTCCCCTACTCGCTCCTGCTCGCGGCCGGCGCAGCGTTCGCGGCACTCGCGTTCACACCCGTCACGATCGCGCTCGCGCGCGCGATCGGAGCGATCGCGCCGCCCGGACCGCGCGACGTGCACGCCGAGCCGATGCCGCGCCTCGGCGGTCTCGCGATGATCGTCGCGGTGCTCGGCGTCGCGTGGCTCGCGCGCGCGCTCCCGGGCCCGGCGCGCGAGCTGGACCCGCGGCCGCTCGTCGGGCTCACGCTCGCGAGCGTGCCGATGCTGCTGCTCGGCCTCGCCGACGACACGCGCGGCGTCTCGCCGCTCACGAAGCTCGGCATCCAGGCGTGCGCGGCGCTCATGCTCGCGCTCTACGGCTACGGCGTGCCCGTGCTCACGAACCCGCTCGGCGGCAGCTTCGCGTCGGGGCTCTGGAGCGTGCCGCTCACCGTGCTGTGGGTGCTCGCGGTGACGAACGCCGTGAACCTGATCGACGGGCTCGACGGACTCGCCGCCGGCATCGTGCTGATCGCGAGCGCGACGCTGTGGGTCGCGGGACGCCTGCACGCCGACTTCTACGTCATGTTCACGGCGGCGCTGCTGATCGGCGCGACGCTCGGCTTCCTGCGCTGGAACTTTCCGCCCGCACGCACGTTCATGGGCGACACCGGCAGCCAGTTCCTCGGGCTCGCGCTCGCGGCCGCGACGCTGCTCGAGAACCGCAAGGGCACGGCGACCGTGACGCTGCTCGTGCCGCTCGTCGCGCTCGGCGTGCCGATCGTGGACACGGCGTTCGCGTTCGCGCGCCGGATCGTGCGCGGCGAGCCGCCGTTCCGCGGCGACTCGGGGCACGTGCACCACCGGCTGCTGCGCCTCGGGCTCTCGCCGCGCGCCGCGACGCTCACGCTGTGGGGCCTCGCCGCGGCCTGCGGCGCCGCGGCCCTCGCGTTCGCGGCGCTGCCGCGCGCGCAGGCGACGCTCGCGACCGCCGCGCTCGCGGCCGCGCTGTTCGTGGCGTTCCACTTCGTGGGGCACGCGAAGGACGGCAAGCGCTCGTCCTGACGCGGTCGCGGCCGCCCCCGTCGCCGCGGCGGCTCGCGCCGGTCCCTGGCACGAGCGCCGCGTGTCGATGCGACGTCCTGTCGCATCGAATCCTCCCGACCTCCCGACCGCTTCCCCGGAATCGAGCGACGCCGCGGTGTCGAGCAGCCCGCGTGCCGCGAGGCGGCCGCGATTCCGCGCGCACTTGCGGGCTCCGGCCGCGTCCGCCGCGTCGCCCGCCGTCGTCGCGGTGTCCACGCCGCGACGCGTCCGACGATCAGCCCTTCCGGATGCGCTGCAGGTCCTTCTTCGCCTCTTCGAGCTTCGGATCGAGCTTCACCGCCTGCTCGTACTCGGCCCGCGCCTCGGCCTTCTTCCCCTGCTTCTCGTAAATCTGACCGAGCCGCCAGTGCGCGCCCGCGTGCGAGGCGCCGCCGGGCTCGGGCTCGGCCGCGAGATAGCCCTTGAGCCAGCGCTCGGCGCGCGCGAAGTCGCCGGAGCCGTTCCCGGTCACGATCACGCGCGCCGCCTGGTACTGGGCCGCGAGATCGCCCGGCCGCTCGCGCGCCGCCTGCGCGAGCAGCGCATCGATCGCCTCGTAGCGCCCGTCGCGCGCGTAGAGCTGCGCGAGCAGCACGTACGCGCTGCCGCGCCCGGGGTCGGCGGCGAGCGCCTCGCGCGCGACCTGCTCCGATTCGGCGTAGCGCTTCTTCGCGCCGTACCAGCTCGCGAGCGACATGCGCGCGCGGTACGAGTGCGGCGCCGCGGCGATTGCCGCGCGCCAGTGCCCCTCGACACCGTTCGTGTCGTTCGTCGCGAGCGCGTGGCGGGCGCGCAGGATGGCGCCCTGCTCGGCGTCGAGCTTCGACGTCTCTTCGAGCAAGGCGAGCGCCTTCTTCTTGTCGCCGCCGATGATACCCGGCGCCTTCAGGTAGAACAGCAACAGCCCTTCGCGCGCGTCCCACTGGCGCGGATCGAGCGCGAGCGCGGCCTCCGCCTCCTTCTTGAAGCGCTTGCCGAGCCCGATCCCCTTGAGCGGCCCGGCGCGCTCGGCGAGCGAGCCGGCCACCATCGCGAGCTGCGTGTGGTAGGCCGCGTGGTCGGGCGCGAGCGACACCGCCTTCTCGGCCGCGGCGAGCGCGGACTCGTCGTGCCCGTAGACGTCTTCAATCTGCGACCACAGCCACTGCGCCTCGGCGTCGTTCGGGTTCGCCTTCACGCGCGGCTCGATCGCCGCGCGCGCGGCGCGAAAGCGGCCGAGCTCGAGCAGCCGGGCGGGCGAGTCCTCGGCGCGCGCCTCGGGCGCGAGGACGGCGAACGAAAGCAGCAGGGCGAGCGTGCGAACTCTCATCGGACTCTCCGGGGTGGATCCGTGGCGCGTCGGGGGGCGTGCGCCGCGGCCGCGCGGCGCGCGAAGGTCGCAACGCACGGGGCGTGCCGCACGTCCGCGACGACGAGCGCGCCCCGAACGACGTCGGGCGCGGCCCCCGCGGGGACCGCGCCCGATGCGTCGTGGCGTCGTCGCGACGGCGCGCAGCGAGCGCGTCTCACCAGTACGTGCGCGTCCAGGCGACCTTCGCGGACACCCGGCCGGTCGAGGGCTTGAATCCGCCGAACACGGGATTGTCGGCCTCGGCGTCGCTGGCGACCGACGTCACGCGGACGTACACGCCGAGCAGGCTGTTGTGATCGATCGGGGTGTGCACGCCGCCCGAGACGAACAGGCCGGGCTGGAAGTCGGAGTAATCGGCGCCCGTGCGATAGAGCTTCGTGTAGACGGCCGAGAACCCGGTGCCGAAGAACGGATGGACCGGCGCCTTCCACTTGAAGTGCCAGAGCATCTCGAAGCTCGCCGGCAGTTCGATCTGCGACGAGCTGCTGAAGCGTCCGAGCAGGTTGTGCTCGAGCGAGCCCGCGAGCATCAGGTGCGTGCCGACCACGCGGCCGTAGCTCACGCCGTAGCCGATGTTGCCGTTGGCGGCGTCCTCGTCGAGGCTGCGCGCGTAGCCGCCGCGGAACGAAATCCAGTGCGCGCCCTTGCTCCACGCATCGGGCGCATCTTCGGCGCGCGAGGCGCCGGCGGTCGCGAGCGCGGCGGCGAGCACGGCGGCCGCGACCACGAGCGACCGCGCAGAGCGGAACGTCATCGGAGAGCTGCTCCTTTCGGGATCACCCGGTCGGGTGGATCGCTCCGAGGCCGCGGCCGCGGGCGGCGCGGCGGCCTCGAGCGCGTGCCCGAGTCGCGCGAAGCGCACCCACGGGCGCAAAGAGGCCGGGACCGTAGCAAACGGGCCGCGGCGCGGACAAGGGCGGTGCCGCGGGGCGCCGGAGGCGCTGCGCGCTCGTCGAAGCGGCGCGTTGCCCGGGCTCCCGCGCTCCCGCTCGGGGCTCGATGCGCGTGCGCGGACGCCGCGCGCCGCGAGAGAGCGTTCGATCGGCGGCGAATGCCCGGCGCTCGCCCCCGCACCGCTTCCCCGCGCGCGGCGGCTTCCGTTATGGTCCGCGACGATGCGTGCCAGGACTCCCCGCACTCCGGCGCTGCGCTATCGCGCGGCGCGTCGGACCGACGTCGAGACGCTCGCCGAGCTCGGCTTCCGCGCCTATCGCGTGGCGAGCCTCGAGAAGCGGCGCGAGTTCTACACGGATCACCCGCGCTTCACGATCAAGGACGTGCGGGTCGCCGAGCTCGACGGCCAGATCGTGGCCTCGCTCGTCCTCTACCCGCTCGTCGGCTACGTGCGCACCCAGAAGCTGCCGTTCGTCGGCATCGGCTCGGTCGCCGTGTCGCCCGAGCACCGCCGCCGCGGCGTCGGCGAGACGCTGCTGCGTTCGGCGCTGCGCGAGATGCGGCAGAACGGCCAGCCCTACACGACGCTCTACGCGTTCCGCGGCTCCTACTACCGCAAGATGGGCTGGGGGCCGGTCGAGCAGGTTCAGCAGCTCACGGTCTCGCCGAAGAACCTGCCGCACTCGGAGCAGGCGCGGAACGTCCGGCGCCTCACGCTGCCCGACCGGCCCGCCGTGCAGGCGCTCTACGAGCGCATCGCGATGCAGGGTCACTTCGCGCTCACGCGCAAGCCCGAGTGGTGGGCGCAGCGGCTCTGGACGCTCGGCGGCGACTGGGTCGTGTACGAGGGCAAGCGCCGCGGACACATCGAGGGTTACCTCTACTACGAAACGGACCACTCGCGCGGGCCGTTCGCGCTCGAACTCGAGCTGCGCGAATTCGCCGCCGCCACGCCCGACGCGCACCGCGCGCTCGTCGGCTACCTCGCGTCGCTGTCCGACCAGGTCGCGCAGATCGAAGCGTGCGTGCCCGCGGACAACGCGTGGTTCACGCTGCTCAAGTCCGCCGAGAACCTGAAGCCGGGCCCGCAGCTCGGCGTCTTCACCGACACGGGCAACGTCGCGACCGGACTCATGCTGCGGCTCACCGACGTGAAGGCCGCGCTCGAGCAGTTCCCGGTCGCGCCCGCCGCGCGCGGCGACGTCGCGATCGAGGTCGCCGACGAGCAGCTACCGCAGAACGCGCGCGTGTACCGCGTCTCGGCGCGCGAGGGGCGCCTCAAGGTGGCGCCCGAGTCCGCGCGGCACGCGCGCACGCGAACGCCGCGCGTGTCGCTCGGCGTGGACACGCTCGCAACGCTCGTCGCCGGCACGCTCTCGCCCGCGCGCGCGGCCGAAGTCGGGCTCGCCGAGTCGAGCGACGGCGGCGTCGAGACGCTCGAGTACTGGTTCCGTACGCGGCCCGCGTTCCTCTACCCGCTGAACGGCTTCTAGGCCTCCCACTCGCTCACGCCCGGAGACCGCGCCCGTGCCGATTCCCGGCTTTCCCGTCACGCACGAACTCACGCCCCGCTTTCGCGACACCGACGCGATGGGGCACGTCAACAACGCCGTGTACGTCACGTACCTCGAGGTCGCGCGCCAGGAGTACTGGCGCGCGATGGCGAAGGAGCTGGACTACTCGCGCGTGCCGTTCATCCTCGCTCACGTGTCCATCGACTTCCGCTCCGAGGCGCTCGTGAACGAAGTCCTCCAGCTCGCCGTGCGCTGCGACTGGATCGGCGGGAAGTCGTTCGGGTTCTCGTACGAGATCCGCGACCGCGCGACGGAACGCCTCGTCGTCGAGGCCACCTCGGTGCAGGTGTGCTACGACTACGATGCGAAGCGCAGCATCCCCGTGCCCGATTCGCTGCGGCGCCAGCTCGAGACCCTCGAGGGCCGCACGATCGGAGCGAAGGAGCCGGCATGAAGCGATCCTCGATTTCGCGCCGCAAGTTCCTCACGCTCGCCGCCGCCGGCGCCGCGGCGACGATCGCCGCCCCCGCGACCGCCGCGACTCCGTCGCGCACGAAGCCGGCGCGCCGGCCCGAGCCGAAGCCCGCCCCCGGCGCTCCGGGCCGCCGCACCGCGAGCGCGGCCGAGATCGAGAAGCTCAGGGGCTACACGGCCGAGTCGCTCAAGGCGATCCGCGCGTACGCGCTTCCGCCCGGCAGCGACCTCGCGTTCAGCTTCCGCCCGCTCAAGCCGCGGCGCGGCCGCCGGGAGGACTGAGCCATGCTCGGCGAAGACGTGCTTTTCTTGAGCGTCGCGGAACTCGGCGCGCGCATGCGTGCGCGCGCGCTTTCGCCGGTCGAACTCACCGAGGCCTACCTCGCGCGCTGCCGCCGGCTCGGCGACCGCCTGAACGCGATCGCCACACTCATGCCCGAGGTTGCGCTCGAACAGGCGCGCAGGGCCGAGTCCGAGATCCGCGCGAACAAGTGGCGCGGCCCGCTGCACGGCGTGCCATACCTCGCGAAAGATCTGTTCGCCGCGGCCGGCGCGCCGACGACGTGGGGCGCCGCGCCGTGCCGCGAGCAGCGCTTCGACCACGACGCGACGGTGATCGTGAAGCTGCGCGAGGCCGGCGCGGTGCTGCTCGGCAAGAGCGCGATGATCGAGTTCGCGGGCTGCCTCGGCTACCGCTTCGCCGACGCCTCGCTCCAGGGCCCGTGCCGCACGCCGTGGAATCTCGGGCGCTGGGCGGGCGGATCGTCGTCCGGCTCGGGCGCCGCGGTCGCCGCCGGGCTGTGCGCGTTCGCGCTCGGCACCGAGACCTGGGGCTCGATCCTGTGTCCGGCGGCGTTCAACGGCCTCACCGGCCTCCGGCCGACCTACGGCCGCGTGAGCCGCTTCGGCGCGATGGTCGGGTCGTGGACGTTCGACAAGGTCGGGCCGCTCGCGCGCGAAGCGGCCGACTGCCGGCTCGTGCTGCGCGCGATCGCCGGCGCCGATCCGCGCGATCCGAGCACGACGAGCGAGCCGCTGCCGTCCGAGGGGGCGCGCACGCGCCCGTCGTCGCTGCGCGGCGCGATCGTGAACCTCGACTTCACGAAGTTTGGCGAGCCCGAAGTGAAGGCGGCCTTCGAGCGCTCGCTCGAAGACCTGCGCGCGCTCGGCGTGACGCTCGAGGAAGCGGCACTGCCCTCGCTTCCGGCCTCGGAGGCCGCCGGCGTGATCATCACGGCCGAGGCGCTCTCGACGTTCGAGAACTACTTCGCCGACGGCGGCGTGAAGCAGCTCAGCGACCCCTACGCGGCGCACCAGCGCGAGATCAACCGCGACCTGCGCGGCGACGACGTCGTGAAGGCGTGGCGCATCCGCCGGGTGCTGCAGGAGAAGATGAGCGAGTTCTTCGGCCGCTACGACGTCCTCGTGTCACCGAACTTCATGTCGGTCGCGCCGCCGATCGAGCGCGACCTGTACGAGACGCTGCCGTACCCCGACCCCGTCGGCGGCGTCGGGAACGCCTGCGGGCTGCCCGCGATCGCGCTCCCGAACGGCTTCGGCCGCGACCACTGCCCGACGAGCTTCCAGCTCGTCGCTGCCCCTTACGAAGAAGGACCGCTGCTCGACCTCGCCGAGGCCTACCAGCGTCGGACCCGATGGCACCGGGAGCATCCGGTGCTGCAGTGACGTCTCACCGCGAGCGCGCGGAGGGGAGGCCGCACCTCTCCGTCCGGTCCCCGATCGGAATCCGTCCGCTCCCTCCCGGCTTTCGCGACCCGCTCGCGGAGGCGTAGAATCGAGGGTGCCATGCCGCTCCAAGAAGAGATCCAGCAGAGGACGCCGTTCCGCTCGCTGCAGGAAGAGGCGTTCCTCAATCTATACCGCACGACCCGCCTGCTGCTCGATCGCTGGCTCGAGTTCTTCAAGAGCTACGACCTCACCGACAGCACGTACACGGTGCTGCGCATCCTGCGCGGCGCGGGCGAAGAAGGCCTGTCGTGCGGCGACATCGGCGCGCGCATGCTGCATCGCGATCCCGACGTCACGCGGCTGTGCGACCGCATGGAAGAGCGCGGCCTCGTCGAGCGCTCGCGTTCGAGCGAGGACCGGCGCGTGCGCAAGGTGCGCCTCACGCCGAGCGGGCTCGAACTCGTGAACTCGATGCAGGAGCCCACGGACCGCCTGCACCTCGACCTCCTGAGCCACATGGAAGAGGCCGACCTGCGCCGGCTGATCGAGCTGCTCGAAAAAGCGCGCGCACCTTTGACCGCCCGCTGACTCGCCCGCGCGTCCGCCGCCTCATCCTCGTGCGCATGCTCCGGCGCCCCTGTGCCTCGCTGCGCGCGTGTCTGCTGGCCGCGCTCCTCGTCCAGGGCTTCGCCGCGGGCGCCCGCGCCGCCGCGTCGCCGGCTGCGCGCGATACCGTGGCCACGCCGGACTCGCTGCTCACGCTCGCGACGAAGGGCGCGCTCGTCCGCGCCGCGACGCGCACGGCCCTGATCGACGCGGGCCGGCAGGTCGAGCAGTGCCGCGCGCAGCTCGAGCACGCGACCGGCGGTCGGCCCGACCCGATCACCGTGATCGTCGTGCCGTTCGCGTGGGCCTCCGCGCGCGAGGAGGCGCAACGGCGCGTCGCGGCCGGCGAGCGCGTCGTGCTGTGGGTGGGGCCGACACTCAAGCCGCGCCGCGTCTCCGACGCGGGCCCGCTCGCCGACCCCGAAGCGGCGTTCCAGCACACGGTCGGTCACGCGCTCGTCGAATCGTGGGCGGCCGCCGCGCGCGCGCGCAATCGCTTCGAGGGCGAGCCCGTGACCGGACTCGTCGAGGGCCCGGTCCGCACCGCGCCCGCCGTCGCGCATCCCACGGACGGCGCGCTCGCGCACCGCGGCGCCGACCGGCTGCCGGACTGGTACGAGGAAGCCCTCGCCGTGACGTGCGAGCCGATGGGCGCGCAGCGCGCGCGCATCGAGTGGCTGAGGACGCGGATCGAGAAGCGCGTTCCGTTCCCGAAGCTGCTCGCGCTTCAGACCCCCGAGCCGCGTCCGGCCGTGTTCGGTTCGGAGTCCTACGCGCTCCTGCGCTTCCTGCTCGACCAGGAGGACGCCTACTTCCTGACGCGCCTCGCCGGGGGACTGCTGCGCGGCACGCCGCTCCCCGAAGTGCTCGCGGGCGCGTCGGCGGTGTACTCGAAGGCCGAAGCGCTCGAAGGCCAGTGGCTCGAATGGATGAAGGACCCTTCGCGCCGCTTCGCCGCCCATCGATCCCCCTAGCACCGGAGCCCGACGTTGAACCGCACCCCGCACCGCATCCTCGCGTCCGCCGTCCTCGCCGCCCTCCTGCCGCTGCTCGCCGCCGCGCCGCACGCGCGCGCCGAAGGCGCGCCCCCTCTGCCGCGCGTCGCGACGGCCACCCAGCCGCGCGTGCTGTTCGACAACGCGCACGCCGAGACCGCCGGGAACGCGGACTGGATCATCGACACGGATCAGCCGGTGCCGGTGCCCGACCAGTCCACGGTCACGCCCGCGACGCCGCGCACCTACTGGCTCGGCGCCACGTCCTCGTGGGGGATCGACCTCGTGAAGCGCGGCTTCTACGTCGCGACGAACACGGCCCCGCTCGCCTACGGCGGCGCCGGGGCCTACGACCTGTCGCAGTGGGACGTGCTCGTCGTGTGCGAGCCGAACACGAAGTTCACCGCCGGCGAGTCGGCCGCGATCCTGCAGTTCATCGCGGACGGCGGCGGCCTCGTCGCGGTCGTGGACCACGACAACTCGGACCGCAACGGCGACGGCTTCGATTCGCCGAAGATCTGGAACGCGCTCGATCCGACGCAGCTGCTCGGCATCCACTCGCAGTCCACGGGCGAGACGAACAACAACATCACGCAGGACTCGGGCAACGAGGAGACGTCACCGGCGGACTCGGTGACGCACGGCCCGTACGGCGTCGCCGACAGCCTGTCGTTCCACAACGGCACCACGTTCGTGCTCAACCCGGCCGCGAACCCGCGCGTGCGCGGGCTGTTCTGGATGAACGGCCTCGCGCACGGGAACACCGGCGTGATGGCGGCGCGCAGCGAGTACGGCAGCGGCCGCGTCGTGTTCGTCGGCGACAGCTCGCCCGCCGACGACGGCAGCGCGCAGCCCGGCAACAGCAGCATCTTCGACGGCTGGGGCGAGGCCGCGGGCCGCGACAGCATTCTGTTCCTGAACGCGACGCGCTGGGTCGCGCGCCGCTACGAAACGGTCGGCTCGCCGCTCGGGGGACTCGAGCGCGGCGGGCTCGCGCTGGCCGCGCCGGCGCCGAACCCGTCGCGCGACGCGGTCGTGCTGCGCTTCGCCCTGCCGCGCGCGACGCGGGCGCGGCTCGAGGTGTGGGACGTCGCAGGCCGGCGCGTGCGCGTGATCGGCGACGGCGACTCCCCCGCGGGCGAACACGCGGCGACGTGGGACGGCCGCGACGCCGCGGGCGGACTCGCGCCCGCGGGCGTCGACCTCGCGCGCCTCGTCACGCCCGAGGGCGACGTCGCGCGCCGCTTCGTGCGCGTGCGCGGAACGACCGCGGCGCGCGGCGGAGCGATCCCGCCGCGCGCCGCGCGCGCTTCACGTGCCGCCTCAGATCGCGTCGGCGAGCTTGAGCGTCTTCTTCTGCACGCGCCCCGCGCGCGAGAAGCCGATCTCGATCTTCGTCCCGACCGGCGCGTCCTCGGTCAGCTTCTCGACGCCCGTCAGGTCGAGTTCGAGCGGCGGCTTGCCGTTCACGCTCACGATCTCGTCGCCGACCGCGAGGCCCGCCTTCGCCGCCGGCGAGCCCGGCAGCACCTGCCCGACGACGATTTTGCCGTCGCGCTGCACGAGCTGCGCGCCGAAGCCTCCGAAGCGGAACGGCGTGTCGAAGCGCGCCCCGGGCTCCAGGTGGATCTCGCGCCGCTCGTAGTCGATCGTCAGCTTGAAGCGGTCGAAGACTTCGTTTCCGAAGTTGCCCGCGTAGTCCTCGCTCGCGAGCGCGCCGGTCTCGGCGCCGAAGAACGACACGATCGGCGCGCTCCACGCGTACGGCCCCACTTCGAGCTTTTTCGCGCGCGCGACGTAGTTCGTGAACGTGCCGCCGAAGCCGCCGCCCGTGGCCTCGAGCGTCTTCCCCGCCTTCGCCTTGAGGTCGTGCTTCTTCCAGAACGGCCCGTGCAGGTCGAGGCTGCCGCTGCTGCCGACGTCGAGCCGCCCCTCACCCTCGATCGCGCCGTCGAGCTTGAACTTCACGACCGGCACGTGGCCGCTGATCGTGATCGGCAGCGTCGCGCCCTTCCCTTCGTAGCGGAAGCCCTTCGGATCGACGAGCCGGATCGTGCCGTGGTCGTAGTCGATCTCGTTCACGAAGCGGCTGATCACGTCGTAGCCCACGATGCCCGCGCAGCGCCGCCAGAAGAACGGACCGAGCATCGAGTTCACGTCGAGGATCCCGACCTTCACGCCCTTCACTTCGACGCCGTCGCCGTCGGCGCCCGCGAGCTTCAGCGAGGCGATCTCGCCGAACGACGCGCTGCCCGCGGCGCCCGCGCCCTGCCCCTGCATGGAACCCTGGCGCGCGATTCCGAGTTCGGCCGCGTACGCGCTGTCGATCACGGTGACGCTCGCGCCCGTGTCGTAAAGGAAGTCCACCGGCGCGCCGCCGTTGACCGCCGCCTTGAGCCACACGTGCTTCGCGCGATAGTCCACCGGGATCGTCGCCGCGCCAGGAGTCTTCAGGAACGCGGGCGCGTTCGAGGCCTCGGGCAGCGTGAAGCGCGACGCCGGGATCGCGACGTTGAACTCGACCGTGTCCACCGACACGGTGAGCGTGTTCATCGCCATGCCTTCGACTTCCTGCACGAGGCGGAACGCGATCTTCTGCCCGTTCACCTCGCGCCAGTCCGAGGACCGGCCGATCATCGTCTGCCGGTCGTTCTGCGCCACGGTCTTCGCGAGCAGCCCGGTCTTCTTGTCGAAGTGCAGCGAGCGCGCCCGGCCCTTCGGCGGCGTCACCTCGAGCACGTCGTACGCGCCGAGCGAGTCCTTCGCCTCGCCCGCGAACGCGATTTTGCCGCCGCCTTCACCGGCCGTGAGCCACTGCTCGTTCTCGAACCACGTGTTCGCGACCGCGTCCTCGAGGTCCTTGCCGTCGAGCACGTTCGCCTTCCCGCTCGGATCCGAGCGCCACGCCTTCGGTCCGTTCGAGCCCGAGATCAGCTTGAACGGGCCGAGCGCGATCTCGCTCGCGCTGCGATCGGGACGCTCCGACCAGCTGCGCATCGTGCCCTTGAGGCCGAACGCCGAGATGGACGCGACGGTGCGCTGCGAGCGGATGTTCTCCCAGGCGGCGCGGCCGCCGATCGCGGCGAGATAGCGCTCCACGACGGGCTTCGCGGCAGGGGCCAATTCGGCCGCGGCGGGAGGCGCCGCGGCGATCAACGCCGCGAAGGCGCACGACCACACTCGAACGAGACGAGGCATTCGATGGTTCTCCGGGTGGATCCGCGACGCGTCGCGGAGCGCGGGCTCGGCGGGATCGGCAGGGAATCTAACGCATTGCCGCGCCGGAGCGTTTCGACCGCCCCGTGCGGCGCCCACGAGCGCGGAGCGGGGCGCGCCGAGCGCGGCGCGCGTTGCCTGCGCGAGCGATCGCCGACTATCCTGCGCGCGGCTGCCGACACACCCCACGGATAGACGCTCACCGGAACGGAGTCTGACATGAAGAAACTGTTGTGCCTCGGCGCGCTGCTCGCGCTGCTTCCGACCACGGCGCTCGCCCAGCAGCGCCTCGCGACCGCGTTCGGCCCGCGCGTCGGCGTGAGCACCGGCCCCGACCAGCTCGTCCTCGGTGGTCAGCTCGATCTCGGCGAGGTCGCGCCCGACCTCACGTTCACGCCGAGCGGCGAACTGGGCTTCGGCGATCACACGACGACGATCCAGCTGAACGGCGACTTCCACTACCACTTCCGCGTGCAGGGCTCGCCGTGGCGGCCCTACCTCGGCGGCGGCATCGGAATCGCGTTCTACAGCTTCGACGTGCCGGCCCCGTTCGACGACTCGGACACCGCGGTCGGCGCGAACGTCGTCGCGGGCGCGATCGTCCCGACGCAGAGCGGGAGCCGATTCTTCACTGAGCTGAAGCTCGGGATCGGCGACGTGCCCGACCTGAAGATCCTCGTCGGCTGGAACTTCGCGCTCTGAGCGCGGCGTGACTCGCGAGGGCGGCCCGGTGGCCGCCCTCGTCGCGTTCGCGCGCTACTTCGCGGCGCCGCGCGGCAGGTACGGGTTCGGCTCGCGCGACACGACGAGTGGGCTCAGCGCGGGCTCGGGCCGCAGCCCCGCCTTGCGCGCCGCCTCCTCAGCCTCGACCCGGGCCTTGAGTTCGATCACGTTCCGATCGCCGGGACGGATCTCGAGCAGCCGGTCGAGCGCCCAGCGCACCTCGCCGTAGTCGGGGATCCGCGACGCCGCGGCGGCGAGCCCGAGCAGCGCGGCCCAGTTCTTGGGCTCCTTCTCGAACGCGGCGTGGTACGCGGCGATCGCCTCGGGGAGGTGCCCCGCGAGGTTCTCGCTCGTCGCGAGCTGGAGCAGCATGCGCGGGCTCGGCGACGTCTCGACGGCGCGGCGGAACGCGAGCACGGAGGGCTCCCAGCGCTCGAGCTGGTTGTAGCGCGTGCCGACGAAGTCCCAGAGCCGCGCGCGCTCCGCGTCCGAGCGTCGCGGCGGCCCGTTCGCGAGCGCCTCGGCGCGAGCGACGCCGCGCGTGTCGTCCGAATCGAGCGCCATGCCGAGCACGGTCGGGACGAGCACGGCGAGCAGCGTCGCGGGCGCGAGCCAGGCGAAGCGCGGCGCGCCGCGCAGCGTCTCGATGACGATCCACGCGCACGCGAGCCCGAGCCCGGCGCCCGCCATCGCGAACACGTCCCAGTCGCGCGCGAGCCCGTTCACGGGATGCACGAACGGGATCATCGCGACCCACGGCAGCGCGAGCAGCGCGAGGAACGCGCCCTCGCGGCGGCGCGGCACGTCGCGGCCCATCGCGAGCAGCGCCGCGAGCGCGGCCGGGAGCACGGGCGCGAGGTGCAGCACGAGGTTCGGCGCATCCACGGCGCGCACGCCCGCGAACGCCGCCGCGAACGGCCCGCCCGCCGCCGCGACTTCGGGCGGCGCGTAGTGCACGCGGTCGTACGTCGCGACGAGGCGCACGGTCTTGGCGGCCGAGGCGGCGAGCGCCGCGCCGGCGATCGCGATCCCCGCCCACGCGCGCCGTTCGCGCGCGAGCGCCGGGTTCGCGCGCCCGCCCGCGTGGTACGCGAACGCGACGGCCGGCAGCACGAGCGGGCCCGAGCGGTGGAGCAGCACCGCGAGCGCGGTCGCGACGCCGAGGCCGAGTGCGCCGCCCTCGCCGCGCGCGACGCGCACGCCGAACGCGCCGATCGCCGCGATCGCGACGACGAGTTCGGTGAACGCCTTGCCGTAGCCCGCGAACAGCGCGAATGCGCCGCCGAACGTCGCGACGCCGGCGCCCGCGACGAGCAGCGCTCCTTTCGCGCCCGCCGAGCGCGCGAACGCGAACGCGAAGCCGCCGAGCAGCGCGGCCTCGATCGCGTCCATCGCGCGTGCGACGAGGTTCGGATCTCCGAGCCGGGCGCGGTCGAACGCGATCGGCACGGTCGAGTGCAGGAACGCATCGAGCGGCAGCGCCTGCGGCCACACGCGCTCGGGCACGAGCCCGATCTCGGCCGATCCCTGACGCAGCAGGAAGTCGCCGACGAACCGCGTGCGGTCGGGCAGCGCCCACGCGATCGCCGCGGCGCACGCGCCGAACGCGAGCGCGCCGCGCGCGGGCCGGCGCTCGCGCGCGCGCCCCGCGGCCTCGAGCGCCGCGGCCGCGCGCTCGCCGAGCGGAGGCACGAGCGCGAGCGCGACGAGCGCCCACGCGCTCCAGCCGAGCGCCGGCGGCAGGAAGCGCGGCGCGGCGAGGCTCCAGGCGTAGGCGCCG
This sequence comes from Candidatus Eiseniibacteriota bacterium, assembly GCA_044222065.1. Classification (GTDB taxonomy): domain Bacteria; phylum Eisenbacteria; class RBG-16-71-46; order RBG-16-71-46; family RBG-16-71-46; genus JBGAOA01. Next base: position 18,378 of record JBGAOA010000067.1, read on the forward strand.
GGCGCGTACGGCGCCGCGGCGCGCACGAGCGCGAGCACGACGTGCGCCGCGGCGAGCGCCCACGCCGCGCGCGTCGCGGCGGCCTCGGCGAGCGGCGGCGTCACGGGCGGCGCCGCGGCCGCCGCGGATCCCGACCGCTTCGGCCGGCGGCGCTCGCGGGCCACGTCGCTTACCTGCCGAGCGCGGCGTTCTCGGAACGCGCCACGCGCATGCGCTCGAGGAAGTCGTCCGCGGGCAGGAATCCCTCGACGCGCGCGACGCGCACTTCGCCGCCGCCGTTCTTCAGGAACACGACGGTCGGCACGCCGGTGATGTCGTACTGCTTGCGCCACGCCTCGGCCTCGGGCGAGTCGTAGCGCGTCAGGTCCACCTTGAACGCGGCGAAGTTCGCGGCCTCGGCGATCACGCGGCGGTCGGTGAACGTGAAGTTCTCGAGTTCGTGGCAGGGCACGCACCAGTCGGCCGAGAAGTCCACCATCACGACCTTGCCCTGCGCGAGCGCCGCGTCGAGCGCCTCGTGCGACGCGGGCGCGAACGGCACCGACTTCGCGCCCGAGTTCATGACGATCCACGCGCCGCCGACGAGTCCCGCGACGCCGACCGCGCGCTTGAGCCACTGGAAGCCGCGGCGCTTCGCGGCGCTCTTCTCGAGGAAGCCCAGGTACAGACCGCCGGCGATGAGGGCGACCGGAACGACCGTCCCGGCCGACTTCGGCGCGAACGCGAGCAGCGCGTAGAACAGCCCGACCGCGACGAGGATCACGCCGAACACCTTCTTCACCCACACCATCCAGTCGCCGGAGCGCGGCAGGTTCTGGAGCAGGTTCGAGAACGTGCCGAGCACGAGGTACGGGAAGCCGAGTCCGAGCGCGAGCGCGAAGAACGTCGTGAAGCCGAACACCGGGTCGCCCTTCGCGCCGACGACGGCGAGCAGCGCGACGACCGGCGGGCCGACGCACGGCGCCGCGAACACGCCGACCACGAGGCCCGAGAGGAAGATGCCGATCGCGCTCGTGCCCTGCGCGCCGCCGAGCTTCGACAACAGCCACGCCGGCGGCTGCAGCTCGTAGAGCCCGAACATCGAGAGCGACAGCGCGATCATGAGCGCGCCGATCGCGAGCAGCACGACCGGGCTCTGCAGGAACGAGCCGAACAGCCCGCCCGTGAGCGCCGCGACGACGCCGAGCGTGCTGTACATGATCGCCATGCCGAGCACGTACAGCAGCGCGAAGCCGATCACCTGCGCGGGCGGCGCCGAACGGCGCGCGCCGAAGATGGACACGGTCACGCCGAGCATCGGGTAGACGCACGGCGTCAGGTTGAGCGCGAGGCCGATCAGGAACAGCGTCAGGTACGCGAGCAGTCCGCCGCTCTCGATCCGCTTCGCGAGCGGGTTCTCGATCGTGGCCGCGGCCGGATTCGCGGGCGGTGCGGTCGTGAAGCCCGCGCCGGGCGCGGCGGCCGGCGGAGCCTCGGCGGCGCTGTCTGCGGGCGTCTCGCCGGCCGGCGCGTCCGCCGGCGGCGCGGCGCCGCCCGTCACCTCGACGTCGATCGTGAACGGCACGCTCGCGGGCGCGAGGCACACCTGGTCGTTGCAGGCCTGGAAGCGCACGACGCCGCGCAGCGTGCGGACGCCGTTCGTCGCGTTCGCGGCGGCGCGCAGCGGCAGCGTCGCCGTGACGGTGCCGTCCCACACGAGCAGCGGCTCGGGATCGATCTCGAGCTTCACGATGCGCGGCGCCGGATAGCGCGGCGCGGCCGCCGTGACGCCGGCCGCCCCGGTCAGCTCGACCTCGGTCGGGATCAGCGTCTCGTTCGCGGGCGGATTCGCGTTCACGTGCCAGTGCTCGAGAATCGTGAGCGCGATCGCGGCGTCGGCCGCGCCGCCGGCCGCGAGCTTCACCGGCGCGGCCTTCACGCGCATCATCTCGGCCGGCTTCGGGGCGTCGCCGAACTGCGCGCGCGCCGCGAGCGGGGCGAGCAGCGTCACGGCCGAGAGCGCCGCGAGCGCGAGGCGCCGCGGCGAGAGGGAACGAACGAACGCGATCATCGGGTCTCCTCGGGCGCGATCGGCCGCGCCGGCGGTTCGTCGAGCAGCGCACCGAACTCTTCGGCGGTGAACACCGGGAGCCGGCACGCGTAGTTCACGCACACGTACGCCGTGGGACGGCCGTCCACCGCGACCAGCGGCGCCGTCCACGGCAGCAGCGCCGTCGTCTCCGCGCGCGTCGCCTGCTCCAGCAGGACGAGCGTGTCGCGCGGAAGGAAGCGATCGTGGAAGGCGGCGATCATCGCACGAGTCCGCGGATCGTTCGACTCCCCCGCGACGACGACGTGCCGCGCCGGTCCGGCCGCGAGGTCCATCGCGACGAGCATCTGGGGCATCGCGGCGCCCCCGTCGCCGAGCCGGCGCGCGAAGTGATCGAGCGTCTTGGTCGCGAACGAGCGCCACGCCTCGCGGTCGAACAGCCCGGCGAGCGTCACGAGGTTCCAGGCCGCGATCGAGTTGCCCGCGATCTCGGCGCCGTCGAAGCCGTCCTTCATGCGCACGCGCACGGACGGGTCGCCCGCGGGGCTCTCGAAGAATCCGCCGGCCTGCTCGTCGCGGAAGCGTGCGAGCATCTCGCGCGTCAGCCGCTCCGCGCGCGCGAGCCAGCGCGGCGCGTGCGTCGCGCGCCACAGGTCGAGTGCGCCGAGCGCCAGGTACGCGTAGTCGTCGAGCTGGCCCGCGCGCGCCGCTTCGCCGTCGCGCCAGCGCCGCTTCAGTTCGCCGCTCCGCTCGTCGAAGAGCCGCGACCACACGAACGACGCCGCGCGTTCGGCGCGCTCCGCGAGCGCCGCGTCGCCGAGCACGGCGGCGCCGCGCGCGAACGCCGAGATCATGAGTCCGTTCCACGCCGCGAGCACCTTGTCGTCGAGGTGCGGGCGCGGGCGGCCGGCGCGGGCGGCGAGCAGCGCCGCACGCGCGGCGTCGAGCCGGCGCTTCGCCTCGTCCGGCGCGAGCCCGAAGGCGCCGGCCGTCTCGGGCAGCGTGCGCACTTCGCTCAGGATCGTCGTGCCGTGCTCGAAGTTCCCCGCCGCCGTCACGCCGTAGCGGTGCGCGAAGAGCCGCGCGTCGTCCGCGCCGAGGCGCGCTTCGAGGTCCGCGGGCGTCCACACGTAGAAGCGCCCCTCCTCGCCCTCGCTGTCGGCGTCCTCGGCCGACAGGAACGCGCCGTCGGGCGACGTGAGGTCGCGCGAGACGTACTCGAACACGCCGCGCGCGACTTCGGCGTCGCGCGGGCCGCGCGCGATCTGGAACGCGTCGAGGTAGCACCACGCGAGCTGCGCCTGGTCGTAGAGCATCTTTTCGAAGTGCGGCACGAGCCATTCGGCGTCGGTCGCGTAGCGATGGAAGCCGCCGCCGAGGTGGTCGTGGATGCCGCCCGCGGCCATCGCGTCGAGCTGCGCGCGCACGAGCGCGAGCGCGTCCGCGCGCGCGCCCGGATCGCGCGCCCAATGGCGCGCGAGAAACTGCAGGTTCACGGCCGAGGGGAACTTCGGCGCGCCGCCGAAACCGCCGTGCACGCGATCGGCCGCCCGTTCGAGGTAGCGCCACGCGGACGCTTCCGCGCGCGCGCGGTCGGGGTCGGCGCCGTCGTCTTCGCCCATGCGGCCGAGCGCTTCGAGCACACGCCGGCCGGTGTCGAGCACGTTGTCGCGCTCCTCGCGCCACGCGCTCGCGACGCGCGGCAGCAGCTCCGTCATGCCGATGCGGCCGTGGCGCGTCGCGGGCGGAAAGTACGTGCCGCCGAAGAACGGTTCGAGGCCGGGCGTGAGGAACACGTTGAGCGGCCAGCCGCCGCCCATGCCGAGCGCCTGCATCGCGGTCATGTAGATCCGGTCCACGTCGGGGCGCTCTTCGCGATCCACCTTCACGGCCACGAAGTCGGTGTTGAGCAGCGCGGCCACGGCGTCGTTCTCGAACGACTCGCGCTCCATGACGTGGCACCAGTGACAGGTCGAGTAGCCGATCGAGAGGAACACCGGCTTGTCCTCGGCGCGCGCCTTCGCGAACGCCTCCTCGCCCCACGCGTACCAGTCCACGGGATTGCGCGCGTGCTGCAGCAGGTAGGGGCTCTTCTCGAGCGCGAGTCGGTTGGGCGCGCCGGGCGCGCGTTCGGGAGCGTGGGTCATGCGGTCGATGGACGCGCCATGCGCGCGGACGATCCTCGGGGACTAGGCTCCGTTCGAAAACCCGCTTGCCGCGTTGGCTCGGTCGTTCGTCACTGCGGAGAATCCTGCGGACACACCTCGTTCCTCACTCCCTCGCCGCCTTGCACTCGGGTTTTCAAACGGAG
>JBGAOA010000068.1:0-22597 GCA_044222065.1 Candidatus Eiseniibacteriota bacterium
ATCGGAGCGTCATCCCGTGGTTCCGGCATCTCGGCTGCACGCTCGAGAGGGCGCGGGCGCTGGCGGCGACGTGCGACGCGCTCGAAGGCGAGTCCGTCAAAGTTCGGCTGAAGCACGCGCTGAGTTCGCTCGCGCCGGCGCGCCCGCAGCCGGCGTTCTCGGGAACGGAGTCCGTCCCGCAGCGCCTCAGCGCCCCGTGAAATCCGCCTTCAGCTCGCGGCAGAGGCCGGACAGTTCCGGGAACACGAGCGACTCGTTGATCCCCGAGATCGAAAGCTCGCGCCGGATCTCGGACACGCACTCGCGCGGGATGCGAATGCGCGAAAGGCACGTCTTCGAACGCCCGCGCCGCGCGGCGAGCCGGTCGAGCGCGCCGCGCTCGGTGCCGTGGATCGTGAACGCGCCGCGTTGCGCCACGATGCGCGCGTTCGCGTGGACCGGGCGGATCGCGAGCGGCAGCCGGCCGCGGAGCGGCTTCGCGTCGGCGCGCGGGGCGAGTCCGTTCGCAAGCGGATCGTCGGCGCGGAACAGATCGTATTTGCCGGTCGTCTGCTTGTTGAGCCACCACGGGCTCATCGCCCACACCGCCGCGTCGGTCGTGCCGTCGTTGTCGCGCACGGCGAAGTAGAGCGCGATGAGCGAGCCGTCGGTCCAGTCGAGCAGTCGCGTCGTGAGCCCGTAGTGCTGCATCAGGAACAGCCACTCCCAGTCGCTAGCCGGGATGCGCTCCAGGAACATTGGCGCGCGCAGCTTGAACTGCGAGAGCAGCTCGGACTCGGTGTAGTAGTCGCGATCGCTCGCGCGCGTGCCGCGCGGCTGCCGGTAGGCGCCGGGCTCGAGCGCCCACGCGGCGTCGCCGTGGCCGCGGAACCACGGCTGCACGTACCAGTCCTCGCCCTTCGGCGTCCATTCCGAAATCAGGCGGTCCACGGCCGCCACGTATTCGACGACGCTGTTCACTCGCATCACGGCCGGCTCCTTCGCGGCGCTTCGCCGCGGTTCACAACTGCGGCGCCACGCGCTCGCGCGCCTCCTGCGACGTGATCACCGGGATCACCTCGAAGTCCACGAGGTCGCTCCAGTTCGCGATCCAGCGGTCGAGCAGCGCGCGGTCGTGCGTCTCCATGATCTGCCAGCAGCGGCCGAGCGGCTCGTCGATCCAGCTCGACACGTACTCGATGCCGTCGGGCATGAGGCGCCCCTGGTCGCGGAAGCGGCGGTACACGGGCAGCGCGTCGCCGTTCCTGAAGCGCTCGATCACGAGGTAGAGGCGTTTCGACACGTCGGGTCTCCGGCGTTCGCGCGGCGCCGCGCCGCACGCTCGGCGCGCAGCATAGGCGCGCGGCGCTACGCCGCGCGACCGGCTTCGTGCAGCGCTTCGAGCAGCTCGCGCGTGCGATTGAGCAGCGCGAGGCCTTCGCCGCGCACGCGCAGTCCGAACTCGCGGCCGCTGAAGAACTCGACCTGGAAGTTCAGCATCCCGACCAGCGTGCGGATCTCGTTCGGCCGCAGCGGACGGCGCAGCGTGAGTTCCGTGACCTGCTGGAACACGCGCAGGCTCTCGACGGCCGCAGGCCTCGGTTCCGGCGCGGGCGCGGGCGCACCTTCGGGCGCGGCGCGGTCCGGGCCCTCGGGCAGGCCCGCGCCGAGCAGCCGCAGGCGCCGCAGCTCGAACAGCGCGATCGCCGGCGGCGGCAGCTGGCCGAAGCGGTCGAGCATCTCGATCGTCAGCTCGTCGAGCGCCGCGAGGTCGCGCGTCTCGGCGAGGCGCCGGTAGAGGTTCAGCTTCTCGTGCTCGTCGGGCACGTAGTCGTCGGGCAGGTACGCGCTCCAGTCGGTCAGGAGCCGCGGTTCGATGCGGTGGTCGCTCGCAGCGCCGCGCAGCTCGTGCACGGCCTCTTCGAGCAGCTTCACGTACAGGTCGAAGCCGAGGCCGTGCACGAAGCCGCTCTGTTCGGGACCGAGCAGGTTGCCCGCGCCGCGGATCTCGAGGTCCTTGAGCGCGACCTTGAAGCCGACGCCGAGGTCGTCCAGTTCCTCGATGACGCGCAGCCGCTTCTCGGCCTCCTCGGTGAGCACGCGGCGGCTCGGCACGAGCAGGTACGCGAACGCGCGGTGCGACGAGCGGCCGACGCGGCCGCGCAGCTGGTAGAGCTGGGCGAGGCCGAGCGTGTCGGCGCGGTCCACGATCAGCGTGTTCACGCTCGGAATGTCGAGCCCCGACTCGATGATGAGCGTGGACACGAGCACGTCGGCCTTCTTCTCGAGGAAGTCGAGCATCACGCGCTCGAGTTCGCGTTCGTGCATCTGGCCGTGCGCGACGACGATCTTCACCTGCGGGATCAGCTTCTCGAGCCCGAGCGCGGTGTTGTAGATCGTCTCGACGCGGTTGTGCACGTAGAACACCTGGCCGCCGCGGTCCACCTCGCGCAGCACGGCCTCGGTCAGCACCTCGTCGTCCTGTTCGAGGATCTCGGTGTGGATCGGGAGCCGGTCGCGGGGCGGCGTCTCGATGACCGACAGGTCGCGCGCGCCCGCGAGCGACAGGTTGAGCGTGCGCGGGATCGGCGTGGCCGTCATCGCGAGCACGTCCACCTGGCGCGTGATCTGCCGGATGCGCTCCTTCTGCGCGACGCCGAAGCGGTGCTCCTCGTCGATCACGACGAGGCCGAGGTTCTTGAACACGACGTCTTTCGAGAGCAGCCGGTGCGTGCCGATCACGATGTCCACTTCGCCGCGCGACAGCGCCGCGATCGTGTCCTTCTGCTCCTTCGCGGTGCGGAAGCGCGACAGCACCTCGACACGCACCGGGAAGTCGGCGAGGCGCTCGCGGAACGTGAGCAGGTGCTGTTGCGCGAGGATCGTCGTCGGGACCAGAACCGCGACCTGGCGCTTGTCGGCGACCGCCTTGAACGCGGCGCGGATCGCGACCTCGGTCTTGCCGTAGCCGACGTCGCCGCAGATCAGGCGGTCCATCGGCGCGTGCGACTCCATGTCCGTGCGCGTGTCCTCGATCGCCTTCATCTGGTCGGGCGTCTCTTCGTACGGGAACGACGCCTCGAGTTCGCGCTGCCACACGGTGTCGGGTGCGCAGGCGTGGCCCGGGAGCGCCTTGCGCGCGGCGTACGCGCGGATCAGCTCCTCGGCCATGTCCTGGATCGCCTTCTTCGCGCGCGCCTTCGTCTTCTGCCACGACGCCGAGCCGAGGCGGTGGAGCGACGGCTTCGCGCCCTCGCCCGCGGCGTAACGCGAGACGAGCGACAGCTGGTGCACGGGCACGAACAGCTTGTCCTTCTCGGCGTAGGCGATCTCGACGCAGTCGGTCTCCTGCCCGTTCAAAGTGAGCCGCTTCATGCCGCGGTACACGCCGACGCCGTGGTCCTCGTGCACGACGTAGTCGCCGACCTTGAGCGCCGACAGCTCCGCGAGCGACAGGCCGCCCGTGCGCTTGAGGCGCCGGCGGCGGCGCCGGTAGCGCGCGAACACCTCGTGATCGGTGAGGACGACGAGCTTCGCGGCGCGCAGCGCGAACCCGGCGGTGACGAGGCCGACGGTGAGCGTCGCGCCCGTGTCGCCGAGCATCTCGAACAGGCGGTCGCGCTGCGCGGGGTTGTCGCACAGGATCACCGCGCGCACGTCGTTCGCGCCGAGTTCGGCGAGGTAGTTCTTGAGGCGCTCGGTCGAGCGCTGCATCGGCTCGGGCGGCGCGCAATCCACGACGAACGCGCGCGCGTAGCGCTTCGCTTCGCCGCTTTCGAGCACGGGCGCGAGGAAGTCCGCGCCCGCGCGCTCGGCGAGCAGCGACGCGAGCGCGCGCGCCGGCAGGTAGAGCGCGTCGGGCGGCGAGATCGCAGGGTAGTTCGCGCGCGCCTCCTCGAAGCGCCCGGCGACGCGCGATTCGAACTCGTCCGCCTGCTCGCGCACCTTGCCCGGGTCGTCCACGAGGACGAGCGTGTCGTCGGGCAGGTAGTCGGCGAGCGTGCCGAGTCCCGCGTCGTAGATCGCGGCGAAACGCTCCATGCCGTCGTGGAACAGGTGCTGGCCCGTGGCCTTCTCGTCGCCCGCCTCGCGCAGCCGGCGCGTCACGGCCTCGACGTCGCCGCGCTCGACGATCACCTCGTAGCGCGGCAGCAGCGTCGCGCCCGGCAGCTGCTCGATACTGCGCTGCGTGCCGGCGTCGAAGCGGCGCAGCGAGGCGATCGTGTCGCCGTCGAACTCGAGCCGCAGCGGATCGGCGCTGCCGGCGGGCCACACGTCGAGGATGCCGCCGCGGCGCGCGAAGTGGCCGACCGACTCGACCTCGGGCATGCGCTCGTAGCCGAGGAACGCGAGCCGCTCGAGCAGCGCGTGCGGATCCACGTCCGAGCCGACGGCGAGCGTGAGCACGGCGCGTTCGAGCCGTTCGGGGCGCGGCACGCGCTGGAGCACGCCGCGCGCGGTCGCGATCACGATGCCGGCGGCAGCGCCCTTTGCGCGCGCGGCGGCGAGGCGGCCGAGCGTCTCGAGCCGCTGCGCGGTGAGGCCGGGGTGCGGCGAGACCGGGTCGTAGGGCAGCGCGTCGGGCTCGGGGAACGCGAGCGTCGCCGCGGGGCCGCGGAAGTACTCGAGGTCGTCGCGCAGCTCGTCGAACGCGTCGCCGTGCGGCGCGAGCACGAGCACCGTGCGCCCGCTCGCGCGCTGCAGGTGCGAGACCACGAGCGCGCGCGCCGAGCCCGTGAGTCCGCGCACCGCCGCACGCCTCGGCCACTCCGCCGCGTCGTTGCGGCCCCACGTGCCGGCGAGGAACGCGTCGAGCTCGACCAGCTCGGGCACGGATGCGGCGTGCGCGTCGAGCGAGTCGGCGATCGCGTCGGTCAGGTAGGTGTCGCTCATGCGCGGCGGGTCCCGGGCTCCAAGCACGAAAAGCCGCCGTGGAGATTCCACGGCGGGTGCGACCGAACGATTTCGGCCCCGCGCCGGTGGCGCGAGGCCGGTGGAAACTAGCAGAGCGACCCGCACGCGCAAGCGCTCAGCGCAGCGCGCTCACCTTCTTCTCGGACAGCACCTGCGCGAGCACGCGCTCGAGTTCCTGCGCCTCGAGGTCGCAGCGGTGGTGCATCACGTCGTCCGTGTGGTGGTACTCGCCGCCGCCGTGCACCCAGCGCACGATCCCATCGCGGTCGATCAGGAACGACACCGACGTCCAGCTGCGCTCGGGGTGGCCGTCGAGCCAGTAGCGGTTGAGCGTGGACCAGCGCCGGTCGAAGGCGACCGGCCCGGCGTACTTCATCTCTTTCGCGAGGTCGAGGATGTGCGCGTCCTTCACGTTGCCCGTGCCCTCGCGCGGACGGAACGCGCACACGACGGCGAAGTCGTCGCCCGCGTGCGCCGCGCGCAGCGATTCGAGGTAGGGGAGCGTGTGCGTGCAGTAGCGGCAGTCCTCGGTCCAGAAGCGCAGCAGCACGACCTTGCCGCGCAGCCCCGCCAGCGTGAGCGGCCCGCCGCGCACCCAGCGGTCGAACGTCCAGGACGGCGCCGGCCTGCCGAGCATCGGCGCGCCCGAGTCGGGATCGTTCGCGGCGTCGAAGCCCGAAGGCGCGGGGCAGGCGGTCGCGCCCTTTTCCCCCGCGGCGACCGGGGAGGAGCACACGGGGGCCGAGCCGTCTCCGGCGCGGGCGGGAAGGGCGAGGGCGAGCGCCGAGGCGAGCGTGGTGACCGCGAGGGCGGTCCGGATGTCCATCGAGCGGTGATTCATGGCGGCGGAGCATAGCCGATAGTCCACGCCTGTTGTATAAGTCCCCCCCTCGGTCACCTCGATGGGGGCTCGAATCCCCAGACCCCTTCCTCAGGAGGTTCATTCATGAAGCAGACGTTCGCCGCCCTCGCGGCCGTCCTCGCGCTCGCCGCGCTCGTCGCGCCGAACGCGGCGCACGCGCTCTCGGGCCCGGCCGTGGATCCGAAGGCGCCGTGCTTCCGCTGGCCGGCCGTGGACTACGACGGCGATGGCGTGTACGACCGCGTGGACAACTGCGTGGACACGCCCAAGGGCTGCGCGGTCGACAAGTTCGGCTGCGAGTACGACACCGACGGCGACGGCGTGTGCGACGGCATCGATCAGTGCCTCAACACGCCGAAGGGCGCCAAGGTGAACGCGACCGGCTGCAGCGAGTCGCAGCTCGGCCAGAAGAGCACGCCGCCGCCGCCCCCGCCGCCGGCGAAGCCGGTCGAGACGCCGAAGCCGGCGCCGGTCGAGACGCCGAAGCCCGTGAGCGAAGTCGAGCGCAAGCTCGTCGAGACCGGCCGCATCCGTCTCGAGAACATCTACTTCGAGACGAACAGCGCGAAGCTGCTGCCGGAGTCCGAGGCGACGCTCAACGAGGTTGGCCAGACGCTCGAGAAGTTCGGCGAGCTGAAGATCGAGATCCAGGGCCACACCGACACGCGCGGCGCCGCGGCGTACAACCAGCGCCTGAGCCAGTCGCGTGCGGAATCCGTGCGCGCGTACCTGCTCGAACACTTCCAGCTCAAGCCGGACAACTACGTCGCGAAGGGCTACGGCGAGTCGAAGCCGGAGACGCAGGAACGCAACGACGAGGAACTGCTGCGCAACCGCCGCGTCGAGCTGCAGGTGCTCAACCCGGACGCGCTGCCGCACGGCATCCAGGTCGAGAAGAAGTAGCGCACGCGCGGCTCGCCGCGCATGAAGAAGGCCCCGGATCCACGATCCGGGGCCTTCGTGCTTCGTAGCGCCGCCCCGACCCTCCCGGGTCGCGTCCACGTTTGCCCTTGCCTGACGTCCGTGAACGACGACGCCGGGCGACCGAGGCGGCTTCAGAGTCCGTCGCGGGAGTACCAGAGCCCCCGGGCCCCGTTTGAAGAGCCGACGGCCGCGTTGGCTCGGGCGCTCGTCACTGCGGAGCATCCTGCGGATGCACCTCGCTCCTCGCTCCCTCGCCGCCTTGCATTCGGTTCTTCAAACGAGGCCCGGTCCCGTTGCGGCGGACTCGAGCTTCTGGACCACGAAGCGCTCTCCATGGTCACAGACAATCGCGCGCGTCGTCGTCGTGACTCGATCCGCAGTCGCGCGACCGCGTCGGCGCGCGCTACTCCTTCTCGATCGCCTCGATCGCGCTCAGCGCATCGATCCGTTTCTGAAACACGTCCTTGTCGCGCTCGGCGGCGTCGGACGTGCGATCGGCGCGCGCCTTCATCGCGGCGAGCGTCTGGCGCTCGAGCTCGCGCACCTGCTTGCGCAACCGGAGCGCGCGCGCGGCGACGTCCGCGCTCGAGGCGCCGCCCGTCGCCTCGAACGCCGCGCGCGCCTCGGCGAGCTTGAGCTCGAGTTCGCCCGCGCGCGCCGTCGCCTCGCCCGCCGACTTCACGGCATTGAGCCGCGCGATCTCGGCGGTCTCGACGTCGGCGAGGCGGCCGAGCAGCTTGAGCTCGAGTTCGGCGGCGTCCGAGAGGCGCTGCTGCTCGCCGCGCGTCACCTCGTCCTTCGCCTTCTTCGCCGCCGCCACCTTCGCGCGCAGCGCCTCGAGCTCGCGCTTCTTCACCTGCACGCGGCCCTTCGCCGCGGTCTCGCGGATGCGCGCCTCGCGCACCGCGCCCTCGGCGGCGCTCGCCGAGGCGCGCGCGCCGTCCATCTCGCGCTGCACGTCGCCTGCGGCGCGCGGCACAATCACGCGCCGCAGCGCGTCCTCGACGAGATCGGGCGAGAACGCCGGAGCGGGCGCCGCGGGCGGCGCGGCCGGGGCCGGCGTCGAGACCGTGATCGGCGCCGGAGCGGACGCGGCGGCGCTGTCGGCCGGCGCCGGCGTGTCGGTCGCGCCCTGCGCGAACGAGCGCGGGGCGACGAACAGCATTCCGAGCGCGAGGGCGGCGAGCAGCAGGCCGAGCGCGAGCGCGATGCGGCGCGCCCGCCGGGCGAGCGGGGAGGCGTTCGAGTTCTGCGTCACGGCGATGAACCTCCGAAAGGGCGCCGGCCGCTCAGGCGGCGGGCGCGTCGAGTCGGCGAACGACGGAGTCGAGGAACGCGCTGTTCGGAACCGCGAACGTGCTGCCGCCGGACTCGAGCAGCGTCTGCGTGGCGCTGATCGCGCGCACGCGACCGCGCGTGCCGGCCATCTCGACGTCCTGGCCGACGGCGAAGTGGCGGCGCGCGTAGAAGCCGGCGACGAGGTTGCGCGTCGTGTCGCGCGTGCCGAGCCCGAACGTGAGCCCGAACGCGAGTGCGGCGCCCGAGAACACGACGATCGTGAGGATGTTCAGGATGCGCGTGTCCACCTGCAGCTGGCCGAGCGCGATGATCACCGCCACGAACACCGTGAAGCCCGAGAGCGCGCTGCCGAGCGAGCGCGCGAACGCGAGCCCCGAGTCGCGCGCGTAGGCGACGACGGCGCGCGCGAGGAACTGCCCGAGCGCGTTCCCGAGCAGCAGGATGAGCGCGGCCGAGAGCAGGTTCGGGAGGAACGCGAAGAACGCCGTGATGCCGTTCGCGATCTGGGCCAGCCCGACCATGCCGGCGGCCGACTGCACGAAGACGAGCATGACGAGCCAGAACAGGAGCCGCGGCACGAAGTCGCGCGAGAAATCGTGGATGCCGACGCGCTGGAGCCCGTCGAGCAGCCCCGACTTCTCGAGCGCCGTGTCGAGCCGCGCGCGGTACAGCACCTGGCCGACGACGACCGCGAGCAGCTTCGCGATCACGAGCGCGATCAGCACGAGCACGATTGCCGTGACGAGCCGCGGCGCGTAGTGCACGGCGCTCTGCGCGAGGTCGCGCAGCACCTGCATCACCGCGCCCTGAATCGTGAAGTTCGAGTCCATGCTCAGCTCCTTCCGTCCTCGTCCTTGACCCCGAGCGCGCGGAACAACGACTGGAGCAGTTCCGCGACGAACCCGGTGAGACCCCACCACGAGAATTCGAGCGCCTGCGCCGTCGCCTGCCGGCGCTGGATGCCGTCGAGCACGTTCGAGAGGAAGCGGTCCGAGGGCGCCTCCGCGAGGTCCGCGAGTTCCGCAACCGGCTCGCCGGCTTCGGCGTCGCGCGCGCCGTCGTCGGTCGTCATCGCGCCTCCCTCAACGCGCCACGGGCTCCGCTCCGCGGTCGAGACGCGCGTAGCGCCGGCGGAAGTCCTCCCGCGCGCGCGCGATGCGCATCTTCGTCGCCGACAGCCCGAGCCCGAGCGTCTCCTGGATCTCGCGGTACGAGAGCCCGTCCACGTCGCACAGGATGAGCGGCACGCGCAGCGAGTCCGGCATCGCATCGAGCACCGCGCGGATGCGGCGTCGCTCCTCGTCCGCCTCGACCGTTGCCTCGGCCTCGGGCGCGACGCGCAGCGCTTCGTCCGTCTCGAGCGCCGGATCGCCGACGTCCACTTCGGTGCGGCGGCGGCGCGATTTCAGGTAGTTCAGACAATGATTGACCTTGATGCGCTGGACCCAGGTGCGGAACGACGAGCGTTCCTCGAACGTCGCGAGCCGGAAGAATGCCTTCACGAACACGTCCTGCGCGAGGTCTTCCGCGTCGTCGGGCGAGCGCGTGAGGTAGCGGCAGTTCGCGACGACGGACGCCTGGTGCCGACGCACCAGCTCCTCGAACGCAGCCGTATCGCCTTCCGATGCCAGCTTCGCCGCGCGCACCAGCTCTTCGTCGGGCTTCATGCGCCCACCTCCGTCCGACCATCGCGCCGGGCAAAAGTCACGCGACTTCGGGCCGCGAACGCGGACGCACGACGGGCGCCGTTCGAGTTGGGCCGGAGCGCGAGGGGCAAGGGCACGGGGAACCTAGCCGGAATTTCTTGGACGAGGAAGGACGATTGTGTGACTTTTCGCCTCCGCCCTTGTCTGTGCCCCCGGAGCGGGCGGTTCGGGACCCCGTCGACGCGCTGCATCTCGCCAACACGACCTGACCCCGGCGGACTCGACCGCTCGTCTCCATCCCGCTCGCATCGGAGACCCCGCACATGCTCGAAGACTTCAAGAAGTTCCTGCTGCAGACGAACGCGCTCGCCCTCGCGGTCGGCGTCATCATCGGCGGAGCGGTCGGCAAGGTCGTCGGCTCGCTCGTGAGCGACGTCCTCATGCCGCTGATCAGCACGGCGCTTCCGGGCGGCGGCTGGCGCGAGGCGAAGTTCGTGCTGGCGACGAACGACAAGGGCGACGTCACGAACGCCGTGACCTACGGCGCGTTCTTCGGCGCCATCGTGGACTTCGTCATCATCGCGGCCGTCGTGTTCATGATCACGAAGGCGCTCTTGAAGCCCGCGCCCGCCGCGCCGGCGCCGCCGACCAAGGTGTGCAACGCCTGCAAGGAGACGATCCCGGCGGACGCGACGAAGTGCCGCGCCTGCACGTCGGCCGTCTGACCGGCGGCGCGTTTCCAGCCCGTTGACGTTCGCGCCGCGAGGCGGCGGCGCCCGGAGAGGTTCGCTCCGGCGCGCGCACCTCGCGGCGTTTTCTTGACCTGCCCGCAACTCCACCGTCCGGCGCCGCCGGCGCCGGCGTTCCCTTTCGAGGAGCAGCCGTGAGATTCGTGCCCGTCATTCTGATTGCCGCCGTTCTCGCCTCCCCCGCACTCGCCGAGGACGCGAAGAAGCCCGCGGAGCCGGGACCGTGGAAGCTCGGCAGCACGCTCGGACTCAACCTGTCGCAGAGCTCGTTCAGCACGAACTGGGCGGGCGGCGACAAGGGCTCGATCGTCTGGGTGCTGAACACGAACACGACCGCCGAGCGCCAGTTCACGAAGACGTTCAACCTGCAGAACGTGCTGCAGCTCGCCTACGGCCAGACGACGCGCCAGGTCGTGCCCGATGCCGCGAAGCCCGACGAGCGCGTGTGGGACGAGCCGGACAAGACGACGGACCAGATCGCGTTCGAGTCCACCGGCCGCTTCACGTTCGGCGGCTTCGTGGATCCGTACCTCGGCCTGCGGCTCGACTCGCAGTTCCGCGACGAATCGTTCGAGCCGATCGGCACGATCGACTTCAACCCGGTGAAGCTCAAGGAGAGCGCCGGCATCGCGCGTGTGCTCGAGAAGACCGACGACAAGGAGACGATCACGCGCCTCGGCTTCGGCTTCCGCCAGACGCTCGCGAAGAGCTTCACCGACCCCGTGGCGAAGACGAAGGCGAGCTACACGACGAACGACGGCGGCCTCGAGTGGGTGACGACGGCGACGCGGCCGATGTTCGAGAAGAAGGTGCTCTACAAGGGCTCGCTGCTCGTGTTCCAGCCGGTGTTCTATTCGAAGTCGGACGCGCTCGAGCAGTTCGACGCGCGCGTGAAGACGGGCGAGGGCGCGGTTCCCGCGAACCCCGCCGCCGAGGCGGTCGCCGACTTCTGGAAGGCGACCGACGTGAACTGGCAGAACACCTTCACCGCGCAGATCACGAAGCACATCGGCGTCACGCTGTTCGCGCAGTGGGTGTACGACAAGTTCGACGCCGCGGCGAACGTGGATCCGAAGCTGCCGCTCGCGGTGCAGATCGCCGAGGTGAAGCGGAACACGCGCAAGGCCGGCCAGTTCAAGGAGACGCTCGCGCTGTCGTTCACGTACGCGCTGTTCTAGGCGCGTCAGTTCCGGACGCGCCAGCGCGTCTGGACGAGGCCGCTCGGGTAGGTCCGTGACGAGACCGGCTCGAGCGGCCGGCGCGCCGGGACGCGCGCGAACAGCGGCAGACCGTCGCCGAGGACGACCGGGATCGTGGACAGCAGGATCTCGTCGAGCGCGCCGGCCTCGAGGAACGCGCTCGCGAGCGCGCCGCCGCCGACGAGCCACACGCGCTCGTAGCCGCGCTTGGCGAGGCGCTGCACGACCGCCGCGACGTCGGCGCCGAAGAACTCGAGCCCCTCGCGATCGCTCGCGAGCGGGTGCGAGGTCATGACGATCGCCGGCTTGCCCGGGTAGGGCCACGGGTCGAAGTGCCGCGTCACGTCGTACGTGCGGCGTCCCATCACGCACGCCTGCACGGAGGCGTAGAACTCGCCGTAGCCGTAGTCCTCGCCCTCGCGCTCGACGGCCTTGAGCCAGTCGAGTCCGTCCTCGCGATCGGCGATGTAGCCGTCGAGGCTCGCGGCGACGTAGTAGAGGATGCGCGGCACCGCGGCACCTTACTCCTTCGCGCGCCACGCACGCTTCCCGCCCGGGGCCGCCGGGCCCGGTACGCCGGCGAGCGCTCCGGCGTGGCGCCCGAGCAGCGCCGCCCACGCGAGCGGCGGCGCGACCCACGGGAACGACGCCGCGACGCCGTTGCGAACGCCGAGCAGCGCGGCCGGCAGCGGGTGTCCCATTTCGCCGCGCAGGAACATCCAGGTCGCGAGCGTTGCGAACGCGACCTCGGCCGCGACGAGCGCCGGCACGCCGACGAGCAGCGCGAGCGCGCGTTCGGCGCGCGGCGCCCGCGTCGTCGCGAGCACCATCGCGACGAAGAACGCGAGGTCGTAGGGCGCGAGCAGGTCGAGCGTCTGGACTTCGAACGGGATGCCGAGCGCGCCGACGCCCCACGACACCGCGGGCACGAGCAGCGCGTGCCAGCGGTCGAGTCCGAGCCAGGCGAGCGGGAAGAGCAGCAGCGCGAACAGCGCGAAGCGCGCCCAGCCGTTCATGCCGGACGCGGCGCGGCCGCGCGCGCCCACAGCAGGAACAGCCCGAGCAGGAACACGATCGTGAACGCCTGCCACAGCACGCCGTGGACGAGATCGAACAGCGCCGGCCTCGTCGCGAGCACCGCGAACGACACGAGCACGCGCACGACGTTGTAGACCCAGAGCAGCGGCAGCGCGGCCGCGAGCCCGACGAGCCGCGCGCGCCACGTCGCGGGGAACGCGAGGATCGCCGCGGCGAGTGTGGCGAACGGGAACACCGGCGTGCAGTCCGGGATGATGCGCACCTGCGCCGCGCCGGCCGCGAGCACGTCGGCAAGGATGTGCGCGCGGATGCCGAACAGCGCGAGCGCGGCGCGCGAGGAATGCAGCGTGCCGGTGATCGCGCCCGACAGGATCGCCGGCACGAGCGCCACGACGCCGAGCAGAACGCCCCAGACGACGAGGAAGCGCAGGATGAAGCCGAGCGCGGGATTCGGTGCCGGACGGGGCGCGGACATGGGCGGCGAGTGTAGCGGGACCGCTTTCGCCCCGGGGTGAAAATCTGGCGCGCTCGGGCAGCGGACGGCGCCGCGCGGATCGTGGCGGTGAACGGGCCTAGAGCGCGAGCCCCATGTAGCGCGTGCCCGGAACCGGATTGGGCCGGTAGGGCGGGATGTCGCGGAAGCCGAACCGCTCGTACATCCGCTGCGCCGGCTGCATCGAGGGCAGCGTGTCGAGCCGCATCTCGCGGAAGCCGAGGGCGCGCGCCTCGGCGATGACGCGCGTGACGAGGTCGCGGCCGAGCCCGCTCGCGCGGTGCGCCGGACGCACGTAGAGGCGCTTCATCTCGCACGTCGCCTCGTCCACGGGCTTCAAGGCCACGCAGCCCGCGAGCGCGCCGTTCGCGTAGGCGAGCAGCAGGCGTCCGCGCGGCGGCGCGTAGTCGCCCGGGAGTGAGGCGAGTTCGGCCGCGAACGACTGGAAGCACAGGTCCACGCCGATCTCGGCCTCGTACTCGCGCAGCATCGCGCGCAGCGCGTCGAGGTCGTCGGCGGCGGTGAGGTTCGCGATCGGGATCACGGCGAGGGCTCCTCGGCGGCGCGGGATCAGTAGACGAGCGGCACGAACTTGCGCACGCGTGCGCGGTAGGCAGCGTAGCCGGGGAAGCGTTCGAGCAGCCAGCGCTCTTCGCGCGCGGCCTTGCGGTCGAGGAGCAGCGCGATGACGAACGCGACGGCGAGGACGACGCCGCTCTCGCGCATGGCGGCGACGCCGAATGCGGTGAGGAGCGCGCCCGTGTAGATCGGGTGGCGCATCCACGCGTAGACGCCCCGCTCGTGGAGCGTCGCGCGTTCGCCCGGATGCGGGAGCGGCGTGAGCCGCGACCCGTGCATCAGCGCGGCTGCGAGCACCAGGGCGGCGCCGGCGAGACCGAGCGCGAGCCCGGCGGCGAATGCGGCGCCGGAGTGCGGGAACGGCCAGAATGCCCGCCCCACGATCGTGCGCGGACCGAACGCGACGAGCGCGAAGAGCGCGAACTGCGCGACGACGTACCACTCGCCGCGAGCGCCGCGGTGCCAGGGCGGGCGGGTCACGGCGCCGCTGCCCGATCGCGAGCGAGTTTCGCGAGCGCGGCCGCGTCGGGCTGCGGCCGCGCTCGCCCGCCGCCCGTCAGGCGCCTCAGCGCGCGCACCCACGGCGACCACGGCCGCACGTCCGGCGCGAGGCCGAGTGATGCCTGCGCGAGCGCCATCGAGTCTTCGAGCACCGCGTCGTGGAGCGGCCGGAAGACGAGCGGCCAGCTCAGAAGCGCCGGGCCGCGCGCCGCCATCGCGAGCGTGTGGCGCAGCACGCACGCGTGTTCGCCGCGCGCGATCACCTCGAACGCGTGCGTGCCCTCGAACCCGGCCGGGCCCTTGAAGCGGAAGCGCACCGATGCGCCCGGCTCGTAGCCGATGACCTCGTATCGCACGGGGCCGTGCCCGCCGTCGGCGCCGATCGAGAGCGGGCGATCGAGCGCCATCTTCGGCCACGAGTGACGCGGCCACAGCGCGTCGCTCGCGCCCGAGAGCGAATCGAGCAGGGCGCCGGCCCGCGACGGCGGAACGGGCAGCGAGCGCTCGTGGACGTTGAGGACGTTCATCGCGGTTCCGTGAGGTGCGAGGCGACGCCCGATTCGAGGTGGCGCAGGTACGCGATCGCGCGGCGATAACGCTCCACGCGCTCGAGGTCGTGCGCGGTCGGGTTCGCGAGACGAGACAGGTCGCTGTTGTCCTCGAGGTCGGCGAGCTTCACGCGGCGGCCGATCGGATCGCGACCCGCGCGCTCGACGAATTGCTCGTAGCTCTCGTCCTCGCGCCGGGTCACCGCGTCGATGCCGGCGATCGCGGCGTCCGGGAACCCCATCGCGCGCAGCTGATCGAGCGTGACGTCGGTGTCTTCGATCACGTCATGAAGCACGCCCGCGATGCGCTCGTCGTCGGTCGAGAGCCGGGGCATGACGCGCAGCGCGTGCAGGATGTACGGCGCGCCGGCCTTGTCGGTCGTGCCCGCATGCTTCTCGGCGGCGAGGACGATGGCGGCGCTGAGCGTGGGCATGGCGGGCCGGAGCCTACGCCCCCTTCCCGCGCCCCGCGAGGCCCCATCTGCCGACGATCGTCTCGATGACGAGCAGCGCGATCGCCGCGATCACGAACGCGCTCCACAGCTCGCGGCCGTAGCGCGCCTCACGCACGCGGCGCGCGAGGTCGTCGCCGGCGTGGATCAGCTGCGCGCGCCCGCGCGGGAACGCGGCGGCGAGCGCCGCCTCGGGCAGCGAGGCGAGATCGGACTCGGCGGGATCGGCGTTCACGGCAAACGTGCTCCGGAGCGTCGCGCCTTCGTACACGCGATAGAGCCCCGTCGCGGCGAGCGGCGCCGACACGAGCCGCGTGCCGCGAGCGCCGCCTCGGGCAGCGAGGCGAGATCGGACTCGGCGGGATCGGCGTTCACGGCAAACGTGCTCCGGAGCGTCGCGCCTTCGTACACGCGATAGAGCCCCGTCGCGGCGAGCGGCGCCGACACGAGCCGCGTGCCGCCGCTCTCGACGCTGAGCGCCGACACGACGTCGCGGCCGTCGGGCCCCGCGATGCGCCACTCGCCCGTGGTGGCGGGCGCGCTCCAGCGGTCGCCGGGCACGAGCGATTGCGCCGCCGTGCCGCGGCCGAGCACGCGCACGCACTGGTGCACGAGCGGCAGGAACGCGCCGCTCACGACGAACTCGCTCGCCTCGACGTCGAGCGGCGACGTCCACACGAAGGCGTGCGGCGCCTCGACGAGCGCGGGCAGCGCGGCGCCGAAATCGAGCAGCACGCGCGCGCCCGCCGCGGGTCGGAAGTCGCGGGTCACGAAGAAGCGCGCGGCCGAGAGCGGCTCGCCGGGCCGCTGCGCGAAGCCCGCGAGCGCCGCGTGCCCCGCGACGCGCCGCGTGAGGCGCCACGATCCGCCGCCGCCCGTCTCGCGCAGTCCGCCGAGCGCGCCCGCGCCGAGTTCGGCGAGCAGCGAGGCGTTCCACGCCGCGGGGTCCGCGTGTCGGCCGGCGACGAGGAACAGCGCGCCGCCCGCGCGCCAGAAGTCGAGCACGGCCTGGAGTTCCGCGGCGCCGAAGCGGTCCACGTCGTTCATCACGAGCACGTCGCACTCGCCGATGCGCGACGGCAGCGACGCGCCGTCGGTCACGGTGACGGCGAGACCCGAGGCGGGTGAGCCCGCTTCGAGCGCGAGCCTGAGCGGCGACGGCCCGCCGTCCTCGCGCAGCAGCACGCGGATCGTCCCCGCGCGGCCGGCCGCGAACCAGCGGTGGTTGTCGAGTTCGAGCGCGTCGGCCGGCAGCCGCACTTCGCCGCCCTCTTCGGGCACGCGCGCGATCGGCAGCAGCGCGGTCGCTTCGCCGCGCTCGGGCAGCGACAGGAATCCGCGCCCGAGTTCGCCCGCGCGGTCGGCCGCTTCCAGTGCGAGGTCGCCCGCCGGCGTGCCGAACGCAGCACCCCCGACTTCGAGCGCCGGGTCGCCGTCGCTCGGCGCGAGCGTCGCGCTCGTGAGCGCCGCGTTCGCGCGGTTGCGCGGGGCGAGCGGCACGAGGTACACGCGCGCGCGGTCCCACGGACCCGGAGGCGCCGTGAGCGCGCGCGCGGCGCCGAAGCCGCTCGCCTGGAAGTCCGAGACCCAGAACAGCTCGCGGTTCAAGGCGTGCGATTCGCCGAGCGCCTTCGCGGCGAGTTCGAGCGCCTTCGCGTGATCGGTGCCCGCGGCGCTCGTGCCGAGCGCCTGCGCCGCGGCGCGCAACCGCGGCACGTCGGCGCTTGGGCTCGGCGTCACGGGCGCCGGCGTGCGGTCGTAGGGCACGAGCAGCAGCTCGTCCTGGGATCCGAGCGTCGTGAACAGGTCCTCGACCGTGCGCCGCGCCTCGTCGAACAGCGCTCCGCCGCGCCCGGCGGCGGCGGTGCTCGCGCTGCGGTCGAGCAGCACGACGACGGTCGTCGCGGCGCTCGAGCGCGGACCGAGGCTGCCCTTGACGGCCGGCCGGCTCATCGCGAGCGCGATGCACGCGATCGCGAGCGTGCGCAGCAGCAGCAGCAGCCACTGGCGCAGCTTGAGGCGGCGGATCTCGCTCTGGTTCACCTCGGCGAGGAACTCGAGCGACGGGAACTTCACCTCGCGCGGGCGGCGGCGCGTGAAGAGGTGGATCAGGATCGGGATCGCCGCGGCCGCGAGGCCGAACAGGAACGCCGGATTGAGGAAGTTCACGCGCGCTCTCCCGCGAGCCGCGCGCGCGCGTCGAACGCGGCGAGGCCGCGCGGCGCACGCGCCTGCCCGGCCGCGCTACGAATGCGCGCGGTGCGCCGCACCGCGATGCGCGCGATGCCGCGCGGCGCGCGGCTCATCGCGGCACCTCGACCCACGCGCTGTCGGCGTCGTTCCAACGTTCGATCTTCGTCACCGGATGGATCTCCCAGCCCGTCGCTCGCGGCGCCGCGTGCTCCTTCTGCCAGGGGCTCGGCTCGCCGTCGTACTGCCAGTCGTACAACAACCAGCCGGTGAGGCGCACGCGCGACGGACCGCCGGGCCACGGCGCGCGACCACCGCGGTTCGGGCGGAACAGCGCGAGCAGGCTCGCGTAGCTCCAGCGTTCGGAGCCGCGCCACATCGGCGGCGTGACCTCGGCCGTCACGTACAGCGTGTCGGGCCCGCCCGGGAGCCGCGGCGTCGCGACGAGTTCGAGGTGCGTGTCGCCGTCGGGCGCGCGCAGCATGCGCTGCACGTAACCCTCCATGCGTACGCCGCGCCGTTCGAGCGCGGCGTACTCGGCGAGCGGCCGGCGGTGCGGCAGGTCCTCGAACGACACGGTCGTCGCTTCGAACGGGTTCGCGGGCGCGCTCGTGCGGTCCTTCATCGCGCGCAGGTGCTTCATCTCGCGGCTCGACCACGGCGCGAGCCCCATGATGCCGAGGTAGACGAAGAACGCCGCGAGCCCGGCGAGAAGGCTCACGAGCGCCGCGAGCCGGAGCATCACAGCAGGCGCGCCCTCTTCTCCAGGTACGCTAGCAGCGCGCGGTCGAACGGCGTGCGCGTGTCGAGCAGCACGTAGTCCACGCGCTGTTCGCGGCACGCCCGCCGGTAGCGGTCGGTCCAGGCGGCGAGCTTCTCGCGGTAGCGCTTCGCGATCTCCCACGGCTCGGTCGTCAGGCGCTCGCCGCTCTCCATGTCCACGAACGTCGCCGTGTCGGTGAACGGGAACTCGCGCTCGTCGGGATCGAGGATGTGGAACACGATCACTTCGTGGTTGCGGTGGCGGAAGTGCTGGAGTCCCGACAGCACTTCGTCGGGTTTGTCGAGCAGGTCCGAACACAGCACGACGAGGCCGCGGCGCTTGATGCGCTCGGCGAGTTCGTGGAGCGCGGGGCCGAGCTTCGTGCGGCCGTGAGGCGCCGCGGCCGACAGCGTCTTCAGCAGCACGTCGAGGTGCGAGCGCACCGCGCGCGGCGGCACGTACTCGAGCGGATGCTCGGCGAACAGCATCGCGCCGACCGCGTCCTGCTGGCCGAGCATGAGGTACGCGAGCGAGGCGGCGAGCGACTGCGCGTACTCGAGCTTCGACATCGCCGCGCGCTCGGAGCGGAACCCCATCGAGCCCGACAGGTCCACGAGCAGGTGCGCGCGCAGGTTCGTCTCCTCGGTGTACTGCTTCACGAGGTAGCGGTCGCTGCGCGCCCACACCTTCCAGTCGAGGTTCTTCAAGGGATCGCCGGGCATGTACGGCCGGTGCTCGGCGAACTCGACGCTGAACCCGTGGAACGGCGAGCGGTGCATGCCGGCGATGAACCCTTCGACGACGAGGCGCGCGCGCACGTCGAGGTGCGCGAGCTTCGCGACGACGCCCGGGTCGAGGTACTGGCGCGCCTCGCCCGGCGCGGGGCGCGTGAGGCCGGAGGGCGTCACGTCAGCTCCGCCACGCCCACGCGACCATCTGCTGCGACGGATCGGTGAAGGGCTTGCCTTCGAAGTCGCCGAGGATCTGCCAGCGCGTGAACCCCGCCGCCTGGAACAGCAGCTCGAGTTCGTAGCGATAGACCCAGCGCTGCTGCGTCGTCGAGACGTGGCGCGCGACGACGCGGCCGTCGGCCGTCACCTCGCGCACTTCCATCTCCGAGAGCTGGCGCTGGCCGGCGACGTCCTTCGTGCGCTGGTCCCACACCTGCAGCGTCGTCAGGCGCTCCGGGTGGCGCACTTCCGATTCGAGCACGGGATCGCCGTCGGGCTCGGACCAGTAGCGCGGGCTCGGGTAGCTCATGTGCATCACGAGCGCTCCGCCCTCGAGCAGGTGCTCGCGCACGCACCGCAGCGTCGCGATCTGGTCGCGCGTCGAGGCGCAGTGCGCGAACGAATTGAAGGCGCAGATCGCGCGCGCGTACTTGCGCCGCATCGTGAAGTCGCGCATGTCGGCGACGAGCGCCGTGGTCTTGAGCTGCTTCGCCGCGGCGCGCGCGCGCAGCCGCTCGATCATCGGCTCGGCGAGATCGATGCCGTCGGCGTCCGCGCCCGCCTCGAGCAGGCGCAGCAGCACGCGCCCCGTCCCGCAGCCGATCTCGAGCACGGGCCCGTTCGCGTCCTTCGCCACGGCGAGCCAGTACGGCACGTCGAAGTCGAGCGTGTCGTAGATCGCGTCGTAGATCGCGGGATCGTCGTAGGGCGAGCCGCTCGGTTCGTTCGGGGCGAGGCGCCGGGTCACGGGGTCAGTCCTTCCACGCCCGCCACGCGAGGACGGCCCCGGCTTTCGGGGGCTCGGGCGGATCGAGCGGGCCGTCGGCATCGTAGCGCGCGATCGGAGTGCACGCCTCCCAGCGCGAGAAGCCTGCGAGCCGGAACAGCAGCTCCATCTCGGGGCCGAACACGTAGCGCAGCTCGAAGCCCGACTCGACCGTGCGCTCGACGGCGCCGGCCGGATCGAGGATCTCGACCGTGCGCGCGACGCGCGTCACCTGCGCGTACGTGTCGGACGTCGTCGCGTCGGTGACGCGCACGCGGCCGCGGCCGTCCGGCCGGTCGTGCTCCATCGTGACCTTCGGCGTGCCGTCGAGGCCCGCGAGCACGGCGACGCTCGGGTGGAACGCAACGATCGTCAGCGAGCCGCCGCCTTCGAGGTGTTCGCGGCAGCAGCGCAGCGTCGCGAGCTGATCGTCCTGCGTGAGGTTGTGGTAGAAGCTCGTGAAGCCGATCAGGATCCAGCGGTAGCGGCGCGGCATCGTGAAGTCGCGCATGTCCCCCACGACGACGTTCGCGCGCAGCCCTTTCGCCGCGAGCTTCGTGCGCGCGCCCTCGGCCATCGCCGGCGTCAGGTCGAGGCCGTCGGCGTCCACGCCCGCCTCGACCATCGGCACGAGCAGTCGGCCGTCGCCGCACGCGACCTCGAGCACCGGCCCGTTCGCCTCTTTCGCGAGCCGCACGACGTACGGGATGTCGGCGCGATACGGCGCGTAGATCAGGTCGTAGAGTTCCGGGGTCGCGTAGTAGTCGCCCATCGCGTCATCCGCGCGCGGCGCGCCGTCCGCGCCACAGCCAGTACACCGGGAGCCCCGTCGCCGCGATCAGCACGCCGGCCATCGCGCGCGGCACCGGGAGGCCGAGCTTCGCGAGGCCCTCGAACGGCGCGCTCGATGAGAAGTCGCTGTAGATGATCACGGCCGTGACGAGCAGGAACACGATCGGCGTCACCGGATGGAGAGGCGTGCGATAGCTCGCGGGGCCCTGCTCGCCGCGCGCCTCGCGCGCGCGCTGAACGAAGATCGTCGCGGTCGAGACGCCGTAGAAGAGCCACGACGTCGTGACGAACCAGCCCGACACGTCTTCGAAGCCGTTCGCGGCCCAGAGCCACACGCACGAGAGCAGGGCCTGGATCCACAGCGCGAGCGACGGCGTCTCGCGCTTCGGATCGAGTGCCGCGAGCGGCTTCCACAACAGCCCGTCCGCCGCCATCGCCTGCGTGACGCGCGGGCCGGTGAGGATCGCGCCGTTCGTGGTGCCGAACGTCGAGATCGCGACGAGCACCGCGAGCGCGCGCGCACCCCAGTCGCCGAGCAGGCGGTGGATCGTCTCGGAGCCGACGGCCTCGTAGCTCGCGACCTCGTTCGGCGACAGCACGTGGTAGTAGGCGAGGTTCGTGAGCACGTACACGCCGATCACGAGCCACGTGCCGCCGAGGATCGCGATCGGCATCACGCGCTGCGGGTCCTTCACCTCGCCCGCGACGTAGGTCGAGTCCGTCCAGCCGTCGTAGGCGAACAGGATGCCGATCATCGCGAGCGCGAGCGCCGTCATCGTCGCGTGCCCGGCGTTGCCCGCCGCCGTCAGCTCGACCGGCGTCGCCGGGTGCGTGCCCGGCAGCACGAACGCCAGGCCGCACAGCGCGAGGATGCCGATCACCTTCGCGGTCGTGAACAGCGACTGAGTGCCCGCGCCCTCGCGCACGCCGAGCCAGTTCACGAACGTCAGCAGCACGATCGCGCCGCAGCCGACCGGGAACTCGGCCGCATTGCCGAGGCCGAGCACCTGGCAGAGGTAGAGCGCGAACACGCTCGTGATGGACGCGATCACGGTCGGCTTGATGACCCACAGGTTCGCCCACCCGAACAGGAACGCCCACGCGTCGCCGAAGCCCTCGCGGATGAACACGTAGAGCCCGCCGGTCTTCGGGTGGCGCACCGCGAGTTCGGTCAGGACGAGCGAGCCCGCGATCGAGAGCACGCCGCCGACGATCCACGCGAGCAGCACGAGGCCGAGCGTCGGCAGTTCCTGTGCGACGCCGTGAGGCGAGCGGAAGATTCCCGAGCCGATGATGTTGCCGACGGTGATCGCCGTTGCGGCGTAGAGGCCGAGAACGCGATGCGGCTGGACGGCGGACGGGCGACCGGTGGCGCTCATGCGGAGGTCCTCGGGTGCGGTCGGACGGTGGCGGGGACCGTCGGGCGGGCGACGGCCGCGGTGGCGAGCGGCGGGACGCTAGCACAGCGGGTCAGGTGGCCCCGCATGACGCGCGAACGTGCGAATCGCACGGTGGCGCCTTGCGGACGGCGTGTCGGGCGGCGTGGGCGCCGCGCGGAAGTCCGCGAAATCCGAGGTCCGGACTCGCGGCACTCCACGTGCATTTCCGTAGGGTTGGAAGTGTGCCCCTCGCAGGTCGCGCACGGCGACGATGCCGTCGCGCACGAGATCGGAGGAATTCGATGAGGTCCCCGGCAAGAGCTCTGTGGCGCGAGGTCGCTCTGAGCGTTCCGGTGCTTCTGCTCGTCGTGTCGTCCGCCGGCGCAAAGCCCAGCGCCCCGCAGACCCCCATTCGCCCGCAGCGTGAGTTCTCCAGCGTGATCGACGGCCGCGTCGGCGGTGTCGTGCAGGGTGGCAATTGGAACCTCGTCGTTCCGGCGGGTGCGTTCAACGGCACGACGCGCATCTCTCTGGTCGAGACCTTCGGTGGCTTCCCGACCGTGGACCTGCACAT
>JBGAOA010000131.1:0-2555 GCA_044222065.1 Candidatus Eiseniibacteriota bacterium
CCAGGAGTACGGCTCGATCGCGGTGTCGTTCTAGCGCGAGTCCGGGTTCTCGCGAGCGCCGCACGCGCTTGGCGATGCGCAGCCCCCCGCGTATTCTCGCGCCCTTCCGAACGTCGTCGAGTCGGCCCGCCGCAGGCCGCCGCATCGCAGAAGGAGTGCAGCCCGTGTGGTCCACCATTGAAGCCAAGATCCAGCGCGGCGAGCGCCTGAACAGCGCCGAAGGCGTCTACCTGCTCACCGACGCCCCGCTGCTCGAGATGGGGCAGCTCGCGAACGAGGTGCGCGCGAAGAAGACGGATCCGAAGCTCGTCACGTACGTGATCGACACGAATCCGAACTACACCAACTACTGCACGGTGGACTGCCACTTCTGCGCGTTCTACCGCAAGCCCGGCAAACCCGCGGCCGACGGCTACACGCACGACGTCGAAGGCGTGATGAAGATGATGGAGCAGGCCCGCAGCGTCGGCGCCACCACGGTGCTGCTGCAGGGCGGGCTCAATCCCGACATCCCGTGGAGCTTCTACACGGACATCGTGCGCGAGGCGCGCAAGCGCTACCCCGAGATCATGCCGCACTTCTTCTCGGCGCCCGAGATCCACCAGATGGCCGAGGTGAGCGGGCTCTCGATCCGCGGCGTGCTCGAAGCGCTCTACGAGGCGGGCCAGCGCTCGCTCCCCGGCGGCGGCGCGGAGATTCTCGCGACGCGCGTGCGCAAGCGCATCTCCGTGAAGAAGGGCGGGCCCGAGACCTGGGTCGACGTGCACCGCGCGGCGCACCGGGTCGGGATGAAGTCGACGGCGACGATGATGTACGGACACGTCGAGACGCCGGCCGAGATCGTCGAGCACTTCGACTGGATCCGTCCGCTGCAGGACGAGACGCACGGCTTCACCGCGTTCGTGCCGTGGTCCTACAAGCGCGGCAACACGCCGATGGAGTCGAAGGTCCCGCACATCGCCGGCGCGAACATGTACTTCCGCGTGCTCGCGGCGTCGCGGCTCTACCTCGACAACTTCGACCACATCCAGGCGACGTGGTTTTCCGAGGGCAAGAAGACGGGCCAGATCTCGCTGCACTTCGGCGCCGACGACTTCGGCGGCACGCTGTTCGAGGAGAACGTGCACCTCGCGACGGGCCACCTGAACAAGACGACGATCGCCGAGATCGAGACGCTGATCCGCGAATCGGGCTTCACGCCGGCACAGCGCGACACGCTCTACAACATCGTCAAGGTGAGCGAGGGCCCCGAGGCGCTGTCGAACCTCGCGGCCGAGGTGCCGCTGTTCGTCGAGAGCCTGCGCGAGCTGCCGGCCGAGTACCCGGACAAGCTCGAGGGCGAGGAGCCCGGCACGCTGGTGATGCCGAGCTGAGAACGCGCACGATTCGCACGAACGGCCCGGCGGTGACGCCGGGCCGTTCGTGCGTCCGGTGCGAGCGCTACTCGCGCCCCAGCACCACGAAGCCCGCCCACAGCGCGGGCGACGTCGGGCGACCGCGCGCGCGCAGTCGGCGCAGCAGCGTGAGGCTCGCCTCGCGTCCGGCGCCGACCAGGTCGCGGCCGCGCGCGAAGCGATCGCCGTACAGCGCGAGCATGTACTGGTGCGACGCTTCGTCGTCGACGGGCCACAGGCTCACGACCTGTTCGCGCGCGCCGGCGATCGCGAACGCGCGGCGCAGACCGAGCAGTCCTTCGCGAGCCTCGAGCCGGCCGAGGCCGGTCTCGCACGCCGACAACACGACCATCCGCACCCCGGAAAGATCGAGCGAGCCGATCTCCTCGGCGGTGAGCACGCCGGTCCCGACGCCGCCGGGCTCGCGCGCGAGCACGAGTCCAGACAGCAGCATCGGGCTCGTGGTGCCGGCAGCGGGCGGCGCGAGGTCCCAGGCGCGGCTCGGTCGGCGCGCGGCGATGCTGTCCTCGTCGAGTCCGCACGCGAGGAAGAAGCCGTGCGCCGAAATGTGCACGACCGACGCGTGGCCCGCCTCGCGCGCGAGTTCCGAGCTCGTCGCGCGCTCGCCGGTCAGCACGACCGGCGGGCAGCCTTCGTCGTTCGCGACCACCCGGCGCCAGAGACTCGCGACGTCGGCGACCTCGGTCGCGCTCGCGGGCAGGTCGGCGAGACGAATCGGCTGTACGCCGCCGCACGCGGGTACGCCGCGCGTGCCGTCTCCGGCGCCGCCGCCGTACGCGATGCCGCCCAGCGCGACCAGCCCGCATCGCTCCTGCGCCTGCGAGGGCACGAGGTCGCGTTCGGCGCTCAGGTAGCCGATCGGCGGAGCGACTTCGGCGAGGTACCGGCCGCGCGTGTCCGCGGGCAGCGCATCGAAGCTCACGAGCTGGAGCGATCCGTCGAGCACGATCCACACGTGCGCGGCGCCGGCGACGAGCGGCGCGAGCGGATCCCACGCGAGCCGCCGCAGCTCGGCGCCCGCGGCGGCCAGCGCCTTCGCGTCGCCCTCTGCCGGGGCGGTGACGAGCGCGCGCCAGCGCGCGACCGTGGAGTCGAGCTGGCCCGCGCGCGCGAGGGCGCGCGTCTCGACCACGCGCGTGC
>JBGAOA010000069.1:0-22181 GCA_044222065.1 Candidatus Eiseniibacteriota bacterium
GCTGCGCGAAGCCGCGCGCGCGGGAGCGACGCGCGGACAGTACGAGCGCTGGTTCCGCACGCTCGACGAGCAGGTGCGCGTGCTCGACCGCGAACGACAGAAGTTCGCGGCCATGGTCCACCAGACGGACGCGGCGGTGTTCGTCGCCGATCGCGAGGCGGTCGTGCGCTGGACGAACGCCGCGCTCACGCGCGAGCTGCCGCCCGAGGAAGGACGCTCGACCTGGATCGGGCGTCCGGTCGCCGAGATCGCGAACTCGCTCGGCGGCGGGAGCGGGGCCTTCGGGCGCGCGCTCCAGACGGGTCGCGTTGCGCACGAGGAGTGCCGCGGGCCGCTGCGCGACGGCGCGCGCACGCACTACCTCACCGCGCTGCCGATCCTCGGCCCGGACGGGCGCGCGGACGAGGTGATGGTCATGGTGCAGGACCTCTCGAACCTCGACGTGCTGCGCCGCTCGGAGTCGCGCTACCGCGTGCTGTTCGAGGGGAGCGCCAAGGCGATCCTGATGGTGGACCCGATCACGCGCGCGGTGCTGCTCGCGAATCCGGCGGCGTGCCGGCTGCTCGGCCGCGACGCCGCGTCGCTCGCGCGCCTCGGCCTCGGCGAGCTGCACCCGGACGGCGAGTGGGAGCGGCTGCGGCCGCGCTACGCCGCCGGGTTCCGCGAGAGTGCGTTCGACCTCGGCGAGTGCCGCATCGCGACCGCGGACGGCGGCGAGCGCATCGCGCTCGTGAACGGCGCGGGCATCGAGTTCGACGACCACGCCGCCGTGCTCGTCGAACTCCAGGACGTCACCGAGCGGCGCGCCGTCGAAGCGGCGCTCGAGCGCGTCGAGGAGCACCTGCGCATGGTGGTCGCGAACGCCCCGGTCATCCTGTTCGCGATCGATCGCGAGGGACGCTTCACGCTGTCGGAGGGGCGCGGCCTCGAGTCCCTGGGCCTCAAGCCCGGCGAGGTCGTCGGGCGCTCGGCCTTCGAGATGTACGCGGGCTTCCCGAACGTCATCGAGGGGCTCGAGCACGCGCTCGGGGGCGAGCCGTTCTCGGCGGTGCAGGATCTCGGCGAACTCGCGTTCGACGTCACCTACTGCCCGTTGCGCGAACACGGCGAGGTCGCGGGCGTGATCGGCGTCGCGACCGACGTGACGCAGCGGCGCGAGCTGGAGGAGCGGCTGCGCCAGGCGCAGAAGATGGAGGCGATCGGGCGGCTCGCGGGCGGCGTCGCGCACGACTTCAACAACCTGCTCGCGGCGATCCTCGGCCACGCCGAGCTCGCGCTGCGGCGGCTCGAAACCGAGCATCCGCTTCGTCACGACGTCGAGGAGATCGAGAAGGCCGGCCGGCGCGGAGCGCTGCTGACACGGCAGCTGCTGTCGTTCAGCCGCCGCGAAGTCACCGCCCCCGAGGTGTTCGACCTGCGTTCGGTGGTGCACGGCATGCAGGGGCTCCTGCACCGGCTCATCGGCGAGGACATCGAGCTGCTCACGGCGATGCCGCCGGAAGAGGTGCCCGTGCGCGCCGACCGCGGACAGATCGAGCAGGTCGTGATGAACCTGGCGGTCAACGCGCGCGACGCGATGCCGCGCGGCGGCCGGCTCGAATTGCACGTCGAGCGCGCGGGCGGGGAGGCGCGCCTCGAGGTGCGCGACACCGGCTGCGGCATGGACGGCGACACGATCGCCCACCTGTTCGAGCCGTTCTTCACGACGAAGCCGCAGGGCAAGGGCACCGGGCTCGGGCTCTCGACCGTGTACGCGATCCTCGAGCGCACCGGCGGCCGCATCGAAGTGGACAGCGTGCCGCGGCTCGGCACGACGTTCCGCATCCACCTTCCGCTCGCTGAGACCGAGGGGCCGGTGGTCGAACACGACCTGCGCGGCGGCGAGATGCCGCGCGGCACCGAAACGGTGCTGCTCGTCGAGGACGAGGACGCGGTGCGCGGCCTCGCGCGCACCGTGCTCGCCTCGCTCGGCTACACCGTGATCGAGGCGCGGCACGGGATCGAGGCGCTGGAGCGTTTCGACGCGAGCGGGGCCGCGGTCCAGATCGTCGTGACCGACGTCGTGATGCCGCAGATGGGCGGCCGCGAACTCGTGCAGCGGCTGCTCGAGCGCGCGCCGAACCTGCGCGTGCTGCTCATGTCGGGCTACACCGACGACGAACTCGTGCGCAGCGGCGTCGCGGAGCACGGCGCGCCGTTCCTGCAGAAGCCGTTCACGCTCGACCAGTTCGCGGCGCGCGTGCGCGAAGTGCTCGACGCGTCGGCGTCCGCGCCGAACTTCGGCCCTCGCCGCACGACCGCGGACGACGGCCCGCCGGCCGACCGCAGCGCCGCCTGACGCCGCGCGCGGCGTTGATTTCCGGTTCGGCCTCGCGCAGAGTACGCGCCACCTCGGTCACGACTTCCTCTCCAACTCGCTCGAAACACCCGGGAGGACGCATGCGCTCGACCCGCTGGACCCTCGTTGCCGTCGTCGTCACCTGCGCCGCACTCGCCGCCGCGGCGTTCGCCGCCTCCAGGGCGTCCGCCCCCGCGGGAAAGCCGTCCCGCACGGCGCTCGTCGCGCGCGGCGAGTATCTCGTCAACGTCATGGGCTGCGGCGACTGTCACACGCCGGGGACGCTCTTCGGCTCGCCGGACCATTCGCGCAAGCTGTCCGGGAGCGAACTCGGCTGGCGCGGGCCGTGGGGCGTGTCGTACGCGCGCAACCTGACGCCCGACACCGACACCGGACTCGGCTACTGGTCCGAGAAGGAGCTGTTCAACGCGCTGCGCACCGGCGTGAAGCCCGACGGCAAGGTCCTGCTGCCGCCGATGCCATGGCCGAATACGGCCGTGCTCTCGGACGCCGACCTGAACGCCGTCGTCGCGTACTTGCAGAGCCTGTCGCCGGTGAAGCACGCGGTGCCGAACGCCGTCGCTCCGGACCGCGCCGCGGCGATCACGGGTTCGATCATCGACATGCCCGCGCCGAGCGCGTGGGACGCTCCGCGTCCCGTGGACACGGGCGGCACGCAGAAGTAGCCGGCGGCGTCAGGGCAGCGGCGCGAGGGACTGCAGGTAGCGGACCACCGCGGCGCCCTCGCGCTCGCGCAGCCGGACGCAGTCCCGCACCGACTCCGCGACCTTCGCCATCTCGGTTTCCCAGCCCGGCGCCTGGTGCGCCGGATCGGCGAAGAAGGTCTGCGCGACCGCGAGGCGTTCGAGCGAGCACCCGGACGCGGTGCGCGGCATGAAGGCGAGGAACATCGCCGGGATGCGCGCCGCGAAGTCGCCGTAGTGCTCGAGCGTCCATTCGAACACGCGCTGGCGGCGCTCGAAGCGCGGGCCCTGCGCGAGCGGGATCTCGAACAGCTCCTGCGGACGCAACGATCCGCGGAACACGTAGTCGAGCGCCGCATCGGCGAGCGCCGGGTCGCGGAACTCGCCGAGCGCGCCGAGGTAGCGCTCGCGGTCGGCGGGCAGCTCCGCGGTCTCGAAGCGCTTCACGTAGTCGTCGAAACGTGCGCGGTCGCCGCGGATCGCCGACAGCTTCAGCGCGGGCTCGACGAGCCCCGGCTCGACCGACGACGGGTCGTTCGCGTAGTCGCGCGCGAGCGCCTCGGCCGCCTCGAGCCGGTGCGCGTCCTCGCCCTCGGCGCCGAGCAGCTGCCACAGCTCACCGCGCAGCCGTGCCGCCGACGGCGGCTCGCCCGGCCGCGCGCGCTCGCCGACGCGCTCGAGCATCGGCGCGAGCGTGCGGCGCACGTAGTGCGCGAACAGCGAGCGCGTCTCCTCCGCGCCGAACGTCGCCCGCGCCTGCCGCACCGCCGCGATCACGCGCTGGCTCACCTCGGGCTCGGGGTCCTGCGCGAGCCGCTCGAGCGCGCGCAGGTACTCGTCGGCGCCGAGCTCGCCGCCGTCGAGGAGCGCCGCGAGGTTGTCCACGAGCGCCGCGCGCGCGCGCGGCGTCAGCACCTTCGGCGAACGATCGATCAGAGCGCGCAGGTCCGCGTCCGGCAGCGACCAGCGGTAGTAGGCGGTCTCGTCCGCGTTCGGATGCAGCCAGTCCGCGCTCTCGATGCCCTCGAGCCGCACGACGCGCTGCTCGGTCTTGAGCATCACCGAGTACGTGCGCCGCACGGCGCCTTCGCCGTACTCGAGCAGGACGGGGATCTTCCACGGCTCGGCCTCGGGCGCCGCGACGCCGGCGGGCAGGAAGCGGCGCTGCGTGAGGCGCACGCGATCGCCGCCGAGGCGCTCGACCGTGAGCAGCGGAACGCCGGGGCGGTCGAGGAACGACTCCATGGACGGCTCGATCGCGGTGCGTCCGGCGCGCGACAGCGCGTACCACAGGTCCGCGGCGTTCGCGTTCGACCACTCGAAGTTCGAGAGGTAGCGGCGCACCCCGGCCTGGAAGCGATCCGGGCCGAGGAAGCGCTCGAACATCTCGAGCACCGCCTGGCCCTTGTCGTACGCCAATTCGTCCGCGAGCTGGAGCAGGTTGTCGGCGTCCGTGACCGGCTGGCGCATCGCTCGCGTCGAGAGCCGCGCGTCGGAGACGAGCGCGCGATTTCGGCGGCCGAGGCTGCGCGTGCGGGCCTGCACCTCGGGGAACGCGCGATCGGACACCTTGTCGCCCATCCACGACGCGAACGACTCGTTGAGCCACATGTCGTCCCACCATTCCATCGTGACGAGATCGCCGAACCACATGTGGGCGAGTTCGTGCGCGGTCACGCTCACGAGGTGGGAGCGCTCCTCGTCGCTCGCGCGCTTCGGGTCGAGCAGGAGCAAGTTGTCGCGGTAGGTGATGAGGCCCGGATTCTCCATCGCGCCGTACCAGTACTCGGGCACCGCGATGAGATCGCACTTCTCGAACGGGTAGGGGCGTCCGAAGTAGTCCTCGAGCGCGCGGAGCAGCGGCGGCGTGATGCGCACGGCCTCGGCGGCGAGCGCGCCCTGTCCCTTGATCGTGATGACGTGCCCCGGTACGCCGAGCCCCGGGATCTCGACGACGTCGAACGGGCCGGTCGCGAGCGCGACGAGGTACGCGGGCAGCGGGGGCGTGCGCTTGAAGACGACCGTGCGCTCGGCGCCGTCCTCGGACTCGCGTTCAATCGGCGTGTTCGAGAACGCGAGGTGCCGCTTCGGCACGACGAGCGTCAGCTGCCAGGGGATCTTGAACGACGGTTCGTCCCAGCACGGGAACGCGCCGCGGGCGTCGTCGGCCTCGAACTGGGTGAACGTGTAGCTCTTGCCGCGGGTGAACAGCTTGTAGAGGCTCGCGGCCCGCGTGTTGAACGCGTTCTTGAACGCGATCTCGAGCGTGTAGTCGCCGGGCGCGAGCGGCGTCTCCGGCGTGACCGTGATCGCGCGCTCTTCCTCTCCCGACACCTTCGCGCCGATCGCCCCGCGCGCTCCCGAGAGCGTCAGGCGTTCGATCACGAGTCCCTGCGCGTGGAAGCGGAACGATGCCGCCGGCCGCTCCGCGTGCAGTTCGATGCGCGCCTCGCCGCGGTACTCGCTCTGGTCGGCGTTCACCCACAGCTTCACCGCTTCGAACGTCGGCGCCACGTCGCGCGCGAGACGCGAGGCGTGCGCGAGCGCGGGCGCGAGGGCGAGCAGGAGGAGGGCGGCGAAGGCGGGACGCGGCGGGATCGGGCGGCGCATGCGGAGTCCTCGAAGGTGCGGGAGGCTGCGGGTCGCGGCATTTCATCGCAGCGACCGGACCGCGACAAGCCCGAATCCGAAGGGCGCGGAGAGCGCGTGACCGGCGCGGCATTGCGCGCTCGCGCGGCACGCGCGGCGGGGTTTGCCTCGGCAAGGTCCTCCGGCTATATTCCGCCGCCCGTACGACTCGGCGATCTCGCGGAGGGATGGCCGAGTGGTTGAAGGCGCCGGTCTTGAAAACCGGAGAGCGAAAGCTCCGTGGGTTCGAATCCTACTCCCTCCGCCACGCACATCCGGAGAGGTGGCCGAGTGGCTGAAGGCAGCCGCCTGCTAAGCGGTTGATCGGGTAAAACCGGTCCGGAGGTTCGAATCCTCTCCTCTCCGCCAGTTCGCACCCACGATGGGGCGCGCCCTTAGCTCAATTGGATAGAGCATCTGACTACGGATCAGAAGGTTGGGGGTTCAAATCCTCCAGGGCGCGCCATTATCCTGCCCCTCGCCGGATTCGACCGGCGGGGGGTTTCGTGTTCCAGGCCGCATTCAGGGAGACGCACATGAACGCGCGGCATCGCCGCGGAGCCGTCACGCTCGCCCTCGTCGCGCTCGCCGTCTTCGGCGTGGCGCGCGCGGCCGAGCGGACGAACGCGTCCGACAAGGCGTGGGTCCATCCGGACTACGCCCGGCTCGAACCGGCCAGCATCGGCATGCTGTGGCCGTCGAGCTTCAGCAATAACTTCGAGGCCGAGAAACTCGCGGACGGGACGTGGGGCGCCGCGATCCGATCGAAGGGCTACCGCTTCCTCGGCGCGACCGCCTCGCGCGTGCTGCTGCAGCCGGCGGGAACCAGCGATTCGCTCGCGAAGGCGGTGCGCGAGTCCATCGTGAAGCACGGCCGCGTGGATTCGCTGCTCGCGCCGGTCGTGTGCCGCAAGCTGCGCGTCGCGGCGGTGCTGTCGCTGCACGTGGACCGGTGGGAGCAGATGGAGATCGAGTTCAACCAGACGGGCAAGCCGAGCACGACGGTGGCGCTCGCGTCGTCGCTCGTGGATTCGAGCGGGCGGCTGCTGTGGCGCGCCTCCGGGACCGAGTTCGCCGAGGGCCCGATGCACGACGCGTCGGCAAACGTCCTCGGCGTGAAGTCGAGCGGGCTCGGCAACACTCCGGTGACGGGGCAGGGCGGCCCGCCGGCGTACGCCGAGGTCGCGACGTCGCTCGTGACGCGCTTCGCGAAGACGTTCCCGGTCCGGGGCGCGCACATCCTCGATTCACCGCTGACGCCCGACTCGGCGCGGCGCTGAGCGGCGGCGCCGTGTTCGTGCACGACGACGAAGCCGGAATGCGCGCGGCGCTGCGCGACGCCGCCGCGTCCGCGAAGGCCGACGAGGTGCCGGTCGGCTGCGTGATCGTGCACGACGGCCAGATCATCGGGCGCGGCCACAACCAGACCGAGTCGCTGCAGGACGCGACCGCGCACGCCGAGATCCTCGCGATCGGCGCCGCGTCGAACGCGCTCGGCTCGTGGCGGCTGCTCGACTGCACGCTGTACGTGACGCTCGAGCCGTGCGCGATGTGCGCGGGGGCGATCGTGCTCGCGCGCATCGGTCGGCTCGTCTACGGGGCCGCCGACCCCAAGGCCGGCGCGTGCGGCTCGGTGCTCGACGTGATCCACGAACCGCGCCTGAACCACCGCGTCGAGGTGACGAGCGGCGTGCTCGCCGACGAGTGCGGCCAGCGGCTCAAGGAGTTCTTCGCCGCGAAGCGGCGCAAGGTCGCGCGCGAGACCGAGCCCGGGCACGCATGACGCGCGCCCCGGCCTTCCGGCCCGCATGAGCGACGCCGAGCGCGAATCCGCCCGCGCGCTGCTCGAACGGCACGTGCCGGGCCTCGACCGCGCGTCGCCGTTCCTGCGCGCGGACCTCGAGCACCACGCGCGCGTCGTGCGCGCCCCGCGCGGCACGGTGCTGTTCGAGCCCGGCCATCCGTGCGGCGGATTGCTGCTCGTGGACGCCGGCTCGGTGCGCGTTTCGCGTCCCGGCCCGCGCGGGCGCGAGCTGACGCTCTACCGCGTGAGCCCGACCGAAGTGTGCGTGATCTCGCTCACCTGCGTGATGGCCGAGTCGAGCTATCCCGCGCGCGGCGTCGTCGAACGCGACGTGCTCGGCGTGTTTCTGCCGCGCGTGCTGTTCCAGCGCCTCAACGACGAGCTTCCCGCGTTCCGGGCGTTCGTGTTCGATGCCCTCGCGGGCCGGCTCGCCGAACTGATCGACCTCGCGTCCGCCGTCACGTTCGAACACCTCGACACCCGGCTGCCCGCGCTGTTGCTGCGGAAGTGCGACGCCCAGGGCGCAGGCGAACTCGCGCTCACGCACCAGGCCCTCGCCGACGAACTCGGCACGGTGCGCGAGCGTGTCAGCCGGTTGCTCGCGGAACTCGAGGCGCGCGGAGTCGTCGAACTCGGACGCGGCCGGGTTCGAGTCCTCGACCCGGCCGCGCTGCGCGAGATCGCCGCGCCCGACGAGTGATCACGCGGCGCCCGACTTCCTCGGACAGGTGCGGATGCCGAACGGCACGTAGAGCGGGCACCACCCGATCGCGGCCGTGAGCAGCGGCACGACGCCGATCGCGCCCCACCAGCTCTTGAAGTAGAGGCCGGCGCCGATGAGGGCCACTCCGGCGACGATCCGCACGATCCGATCCGCGCTTCCGACGTTCTGCATGGCTTACCTCCGTCTTCCTGAGTCGGCCGGGCCGTGATGGCCGACCGGGTTCCCGCACAGTCTGATGCCGCGGTGGCGCCCGGGTCTGTGACGAACGTCACAGTCGGATCGCGGTCTTTCGGACTTGGCCCTCCGGCGGGGCGGGGCGTACCGTTCCCGCGGCCGCAGGAGTCCCCGCGGCCGCCCTCCCCGCGTCGTTCGTCTCGGAGTTTCCGACATGCGCCGCTCGTGCCGTCTCTCGCCCTGGCTGGTCGCCTGCGCGCTCGCGGCGACTCACGCGCGTCCCGCCGGCGCGGTGGACGCCTACGTCTCGCGCATCGGAACCGCGAACGCGCTCGCCGCGACCGTCACGAACTACGGCCTGATCGGGAACAACTTCGTGAATCGTACGGCCTCGCTCGAGTTCCCGGCCGGCTCGGGGTACGAGCACCTGCGGCTCGCGGGCCTCTGGATCGGAGCCTCGGCGACCGACGCGTCGGGCGCGTTCGTCGGCGTCACGACCGGCGAACTCGACGGCACGCAGGGCTCGGCGGCGGCGTCGCACACGGAGTTCTCGCCGAACGGTTCGGCGTTCCTGCTGCGATCGACGTCGGCGTTCAGCCCGTACTACACGCCCGACGCCGTCAGCCTGCTCGATCAGATCAGCTTCTTCGACGACCTCACGCCCAAGCGCGCGAGCGGCTCGAGCGAGGACCACCGCCCGCTGCACGTGCGCGTCCGCCAGACGACGCACCAGTGGACGTTCCACGAGCTCGACGGCGCGCTGTTCGTGCGCTTCGTCGTCACGAACCTCGGGTCGGCGCTCACGAACGTGTGGCTCGGCCTCTACGGCGAGTTCGTGGCGGTGGACAAGAACGCCTATGCCTCCTGGCCGCCGACGAGCGGCGGCAGTGCCTACGGTTCCGCGTACGGCCGCAAGTGGCTCGCGTGGGATTCCGGCACGCGCACGGTGCGCGCGCACTACTGCGCGGCGTCGCCCGTGCCCGGGGCGTGCCTGCTGCAACGGGTGCCGCCGTGGATGGGCCTGACTCTGCTGACGCCGCCGGCGAGCGGGCAGGCGGTCACCGTGGGCCTCCACAATTGGAATGCGTTCGATCCCGCGCTCGACAGCGATCTCGAGCGCTACGCCTTTCTCGCCGCGGGGGCCGTGACCAATCCGGAATCACCACCGTACCTGCCCGGCGTCGGGGATCCCCTCGTGCTGCTCGCGCTCGGGCCGCGCCCTTCGCTCGCGCCCGGGGATTCGATGGAGGTCGCGTTCGCGCTCGTCGGCGCCGCGACGGCCGACTCCCTCGCGCTCGCCGCGCAGGCGGCGCAGCGCGTGCGCGACCACGGCTACGCCGACCCGACGGCCGGTGTCGTGTCCGGCCCCGGCGCCGGACGGCCTGCCGCGCTCTCCGTCGTGGTGAATCCGACCGGTGGCGCGCCGCCCCGGCTCGCCTTCTCGATCTTCGAGCGTGCGTCGGGACGGCTCGCGCTCTACGATCCGGCCGGCCGCAGGGTCTGGCACCGGTCCCTTCTCGGACTCGAGCCGGGGTCGTACGTCTTCGAAGTCGACGGCGCCGACGCCCTCGCTCCCGGACTCTATTTCGCCGTACTCGCTCACGGCTCCGAACGCGCGACCGCGCGCGTCGTGATCACCCGCTGAGGGCGAGCCCTTCACCCCCCAGGAGGACCCGATGCGCCCCCGCTCGCTCCGGATCGTCGTTGCAACCCTCGTTCTCGCCCTCGCCACGGCGCTCGCCGCGGCGCCGGCCAGCGCGTTCGAAGTGATCCGTCACTCGAACATGACCGGCGAGGTGCTCGCCCGTCAGGGCGCGGGACCGATCACGCTCAAGTACGTGCAGCAGGGCGTGCGCTGGCCCGACCTCACGCAGTGCGTCTCGGGCTGCTACTGCCCCGCGTACCTGCAGATCTTCTGCTCCGATCCCGACTCCGCGCAGGTCATCGAGTTCTCGAAGTCGCACTACGACAACAACCAGATCACGCAGTCCATGGAGAACGTCGAGACGCTCATGACGCTCGCGCGCTCGTGGGTGAATCGCACGACGCCGCCCGCGAACGACGCCGAGCGCAAGATGCTCGGCACGGCGCTCATCTTCTTCGGCGAGGCGCTGCACGCGATCCAGGACTTCTACGCGCACTCGACGTGGGCCGAGTCGAACCGGGACCTGATCCGCATCGGCGGCCACCTCTACAGCCTGCCGCTGTGGAACGGCGAAACCTCGGGCGCGGCCGGATCGGTGAGCATCGGCGGCGTGAACGTCGCGGGCGTCCAGACCGGTTACGTGGACATCGCGCCGCCGGCGGGCTCGGTCACGCACGGCGCGCTGAACAAGGACGCGCCCGGGACGACGCAGGGCTCGATCGTCGTGAACCGCATCTTCCCGGTGACGCGCATCGGCACGTACTACGAGATCGTGTCCGGCCAGGTCGGCGGCTCGTTCAACTCGTACACCGACGACGGCGCGGCGCCGCGCCACACGATCAAGGCGCTCCAGTGCCTGTTCGGCGGCTGCGCCATCTACGACCTGCCCCCGGTCGCGGACGCGGCCGTTGCGACGGCCGACCTGCGCGAGACGATCCAGCTCAACACGATGCTCAACTGGCTCGAAGCCGATCCCACGATGATCTCGACCGCGAACCGCATCGACAGCCTGTGGACGGCTTCGAACCCCGACACGCCGTCCACCTTCCCCTCGGACCAGTTCGATCCCGAGGGCTGGCCGCTGCCGCCGACGACCGCGGTCGAGGAGCTGTTCCGCCCCGACGTGCGCGTGCTGCAGGCCGTGCCGAATCCGTTCCGCGGCCGCACGGCGATCCGCTTCCGCGCGCCGCAGGCCGGCGCGGTGCGCGTCGAGGTGTTCGACCTCGTCGGACGTCGCGTGCGCACGCTGCTCGACCGCGAGGTCGAGGCGGGGTGGAAGGAAGTGTGGTGGGCCGGGCTCGACGAGTCGGGCGTGTCGCTGCCGAGCGGCGCCTACCTCGTGCGATTGAGCGGCTTCGGCCGCGTCGAGACGACGCGCCTCACGCTGATGCGCTGACGCGCGACGGCTCCCGAAGACGATCGGCCCGCGCGGCGTGCTCGCCGCGCGGGCCGCGTCGTTCGGGGCGCGCGCTCAGTTCGTCGCGGGCGCCGCGGCCGTCGAGTCGGCGGCCGCCGGGGCGGGTTCGTTCGCGGCGAGCTTGTCGAGGTTGCCGAGGCCTTCCTCGAAGTCCTTGCCGACCGCCTTGTCCATGTCCATGAAGACGCACATGACCTTCGACATCATGTTGTGCTTGCCGAGCATCGTCCACGTGACCTTCGTGCCGGCGCCCTCGGGCGCGAAATCGAAGTTCGTCGTGCTCGTGGACTCGAACGGCTTCAGGAACTCGAGCTTCATTCCAATGTGCGAGTCCGGCGTGCTCTCGTTGATCGTCATCCGGCCGGCGCCGGCCTTGTCGTTGCCCGACCACTCGAGCGACGAGCCGGCGCCCGGCTCGCCCGTGATCGTCGACTTCATCGCGGGATCGAGCTTCTGCCACGGGGACCACTCGGCGAAGCGATGGAAGTCGTTCACGATCGCGAACGCGGTCGCGGGCGCGGCGGTGACCACGCGCGAGCGCTCGATGCGGAACTCGTCGGGCTTGGTCGAGGCGAGTCCGAGGACGACGAGGAAGGCGATCGCGACGAGCGCGACGAGGCCGAGCAGAAGCTTCTGGATCATGCCCACTCCGGGCGCGCGGGGTTCGGGATCGAGTCGCGCTCCGCGGACGGCGCCGGCTCCGGCGTGCGCACGCCCCCGGCGCACACGGCGGGCGGTCGAGGGCGCGCGCAGGGTAGGAGGTGGACCGACCCGCGTCCACACCGACTTGCGCGACGTCGCCGCCGTTCCGACCGGCGCGGCGACCTGCGCGTGAGTTGACAGAAAGAGTCCGCGCGCGGACAGTCCGCCGCGAGTCCGCCGCGCGCGCCGTCCCCATTTCCCCGGACGAAGCCTCGGAAGCGCTGCCGCCGCGCGCACGATTCCCGTCGGTCGAGAACCGCCCGTGTCCCGCGCACCGCCCCGCCTCACCGCCGGCGCGGCACTCCGTCGCGCCGGCCGTTCGCCCGCTCCGCGAGCCCCGGATCCGTCCGGGGGGGAGGCGACTCCATGTTCCGCGCTCTGCGATTCGCGCGTGCGCCCTCCGCGGCGACCTTCGCGCGCTCGTCCCTTTTCTCGCTCGCACTCGCGACGCTCGTCGCGTGCCTCACCGAATGCGGTGCCGGCGCCGCCCCCGCTCCGGTCACGCTCTTCAG
This sequence comes from Candidatus Eiseniibacteriota bacterium, assembly GCA_044222065.1. Classification (GTDB taxonomy): domain Bacteria; phylum Eisenbacteria; class RBG-16-71-46; order RBG-16-71-46; family RBG-16-71-46; genus JBGAOA01. The sequence goes on from JBGAOA010000069.1 coordinate 12,649, forward strand.
CACCGCCGTCTGCACCGCGCCCGGCGATCAGTCCGATCCGCAGGTCGTGTCGGACGGCGGCGGAGGCGCCGTCGTCGTCTGGGTGGATCGCCGCGGTGCGGACGCCGACGTCTATGCGAGCCACCTGCTCGTCTCGGGCGTTCGCGATCCGGCGTGGCCCGTGGACGGGCTCGCGCTGTGCGCCGCGGGCGGCGACCAGCTCCGCCCGCGCGTCGTGTTCGACGGCGACCACGGATTCGTCGTGGCGTGGGAGGACGCGCGCCGCGGCGAGCGCGACGTCTACGCGCAGCGCGTCTCGCTCGCGGGCGTGATCGATCCCGCCTGGCCCGCCGGCGGGCTCGCCGTGTGCGCGGCCGACTCCGATCAGACCGCGCCGACGATCGTCACCGACGGCGCGCGCGGCGCGATCGTCGTGTGGGAGGACGCGCGCGGCGAGTCGGGCACGGATCTCTACGCGCAGCACGTCCTCGCGTCGGGCGCACTCGACCCCGGATGGCCCGCCGCCGGCGCGATCGTGGACGCGAGCGGCGACGAGCGGACGCGGCCGCTCGCCGTGAGCGACGGGGCCGGAGGCGCGATCGTCGTGTTCCTCGTCGCTCGCGAGTTCCCGCCGCCGGTCCCGGCCATCCTCGCGCGCCGCGTGCTCGCCAGCGGCGTGCTCGATCCCGAGTGGCCCGCCGACGGCGTGCCGACCGGAGGCCTTCGCCCGCCGTTCGACCCGATGGCGTCCGCGCTGCCCTGCTCCGACGGCGAGGGCGGCGTCTTCGTGATCTCGATTCACGAGAGCATCCTCAGCTCGGTCGTCGTCGATCACGTGAGCCGCTCGGGCATTCACTCGGTCTACGCGGGCCATCAGGCGTCCCGGCAAGCGTGGTTCGACGCGATTCGGATCGCCGACGACGGACGGGGCGGCTACGTCGCGAGCTGGGTCCGGTCCTACGACGCGCAGGGTCCGCCGCCCGAGCACCAGTGGGAGCGGCACTACGAGCTGTTCACGCACGGCTCGACGATGCCGGGCTCCGTGGCGCCGATCTACGTCGGCGAGCCCGTCCGGAGCAGCGCAGTCGCGACCGACGGCGCGGACGGCGTGCTCATCGCGTGGCGCAGCGAAGCGAGCGATCACGCCCTGCGACTCCATCACGTGTTCTCGAACGGGGAGTTCGATCCCGCGTGTCCGCCCGGAGGGAAGTGGCTCTCGAGCACCGCCGGCGCGTACGCGATGGTCTCGGACGGCGCCGGAGGCGCGACGATCGCGTGGGAGGACTCGTGGCGCGGCGAGGGACTCGACCTCTACGCGTACCGCTCGATCGGCGCGTTTCCGACCGAGGTCACCGCTTCGTTGATCGCGTCGGAGGTCGCCTCCGATGTCGTTCGCCTGACCTGGCTGTGCCCCGAGTCACGCTCCGCGGCGTTCGAAGTCGAACGCGCGCCCGAGTCCGGCGCGTGGACGCGCCTCGCGAGCGGCGTGACGGACGCCGCCGGCCGGGCAGGGATCGTGGATCGGGACGTCCGCCCGGGGACGCGTCTCGGCTACCGGCTCGCGTTGCGGGACGGCGACCGGGACGCGTTCGTCGGCGAGACCTGGCTCGACGTTCCCTCCGCTCCGGCGCTCGCGATCTCGTGCGCGAACCCGGTCACGTCCGCCGTTCCGCTCGTGCGCGTGTCGCTGCCCGGATGCGCGCGCGGCGCGCTCGAGTTGTTCGACACCGCAGGGCGCCGTCGCGCGCACGTCGCGCTCGACGCCCTCGGCGCCGGCTCGCACGCGTTCCCGCTCGGCGCGGGGGCGGCGCTGCCCGCCGGCGTCTACGTCGTTCGTCTCACGCACGGCGATCGCTCGCTCGCGGCGAGGATCGTGATCGTGCGTTAGCTCTCCGGAGGTTCCCGTGCCTCGACGCACTTTGCGTTTCGCCGCGCTCGCGTGCGCTTCCGCACTGCTCGCGTTCTGCGCGTTCCCGGCGGACGCCAATCGCAACGGCATCCGCTGGCTCGATTGCGCGCCGCTCGGACGATTCAACATGACGTTCCCGATCGATCACCCCGCGCCCTACTTCGTCGTCAGCACCGTGGCGCCGCCCGGCATGACGCGCGTCGTCGGCTTCGACGCGTGGCTCACGCTGAGCGTCGGCGCGCCCACGATGCCGCCGTTCTGGCAGTCGTGGCCGGGCGGCTGCAGCGACGGAGGCATGGTCGCGCGATTCGACGTCGGCTCGCCGTGGACGAGCTGCGTCGATCCCTGGGGCGGCGAGATGGAGGGCTCGCTGACCATCACCCCGGAACCCGGCTTCGGGCCGAACACCGTGACGCTGTGGATCCACGGCTCGCTGCCGGAGGGCTCGGAAGTGGCGTTCGATCCGTCGACCGAGTACGCGCTGTGCGCCGTGTCGGCGCCCGCGGCGTTCGCGTCGCAGTGCGCCGGCGCCATGGCGCCCGGGTGCATCGTGCTCCAGTCGCTGTGCCTGCGTCAGAGCGACGGCACGGGGCACTGCCAGGGCTATCACGAAGTCGGGACGCCGTGGTGCCTGTGGCAGGACCCGCTCGGGCAGTACCGCGGCTGCATGCTCCCCGTGCCGGCCGCGCGCACGACGTGGGGCGCGATCAAGATGCTGTATCGCTGAACCGGACGGGCGGCGACGCGGCGAGCAGGCGCGCGATCGCCGCCCGGCGGTGCTCGAAGATGCGCTCGAGCGTCGGGCGCACGAACCACGCTTCCACGGGCGCGGAGAGCGGCGCGAACGGCACCGCGTACTCGACGCGGTCGCCGACGCGCGTGCCGTCGCGCTCGCGCTCGAACGTGTGCCGGTGGATCCACGCCGCGTAGGGACCGGCGAGCTGCACGTCGGTGAAGGCGTGCGGTGGTTCCCAGGCGGCGATGCGCGTGCGCCAGCGGAGCGGCGCGCCGAGGAGCGCGAGGCGGTAGTCGATGAGCGCGCCTTCGCGCATCTCGATCGGCAGCGGTGTCAGGATCGCGAAGCGCAGGAACGCGGGTGTGATCGCCTCGAGGTTCCGCGCGTCGGCGAAGAACTCGAACGCGCGGTCGAGCGGCGCGGGCACCCATTGCGAGCACTCGAGCACGCGCCGGCCGGTCGCGGCGTCGCGCGAAAAACGGACGCGCGGGCCGGCGACGGCCCGCGCGTCGGGGAACGCGGAGTTCACCGCACCGAATTCGCCGCCTGCGTGATCCACGCCTGCGTCGCTTCGGGGCCGCCGTAGCCCGAGATCTGCTGCGAGCGTCCCGTGCGCGGCGAGAACACGACGAGCGTCGGGAATCCCTCGATGCGGTAGCGGCGCTGCAGCTCGTCGGTCTCGGGCGGGTTGCGGCCGTCCTCGCGGTAGCGGTCCACGACCGACACCGGGATCACCTGCGCTTCGACCTTGCGAGCCATCTCGGGCACGTCGAACACGGTGCGCTTGAGCATCTGGCACGGACCGCACCACTCGGCATTGAAGTCGAGCATCACCGGCTTTCCCGTGCGCTGCGACTCGGAGACGGCGCTCGCGTACGAGGTCCAGTGCACCGGTCCCGTCGCGTTCGGACCGTCGAGCCCGAGCGCTTCGGCGGGCGTCGGCTCGCGCTTCGGGCCGGCCTTCGAATCGGGGAAGTTCGCGATCCCGACGCCCGCCACGAGGGCGATCGGGAGGAGCAGCAGCCACCACCACGTCGAGGCGGGGGAACCGCCGGGTTTCGCAGCGTTCGTCATCGGGTTCGTCCTCGATTCGGCCCCTGCGGCCGGTGAACGTCGTCGTACGTCCATTGGAGCGCCCGGGACGTCGGAGGATTCGCGCGCTCGGGCGACCGGTCGCGCTTCGCCCGGGATTATCGGCGGCTCGGGCCTCGGCCGCGAGCGCCCGGAGTTCGGGAGCGTTCGAGCCGCTTCATCGCTCCTTCGGCAGCGCCGCTCCCGAAACGCCGGGGTTCGCGGCCCGTGCGAGCGCGCGGGCACGAGTCCTACGCGCTTCGGCCTCTTCGCTGCGTCCGAGCCCGCCGAGCAGCTCGGACTCCGCCTCGCACACATCGGAGTAGGCGCGCACGACGTCGGGATCCCGAAGCAGCAGCGCGGCAGCTTCGGCATCGAGTCGGTCGAGCAGCGTCCGGTCCGGGCCGAGGCGCGACGCCGAGGCCTCGCGAATCGCCTCGAGTCCGCTCGTGTAGTCGGCGTCGGCGCGGGCGCGGGCGACGATCGCGGCGACGAGGTCGCCGAGCTGTCGGATCTGACGCCGGATCGTGTCCTGTTCGAATCGCGGCAGCGGAGTCTCCCCGAGCGTGCGTGCGGCGCGACGTCCGGGAGGATGCCCGATTCCGCGGCGGAAGTCGCGCCGCCGGACGGCGGTCAGGCCGCGTTCTCCGCGTCGTTGCAGTGCCGGGCGCACACGGACTGGATCGCGAGGATGACGCGTCCCGAGGCTTCGACGTACGTCGAGCCCGGCCGCAGCATGCGGCGGGCGGCGTCGCGATCGCCGTTCTGCGCCGCCGCGAGCACCGCCGCGGCCTCGCGATGGAATTCGGCGTGCCGCTCGACGAGGCCGAGGAACTCCGGGTCGCTCGAGAGCGCGGCGCGGTTCTCGCCGATCCAGCGGCCGAGCGTGCAGCGGTCGTCGCGCGCGACCTCGGCGACGACCAGCTCTTCGCCCGAGCGGCCCTCGACGTAGTCCTCGAGCCGCTGCCGCCACCGTCGGTGGGCGAGGATCCAACCTTTGAAGTCCGCCATGCGTTGCGCTCCGGGCGAAGCCTCGAACGGGAGAACGTGCCGAAATCCGGCGCCCGGGTCCGTGCCGGGCGCACCCCACGTCTAGGCTCGGACCGGCCGGCCGGACCTTGAGCCTCGGCTTCCGAACGCGACCGGGGCGGCCGGAATCCCGGCCGCCCCGCGCATCGCGCGGCCCCCTCACTGCACGACGAGCACCTTCGTGGAGGCCGCTCCGGCGTTCGTCTGGAGCCGCGCGAAGTACACGCCCGTCCGCAGCCGGCGCGTCTCGAGCGCGATCGCGTGCGGTCCTTCCGTGAACCACTTGCCGTCGGCGAGCGACTCGACGCGGCGGCCGGCGGCGTCGAACACGGCGAGGCTCACGGCGCCCGCGACCGGCAGCGAGAACCGAAGCATCGTGCCGGACCGCGCCGGATTCGGCGTGGCGCCGAGCGCGAGGCGCGAGGGGTGCGGCGCGTCCCACGGCGCATCGAGCGTCACCGGGATCGTCACCGACGTGAAGCACGGCAGGCCGAGCCCGCCGATGATCGAGAAGTCGCCGCCGGTGTAGAGCGCGCCGCCGCTGCGCTCGAGCCCGTAGACGATGCCGTTCACGTTCGGATCCCACGTGAACACCGCGGCGCCCGTCGCATCGAGCGCGGCGAGGCGGTTGCGCGTCTGCCCGCCCACGAACGTGAACGCGCCGCCCGCGAAGACGTTCGCGCCGTCGGAGGCGAGCGCGTACACGATGTTGTTCGCGTTCGGATCCCACGACGTCGCGAGTCCGGTCGTCGCGTCGAGCGCGGCGATGCGGTTGCGCGCCTGGCCGCCGATGCTCGTGAACGCGCCGCCCGCCACGATCGTGCCGCCGTGCCGGGTCATCGCGTAGACGGTGTTGTTCGCGTTCGGATTCCACGCCGTCGCGAGTCCGGTCGTCTTGTCGAGTTGCGCGATGCCGACGCGGGCCTGACCGCCGATCGTCCCGAAGAGGCCGCCCGCGTACAGGGTCGAGGCGTCCACGATCATCGTGTACACCTGATTGTTCGCGTTCGGGTTCCACGCGGTGACGGCGCCGGTGGAGGCGTTCACCGCGGCGATGCGGTTGCGCGCCTGTCCGCCCATGGTCGTGAACGCGCCGCCCGCGTAGAGCGTCGAGCCGTCGAGCGCGATCACCTCTACCGTGCTGTTCGGGTTCGGGTTCCACGGCGTCGCCGCGCCCGTGACGACGTCCACCGCCGCGAGCCGGCTGCGCGTCTGCCCGCCGACCGACGTGAACGCGCCGCCCAGGTACACGGTGCTCCCGCTCACGACGACGTCGTTCACCTGGCCGTTCGCGTTCGGGTCCCAGTCGGTCAGCGCGCCGGTCGTCGCGTCGAGCGCCGCGATGCGATTGCGCGTGCGTCCGCCGACGCTCGTGAACAGGCCGCCCGCGTACACTTCGCCGCCGTTCCACGCGAGCGCGTAGACGGCGTTGTTCGCGTTCGGGTCCCACGGGTTCAGGTTCCCGGTCGAGACGTCGAACGACGCGATGCGGTTGCGCGGCTGGCCCGCCATCGTCGTGAACGCGCCGCCGACGGCGAGCGTCTGGTTCGAGAGCGCGAGCGCCGAGACCGAACTGTTCGGGTTCGGATTCCAGCTCGTCGCCGCGCCCGACGGGTCGAGCGCGGCGAGGCGGCCTCGGATCTGGCCGCCGACGTTCGTGAACGTGCCGCCCGCCCACACGAGCGTGTCGTTCGCGGCGAGCGCGTACACGATGTTGTTCGCGTTCGGATTCCACGCGGTGGCGGCGCCGGTCGCGAGCGCGATCTTCGCGATGCGGTTGCGCGCCTGCCCGCCGACGTTCGTGAACGCGCCGCCGACGACCATCGAGTCCGCCTGCGCGGCCAGCGAGTAGACGATGTTGTTCGCGTTCGGATTCCACGCGCCCGCGGCGGCGGTCACGGGATCGAGCGCCGCGAGTCCGCTGCGCGACTGCCCGCCGATCGTCGTGAACTGCCCGCCCGCGTAGAGCGTGCCCTCGTGCGCGAGCAGCGCGTACACGGCGAAGTTCGCGTTCGCGTTCCAGCTCGTCGCCGCGCCGCCCGACGTGTCGAACGCGGCGATGCCGACGCGAGTCTGGCCGCCGGCGAAGTTGAACGTGCCGCCCGCGTACACGCGGCCGCCGATCTTCGCGAGCGCGTACACGGCGCTGTTCGCGCCCGGATTCCACGGCGCGATCGTGCCGTCGGCACGCACGTGCGCGAGGTTCTGGCGGGCGAGCGAGCCGACGGACGTGAACTGGCCGCCGACGTACCAGCCGCCGCTGTCGTCCGGCGCGACCGCATTCACGTTGCCCGAGATCTTCGGGAACGGCGTGTGGGGCATGCCGGTCGTCGCGTCGAGCGCCGCACCGGAGCCGGTCACGGGCGAGACGAACGTGAAGAGCCCGCACAGGTAGATCGTGTTCCCGAAGCGGTGCACGGTGCCGACCGCGTTGTTCGCGGTCCACAGCGTGCTGTCGGCGACCTGCGCGTGCGCGGGGGCGTCGAACGCCGGCGCGCCGCAGGCGAGCGACAGCGCGAGCAGCAGCGCCGCGAACGCGGGCCCCGCCGTCGCGTGCTCGGCGCGCGGCGCGAACGCCTCGCCGATTCCGAACACGCGGCTCACGTCGGTGAGCAGACCGTGCGCCGTCACTTCCGTCATGCCGCCCGCGAGCGTCACCGCGCGTCCGCCGTACTCGGCGCACAGCATGTACGAGACGAACGCCGCCTTCGCGCGGTTCGCGAGGCGGTCGTTCTGCGCGCCCGCCTGCATGCCCGACAGCACCGTTCCGGTGTTCGCGATCGCGGCCTCGGCGACGTCGGGCACGCCGTTGCGCACGATCAGCCGGTGGAGCTGGTCGCGCGCGATGGACGGCCCCGCGGCGGGCTCGATGCGTCCCGGGGCGACGACGAACGCGCCGCCCGGGGAGCGGCGCTTGTCCACCTGGCCGGCGAACCAGCCGTTCGTCGCGCGGTGCACGAAGCGGGCGCCGAAGAACATCACGGCGAGCCGGACGAGCAGTCCGAGCGCGCCCATGTCGCGCGTGAAGGTGGCGAATACCGCGATTACGAACATCCCCGCGAGCACGGCCGGCGCGCCGCTCGCGCGCGGCGCCGGCGCCGCCGTCACGGTGAAGCGCACGCGGCCTTCGCCGAGCTGTTCCTGCTGGTAGCTGCTGGTCATCGTCGTCCTCCGCGTGTGGGGTTGCCGCGAATCGTGCGTCGCGGCGCGAGAAAAAGCGTGGGGGGCGGCGGCCTCGCCCTTATGCTTCTCGCCCCCCGGAGGGCCGATGGCCCTCGGATCCCATTGCGAAGAACTCCCGCGAGAACCGTCATGGCCGAACCCCACGATCGACCCGGCGACTCTCCGACCTCCGTTCCGCCCGAGGGCGCCGAGCGGAGGCGGTTCGACGACGCCTTCAGCGCCGCCTACGAGGAACTGCGGCGGCTCGCCGCGAGCGTGCGGCGTCACGAGCGCGCCCAGACGCTGAACCCGACGGCGCTCGTGAACGAGGCGTGGCTCAAGCTCGCGGGCTCGCCGCGCGTCGCGGACACCTCGCCGCTCCACTTCCGCCGCATCGCCGCGCGCGCGATGCGGCAGGTGCTGATCGAGGCCGCGCGGCGCCGCACGGCCGAGAAGCGCGGCGGCCCGGACGCCGTGATCGTCACGCTCGACGAGGCGGCGCACGGCGGCGTCGGGTGGGCGGCCGACGTGATCGGGCTCGAGGACGCGCTCGAGTCGCTCGCCCGGCTCGAACCGCGCCAGGCGCAGCTCGTCGAATACCGGTTCTTCGGCGGACTCGAAGTGGCCGAGGCCGCGGAACTGCTCGGCGTGTCCGAGGCGACCGCGCTGCGCGACTGGCGTGCGGCGCGCGCGTACCTCGCAAACGCCCTGTCGGACCGCTGAGGCGCAGGACCGCACGGTGGATCGCGAACTCTGGCGGCGGGTGCAGGCGCTCTTCCACGAGGCGGTCGAGCGCCCGGCCGGCGAGCGGCGCGCGTTCGTCGAGTCGCACGCGGAAGGGGACGCGGCGCTCGCGCGCGAGGTGCTCGCGCTGATCGAGGCCGACGAGCGCGGCGATTCGCTGCTGCACCGCGGGCTCGAGGGCGTCGCGAGCGCTGCGCTCGGCGACGGCGGCGGCGCGCCGCCGCGCGAGCTCGGGCCCTACGCGCTGCTGCGTCCGATCGGCGAGGGCGGCATGGGCGTCGTGTACCTCGCCGAGCGTCGCGACCTCGGCAACCAGGTCGCGATCAAGTTCCTGCGCGACGCGTGGCTGAGCCCGGCGCGCCGCGAGCGCTTCGCGGCCGAGCAGCGCACGCTCGCGCGGCTCAACCACCCGTGCATCGCGCGGCTCTACGACGCGGACGCGCTGCCGGACGGCACGCCGTGGTTCGCGATGGAGTACGTGGACGGCGAGCCGATCACGCACTGGTGCGATTCCCGCCGCGCCGATCTCGGCCAGCGCCTGCGGCTCTTCCGCTCGGCGTGCGAAGCGGTGCTGCACGCGCACCAGCACGCCGTGATCCACCGCGATCTCAAGCCCTCGAACATCCTCGTGACGCACGGCGGCCAGACGAAGCTGCTCGACTTCGGCATCGCGAAGCCGCTCGCGCCCGGCGCCGACGACGCGACGCGCACGATGATGCGCCTGATGACGCCCGCCTACGCGGCGCCCGAGCAGTTCGCGGGCGGCGAACTCGGCGTCCACACTGACGTGTACGCGCTCGGCGCGATCCTCTACGAACTGCTGACCGGCCGTCCGCCGCTCGACCTCGCCTCGCTCTCGGCGACCGAGGCCGAGCGTCTCGTGCTCGAGCGCGCGCCGGAGCG
>JBGAOA010000070.1:0-22106 GCA_044222065.1 Candidatus Eiseniibacteriota bacterium
GGCTGCCGCCGTCGCGTGCTCGGCGCGTTCGTGAACGCGAGTGCGGTCGCCGAGGCGGTCGCGGCCTGCGAGGCCGTGCTCGTGGTGTGCGCCGGGAAGCTCGGCGAGTTCGCGCTCGAGGACGCGGCGTTCGCGGGCTGGCTCGTGAACGCGCTCGTTGCGCGCGGTCACCGCGCCGTCGGCGCCGCCGCGCGGCTCGTCGCGGCGATGGCGCCGGCGACGCCGGCCGCCGTGCGCGCGCTCGTCGAGGGCTCGCAGCACGGGCGCTACCTCGCGTCCCTCGGCCCGGCATTCGCGCGCGACGTGGACTTCTGCGCCGCGCTCGATTCGCTGCCGCGCGCGCACGCCGCGTGAGGCGCGCGCCCAGGCTCCTCTTGAATACCCGATTGTGGGACCCGCATTCGGCGAGTGCCCGGCTCGGTCATTCGTCACTGCGGAGCATCCCGCGGATACACCTCCGGGGTACCCACGCGAAGCGTGGGTCGCACTCCCTCGCCGCCTTGCACTCAGGTGTTCAAACGGAGCCTAGCGCCGCTGCGCGTCCGCGAGCATGAACGCCCCGATCGTTCCGAACAGCACGTCGCCGAACCACGCCGCGACGTAGGGGGGCAGCGCGCCGTTGTGCCCGAGCGCCTGGCCGGTGCGCATGATCGCGACGAACAGGAACGCGATCGCGACCGACAGTCCGAAGCCGACCGCCGCGCTCTGAAGGCGGAGCCGCGTCGCGATCGAGGCGCCGAACAGGATCACGACGATGTTCACGAGCGGCATCGACAGCTTGAGGTGCAGGTCCACGAGGTAGTTCGCGACCCGCGCGCCGCTCGCGCGCAGCCGCACGATGTACTCGCGCAGCGAGAAGTAGTCCATCTCGTTCGGCTGGACGCTCTCCTTGGCGAAGTCGGCGGGCACCTCGGCCAGCTCCGGCATCGGAAGGCGGTCGAACGGGCGCGCGCGCTCGACGCCGCGCTGGAACGAGCGCTCGTAGCCCGACACGAACACCCACTGGCGGCCGTCCCAGTGCGCTTCGGCCGCGTCCACGCGGCGCGCGAGTTCGCCGCGCCGGAACTCCTGAAGCGACACCTCGTGCATGCGCTGCTGGCGCACGAGGTAGAGGCGCACGACGTAGATGCGGCCGCCCTCGCCGAGGTACGTGACGTCGGCGCGCTCGGTCGCCTCGTCGCGGCGCAGCTGCTGGATGCGCTGCTCGTAGATGTGGTCGCGCTCGCGATTCGCGGCCGGCACGACCCATTCGCCGAGCAGCAGCGAGACGGCGACGCATGCGAACGAGATCACGAACACGGGCCGCAGGATACGGACGAGCGACACGCCCGACGCCCGCATCGCAGTCAGCTCGCCGAACTTGTTGAGCTGGCCGAGGCCGAGGAACGTCGCGAGCAGCAGCGCGACGGGCAGCACCTGCACGATCACCTCGGGCGCGCGGAACAGGTAGAAGCGCGCGATCAGGTCCCACGGCGCGTGGTGGTCGAGGAACACGTCGATCTTCTCGAACACGTCCACGACGATGAACAGCACGACGAAGCCGCCGAGTCCGAGCGCGAGGTAGCCCGAGAACTCCCGCAGCACGTGGCGGTCGAGGATCCTCACGCGACCGCTCCGCGCCGGTCGCCCGGACGGGGCGCGCGCGGCGGGCGCTGCGGCAGCAGGTCGCACGCCCGCAGCGTCTGCGCGACGCCCCACGCACCGAGCACGAGGTTCGCGAGCCACATCGAGAGCCACGGCGGCAGCAGCAGCCGGTTCGCGAGTTCCTCGCCGCCGACGAGGCACAGGTAGTAGAAGAGGAAGAACCCGATCGAGACGAACGCCACGGCGGGGCCCGCGCGTCGCACGCGCATGCCGAGCGGCGCGCCGATCAGCACGAACACGAGGCAGGCGGCCGGGAGCGAGAACTTCTTGTGGATCTCGACGGACAGGCCGGCGACGCGCCGCTCGAGCGACTGGCGCTCGAGCGTCCACAACTCGGTCTCGGTCTGGAGCCACGGCATCTTGCGCGTCGCGTGCTCGAGCACGTCCTCGCCGTTCACGACTTCGTTCCAGAGCGCGCGGATCCGGTCGACGGGGCCGCGCGGGGGCGCGAGCATCGCCGCGTCGGCCGGCGTCGGCGCGCCCGCGACGCGCAGGCGGTCGATCGCGCGCTGCCGCGCCGCGCGGTACTGGCGCTCCACGCTGTCGCGCACCGCGATCCGGTCGCGCGCGCTCATCTCGCGATCGGAGCGCACGTCGCGCACGGTGCGCTCGAGCAGGTTGCCGGCGCCGGCGAGGTACAGGTCGTGCGTGCGGAACACCATGCGACGGTAGAGGCGCGAGCCGCCTTCCGTCGCCGGGATCTCGTGGATCTCGCCGTCCTTGAGCCGGAACACCGCCGTGCGTCCGTCGCGCGTGTACTCGAGCGTGCCGCGCTTGGCGAGGATCGTCGTCGGGGGCCCGCCGGGATTGAGCTTGTAGATCGTGACGCCGCGCATCTCGTTCGTGCGCCCGTTCACCGACTGGACGAGCAGGTTGTAGCCCGGGAAGTCGGTGATGAACTCGCCCTCGTGCAGCTTCACGGTCGGCCGCATGCGCCCGATGTCCACGAGCAGGTTCGCGAACGCGTGGTTCGTCTCGGGCAGGACGTGGTTGTTGAACAGCGTGAGGCCGACGGTGAGCGCCGCGGCCGCGACGAGCGGCCCCACGAGCACGGTCGCGAGGTTGACGCCGCTCGCGCGCAACGCGGTGATCTCGTTGTCCTGCGAGAGCCGGCCGAACGTCATGAGCACCGCGACGAGCACGGCGCACGGGGCCGAGAGCGCGACGATGTAGCCGAGGGACAGGACGAACAGTTGCGCCACGACTCCGACCGGAACTCCGCGGTTCACGACCAGGTCGAGGTAGTCGAACAGCACGTCCATCTCGAGGATGAACGTGATGACGCCGAAGCCCAGCAGGAACGGAACCAGGTGGAGCTTGAGGATGTACGAACGGAGGAGTCCCACGGGCCGCAGCCTACCTTACGCGCCGGATCCCGCGAAGCCTCTGGCCCACTGCGACTTTGACCCGCTCCCCAGCGCTTGATACGGTCCGCCGCGGCGCCGCCAGCCCTGGCGGCGCGAGCCATTTGAGGCCCGGATGTCGCCACTGCTGACCCTTCCTTTGCTGGCCATCAGCCTCGCTTTCCCCTGGTTCGGAAAGCTCCCGGCATGGAAGTCGAAGCCCCGCGCGACCACGGTGGCGGCGGACACGCTGCCTCCGGTCTGGCGGCCCGCCTCCCGCCTCGCGCTCCAGAGCGAACTCGTGCGCCCGACCCTGCCCGCGCTGCGGCGCTTCTACGTCGGGCTGCAACTGCGCGAGGACCCGCGGCGGCTGCGCGTGAGCTTCGACGCCGACTCCGCGACGCTCAGCACCGGCGTCGAAATGGGCTCGATCCCGCTCGGCGGCGCCTCGCGCCTGCCGCTCGGGGAGTTCGCGCGCGACCTGCCGGCGACATCGTTCGAGAAGCAGTGGCTCCAGAGCAACCGCGAGCGGCTCAATTCGCTCGGCCAGTACAGCTCCGCGAACGTGCCGCAGAGCGGCATGGGCCTCTCGGTGCACTTCCCGTCGCCGCTGCCCCAGCGATTCCGCAGCATCCTCGGACCCGGGAGCCCGGCGCTGACGCTGCGCGGCACCGAGAGCATCCGGCTCTCGGGGCAGAGCAACTGGACGAACCAGCAGATCGGCCCGCTCGGCCGAAAGCAGTCGCTGTTCCCGTCGCTCGACATGCAGCAGGACCTCGACATTCAGCTCGAGGGCCAGCTCTCGGACCGCATCAAGGTCAACCTGCTCCAGAACACCGGCATCCAGGTGCCGCTCGCGAACCGCATCGCGATCAACTACAAGGGCGACGAGGACGACCTCGTCCAGGCGCTCGACCTCGGGAACACGAACCTCACGCTGCCGGGCACGCAGTACGTGTCGTACAGCGGCAAGAACGAGGGTCTGTTCGGCGCGAAGGCGACGACGCGCATCGGCCCGCTCGACTTCACGATGCTCGCGAGCAAGCAGGAGGGACGCAGCGAGCGCGCGGCGTACGCGGGCGGCGCCTCGTCCCAGAAGCAGTCCATCTCGGACCACGACTGGATCCACGGCCGCTTCTTCTTCCTGTACGAGCCGAACGGGCCCTCGCTGTACATCCCGCCCGACAGCGTGCAGGTCTACCTCGACGACGCGAACGCGTACAACGACGTCGCGACCGGCGCGCGGACGGGGCGCGCGTACGTGGATCCGTCCACGACGCCCGTGGACACGCTCAACACGATTTCGGTGCGGGGCTCGTTCGCCGTGCTCAACTACGGCGCCGACCTCGACTACGAGATCAACCGCACGCTGTACGGCCCCTTGTTCCCGGTGCTGCACCTCGCGCGCGACGTCACGTACAACCAGGCGATCGCGGTGAGCTACTACGCGTACCCCGTGCTCGGCGTGGACGGGCAGGGCCGCCCGATCCTCGGCGATCGCTTCCGCGTCGGCGGCACGATCGGAACCGAGAGTCCGACGGACACGACGTCGATCCTGCAGCTCAAGCTCGTCCGGCCCCCGGCGAACAAGCTCAAGCAGTCGGGAATCGGCTTCGACACGACCGACGTGTTCGTGCAGGCGCGCGAGCTCGAGCTTAAGAACGTCTACCAGCTGCCGGGACAGCGGATCGATCCGCAGACGTTCAAGCTCTCGATCCGCAAGGGGCGCGACGATCCGCCGGTCACGACGTTCCGGACGGCGGCGACCGGCGACACGGCGCTCACGTTCCTCGAGGCCGTCGGCCTCGACAACTTCGACGAGACGACGGGGCAGAGCCTCGAGGGCCACGACGGCCGCGTGGACGGCACGCTGCCGAGCCAGCAGAACCGCTACTTCGTGGACTTCGAGAACGGGCTGCTGATGTTCTACGACCTGCGCCCCTTCGCGCCGCGTCTCTACAAGCCGTTCGAGTCCTCGGTCGCGAACGTGCTGTTCCGCCGCGCGCGCCTCGACGGCCCGGTGGACTCGCCGAACGAGGCGAACCCCGCGCCGTACGACGTCTACACACCGCTGCGCGACGTCAACACGAAGTACCTGATCGACGTGGAGCTGAGCGCGCAGCGCGCGACCGGCGAGATCAATCTCGGGCGCACGAACATCCTCGAGGGGTCCGAGAAGGTCACCGTCAGCGGCGTCGAGTGGGTGCGCAACCGCGACTACGAGATCGACTACGACCTCGGGCGCCTCACGCTCAAGAAGCAGCTCGGCGCGACGGAGAACCTGAGCGTGGACTACTCCTACGCGCCGCTGTTCGCGCAGGCCGGGCGCACGCTCGTCGGCAGCGCGTTCAAGCTCGAGGGCCGCGACAAGCTGTTCGGCGGCGCGTTCATGTACGAGAGCAAGGGCGCGCAGGACCTGCGGCCGCGACTCGGCGAAGAGCCGTCGCGCAGCGTGATCGGCGACCTCAACACCGACTGGACGTTCCGCCCCGACTGGGTGACGCGACTCGTGGACGCGCTGCCCGGACTGCGCACGACGGCGCAGTCCGAGTTCCGCTTCCAGGGCGAGGTCGGCGCGTCGTTCCCGAATCCGAACACGCGCAACGAAGTGTACGTGGACGACATGGAGGGCGTGCGCGACGCCGTGTCCGTGTCGCTCGACCGCGGCCGCTGGCGCTACGCGGCGCCGCCGCGCGTTCGCTCGGGCGGCATCGAGCGGCGCATCGACGAGGTCTCAGGCCGCAAGCTCGCTGAGCTTCACTGGTATTCGCCGGCCTCCACCGTTCTCGAGAGCGACCTCAAGCCGAAGCTCACGGAGGCGCAGGGCTCCAAGAACCGCCGGCTCGTGCTCGCGATGTCGGTGCCGCGCCGCCCGCTCACCGCACTCCCGACCGACACGCTGTGGACGGGCCTGACGTACGTGCTCGACCAGCAGGGCTTCGACCTCTCTCGCTCGCAGTTCATCGAGCTGTGGGTCAGCGACTGGGCCGACTACCACTCGGGCGTCTCGCAGCCGCGTGTGCGCGGGCGGAACGTGCGGCTCAATATCGACCTCGGCGTCGTGAGCGAGGACCAGCAGCGCGTGCCGAATCGCCCCGCGAACAACAAGCTCGACACCGAGGATCAGGGCAATCCCCCGGACGGCCAGCTGACGATCGCGGAAGGCAACAACGAGGACACGGGCTTCGACGGCGTGGATCCCGACACCGCGGTGTTCAACGGCGCGAATCCGCTCGATCCCCGCAACCTGGACCTCGTCACCGCGAACGGCGACGACCCGGCCGGCGACCGCTTCGAGACGATCCAGGATTCGCCGAACAAGGAGGACATCGACCCGCGGCGCTACGTGCGCGTGAACGGCACCGAGGAGAACCACAACCTCGATCCGCTGCCCGACACCGAGGACATGAACCTGAACGGCACGCTCGATCGCGACGAGGACTTCTTCCGCTACACGATCGACCTCGGCGATCCGAACCAGCGCTACCTGATCACCGACGTGCAGCGCGACTTCCCGGACGCCGTTCCGCCGCCGGCGGCCGACAACGGCTGGCGTCGCTACCGCATCCCGCTCACGGACTCGCTGCGGACCGCGTTCGGAAATCCGAACCTGTCGCTCACGCGGCACGTGCGCGTGTGGCTCGACGGCCTCTACGACGGCGACGGCGCTCCGGACTCGCGCGGCGTCGTGAAGCCGCTCGTCATGCTCGGCGGGCTCGAGATCGTGGGCAGCCGCTGGCAGTCGGTCGCGCTCACCGACTCGCAGAAGACCGCCGGCACGACGCAGACGCTGAACTCGGTCAACAGCGTGGACAACGCGGAGCGCTACGTCGCGCCGTTCGATCCCGGCCGCACGCGCAGCGGCAGCCAGGAACTGGCGCGGCGCGAGCAGTCCGTGGCGCTCGAGTTCACGCGCTTCCAGCCGGGCGACACGCTCGAGGCGTACAAGACGTTCTCGATCGACGAGAACTACAGCCGCTACGGGACGCTCAACTGGTACGCCGCGGCGTTCGACGTGGACGGCTACATCGCCGGCGCCGACACGCTCTACTACTTCGTGCGCTTCGCCTCCGACGAGCAGGGGCGGAACTACTACGAGTACAAGTCGCTGCTGCCGCCGTCCTCGCAGGCGCTCGCGATCGCGTGGCGTGAGGTGCGGCTCGCGCTCACGGAACTCTCGAACGTGAAACTGCGTTCCGACTTCCCGACGACCGGCGACATCCTCTACCGCGTCGCGGCCGAAACCCCCGGCGATTCGATCGTGATTCGCGGACGCCCGTCGTTCACGCGGCTGCGGCGCGTGTCGTTCGGGCTCCTCAATCCGTTGAACTCGCGCGTCTACGACCGTGGCGAGCTGTGGTTCGACGAACTGCGCGCGACCGACGTCGCGAAGGACCGCGGCACCGCGCAGCGCATCACGACGAGCGGCCGGTTCGCGAACCTCGCGAACTACAACATCAGCTGGGACGCGCGCGACGCCGACTTCATCACGGTCGGCCAGAGCCGCGGGTCGGGCACGAGCAACGACCAGTTCAACTTCACGGGCGGGCTCGATCCGTCCCGCTTCGTCGAAGGCACCGGCATCGCCCTGCCGCTCAACTTCACGTACTCGCGCAACACGCAGAAGCCGCGGTTCACGGCGGGCGACGACGTCGTGCGCACGGGCGCGCTCGCGGACGCGAGCGTGACGCGCACCGAGACGCGCGGCTTCAGCACGAACTACGCGCGCACGTGGGGGCCGAGGTCGAATCCGTTCCTCAAGTACACGGTCGGCGGCGTGACCGCGAACTTCAGCCGCAACGAATCCGAGAGCGTCTCGCCGTCGGGCGCCTCGAACAGCCGTACGACGAACCTGAACGTCGCGTACGCGATCGCGCCGCGCGAACTCGTCGCGATCGGCCTGCCGCTCACGAAGGCGCGCCTGCGGCCGCTGCCGGAGCGGTTGTTCTGGAACTACTCCTCGACCCGTTCCGACGCGAAGAACTACACGCGCTCGGACGACGGCAGCGCGCTGTTCCTCACGAGCGCGCCGAGCGGGCGCACCGGCACGCTCGCGTTCGGCGCGGACACGCGCCCGCTCGACTTCTTCCACCATCACGTGGACGCGCTTCGCAACCTGGAACTCGACGAGCCGCTGCGCGAGAAGGTCGCCGGCGTGAACCTCGGCCGCGTCGTGAACTGGCGGCAGAACATGGACGCGGCGTTCGGACTCAACAAGGGCGACTGGCTGACGCCGCGCTTCAGCTGGAACTCGAGCTACGCGCAGGACAACCGCCCCGAACTGTCGCCGCGGCGTGACCTCAGCGTGCGGGCCGTCTCGAACACGCAGAGCATGAGCGTGAGCTGGTCGCTGCCCTTCGATCGGCTCGCGGCGCCGCCGAAGACCGCGCCGGGCGGCCAGCGCTTCAGTCCCGGCGGCCGGCCGATCGGCGGTCCGGTCCCGTCCCCGGGTGCGACCGGTTCGCCGCCGCGAGCGGGGACGCTCGCCGGTGCGGGCGTCAATCCGGCCGCGCCCGGCGGCGCGCCGGCCGTGACGCCCGGGGGGCCGCCGCCCGGCGGAACCGGAGCCGATCCGTCGCAGCCGGCGGGGGGCCCCGAGCCCTCCGAGAGCGAGGACGTGCCGCGCGAACTTCCGGGGCTCACCCCGCCGCAGGCCGCGCCGGCGCCGCCGATCGCGGCGGCGGACTCGGCCGCGGCCGACACGACGCGGCGGGCCGTGAAGCCGGCGCGTCCGCCCATCACGATCGACTGGCGCTCGATCGTCTCGCGGCTCGGCCGCGTGAGCTGGGACGCGTCGTGGGACCGTAACTCCAACTTCTCGCGCCTCACGGGCACGCCGAGCCTCGGCTACCTGTTCGGCCTGTCCGACGATCCGGGCCTCGCCTCCGATTCGACCGGCCGCGTGCGCGAGGAGTTCGGGAACGTCGCGTCGTTCGGCACGAACTGGCGGACGTCGGCGCGCACGCGCGTCACGCTGCCGTGGGACGCGTCGGTGAACACGAACGCCGAATGGACGTCGCGGCGCTCCGAGAGCAACCGCGTCCTCACGAAGAACGCCTCGTCGCGCTTCCCGAACTTCGAGATCACGTACGGACGGCTGCCGCAGGCGCTGCGGCTGCAGCGCTTCTTCACGAACCCGCAGATGCGCACGTCGTACTCGCGCTCGATCACGAAGGACTACCGCAACGGCCAGAGCACGCCGACGGGCATCGCGACGAGCAGCCAGTGGCAGCCGCTGCTGAGCCTCGACGGCGACCTCAAGAACCAGACGCGCGTCTCGTTCAAGGTCGAACGCCGCGTGACGCAGCGCGACAACCTTCAGCTCAACGCGTCGCGCACGACCGACCGCAACACCGACGTGAACCTGAACCTGTCGCGGTCGTACTCGCGCGGGCAGAAGGTGAAGTTCCTGAACAAGGAGACGACCGTGAAGACGGCGGTCTCGCTGTCGCTCGCGGCCGTCTACTCGCGCCAGAGCGGCGAGACGGTCGCGCTCGAGGGCAAGGACAAGAAGCCGAGCAATCCACAGTTGCGCGACCGCTTGTCCGTCAACGGCCGCGGGTCGTATTCCTTCAGCAACAACGTCACGGGCAACGTGTCGCTCGGCTTCGGCCAGACGCGCAACGTGCTGCAGAAGTCGGTCAACCGGAACGTGCGCGTCGAGGTGAGCGCCTCGTTCACGTTCTGATCGGGGAGGAACGGTGCGGACGAAGAACCTCTGGCTGCTGGTCGCGGTGGCGCTCGCGGGGCTCGCCTCGTGCTCGGCGGGGCTTCCGGCCCCGGACGGCGCGCGCGCGCACGCGCGCGTCGTGAAGCAGGTCGGGTTCGGTCCGCGTACGCCGGGCTCGCCGGGCCACGCGGCCTGCCGCGAGTGGATCGAGTCCGAACTGAAGCGTCTCGGGGCGACGGTGGAGATCCAGCGCGGCGAGGACTCGCTGCGCGGCGAGCCGCTGCCGATCGTGAACGTGATCGGCCGCTTCGGCCCCGAGTCCGGGCCGCCGCTCCTGCTGTGCGCGCACTACGACACGCGGCCCTGGTGCGACCGCGACCCCGATCCCGCGCTCCGGCAGCAGCCGCTCGCGGGCGCGAACGACGCCGGCTCGGGGGTCGCCGTGCTGCTCGAGGTCGCCGAGGCGTTCGCGAAGCGCCCGCCGCGCGTGCCCGTGCACCTCGTCTTCTTCGACGCCGAGGACCAGGGCCGCTCGGACCTCCCGCAGGAGTTCAGCCGCGGCTCGGCCTACTTCGCCTCGAAGCTGCCCGCCCGTGGCGCCCCCGGGCGGCCACGCGCCGGCATCGTGTTCGACATGATCGGCGACAAGGACCTGCGCATCCCGGTCGAGCAGAATTCGGCCGCCCGCGCGGGCAACCTCGTCGCGATCGTCCGGGCCGCGGCGCGCGCGACGGGCGCCCGGCACTTCGTGGACGAGGCCGGCTTCAACGTCGCCGACGACCACCTGCCGCTGCTGGACGCCGGCGTCCCGGCCGTGGACCTGATCGACATCGAATACGACGCCTGGCACACGACCCGGGACCTGCCCGACCAGGTGAGCCCAGAGAGCCTCGCCGAGGTCTCCCGGGTCGCGATCTGGCTCGCGCTCGCGAGCGATCTCGCCCGTCCCTGAACGCGCGGACGACCGCGGCCGTTCGACCCCGTCGAACCCCCAGCCGACTTGCCCGGGGCGTCGCGGCTGGAGTAGTGTGCGGCTCCGAGGAGTGGGGAAGGCGCGACCACTCCATTTTTCATCCCTGCCTGGAGTGCAATTGGAAGTCCGAGAAGAGGTTCGCCAGTTGGCGCAGCCGCTTGCGGACGAGGCCGGCTTCGAGCTCGTGGACGTCGAGTTCACGTCCGCGGGGCGTCATCGGATCGTCCGCGTGCTGCTCGACCGACCCGGCGGCATCACGGTCGGCGAGTGTCAGGCGTTCAGCCGGCGGCTCTCGGATTGTCTGGACATGAATCAGATGCTCAGCGGCGCGTACTTCCTCGAGGTCAGCTCGCCCGGGGTGGATCGTCCGCTGCGCACGTTGGATTCGATCTCGAGGTTTGCCGGCAAGCCGGCGGTCGTCACGCTGCACGACGCGAAGGACGGCCGGCGGAAGTTCGACGGCGTGCTGCTGGGCCCCGACGGGACGCGCGTCGGGGTGCGGGGCGAGGAAGGCGAGTTCTGGTTCGAGTGGGTCGAGGTTCGCTCGGCCCGACTGAACGAGGATCCGTGGAGCGTGGTCCGTTCCCGGGGAGAGAACCGATGAACAGCGAAATCCTGGATGCGTTGAGTCAGATCACCCGCGAGAAGAGCGTCGATCGGGCATTGCTCATCGAAACGCTCGAGCAGGGCCTGGCCAGCGCCGTGCGGCGCAAGTACGGCGCGACCGCCGACGTCGAGGTCAAGTTCGCTGTGGACTCGGGCTCGATCACCATGGCCCTCCGCCGCACCGTCGTGGAGACCGTCGAGGATCCGGCGCTGCAGATGACCGTCGAGGAGGCGCGCGCGCACCGTCGCGACGCGAAGGTCGGCGACGTGCTCACGTTCCCGCTCTCGATCGCGGAGTTCGGACGCAACGCGATCCAGACGGCGAAGCAGGTGCTGATCCAGCGCGTGCGCGAGGCGGAGCGCGAGCGCGTGTTCCAGGAGTACTCCGACAAGATCGGCGTGCTCGTGCGCGGCGTCGTCCAGCAGGTGGACCGCGGAAACGTCATCGTGAAGCTCGACCATTCCGAGGGCTTCCTGCCGGCGCGCGAGCAGATCGCGCGTTCGTACCACCGACAGGGCGACTACGTGCGCGCGGTCGTCATCAACGTGGACAAGTCGGTCAAGGGGCCGCAGGTGATCCTGTCGCGCACGCATCCCGACTTCCTGCGGCGGCTGTTCGAGACCGAAGTGCCCGAGATCGCCGACAGCATCGTCGAGATCAAGGCGGTCGCCCGCGAGGCGGGCGCGCGCTCGAAGATCTCGGTGTTCTCGACCGACCCGCGCGTGGACGCGGTCGGGTCGTGCGTAGGCCTCAAGGGCTCGCGCGTTCAGAGCATCGTGCGCGAACTCGGCGGCGAGCGCATCGACATCGTGCCGTGGTCGAGCGACCCGTCGGTGTTCGTGTCGCGCGCGCTGTCGCCGGCGCGGGTGATGGACGTGAAGGTGAACGAGCCCGAACGCCGCATGATGGTGATCGTGGCCGACGACCAGCTGTCGCTCGCGATCGGCAAGGGCGGCCAGAACGCCCGCCTCGCGGCGCGGCTCACGGGCTGGAAGATCGACCTCGTTTCGAAGACCGAGCAGAAGAAGCGCGAGGAGCTCGACAAGGCGTCGCGCATCGAGGTCGAGAAGCTCGGCCTCGGCGAGTCGACGACCGAGAAGCTGATCTCGGGCGGCATCGAGACGGTGCAGGAACTCATCGTCACGCCGTTCGAGAAGCTCGTGGAGATTCCCGGCATCGGCGAGAAGACCGCCGAGAAGATCATGGGCGTCGCCCGCGAGTACCTCGAAGCTCACCCGCCCGCCGCGCCGGCCCCGGCCGCGGCGGCGGAACTGGAATTCGCGCCCGAGATGGAAGCGGCGCCGGTGGACGGCGCGGAGGCGGCCGAGGCCGCACCCGCAGACGAATCGGCGAACGCGGCCGAAGGCGTGTCGGAGGACAAGGCTCAGTGACGAAAGCGTCGGAAGTGAAGAAGGCCCGCGTGTACGAGGTCGCGAAGGACCTCGGCATGTCGAGCGAAGCCGTCCTCCAGATCATTCGGAAGCTCGGCGTCGAAGTGAAGAACCACATGAGCACGATCGCGCCCGAAGTGGTCGAGAAGGTGCGTGGCCAGCTGAACCAGTCGAAGGCGGCGGTGCGCGAAGAGCAGCACCGCAAGGAAGAGGACGCCGAGAAGCGCGCCCGCGAAGAGCGCGCCCGCGCGGCCGCGCAGGCGGCTGCTGCGGCGGCGGCGGCGAAGCCCGCGCCTCCGGCGAAGCCGGCGGCTCCGGCCGCGCCCGCGGCGAGCCCCGCCGCGAGCTCGCCTCCTCGTCCGGCCTCGGCGCTCCCGGCGTCCGCGCCGGGTCCGTCTCGCGGTCCGCAGCCGAGTTCGGGCGGACGTCCCGGCGGCGGATTCTCGCCCGGCGGCGCGCGTCCCGGCTCGTCGTTCGGTTCGGGAGGCGGCGGCGCGCGTCCCGGCTCGTCGTTCGGTTCGGGAGGCGGCGGCGCGCGTCCCGGCCCGTCGTTCGGCTCGGGTCCCGGCGGCGGCCGCCGTCGCGACAAGAAGAAGAAGAAGCACGTCGACGAGAAGCTCGCCGCCGAGAGCGTGCGCAAGACGCTCGCGAGCCTCGACACGGGCACGGCGCGCCGGCGTCACCGCCGCCGTGACGAAGACGGCGTCGAAGTCGTCACCGACGACGCAAAGGTCATCCGCGCGACGGAATTCATGACGGTCGCCGAGCTCGCGAACCTCATGGAAGTGCGGCCGCAGGAAGTCATCGCGGCGTGCATGCGACTCGGCATGCTCGCGACGATCAACAAGCGGCTCGACAAGGACTCGATCTCGATGGTCGCCGACGAGTTCGGCTTCGGGGTCGAATTCGCGGCCGCCTACGGCGAGGAAGAGGTCGAGGAGACCGAGGAGATCGCGCCGGAGAAGCTCCGTTCGCGTTCGCCCGTCGTCACCGTGATGGGCCACGTCGATCACGGCAAGACCTCGCTGCTCGACTACGTCCGCCGCGCGAACGTCGTCGCCGGTGAATCCGGCGGCATCACGCAGCACATCGGCGCGTACGAAGTCACGATGCCGGGCGGCCAGCGCATCACGTTCCTCGACACGCCGGGCCACGAGGCCTTCACCGCGATGCGCGCCCGCGGCGCCCAGGTGACGGACCTCGTCGTGCTCGTCGTCGCGGCCGACGACCGCGTCATGCCGCAGACGATCGAAGCGATCGACCACGCGAAGGCGGCCGGCGTGCCGATCGTCGTCGCGATCAACAAGGTGGACCTGCCGACCGCCGATCCGACGCGCATCAAGACCGAACTCGCGGGCCACGGCGTGGTCGTCGAGGAGTACGGCGGCAAGTACGTCGCGGTCGAGATCTCGGCGAAGAAAGGCACGAACGTCGAGAAGCTGCTCGAGATGATCCTGCTCACGTCGGAATTGCTTGAGCTCAAGGCCGACCCCGACCGGCGCGCGAAGGGCGTCGTGCTCGAGGCGCGCGTCGAGCAGGGCCGCGGCGTCGTCGCGAGCGTGCTCGTGCAGCAGGGCACGCTGCAGGTCGGCGATGCGTTCGTGGCCGGCCAGCATTCGGGCCGCGTGCGCGCGATGTTCGACGAGCGCGGCCGCTCGGTGAAGGTCGCGCCGCCGTCCACGCCGGTCGAGGTGCTCGGCTGGAGCGGCACGCCCGCCGCGGGCGACCAGTTCGTGGCGTTCGACGACGAGCGCGAGGCGCGCGAGATCGCGTCCAAGCGCGCGGCGCAGGCGCGCGAGCAGGAGTTCCGCGCCGCGAAGACGATCCACCTGTCCGACGTCTATTCGCAGATGACGCAGGGCGAGCTCACTGAGCTCAAGCTGCTCATCAAGGGCGACGTGGACGGCTCGGTCGAGGCGCTCTCGGAGTCGCTGCAGAAGCTCGGCAACAAGGAAGTCGCGATCCGGGTCATCCGCCAGGCCGTCGGCCAGATCACCGAGTCCGACGTGCTGCTCGCGGCGGCCTCCGGCGCGATCATCGTCGGCTTCCACGTCCGTCCCGACGCGCGCGCGCGCGAACTCGCCGAGCGCGAGCACGTCGAGATCCGCTACTACGACATCATCTACAAGGCCGTCGAGGACGTGAAGAGCGCGCTCGAGGGCCTGCTCAAGCCCGAGATCAAGGAGTCCGTGCTCGGCGCCGCCGAGGTCCGTCAGGTGTTCCGGATCTCGAAGGCGGGCATGGTCGCCGGCTGCATGGTCACGAACGGGAACCTCGTGCGCACCGCGAAGGTCCGCGTGCTGCGCGAAGGCCAGACCGTGTGGGACGGGCGGATGAGCGCGCTCAAGCGATTCAAGGACGACGTGAAGGAAGTGGCGAGCGGCTTCGAGTGCGGCATCTCGCTCGACGGCTTCCAGGACCTCAAGGTGGGCGACGTCATCGAGGCCTACCAGCTCGAGGAGATGGCGCGCACGCTGTGAGCCGGCGCGCCGCGCCGCGGACGGTCTCGTGTTCGTCGGAATCGTGCGCATCGAACTGCACATTCCCGCCGCCGGTTCGCTCAAGGCGAAGCGTCAGGTCGTGCGCAGCCTGAAGGAGCGCATCCAGGCGCGCGTGCACGCCGCCGTGGCCGAAGTGGACCACCAGGACCTGTGGCAGCGCGCCGCGCTCGGAGTCGCCGTCGTCTCCGCCGACGGCGGCCACGTTCGCGAGATGCTGCAGGCCGTGCGCGGGCTCGTGGAGGCGCAGTACGACGCCGTCCTCACGGACTGGCAGGAGCAGATCCAATGAGAATCCGTCCCGAACGCGTCGCGCAGCTCATGCGCCGCGAGATCGCCCAGCTGCTCGAACACGAGATGCGCGACCCGCGCCTCTCGACGATGGTGAGCGTCACCGACGTCGAGGTGACGAACGACCTGTCTTCCGCGAAGGTGTGGGTCAGCACGCTCGGAGAGGCGCGCGAGCGCGCGTCGCTGCTCGAAGGACTCGCGAGCGCGGCGGGCTTCATCCGCCGCGAACTCGGCCCGCGGCTCGGCCTGCGCGAGGTGCCCGAGATCCGCTTCCTGTTCGACGAGTCGCTCGAGCGGGGCGCGCGCGTGGACTCCATCCTCAAGAAGCTCCACGACGGCGAGCCGATCGAGGACGACGAGGCGTGAGCGCAGTGGCGTCCGCCGATCCGCCGCGCACGCCCCGCGCTCCCGGCGCGCTCGCGGGGCTGCTGCTCACGGACAAGCCGACGGGCGTCACGTCGCACGACCTCGTCGCGCGCGCGCGACGCGCGCTCGGCGTGCGGGCGATCGGCCACCTCGGCACGCTCGACCCCGACGCGAGCGGGCTGCTCGTGCTCGTGATCGGACCCGCGACGCGCTGCGCCCCCGTGTGGCAGGGCGGCACGAAGACGTACGAGGCCTCGGCCCGGCTCGGGATCACGACGACGACGCAGGATCTCTCCGGCGAGACGCTCGCGACGCGCGACGTGCGCGTCGGCGAGGACGACGTGCGGCGCGCGGCGCTCGCGCTCACGGGAGAGATCGAGCAGGTGCCGCCGATGGTCTCGGCGCTCAAGCACCGCGGCGAGCGGCTGCACGCGATCGCGCGCCGCGGCGAGACCGTCGAGCGCGCGCCGCGCCGCGTGCGCGTCGAGTCGTGGGAATGGCTCGGCTTCGCGCTCCCGGAAGTGCGCTTCCGCGTGCGCGTCTCGGGCGGCACCTACGTTCGCACGCTCGCCCACGATCTCGGCGAATCACTCGGCTGTGGCGCCGCGCTCTCGGCGCTGCGGCGCACGCGCAGCGAACCGCTCGGACTCGATCGCGCCGTGTCGTGGACCGACCTCGCGACGCTCGACGCCGGCGCGTTGTGGGCGAAGGGCGGAATCGGCCTCGATCGCGCGCTCGACGTGCTGCCGGCGGCTACGCTCGACGACGCGGAGGCGCTCGCGATCGGCGCGGGCGGACGTCCGCGCCGGCCCGCCGCGGCGTGCGCGGGCCTTCCGCTCGCCGCCGGGCCGCGGTCGCTCGTGATGCGCGACCTCGCGGGCGCGGCGCTCGCGCTCGGCGAACTCGTGCCCGTTCCCGAGGACGGCGGCACGCTCGCGCTCGCGCCGCACGTCGTGTTCCCGTGGGCGGTGCGGGAGGGACGTCCGTGAGCATCGTCTCGGTCGGCGTCTTCGACGGCCTGCACCTCGGGCACCTCGAGATCCTGCACGTCGGCGCGCGCCGCGCCCGCGGGGCGCCGCGCGCCGTCGTGTCGTTCGATCCGCATCCCGACGTCGTGCTGGCGAAGACGTTCGCGCCGCTCGCGCCGCTCACGCCGCTCACCGAGAAGCGCCGGCGGCTCGAAGCGCTCGGCGTCGAGCGATTCGAGGTGCTGCCGTTCACGCGCGAACTCGCCGCGCTCGAACCCGAGACGTTCGTCGAGCGCCACCTGCTCGCGCCCTTCGGCATGACGACGCTCGTCGTCGGCGCGAACTTCGCGCTCGGCCGCGGCCGGAGCGGGAACCTCGAGCGGCTGCGCGCGATCGGGCGCGAGCGCGGCTTCGACGTCGAGGCCGTGCCGCTGCTGCGCATGGACGGCGACGTCGTGAGCAGTTCGCGCGTGCGCGCACGGCTCTCGGAGGGGCGCGTGGCCGAAGCGGCGCGGTTGCTCGGACGCCGCTACGAACTCGCGGGGCGGGTCGTGACGGGCGAGGCGATCGGCCGCACGCTCGGCGTGCCGACCGCGAACCTGCGGCTCCACGAGGAGAAGTTCCTGCCGTCGGACGGCGTGTACGCGGCCCGCGCGCGGCTCGAAGGGGAGTCGCTGTGGCGGCCGGCGGTCACGAGCCTCGGCATGCGTCCGGTCTTCGACGGGCGCGAGCGCGCGCTCGAAGTCCACCTGCTGGACTGGAGCGGGGAACTGGTCGGACGGGAACTCGACGTCGAACTCGTCGAATGGATCCGGGGTCAGGTGAAGTTCCCCTCTCGCGAGGCGCTCGCGGAAGCCATGTCCGGCGACCTCGCCGAGACCCGGCGCCTGCTCGGACTCGAGACCGCCCGGCGCGGCTGAACGTCGCGATTCCCGCCGCCGGAGCCCGCCAGGATCGGCCCCTCCCGAGGTCCGGCGGCGCCGCCACCCGGGCGGCGGAAATCCAAGCGCGGCTTGAACCTCCGTCCTTGCCCGACCCCCGGCACGATGCTATGTTCCCGCGTCCTTTCTCACGGGGTCTCCCGACCCCGTCGCTCGGCCTCTCGAGAACTTGCACTCGAAGGCGCGGGCTTTGGCGACTCCACCCCATGCAAGAGGTGACCGGCGTGACGCTCTCCAAGGAGCAGAAGCAGGGCATCATCGTGAAGTACAAGATCCACGACGCGGACTCGGGCTCGCCCGAGGTGCAGATCGCGCTCCTCACCGAGAAGATCGTGTACCTCACCGAGCACTTCAAGATTCACAAGCGCGACCACGCGTCCCGCCGCGGGCTGCTCCGCATGGTGGGGCAGCGTCGCCGTCTCCTCGACTACCTCAAGGCGACGAAGGTGGAGCGCTATCGCAAGGTCGTGAAGGACCTGGGCCTGCGCCGCTAGGCGCGGACCCACCGGAGCGTTGGGACGCCCCCGCGTGGGGGCGTCACGCTCCAACCGGCGGGTAGGCTAACCCGCACGGCCGTCCGCAGGCATCGCTACCCGGGACGGCGAAGAGTGGTCCGGCGTGGGCCGGACCGGCAGGCGAGAGGATCGGACGAACCGAATGGAACAGAAAGTTTCGCTGGACCTGGGCGGTCAGACGCTCACCCTCAGCACCGGAAAGTGGGCGAAGCTCGCGGGCGGCTCGGCCGTCGTGCAGCTCGGAGGCACCGTCGTGCTGGTGGCCGCGAGCGCGGCCAAGAGCGCGAAGCCGGGACTCGATTTCGTGCCGCTCACCGTGGACTACCGGGAGCGCACGTACGCCGCCGGCAAGATTCCGGGCGGCTTCTTCAAGCGTGAAGGGCGCCCGACCGAGAAGGAGACGCTGAGCTCGCGCCTCATCGACCGTCCGATCCGGCCGCTGTTCTCGAAGCAGTTCCCGTACGAGACGCAGATCATGGCGACGGTCGTGTCGTCGGATCAGGAGAACGACGCCGACGTGCTCGCGCTCATCGGCGCGTCCGCGGCGCTCACGCTGTCGGACATTCCGTTCCCCGAGCCCGTCGCCGGCGTGCGCGTCGGCCGCGTGGAAGGCCAGCTCGTCGTGAACCCGACGTTCGCCCAGCTCGACGAGAGCGACATCGACATGGTCGTCGCGGGCACGGCGGACAACATCATCATGGTCGAAGGCGGCTGCCGCGAGATCCCCGAGTCGGACATCATCGCCGCGCTCGAATTCGCGATGAGCCACATCCGCCGCATCGTCCAGCTCCAGCTGGAACTCGTCGCGGGACGCGCCAAGACGAAGCGCCCGCTGATCGAGAAGGTGGACGTCTCCGAGCTCGAGCGCGATCTGCGCGATCGCTACACCGAGCGCCTCAAGGCGGCGATCCGCATTCCGGGCAAGGAGCAGCGCCAGGAAGAGATCGACAACACCGGCGCCGAAGCGGTGGCCGCGCTCACCGAGAAGTACGGCGACAAGGCCGTGTACATCGGCAAGATCCTGCACGAGATCGAGCGCGACCTGCTGCGCGCGATGATCCTCGACGAGGGCGTGCGCGCGGACGGCCGCAACCCGGACCAGATCCGTCCGATCACGATCGAGGTCGGCGTGCTGCCCCGCACCCACGGTTCGTGCCTGTTCACGCGCGGCGAGACGCAGGCGCTCGTCGTGACGACGCTCGGCACGAAGAGCGACGAGCAGCGCATCGAGGAGCTCGAGGGCCAGTCGTGGAAGTCGTACATGCTCCACTACAACTTCCCGCCGTTCTCTGTCGGCGAGGTGCGCCCGATCCGCGGGCCGGGCCGTCGCGAGATCGGCCACGGTGCGCTCGCCGAGCGCTCGATCGAGCCCGTGATCCCGTCGGACTCGAACTTCCCGTACACGATCCGCATCGTGAGCGACATCCTCGAGTCGAACGGCTCGAGCTCGATGGCCTCGGTGTGCGGCGGCTCGATGGCGCTCATGGACGCCGGCGTTCCGGTGAAGGCGCCGGTCGCGGGCATCGCGATGGGCCTCATCAAGGAAGGCGAGCGCGTCGCCGTCCTCACCGACATCCTCGGCGTCGAAGATCACCTCGGCGACATGGACTTCAAGGTGACGGGCACGCGCGAGGGCGTCACGGCCTTCCAGATGGACACGAAGATCGGCGGCATCTCGTTCCAGGTGCTGACGAACGCGCTCGAGCGCGCGCGCCTCGGCCGCGTGCACATCCTCGACAAGATGCACGCGACGCTGCCCGCTCCGCGCACGGAGATGTCGCCGTACGCGCCGCGCATCATCATCCTGCACATCCACCCGGACAAGATCCGCGAGGTCATCGGACCGGGCGGCAAGGTGATCAAGCGCATCACCGAAGAGACCGGCACGCAGATCGACATCGAGGACTCGGGCGAGGTGCGGGTCGCGGCGGTGAACGGCGAAGGCGGCCGTCGCGCCGAGGAAATGATCCGCAACATCGTCGAGGACCCGGAGCCGGGCCGCATCTACAACGGCAAGGTCCGCAGCGTCGTGACGTTCGGCGCATTCGTCGAGATCGTGCCGGGCCGCGACGGGCTGCTCCACATCTCCGAGATCGAACACCATCGCGTCGCGCGGACGGAGGACGTGCTGAACGTCGGCGACACCGTGATGGTGAAGGTGATCGGCGTGGACAAGGACGGGAAGATCCGGCTGTCGCGCAAGGCGCTGCTCCCCGAGCCCGAGGGCGCGGCCGCGGCGAGCGGCGGCGGCGGACGGGAACGGGAATACGATCGCGGACACGACCGCGGCCGCGACCGAGATCGCGATCGCGGGCGCCGGCGCTGAGCCGGCCACCCCGCATCGGGAAGGCGTGCGAGTGGCAGGGCGACCTGCCACTCGCCGTTTGGAGGCGATCCGTTGAGCGCTGATCCGCAGTTCCGCCGCAGCGTGCTGCCGTCGGGACTGGCCGTGGTCACGGAGCGGCTGCCGCACCGGCAATCGCTCTCGTTCGGCGTGTGGTGCCGCAGCGGCGCACGCGACGAGCCGGTCGAACGCCTCGGCATCTCGCACTTCATCGAGCACATGATGTTCAAGGGCACCGCGACGCGCGACGCGCGCGCGATCGCCGCGAGCCTCGAGTCGGTCGGCGGGCACCTCGACGCGTTCACCTCGCGCGAGCAGGTCTGCTACTACGCGCGCACGCTGTCCGAGTACCTGCCCGAAGTCGTGGACGTGCTCTCGGACATCGTGTGCCGCTCCGCGTTCGCCGACGGCGAGATCGCGCGCGAGAAGTCCGTCGTGCGCGAAGAGATCTTCCAGTGCGCGGACGATCCCGACGACCGCGTCACGGAGCTGTTCGCCGAGCAGCTGTGGGGCGCGCACGGGCTCGGGCGTCCGATCCTCGGCACCGTCGAGACCGTCGAGGGCCTCGATCGCGACGGCCTGTGCGACTACTTCCGCGCCCGTTACCGCGCCGACCAGCTCGTCGTCTCCGCGGCCGGCGACGTCGAGCACGACCGCGTGCTCGAACGCCTCGCCGTGCTGTTCGATCCGCCGGCGGGCGAGCCGCGCGAACTCTCGCAGGCCCCCGGCGCGTTCGCCCCGTACGTGCGCCACGAGGCGAACGAGGACCTGCAGCAGCTGTACCTGGCGCTCGGCACGCGCGGCATCGCCTACGGCGACGCGGACCGCTTCGCGCTCGTGCTGCTGCACACGCTGCTCGGCGGCGGCATGAGCTCGCGCCTGTTCCAGAGCGTGCGCGAAGAGGCGGGGCTCGCCTACTCCGTGTACTCGAACGTGGATTTCCACCGCGACTGCGGCGGCATTTCGATCCACCTCGGCGTTTCGCCGGCACGCGGTCGGGAGTCGCTCGCCCGAGTGCGCGACGAACTCGAACGGCTCGCGGCCGAGGGCCCCGCGGCGGACGAAGTCGAGGCCGCACGCGCCCAGGTGCGCGGCAACCTGCTGATGGGGCAGGAGAGCGTGTCGAATCGCATGTACCAGCTCGCGCACGACGAGATCTATGCGGGGCGTTACGTCCCCGCCGAAGAGCACCTCGAGCGCGTGCTCGCCGTGACGCACGCCGACGTCGCGCGCATCGCATCGCGCTTCCTCGTTCCCGGACGCTTCACGCTGACCGCGCTGGGGCCGACGCCGGGAGGCGCGCTGACCGAACGCGACTGGGCGGCCCCGATCGCCGACTGACCCGGCGGCCGGACCGGGGTCGAAGGGGGCCCGCGCTTCGTGAGACAATCGCCCGGTTCGACACACCCGTCCGGCCCTCGACCGGTCTCGCCGCGCCAATCGCCGTGCGTCCACGGGGTTGTGCGACCGAGGCCGGGCGATCACTCGGCGCACTCACGGTCATGACCCTTCCCCCGAATCCCCCGACCGAAACTCCGTCGCGCGCCGAGCGCGC
>JBGAOA010000071.1:0-20955 GCA_044222065.1 Candidatus Eiseniibacteriota bacterium
CTGCTCGGCGATCCGCTCGAGCGTGTCGCCCGAGGCGCTCTTGAATTGCGCGAGCCGGTTGAGGCTCGCGAGCCGCCCCTCGGCCTGCGACACGAACGCCGACGACGGCTGCTGCTCGCGCACGCGCGGGTACTCGGCGCGCGCGCGCTCGAAGTCGTCGCCGACGGTTTCGTAGGCGGAGGCGACGCGGTACTGCGCCTCGGCGCCGAGCGAGGTCTTCGGATAGGCATCGAGCACGCGCTGGTAACTCGCGAGCGCGGACGGCAGGTCGCCCGCGCGCACCTGCACGCCGCCGATCCGCATCGTGAGCCGGCCCCAGCGCTCGTCCTCGGGACGCATCGGCGGGATCGGGCGCCCTCCGGTCGTGTCGGGCCGCGCGGGCTCCTTCTCGTGCGACAGCGCGCCGCGCAACAGGCCGAGCGCCTCGTCGTACTGACGGCCCGCCTCGAGGCAGTCGGACTCCTCGAGCAGGAAGTCGAGACGCTGCTGGTCGTCGGGAGCGTGCGCGCCCATGTAGCGGTAGTCCTCGCGCGCCTTCGCGAAGTCGCCCTGCGCGAACAGCGCCTCGGCGCGCGCGAGCCGCGCGCGCGTGACGAGTTCGCTCTTCGGGAACTGCTCGAGCACGCGCCCCGCCGCCTCGGCGGCCTTCGCGGGCTGGTCGAGCGACATGAGCGCTCGGGCGCGCTCGAGGTGCGCGTACGGCGCGAGCGCGTGCTTCGGCGAATCCTCGAGGAACGCGTTCAGCGCGAACACCGCGTCGGCGTAGCGCCGCGCCTGGCGGTTCGCGACGCCGAGGTAGAAGCGCGCCTCGGGCGTCGCCGGGCTGTTCGGATAGCGGGTCGTGAACTCGCGCAGCATCTCGACGGTCTTCAGCGGATCGTCCTTGCCGAGCAGCGAGCGCGCCCACAGCAGGTAGGCGTCGTCCACCCACTTCGACTTCGGGTAGTTCGCGATCAGCTTCTTCGAGTAATCGATCGCCTTCTGGAAGTTCTGCGCCCCGCCCGTATTCGCGACGCGCTGCGCGTTCCCGGCGTCCACGAGGTACGGCGCGCCGTCGGTCGCGCGGAAGTAGTACTTCCGGGCGAGGTAGAACGTGTTGTAGTAGGCGCACGAATTCGCGAGGCCGGCGAGCGCGAGCAGCGCCGCGAGCCGGGCGAGCGCGGCGCGAGCGCGCGGACTCACGGCGTCTCCTGCAGCGCCGCGACGCCGAGCGCGCCTCGGCGCACGGCTTCGAGGCCCGACACGGTCGCGATCGCTCCGGCCACCGTCGTCACGACCGGCACGCCGAGCGACACGGCGCGCTCGCGGATGGCCTTCTCGTCGTACTCGGACGCCCGTCCGAGCGGGGTGTTGATCACGAGCGCGATCTCTCCGTTCTCGATCAGGTCCACGACGTTCGGCCGCCCCTCGTGGACCTTGAACACGTCGGCGCACGGCACGCCGTTGCGGCGCAGGAACCGGGCGGTCCCGCGCGTGGCCACGAGTTCATACCCCAGTTCGACGAGTTTCTTCGCCATGAACGTGACGGCGCGCTTGTCGTCGTCGCGCAGGCTCAGGAACACGCGCCCGCCCGCGGGCAGCGGGTCCCCGGAGCCGAGGTGGGCCTTGGCGAGCGCGCGCCCGAAGTCGAGGTCGCGCCCCATGACCTCGCCGGTGGACTTCATCTCGGGGCCGAGCAGCGCGTCCTCGCCCGGGAAGCGGGCGAACGGCAGCACCGGCTTCTTGACGCTCACGAACGCCGGATCGGGCACGCGCTCCGGTGCGATCGCCGCGAGCTTCTCGCCCGCCATGACACGCGCGGCGAGGCGCGCGAGCGGCACCCCGACCGCCTTGCTCACGAACGGCACGGTGCGCGAGGCGCGCGGATTGGCCTCGAGAACGTAGATGTGGTCGGCACGCACGGCGTACTGCACGTTGAGGAGCCCCTTCACGCCGAGGCCGCGCGCGAGCCGCACGGTCGTGTCGCGGATCGCGGCCACCGTGTCCTCGCCGAGCGTGAACGGCGGGATCACGCACGTCGAGTCGCCCGAGTGGATGCCGGCCTCCTCGATGTGCTCCATGACGGCGCCGACGAGCACCGTGTCGCCGTCGGCGAGCGCATCCACGTCCACTTCGAGCGCGCCCTGCAGAAAGCGGTCGACGAGCACGGGCTCCTCGGGCGAGATCAGCGCCTCGCGGTCGAGCCACTCCTCGAGTTCGTTCGGGTCGTAGACGACGCGCATGCCGCGCCCGCCGAGCACGTACGAGGGGCGCACGAGCACGGGGTAGCCGAGCGCCGACGCGGCCTCGAGCGTCTCGTCGCGCGAGGCGGCCGAGCGCGCCTCGGGCTGGCGCAGGCCGAGCGACTCGACGAGCGCGCGGAAGCGCTCGCGGTTCTCGGCGAGGTCGAGCCCGTCGTACGGCGTGCCCCACAGCGGCACGCCCGCTTCGTGCAGGCCCTTCGCGAGCTTCAGGGGCGTCTGGCCGCCGAGCTGCACGATGACGCCGACCGGCTTCTCGATCGCGACGATGTTCAGCACGTCCTCGATCGTGAGCGGCTCGAAGTAGAGCCGGCTCGAGACGTCGTAGTCGGTGCTGACGGTCTCGGGGTTCGAGTTCACCATGACGACGTCGTAGCCGCGCGAGCGGAGTTCGAGCGCGGCCTGCACGCAGCAGTAGTCGAACTCGAGTCCCTGTCCGATGCGGTTCGGCCCCGAGCCGAGGATGATCACGCACGGCTTCGCGGTCGGAGCGGCCTCGCTCTCGTCCTCGTAGGTCGAATAGAAGTACGGCGTCTCGGCGCGGAACTCGGCGCCGCACGTGTCCACTGCCTTCATGACCGGCTCGATGCCGTACGCGAGCCGGCGGCGCCGGACCTCGCGCTCGGGCATCGAGAAGCGCGCGCCGAGGTGGCGGTCCGACAGGCCGAGCCGCTTCGCGTCGCGCACGAGTCCGTCGCGCCACGGCGATTCGGGATCGCGCTCGAAGCGCTCGGCGAGCAGGCGGTCCATGTCGAGCACGCGGCGCATCTGGCGCAGGAACCACGGATCGATGCCGGTGTCGCCGGCGAGCGTCTCGGGCGAGACGTTCGCGGCGAGCGCCGAGAACAGGTCGCGCAGCCGCTCCGAGTGCGGGATCGCGAGCGCCGCGCGCAGCGAGTCGATCTCGGCGATCGGGCAGGCGGCGGGCAGCACGTCGGTGCCGCGCTCGAGCGCGCGCCAGCCCTTCATGAGCGCCTCGGGGAACGTGCGGCCGATCGCCATCACCTCGCCGACCGATTTCATGCGCGTGCCGAGCCGGGCGTCCGCGCCGCGGAACTTCTCGAACGCCCAGCGCGGGATCTTCACGACGCAGTAGTCGAGCGTCGGCTCGAAGCACGCGGGCGTCTGCTTCGTGATGTCGTTCGGGATCTCGTCGAGCGTGAAGCCCGCGGCGAGCAGCGCCGAGATCTTCGCGATCGGGAAGCCGGTCGCCTTGCTCGCGAGCGCCGAGCTGCGCGAGACGCGCGGGTTCATCTCGATGACGCGCACTTCGCCGTTACCGGGATGCACGGCGAACTGCACGTTCGAGCCGCCGGCCTCGACCTTGATCGCGCGCATCACGCGCAGCGCGGCGTCGCGCAGGTCCTGGTAGCAGCGGTCCGAGAGCGTCTGCGCGGGCGCGACCGTGATGCTGTCGCCCGTGTGCACGCCCATCGGATCGAAGTTCTCGATCGAGCACACGATCACGCAGTTGTCCGCGCGGTCGCGCATCACCTCGAGCTCGAACTCCTTCCAGCCGAGCAGGCACTCCTCGATGAGGATCGAGCCGTTCGGGCTCGCGGCGATGCCGGCGCGCGCGCTCTCGCGCAGCTGCCGCATGTCGTGGACGAGCCCCGAGCCCGCGCCCCCGAGCGTGAACGACGAGCGGATGACGAGCGGGTAGCCGAGTTCCTGGCCGAGCTGCACGGCGTCCGCGACGCTCGTCGCGTAGCCGCTCCGCGGCAGCTCAAGCCCGGCCTGCTCCATCGCCTTCTTGAACAGGTCGCGGTCCTCGGCGGTCTCGATCGCGGTGAGCGAGGCGCCGATGAGCTTCACCCCGTACTTCTCGAGCGTGCCGCGCTTCGCGAGCGCGACCGCGAGGTTCAGCGCGGTCTGCCCGCCCATCGTCGGCAGCAGCGCGTCGGGGCGCTCGCGCTCGATCACGCGCTCGGCGATCTCGGGCAGCAGCGGCTCGACGTACGTGCGGTCGGCGAACTCGGGGTCGGTCATGATCGTCGCCGGGTTCGAGTTCAGCAGCACGACCTCGAGGCCGAGCGACTTCAGCGCCCGGCACGCCTGCGTGCCCGAGTAGTCGAACTCGCACGCCTGACCGATCACGATCGGGCCGGCGCCGAGCACGAGCACCTTCTTGAGATCCGGGCGCAGCGGCATCAGCGCGCTCCCACGGTGGCGCCGCGCTTCTCGATCAGCTCCCGGAACGCGCGGAACCACGGCCGCGAGTCGTGCGGCCCGGGCGCGGCCTCGGGGTGGTACTGGCACGCGAGCACGGGCAGCGAGCGGTGCACCATGCCCTCGAGCGTGCCGTCGTTCCCGCTGAAGTGCGTCAGCTCGAACTCGCCCTTCGGCAGCGTGTCCGCGTCCACCATGAAGCCGTGGTTCTGGCTCGTGACTTCGACGACGCCGCTGCGCCGGTCGATCACGGGGTGGTTCGCGCCGCGGTGGCCGAACTTGAGCTTGCGCGTGCGCGCGCCGAACGCGAGTCCGATCAGCTGGTGGCCGAGGCAGATGCCGAACGTCGGCACCGCGTGCGCGACGACGCGCGTCGCCTCGATCGCGAACGCGAGCGGCTCGGGATCGCCGGGGCCGTTCGACAGGAACACGCCCGCGGGCTCCATCGCGAGCACGTCCCGCGGGTTCGTGCGCGCGGGAACGACGCGCACGCGGAAGCCCTCGGCGCGCAGCCGGCGCAGGATGTTCCACTTGATGCCGAAGTCGTAGGCGACGACGAGCGGCTTCGCGGCGTCCTCGGCCGGGCACGCGTCGGCGGGCCCGCCGGGCCCCCACCAGAAGGCCTCCGTGCACGTGACGAGGTCGGCGAGCGCGAGGCCGAGCATGCTCGGGCTCTTGCGCGCCTTCTCGACGAGTGAATCGGCATCGAGGTCGGTGGCCGAGAGGCAGCCGCGCATCGTGCCGCGGTCGCGCAGGTGGCGCGTGAGCGCACGCGTGTCGATGCCGCACAGCCCCGGGACGCCGCGCGCTTCGAGCAGGTCCTCGAGCCGGCCGGTCGAGCGCCAGTTGCTCGGCTGGTCGCACACTTCGCGGCACACGAGCGCCTGCGCCTTCAGGCCGCCGGACTCCCAGTCCTCGTCGTTCACGCCGTAGTTGCCGATCAGCGGATACGTGAACGTGACGAGCTGGCCGCAGTAGGACGGATCCGAGAGCACTTCCTGGTACCCCGACATCGCGGTGTTGAACACCACCTCGCCGGTGGTCTCGGTCGCGGCGCCGAACGACTCGCCGCGGAAGATGCGTCCGTCTTCGAGGGCCAGGATGGCCGGAGGCCTGCGCGTCATCGCGTGATGAATTCTCCTCGTGCGGGCGGGGTGACTCCGGGGCGCGCGCGGAGGTCGGCCGCGCCCGCACGCCCGGAGCGGGACTTCAGATTCGCGCGACGATATCGCGAATCGAGGCGTTCGCGAAGCGTTCTTCCCCGTGCGTGACGACGCCGCCGCACACGGTGAGACGCACGCGGCCGCGCACGCGCCAGCCGGCGAAGGGCGTGTTGCGCCCCTTCGAGTGGAAGGCGCCCGGATCCACGCTCCACTCGAACTCGGGCTCGAGGAGCGTGAAGTCGGCGGGCTCGCCGCGCGCGAGCGTGACGGGCGGCAGCCCGAAGACGCGCCGCGGCGCGTCGGTCCACAGTTCCAGCGCGCGCGTGAGCGAGAGGTGTCCCGGCTCGACGAGGTGCGTGATCGTCAGCGCGAGCGCGGTCTCGAGGCCCACGATGCCGAACGGCGCGGCATCGAAGGTCTGCGCCTTCTCTTCCGCCGTGTGCGGCGCGTGGTCGGTCGCGAAGCAGTCCACGGTGCCGTCCACGATCGCCCGGATCGTCGCCTCGCGGTCGCGCTCCGAGCGCAGCGGAGGGTTCATCTTCGCCGCGGTGTCGTAGTCGCCCACGGCTTCGTCGGTGAGCGTCCAGTAGTGCGGGCACGTCTCGCCCGTCACCGCCAGCCCGCGCGCCTTCGCGTCGCGCAGGCCTTCGAACGAGGCCTCGCACGAGAGGTGCGCGAGGTGGACGCGTCCGCCCGTGAGTTCGGCGAGCTCGACGTCGCGCCGCACCATCACGCTCTCGGCCGCGGCCGGGATGCCTCGCAGCCCGAGGCGCGCCGCGGTGAACCCCTCGTTCATCGCGCCCTCGCCCTTCAGCGTGAGGTCCTCTTCGTGGCAGACGATCGGCAGTCCGGTGGGCTTCGCGTATTCGAGCGCGCGCCGCATCAGGCCGGCGCTCATCACCGGGTGGCCGTCGTCCGACAGCGCGACCGCCCCCGCGGCCCTGAGCGCGTGGGCCTCGGCGAGCTGCTGGCCCTTCTGCCCCATCGTGAGCGCGGCGATCGGATGCACGCGGCAGTGGCCCGAGGCGCGCGCGCGCGCCTTCACCCACTCGAGCCACGCGACGTCGTCCACGACCGGGTTCGTGTTCGGCATGCAGGCGACGTCGGTGAAGCCGCCCGCGGCCGCGGCGCGCGTGCCGGTCTCGATCGTCTCCTTCGCGCCCTGGCCCGGCTCGCGCAGGTGCACGTGCAGGTCCACGAGTCCGGGCGCGAGCACGAGTCCGTCGGCGTCGAACTCGTGCTCGGCGCGCTCGGCGATGCGCGGCGCGACGGCGAGCACGCGGCCGCCGATCCACATCAGGTCCACGCGTTCGCCGGTGCGCCAGTGCGTCGCGCCGCGCAGGATGCCGGCGCCGGGGCTCACGCGGCCTCCCGCACCCGCGCGTCGGCGCAGCGCGCGAGCACGGCGCAGCGGACGGCGACGCCGTTCTCGACCTGGTCGAGGATCACCGAGCGAGGACCGTCGGCGACGTCGCTCGCGATTTCCACGTTGCGGTTCATCGGCCCGGGGTGCAGCACGGGCGCCTCGGGCTTCATGAGTGCGACGCGCGGCGCCGTCACGCCCCAGCGGCGGGCGTACTCGCCGAGCGAGGGCAGGAGGCCCGAGTCCATGCGCTCCTTCTGCAGCCGGAGCGCCATCACGCCGTCCGCCCCGGCCAGCGCTTCCTCCACCGAAGGGGCCATTTCGGCGCCCAGCGCCTCGACGTCGGACGGCATGAGCGTCGGGGGACCGCACACCGTGACGGAGGCGCCGAGCGCCGTGAGTCCGTGAATCGCCGAGCGCGCGACGCGCGAGTGCGCGACGTCGCCGACGATCGCGAGGCGCCGGCCCTCGAAGCGGCCGGCCCACGCGTCCCGCAGGGTCATCAGGTCGAGCAGCCCCTGCGTCGGGTGCTCGTGCATGCCATCGCCCGCGTTCACGATGCCGGCCTCGAGCCGCCCGGCGAGGTGCCGGGGGGCGCCGGAGGACGCGTGGCGGATCACGATCAGGTCCACGCGCATCGCCTCGATCACGGCGAGCGTGTCGAGCAGCGTCTCGCCCTTCGAGACCGACGAGCCGCCGGCGCCGAAGGACACGCACGTCGCTCCGAGCCGTCGCGCCGCGAGTTCGAACGACACGCGCGTGCGCGTCGAGTCCTCGAAGAACGCGAGGCACACGCTCACGCCGCGCAGGCGCTCGCACGGCAGTTCGCGGCGGCGCGTGCGTTCGCGCCACTCGCGCGCCTCGTCGAGCAGCTCGAGGATCGTCTCGGGCGGCGTACCTTCGAGACCGAGCAGGTCTCTCGTGCGGTGGGCAACAAAAAGCCCCGCGCCATTCGGCGACGGGGTGACGGGCACGTCGGTGAGGCTCATCGGATCCTCCCTTTGCCGGCTCTCGGGTCGGCGATTAAAGGATGCAGGTGAGGCGTTGCGTCGGGCCGGAATCTAGTCGAGGCCGCGTTGCCGGCGCAAGGCGGCCGCAGGCGCCGCGCGAAATGCTCGGACGGGCCCCTTCGAAGACACGGCGGCCCCGGCGGGCGTGCGATCGTTCTGGTCCGCGCGGAGAGGGCTGCGCACGCGGCGTCCGAGCCGCCGATCGCGACGCCCCGAGCGGGCGAAACGGGCGTTCGCGAGCCGGAGGCTCGCCCTCGGGTCCGCCGGGATGGCCTCGGCAGTCCGATCGTGCGAGCCCGAGGCGCGACGGACCGGCGCTACTCGAATGCGCTTGACGCGATATTCGCTCGCGCGTCGCGAAGGTCGCGAGGGCGCGTGCGCGTTCGCTCCACGATGCGGACGCTGCGCGGCGCGCGCATGAAAGCAACGCACGCTCGCGCGATGTCTCGACGCGCGACGATCGCGCGACTGGGCCCGCGCACGGCCCTCGAAATCGCTCGTGCTATGAAGAGCGCGCAGCCCCCGCGTGATCCGCCCCCGGCGGAGTTGCGTCGTGATTCGCTACTCGTTGACCCACGTCGCCGACGATTCGCTCCTGACCTCGCTGCGCACGCTCGTCACCCGCGAGCGCATGACGACGGCCGAGCTGCTCGCGCACCTCGCCGAAGTGGACGCCCGGAAGCTCTTCGTGCCGCTCGCGTGCACTTCGATGCACGCCTACTGCGTCCGCGAGCTGGGCTTCTCGGAGGATGAAGCGTTCAAGCGCATCCAGGTCGCGCGAGCGGGGCGTGAGTTCCCGCCCATCTTCGAAATGCTGGCGAACGGCGCGCTCAGCTTCACGGCCGCGCTGAAGCTGGCGCCGCATCTCACGCCTGCCAACGCCGACGAACTCCTGCGTGAGGCTTCCGGCCGCACCAAGGAAGAGATCGCGAGGCTGCTCGCGCAGCGCTTCCCGCGCCGCGACGTGCCGGCGT
This sequence comes from Candidatus Eiseniibacteriota bacterium, assembly GCA_044222065.1. Lineage (GTDB taxonomy): Bacteria > Eisenbacteria > RBG-16-71-46 > RBG-16-71-46 > RBG-16-71-46 > JBGAOA01. Next base: position 8,920 of record JBGAOA010000071.1, read on the forward strand.
TCGTGAAGCCGCTCGGCGCGACGCAAAGCGGCAACGAACTGGTTCCGGAACCAGTTGATACCTCGAATCGCGTTCAAGCTCCCGGCCCCGCCGACTGCGCTGCGCCATCCCGCACGACGCCCCTCGCCCCGGAGCGCTTCGCGCTTCAAGTCACGATCTCGGGCGACACGCGGCGCAAACTCGAACGTGCGCGCGAACTCTTGAGCCACGCGATCCCCGACAAGAACGTCGCGCAGGTGCTCGATCGCGCGCTCGACGCGCTGATCGCGCAGCACGAGAAGCGGCGCTGCGCCGCGACGGAGCGCCCGGGCCGCCGCACGAGCGACGGCAAGTCGCGCGACGTGCCGGCCGAAGTGAAGCGTGCCGTGTGGGCGCGCGACGAGTCGCGTTGCACGTTCGTTGGCACGAACGGCGAGCGCTGCGACTCACGCACGCGCCTCGAACTCGATCACGTTACGCCGATCGCGAAAGGCGGCGCTTCGACCGTCGGCAATCTCCGGCTGCGCTGTCGCGCGCACAATCAGTACGAGGCCGAGCGAACTCTCGGCGAGCGCTTCATGAACACGAAGCGCGAGCGGGCCATCGAAGCGAAGCAGAAGCGCGAAGCTCGCGAGGCACGCGAGAACGACCCCGACCAGAGCGTCATTCCGTGGCTCCGGCATCTCGGCTGCTCGCTCGAGAAGGCGCGGGCGCTGGCGGCGACGTGCGACGCGCTCGAAGGCGAGCCGGTCAAAGCGCGCCTGAAGCGCGCGCTGAGTTCGCTCGCGCCAGCCCAACCGCGAACCGCCGCAAACACGAGCGCCGCGACGTGAGCCGCGGCGCGGGGCGAATCCGGGGGCGCTACGAAGTCACTTGCGCGGCGGAAGGCTCGAAGCGTCCTTCAGGTTCGGCGTCGCGACCTGCGTGCCCGTCCACGCGACCTGCATCACGACTCCGCAGCGCGGGCATTCGAACTTCGCGTTCGCGCCCTCTTCGGCCGTCGGCATCCAGCGGTCCATCTTGGTCTGGCAGCCGGGCGTGTAGCACAGGTAGACGCAGAGCGGCATCGGTCACTCCATCGCGCGTTCGGCGCGTCAGTCGTCGTTCGATTCGTCGAGCGTCAGCTCGTGGAGCGTGACGCCCTCGGCGTCGGGCGAGAACTTGAGCACGTGCTCGCCGCCGCCGATCGCGACGCGGTACGCGCGCGTGCCGTCGAGTTCGACGTACGTCGCTCCGCTCGCGTCGCGCTTCACGTCCTCCCCCGCCGCTTCGGGCGGGAGCCACGCGTCGTCGCGCAGGATCCAGAGCTTTGCCGTCGTTCCCGCCAGCGGACTCGCGACCACGCCGACGCGGGCCGCATGATAGCGAAACACGAGGTAGTTCGCCGCCCCGGCACGCGCGGCGACGAGTCCGCCGACCGAAGGCGTCCAGCGGCCGGACGGGATCGGCACCTCGCGCGGGCCCTCCTCCTGCGGGCGCAGTTGCCACGCGAAGACCTGTGGAAGTCCGGCGACCGCGGTCGCGAGCGGGCCTTCGCGCACCTTGCCGGCGGCGAGCGGCACGCGGCGCAGCGACGCTCGAGGCGAGGCGCCGGCGAGCGCGCCCGGAGAGGCGCCTTCGATCGCCGCCTGGATCGCCGCGTCCGCGCGCGAAAGTCCGGCAAGTCCGAAGCCGCGCGCCGCCGGCCGGCCGTCGCGCGCGAACACGCGCACCTCGGTCTCGGCCGGCGCCGCCTCGGCGAGCGTCGCGACGGCGCCCAGGTACCCAAGCCGCCGCACCTCGCGCGTCACCGCCGACGTGTCGGCCGCCCACGTCGCGGGCTCGGTGTGCTCGGCGACGAACTGCACGCCGAGCGGCGCGTACGCCGCGCGCAGCGTCTCGAGCTTCGCGAGGAACGCGTGCGCGCGCGGATCCGCGATCGTCCAGCGCGCGACGACCACGATGCGCCCCGTGAGCGAATCGGCCGCGAGCGGCGCCCCCGCGATCCACGTCACGTGCGCGAGTTCGTCGGCGAGCGGCGCGTCCGCCGGCGCCGGCGGCGACGTGCGCCCGCCGCACGACACGAGCGCGAGCGCGGTAGCGGCGACGGCCGCGAGCGCGATGCGCCTGCGCGCGGTGCTCAACGCAGTGTGAATTTCACGGGCACCGCGACCCACACGGCGATGGAAGCGCCCTTGGACTTGGCCGGCTTGAAGCGCCACTTGCGGACGGCATCGATCGCCGACTCGGAGAGCCCCGGGATCGGCTTCGTGACACGCACGTCCTTCACGAGGCCGTCGCGACCGACGAGCGCCTGCACGATGACGGTGCCTTCGATTCCCGCCTCTCGCGCCGCCTTCGGGTAGCGCGGCGAGGTCTTGTCGAGCACCTCGGGCAGCTCCTCGACGTAGACGAACTCGCCGAAGCGCGGCAGCCCCGAACCGTCGGGAACGGCGTGAGCGTCGGGTTCGAAACCGCGCGGACGCGTGCTGTCCGGAATGGCGTGAGCGTCGGGACCGCGAACCGGCGGCTCGTCCGGTGCGCTCACGCGCCTCCAGATTTCCTCGCGTGTCGGACGCGATCCGATCACGTCCGAGAACTGCGCGCGGATCTCGCCCGCGCCCGTGAGCGCGAATCGCAGCCCGCCGAATTCGTACGGGCCGCGGGGTTCCCAGGCCTGGCCGGGCGAGCGCCACACGCCGTCGAAGCGGCCGTCGAGGAACCAGCCGAGCGCGACGAAGCGCTTGCCGGCCGTGATGTTCACGACGCGATCCCCGCCCGCACTGATCATGAGGAAGCCGTTCGGATCGGTGTCCGAGACCCAGATGCCGTTGAGCGGCGCGGTGGCCGAGTCGGCGAGCATCGCGTAGCGCTCCGGGCGCCGAGACGCGCCACCGTCGGGCGGCGGGCCTTGCGCGATCGCCGGTGCGGCGAGCGCGACGAGAAAAAGTGCGAGGTCGAAGACGCGCATGGACGGCCTCCAGCCGCGTGAGGGGTGAACGACGCGCGCGAGCATGGTCCCGTCTGCGCCGGAATTCAACGCCCGGCTTCGGCGCGCATCGCCGAGTCCACGCTCGCGAGTGCGGCGAGCGCGGGCGGATCGCCCGGCTGGTAGCTGAGCAGGATCTCGAGCTGGCGCTTCGACTCGGCCCACTCGCCGCGGAGCGCGTGCACGCGCGCGAGCGTGAAGCGCCCGTCGAGTTCGGGCGCGTAGAGCGCGAGCGCGCGCCGCGCGGCGGCCTCGGCGGCGTCGAACTCGCCGAGCGTTGCGAGCGCGTACGCCCGCTTGCCCAGCACCTCGCCGCGGAACACGACGGCGTTCGAGTCGAGCTGCAGCGACTCGGCGCGCGCGAGCGCCGCAAGCCCCGCGGGCACGTCTCCGGCGTTCAGCGCATCGAGTGCGGCGAGCAGCGCGCGCAGCGCGCCGGGCTCGACGAGCGCCACTTCGTCTGCGCGGCCGTTCTCGTACTCGACCACCGTCGTCACCGGCCGCGACGCGTCCTTGCGCCATTCCGTGAAGCGCACCCAGCGGAGCGTCGAGTCGCCGTACCAAACGTGCAGCGCCGGCTTGTTGCCGAACGCGAATTCGGTGAGGCGCGCGAAATTTCGCTGCACGACCGCCGAGCCGGGCGGCAGCGTCGGGTAGCGCTCGGCGAGGGCCGCGCGCACGTCGATCACGAAGCGCTGGAGGCGCGTGAGGCGCGGGATGTCGATGGACGCCCCCCACGCCGGCACCTCGCTCGTCACGTCGCGCGAGGGCGGCGGCCCGACGGCGGTGAGCGCGAGCCGCAGCGCGAGCCAGCCGAAGAGCAGCGAGCGATCGGTGGCCGCGAGCAGCACGGGGATCGCGACACCGGCGCCGAGTCCGACGAACGCCATGCGGTAGGCGCCCCAGCCGGGATAGAACGGCACGAGCGTGAGCCCGAGCGCCACGCACCACGCGCCGCCCCACGCGAGCCACGGCCACGTCGCGCGCGAACGAGACGCCGCGCCGCGCTTCACGACGAGCGTGACGAGCCACGCCACCGCGAGCAGCCCCGCGGCGAGGAACGCCGGCGCGTCGCGCTTCGTCGCGATCGGCGGCAGGCTCAGGAGCGCGCGCACGCCCCACCCCGCGACCACCGTCACGCGGTGGAGCAGCGGCTCCGAGCGCGCCGCGAGTTCGATCTCGGTCGCGCCCGGCGGCACGAGCGGCGCGTGCACCCACACCCAGCGGTAGAGCGCGCCCCACGCCGCGACGAGCACCGCGAACGCCGCGATCCACCGCAGCCGCTCGCGCAGGTCGCGGAAGCGCACTGCCGGACACACGAGCACGAGCGCCGCGCCGACGACGCCGACCTCCTTGCAGAGGAACGACGCGAGCGCCGCGGCGAGGAACGTCGCGAGCCGCCGCGCGACGGCTTCGTGCAGCGCGAGCGCGACGAACAGGATGCAGCCGACGTCCTGGAAGTTGCTCGGCCACGCGATGAGCATGCGGCTCGATTCCATGAACGGCACGAACGTCGCGGCGGCGAACGCCGGCCAGGACCCCAGCGCAGGACGCAGGGCGCGGTAGAGCAGCGCGCCCGCGAGAGCGAGGCACGCGAGATGGAGCAGCGCGACCGTGAACGGCGACGACAGCAGCGTGCCGTAGAGCGCGCCGTAATACGCCTGCCGCGCGAGCGGTCGCCAGTAGAGCTGCGAGCCGAAGCCGTCGAGCCAGCCCCAGTGCGGCGTGAAACGCATGTGGTGCAGGTACTCGTAGTCGTCCGCGACCGGCTCGCCGAGCGGCGCGCCCGCGCTGGTCGCGAGCAGGACGAGAGCCGCGAGCGCCGAGAGCCAGAGCAGCGGATCGCGCCACGCCGGAGGCGCGGGCGATGCGGCCTCGGGCGCGCCCGCGCGCGCCGTCTCGGACACGGCGGCAACGCTGCGCTTTCGTCGGCGATCCGGAGGCATCGTGGCGTGCGGCTCCTCGCGCGCGACCCCGCGCCGCGCGTCGCGGCGACGCTAGGGGGGGCTCACGACGCGGTCAACCTCGAACGCGGCAAGGCGGCGAACGGACGCGGACGGTTTGAGCCGCGCGCCGCGCCCCCCGTATCCTTCCCGCGCACCGCGACACTCACCCACATGACCTACGCCCCGCTCATCGACAGCCACGGACGCACCGTCCGCGACCTGCGCATCTCGGTCACCGACCGGTGCAATCTGCGCTGCACGTACTGCATGCCGGCCGAAGGCATGCCGTGGCTGCCGAAGGACCACATCCTCACCTACGAGGAGATCGCGCGCTTCACGCGCATCGCGGTCGAACGCGGCGTGACGGGCGTGCGGCTCACGGGCGGCGAGCCGACGGTGCGCGCCGACCTCGCGGTGCTCGTCTCGATGCTGCGCGCGATCCGTGACGACCTCGACCTGTCGATCACGACGAACGCGCTGCGCCTGCCGGCGATGGCGACAGCACTCCGTGACGCCGGCCTCGCGCGCGCCAACATCAGCCTGGACACGCTCGACCGCGCGCGCTTCCAGAAGCTCACGCGCCGCGACCTGCTGCCCGAAACGCTCGAAGGCATCGACGCCGCGGTGCGCGCCGGATTCGCGCCGATCAAGCTCAACGCGGTGCTGATGCGCGGAGTGAACGACGACGAGGCGGTGCCGCTCGCCCGCTGGGCGCGCGAGCGCGGCTTCGAGCTGCGCTTCATCGAGTGGATGCCGCTCGACGCCTCGCGCGGCTGGTCGCGCGAGCTGCTCGTGCCGGCGAGCGAGACGCTCGCGCGCATCGAAGCCGAGTTTCGGCTCGAGCTCGTCGAGGGCGAGGACCCGAGTGCGCCCGCGACGATGTACCGCTACCGCGACGGCGGCGGCCGCGTGGGCGTGGTCGCATCGGTGACGCGGCCGTTCTGCGGGCGCTGCGACCGCATCCGACTCACCGCGGACGGGCAGATCCGCACGTGCCTGTTCTCGCTCACGGAGTACGACTTCCGCGAGGCGCTGCGTTCGGGCGCGAGCGACGATGCGATCGCCGCGCTGCTGCGCGCGGCCGTGCTGCGCAAGGAACCCGGGCACCTGATCAACAGCCCGTTCTTCGAGCAGCCCTCGAGAGGCATGAGCGCGATCGGGGGGTGAGTGGACGGACGGGGGCGCGCGCCGCCCCCTACCTCGCGTCGATCTCCGACTTGATGCGCACGATCTGGCGGCGGTGGCGCTCCTCGTGCCAGCTCACGAAGTCGATCATGTCGAGGAACGGGATCGCGCCGAAGATCGGATGCGCGAGTTTCAGGCGCGACACATCGCGCGTTCGCGCGTCCTCGAGCACCGCGAGCAGCGCCGCGCGCGAGCCGTCGAGCCGCGCGAGCACGTCGGCGCGCGCCGGCGGGTCGGCGGGATCGAGCGCGTTCGCGGTGCGCACGCGCACGAGGTCGGCCACGCCGAGCTTGAAGAGCAGGCGGAACAGCGGATCGAGCGGTCCGGACTTGGCGCTCACGCCCTTCTCCATCGCGCGCCGCGATCCTGCGGCCACCGCGGCTTCCACGCGCGCGAGGTGCTCGACGGCCTGCCCTACGCACCAGCCGCGGCTCGGGCGCTTCGTCCAGCGCTCGCCGTCCACGCCCTCGATCTCGGACAGCAGCCGCCGACGCGCGGAGTCGAGCCGTGCCTCCACCTGGTCGTAGCGATCGAGGCGGACGATCACGCGGCCCGCACCTCGCCCGGGATCTGCGGGCGCTTGCCCAGGAACATCACTTCCTCCTCGAGCACGACGCCGAAGCGCTCCTTCACGCGCCGCTTCATCTCGGCCGCGAGTTCAAGCACGTCGCGGGCCGTCGCGTGCCCGGCGTTGACGAGGATGTTCGCGTGCTTCGCGAACACCATGGCATCGCCGACGCGCAGGCCCCGGCACTCGCACTCGTCGAGCAGCTGGCCAGCGGCGACGCGGTGCGTGCCGGGCGAGAGCTTCGCCCCCGGCATCTGCCAGTCGGGCGGCAGGTTCTTGAAGTAGCTTCCGGCCGTGGGCTCGATGCGCCACTGCGGGTGCTTCACGCGCCGGATCTCGAGCTTCTCGTCGATCTCCTTCTGGCTCGCGGCCAGCTCCCCCTTCGCGAGCTGCAGCAGGCACGACAGCAGCACGCGCGGTTCGCGCTTGAGCTTCGAATCGCGATAGGCGAACTCGTACCAGGGCGCTGGCTTCGTCTCGACGACGGCGCCGTCGAGCGTCGCGTGCGTGCACTCGATCACGAACGAGCCGAGGTCCTTGCCGTAGCAGCCGGCATTGCCGAACAGCGCGCCGCCGATCGAGCCCGGAATGCCGGCCGCGAACTCGAGCCCCGCGAGCCCGCGATCGCGGCACGTCAGGATGAACTCGAGGAAGTCCTTGCCGCACTCGACGTGCGCCGCGGTGCCGTCGAACTCGACCGCCTCGCACGCGTTCTTCACGACGAGCCCGCGCACGCCGTCGTCCGACACGAGCAGGTTGCTGCCGCCGCCAAGCAGGAACACGGGCAGCTCCAGCTCGTGCGCCGCCTTCAGGGCGTTCACGAGCTGCGTCGTCGTTTCGGCCGCGACGAAGTAGTCGGCGGGCCCGCCGATGCGGAACGTCGTGTGGTGGCGCAACGGCTCCGCGGTGCGGAACCCGTCGCCGACGGCATCGCGCAGGCGCTGTTCGATGGAGCGGACCGGTTTGAGCATGGCGTGCGCACGTTCGCCGATCGCGCCGCCGCCGGTCAAACCTCGCGCAGGTCCTTGCACGGTGTGCGCGCGGCGCGCGATAGTGCGCGCACACGCTTCACCCAGGGAGGCACGCATGCCGAAGGTCGAGATCACCTACTGCGTTTCTTGAAACTACCTTCCCCGGGCCGTCGGTCTGGCGGCCGAGCTGAAGAAGGCGCGCGGCATCGAAGCGACGCTGATCAAGGGGCAGGGCGGGTGCTTCGAAGTGGTCGTGGACGGAGCGCTCGTGTACTCGAAGAAGGCGCTCGGACGCTTCCCCGATCCGGGCGAAGTGCTCGAGAAGATCCCGGCCTCGTAGCGGCTCACCCGCGAGCGGCGCCCTTCTCGAGCCGGAGCCGGTAGCGCCGCTCGCCTGTGCGCTCGAACACGAGCGCGTCCCCGACTTCGAGCCCGCGTTCGCGGCACCAGCGCATCATGCCGGGCTGCTTCGGCGAGCGCGGGCGGAAGAGCCACGTGCCGTACTGGATGTCGGTCTCGAACTCGAAGCCGAGATCGGTCTCGATCGTGACCGGCTTCACGTCGTAAGGCCGCGGCGCGTCGGCGGGTCCGCGCGGCCCGATCGCGTCGGGCGGGAAGAAGTCGAGCACGTCCCACAGCGGCACGTTCCGCTCGGTGAAGGTCCAGCGGTCGGCGTCGTTGCGGATCGGGATGCGACGCTCGTCGCTCACCGCGCCGAGTCGCGCGCGGCCGCGAGCACGTCCTCGCCGAGCCCCGTCAGCAGCCAGCCCTTCGCCGCGAGCTCGTGCTTCCGCACGACCGCGATCACGACCGAGTCCATCGGCACCGACGGCGCGCCCGCGATCTTCGCGACCGCGTCGGCGTAAGGCGTGCCTTCGCGCGAGACGAGGATGAAGTGCTTCTCGAGCCACCGCGGGTTCGCGTGCAGCACGTAGCGGCGGCGCGTGCCGTCGGGCTCGCGCGCGTGGCGCCACAGGTCCCACAGGTCGCGCGCGGTCGTCGTGAACATGACGTCCACGCGGCTGCCGAACGTGTACACGGGATCGGTGCGGCCGTAGGTCGGCACCCAATCGGCGCCGTACTTCGCGTTGTGCGCGTCGGTCAGGCCGAGGATGTCGCGCACGTAGAGATTCGGGCCGCCGCGGTACGGGAACTCGCCGACCATGTTCGCGGCCACGATCGGCGGCGGCTCCATCGCCGCGAGCGTGCGGGCGACGTCGGTCTGCCACACGTCGAAGTCCGTCCCGCGCAGCGCCCGCGCGGTGAGCGGATTGCCGATCCGCGGCACGCCCTCCATGCCGCGCCACGCGCCCGCGACGAGCAGCAGTGCTGCGAGCACCGGGCCCGCGCGGCCGCCGAGTTCGAGCCCCGCCCACACGAGCATCAGCAGCACGAGCCCCCACGTCGGCACGGCGTGGCGGTTGAACGGCATCCAGTCGCCCGCGGCCCACACGCTGATTCCCACACCGAGCCCCGCGAGCAGCAGGTACACGAGCGCCGGGGATGCGAGTCCGCGCCGGCGCACGAACTGCAGCGCGATCGCCGCGAGCGGCGGAACGAGCAGCGGGATCGCGAGCATCTCGTCGCGCGCGCCGCGCCACAGCAGCCGGATCAGCTCGCGCGGCGACTCGCGGTGGTGCAGCACCTCGCCGAGCGTGTGCGTCATGACGGACTTGGAGCGCATCGAGGACGGCAGCCACTCGCCGAAGAACGAGTAGCGCACGAGGAACAGGATCGCGATCACGATCACCGTGAAGCCCGCGGGGCCGAAGCCCGAGCGCACGTCCCACGCGCCGCGCTGGCGCGCGACGAGGTACGTGAGCGCGAGCAGCGCGACCGCGTACACCGGGCCCTCCGCGCGCACGATCACGAGCAGCGGCAGCCACAGCATCATGGGGCGGTACTCGCGCCGCTCGATCGCATCGAGCGCCGCGAGCGCCGCGCCCGTGAGCACGAAGCCGAAGATCGCCGTGTCGAGTCCCGACGCGGCGTAGAAGACGACGCCGGCCGAGAGCGCCGCGCCGAGCGGCACGAGCACGTGCGCCCACACGGCGCCCGGCAGGAGCCGCCGCGCCGCGTGCCCGACCAGCACGAGCGTGCCTGCGGTGAAGAGCCCGCTCAGCGCGGGGCCCGCGAACTCGGGCGCGATGCCGATCTTCGCCGTGAGCGTGAGCAGCATCGTCCACAGCACGCTCGAGAAGCCCTCGACGCGCTCGCCCGGGTTGAACACGGGCCCGAGCCCGGCGGCCCAGTTCGCGGCGTAGCGGTAGAAGATGTACGCGTCGTCCACGCGCGCCGGCGGCTGGCCGAAGTAGTACGCGGCGAGCGCGACGAGCGCGGGCGCGTCGGTCCACGCGATCCACGCGGGACGCGGCGCCGGTGCGGCGGGTGCGGACATGCGGCTCCTCACGGTCGGAGTCGTGCCCCGGGCGCGCGTGGGTCGCACACGGAGACGAAGTGGTCGCGCAGCTTCGCCGACGCGACCCCGAGCGTCAATGCGGGGCTACTTCGCCCGCACCGTCCACACGAACAGCACCGCGCGGTTCGTGCCCGCGATGTCGTCGAACACGCGCGTGAGCCCGGCCTTGTAGCGGAACTCGAACGACCACACGGCGTCCTTCACCGCGAAGTCGAGGCCGAGCCCGCCGACGCCCGACAGCTCGAAGCGCTGCGCATCGCGCGGCGCGGGGCCGTGGAACAGGAACTCGGGGCTCTGCGTGAGACGCAGCGACGGCGTGAGCCCCGCGCTCCAGCGGAAGCCCGTGTGCCCGAGCGCGGGCAGCGGGCCGCGAGCGAGCAGAGGCAGCTCGAGGTGCACGAAGTTCACGTTGAAGTTCGTGTGGATCGTGGAGCTGAGCGTGTCCCCGAGCAGGCTCAAGTAGCCGATCGAGACGCTGTCCTCGACCTCGGCGCCGCGCAGCGCGATGCCGAGGCCGGCGCGCAGTTCGTAGCCGCCGCCGACGGGATGCGACAGGAACGCGCCGAGTTCGTAGCCGAGCTGCGCCGAAGGGATCGCGTCGCCGAGATCGCCCGAGAGCCACGTCACGGCGGGCGCGAGCGTCACCGACGGTTTCCAGTCACGGAGCCCCGCCGGAGCGCGGCCCTGGACGGCGGCGCCCGCGTCGGCGTGCGCCGTGACTGCGAACGATGCGCTTCCGAGCGCGCACAGTGCGAGCGCGCGGATCAATCGCCTCAACAACGGAACCTCACGATCCCCCGGTCGGTCTGGGAACGATGGGTCGCGGCTTGACGAGGATCTCGCCGAGGCGAGCGTACTCGTCTCCCCCGAGCCGCGCGACGGGATTCAGCGCCTGGATGAGCACCCGGCCGTCCTCGATCACGGAATCGTCGGCGTGGACGAGCACGATGCGGCCGACCACGAACGACGCGTCGCCGAGCGGCACTTCCTGGTGGACGACGCACTCGAAGGCGAGCGGGCACTCGGCGACGCGCGGCGCCCGCACGCGCACGCTCGGAACGGGCGTGAGGCCCGCGACGTCGAACTCGCTCGTCTCGTGCGGCCAGTCGCCGCTCGCTTCGACCATGCGCTCCCAGATCGCGGCCGGCACGACGTTCACGACGAATTCGCCGGTCTCGCGCACGTTGCGCAGCGTGTCCTTGGGCGCGCCCTCGCGGTGGAGGATCGAGACGCCGAGGAGCGGCGGCTTGCTCGTGATGCCCGTGAAGAACGAGAACGGCGCGACGTTCGTGCGGCCGTCCGCGTCCACGGTCGAGACGAACGCGATCGGGCGCGGCACGATGCCGGACACCATGAGCTTGTAGACGTCGCGGCGCGGGGCGTTCTCGGGGTCGAGCTGCATGCGCGGCAGTCTAGTCGCGCGCGGCAGCGGCACGCGAGCGGACCGTGGCGGGGGCGCGCACGGAACGCCGGCTCGGACTACTTCCCCGCCGCGGCGAGCTGTTGCTGCGCCGACACGAGGCCGGCGTCGTTCGGCACCGCGGCGAGTCCGCGTGCGACCGCATCGCGCGCGCCGGCGAGGTCGCCGGCCTGGCTCCGCACCTGCGCTTCGAGCAGGTAGGCCTGCGCGAGCGCCGGGCTCAGCCGCTGCGCTTCTCGGAAGTGCGTCGCGGCCGTGGCCCAGCGCTGGCGCGACAGGTCCACGATGCCGCTCACCATGGCGATGTCGATGAGCGTCTGCGGCTCGTGCGCCGCGGCGCGAGCGCGCGCGAGCGCCTCGTCGGCGCGCGCGTAGTCGCCGGCGTCGCGGAAGCGCTCGGCCAGCATCGTCCACGCGATGCCGTAGCTCGGGTCGATCGCCGCCGCGCGCTGGAGTTCGCCGCGTCCCGCCTCTTCGTTGCCGGTCGCGAGCAGCTCCTTCGCGTGCTCGACCACGGCGAGTGCCTCGCGGCGCCGGTCGGCGGCGCCGACCGCCGCATCGAGCCGGTCGGCGAGCGCGG
>JBGAOA010000072.1:0-20498 GCA_044222065.1 Candidatus Eiseniibacteriota bacterium
GCGCCGCGAGCCAGCGCGAGTGCTCCGCGCGCAGCAGGTCGAACGCGCCGTCCGCGAGTGCGACGCGCTCGCCCGCGCGCCGCCACGCGGCCGCGCGCGCGAGCGCGTCCTCGCGCGTCACGACGCGAGTCCCGGCGCGTTCGGCCCTCATCGCTCCGGCCTCACGCCCGCGCGAACTCGGCCCGCACGGCGGCGCGCGCCTCGGCGTCCACCGCTTCGAGCTGTTCGAGCGACTCGACCGGCCGGACCGCGTGGCGTTCGAGCGCTCGCTCGAGGCAGGCCGGCACCTCGCCGAGCGGAATCGCCCCGGCGAGGAACGCCTCGACCGCGACCTCGTCCGCAGCGTTCAGCGCGCACGGCGCCGTCCCGCCCGCGCGTCCGGCCGCGAGCGCGAGATCGAGCGCCGGGTGACGCCCGGCGGGAATCGGCGCGAACGCGAGCCCCGCGAGCGCCGCGGGTTCGAGCGGCGCGACCGCCTCGTCCCAGTGTCCGGGCCACGAGAGCGCGAGCTGGATGGGCAGCCGCATGTCGGGCGGTGCCGCCTGCAGCACCGTCGCGCCGTCGCGGAACGTGACGAGCGCGTGCACGAGCGCCTGCGGATGCAGCACGGCGTCGAGGCGCTCGTACGGCACGTCGAACAGCACGTGCGCCTCGATCAGCTCGAGGCCCTTGTTGAAGAGCAGCGCGGAATCCACGGTGATGCGGCGGCCCATCGCCCACACCGGGTGGCTCAGCACTTCGTCGACGGTCGCGCGCCGCCAGTCCGGATGCCCGCGCAGCGCGCCGCCCGAGGCCGTGAGCGTGAGCCGCGCGATCTCGGCGCCCGGCCGGCCCGAGAGGCACTGCAGCACCGCGCTGTGTTCGCGGTCCACCGGCACGAGTTCGCCGCCGCGCTCGAGCGCGCGCCGCACGAGCGCGCCGCCGACGACGAGCGTCTCCTTGTTCGCGAGCGCGAGGCGCGCGCCGCGCGCGAGGGTCGCGAGCGAGGCGCGCAGTCCGGCCGCGCCGACGACGCCGTTCACGACGACGTCGGCGCCCGAGGCGCCGGCGATCCACTCCGCCGAGCCCGGGCCGACGCGCACTTCGGCGCCGGGCGAGGCCGCGGCGAGGCGCGCGCGCGCCGCGGCGGGATCGGCGGCGTGCTCGAGCGCGACGAAACGCGGGCGCCAGCGCTCGACTTCGGACGCGAAGGCGTCGAGCGCTCGACCGGCGGCGAGCGCGGTGACGCACAGCGCGTCCGGATGGCGGCCGGCGACGTCGAGCGTCTGGCGGCCGATCGAGCCCGTCGAGCCGAGGACGGCGAGCGTGCGGAGCCGGGCCGTCACGGAATCCGGAAGACGACGAGCCGCAGGTAGTAGAAGACGAGCGGCGCGGCGAAGTAGAGGCTGTCGAAGCGGTCGAGGATGCCGCCGTGGCCCGGGATGAGGTCGGAGGAGTCGCCGTGCCCGGCGTCGCGCTTGAGCAGCGACTCGACGAGGTCGCCGACCTGCGCGAACACGCCGACGAGCGCGCCGAGCACGATCGCGTCGCCGAACCCGAGGAAACGCGCGAACCACGCGCGCGCGATCACGCCGGCGACGATCGCGAACAGCAGCCCGCCGAACGCCCCCTCGACCGACTTGCGCGGCGAGATCTCGGTCCACGGACGCGTCCGGCCGAAGAGCCGGCCGACCGTGTACGCGCCGGTGTCGCAGCTCCAGGTCAGGAAGAACGCGAGCAGCACGTAACGCGCGCCCTCGGCGTAGCCCGTGCCCGCGGTCCACGGCAGTTCGCGCAGGCGCACGAGGTGCGCCGACAGCCACGCGACCCAGAGCACGCCGAACACGGTGCTCGCCATGCTCTCGAGCCGGCGTCCGCCGCCGGGACGCCGGAGCGCGAGCGCGAGCAGCAGCAGCGCTCCGCCGGTCGCGAGCACGTCGCCCGGAACGAGCGAGGGGCGGTAGGCCGCCGCGAGCGTCCCGAGTCCCGCGAGCGTGCCGAGCACGGTGAACGGCTCGAGCCCCTTCGCGCGCGCCATGCGGTAGAACTCGATCAGGCCGAGCGCGACCTGCAGCCCGACGAAGGCGACGAACGCGACGCCGCCCGCCTCGGCGAGGAACACGAGCAGCGGCACGAACAGCAGTCCGCTCACGATCCGCCAGCGCAGCGACCAGCCCTGCGGCTTCGCGCCGGCGGCGGGCCCCGGCGCCGGGAGTTCGCCCGTCGCGACGGCTTCGCGTTCGGGCCCGGCCGCCATCAGTCGACCCGGCCGAACCGGCGTTCGCGGAGCTGGAAGTCCGCCACGGCCTGGAACAGGTGCTTGCGGCGGAAGTCGGGCCACAGCGTTTCGGTGATCCACAGCTCGGTGTACGCGAGCTGCCAGAGCATGAAGTTCGACACGCGCATCTCGCCGCTCGTCCGGATCAGCAGGTCGGGATCCGGCAGGCCCGCGGTGTAGAGGTAGCTCGAGACGAGGGTCTCGTCGACGGCGGAGGCGCGCAGTCCGTTGCGCTGGCCGTCGGCGACGAGCGCGCGGATCGCGTCGACCATTTCCGCGCGCCCGCTGTACGACAGCGCGAGGTTGAGCAGCAGGCCGGTCGAGCTCGACAGGAAGCGCTCGGTCTCGGCGATCGCCTCGCGCACCGGCTCGGGCAGGTCGTCCGTGCGTCCGATCACGCTCAGACGGACGTTGTTGCGGCGCAGTTCCTCGCGCTCCTCGCGCAGCGTCTGGCGCAGGATCGTCATGAGCGCCTGCACCTCGCGCCGCGGCCGGTTCCAGTTCTCGGTCGAGAACGTGTAGAGCGTGAGCACTTCGATGCCGAGCGCGACGCACGCCTTCACGGTCTCGCGCACCGACTCGCGTCCGGCCCGGTGCCCCATCAGGCGGGGCACGCCACGGGCCTTCGCCCACCGTCCGTTGCCGTCCATGATGATGGCGACGTGACGGGGCATGTTGCCGCGGGCTCGAAGTTCCTCGGCCGTGAGTGCGCGGGCGGACAACGGTCCTCCTCGTGGAATCGCGGTCGCGACGCGGGCGTCGCGATCGAGATCAGACCTCCATGATCTCGGCCGTCTTCTTCTTCAGCAGCTCGTCGATCGAGCCCACGTACTTGTCCGTGAGCTTCTGCACGTCGTTCGTGAGCCGACGCGCCTCGTCCTCGGGCAGGACGTGCCCCTTCTCCTGCTCCTTCACGTGGTGGTTCACGTCGTGCCGCACCTGGCGCACGTGCACGCGTCCCTCCTCGGCGAGCTTCGAGACGAGCTTCACCATCTCCTTGCGGCGCTCCTCCGTGAGCGTCGGAATCGGCACGCGCACGAGCACGCCGTCGTCGGTGGGATTGAAGCCGAGTTCGGCCTGAAGGATCGCCTTCGAGATCGCCTTCACGAGGCTCTTGTCCCACGGCTGCACGACGAGCAGCCGGGGCTCCGGCGCGCTGACCGATCCCACCTGCTGCAGCGGGACGGCGCTGCCGTACGCCTCCACCTTCACCGTGTCGAGAAGCGCGGGGCTCGCCTTGCCCGTGCGGATCGTCGCGAGCTCGTGCCGCGTCGCCTCGACGCACTTCTTCATGCGTTCTTCCGCGTCGCCCAGAATCTTGTTCACGGTCATACGCTCTCTCCCACCTCGGTCCCCACGGACTCGCCTCTCACGATCCGCATCAGGTTTCCGCGCACGCCGACGTTGAAGACCCGGAGCGGCAGGCGGTTGTCCATGCACAGCGTGATCGCGGTCGAGTCCATGACCTTGAGTCCGCGCGTCAGAATATCGAGGTACGTGATGCGAGGGAAGAAGGTCGCGGACGGCTCTTTCACCGGGTCCCCGCTGAACACCCCGTCCACCTTCGTCGCCTTCAGGATCACGTCGGCGCCGACCTCGATCGCGCGCAGCGCGGCCGCGGTGTCGGTGGAGAAGTACGGGTTCCCGGTGCCGGCGGCGAACACGACGATGCGGCCCTTCTCGAGGTGCCGGACCGCGCGGCGGCGGATGTACGGCTCGCACACGCGCGCCATCTCGATCGCCGACATGACGCGGGTGAAGAGCCCGCGCTTCTCGAGCGAGTGCTGCAGCGCGAGGCCGTTGATGACCGTCGCGAGCATGCCCATGTAGTCGGCGCCCACGCGGTCCATGCCGCGCGTGCTCGCGGCGACGCCGCGGAAGATGTTCCCGCCGCCGCACACGATCCCGACCTGCACGCCCAACTCGTGGACCTCGCGGATCTCGTCCGCGAGGCCCCCCATGACGTCCTCGTCGATGCCGTGCCCGGCCGTCCCGGCGAGGATCTCGCCGGACAGCTTCAGCAGGATGCGCTGATAGCGCGCCGACAAGGCGCTACTCCGCGCCGAGCCGGAATCGCACGAAGCGGCGCACCTGGACGTTCTCGCCCGTCTTCGCGCTCGCGGCCTTGACGAGGTCCGCGATCGTGAGCTTGTCGTCCTTGATGTAGGGCTGGTCGAGCAGGCAGATCTCGGAGAAGAACTTCTTGAGCTTCCCCTCGACGATCTTGTCCACGATGTTCGCCGGCTTGCCCTCGGCGACGAGCTGCGCCGCGAAGATCTCGCGCTCGCGCGCGATGCGGTCGGCCGGGACGTCCTCGGCCTTCAGGAACTCGGCGCCCGCCGCCGCGACCTGCATCGCGAGGTTGCGGCACAGGTCGCCGAAGTCGTCCGTGCGCGCGACGAAGTCGGTCTCGCAGTTGACCTCGACGAGCACGCCGACGCGGTTGCCGGGGTGGATGTACGACTCCACGCGGCCCTCGCTCGCCGCGCGGCCCGCGCGCTTGTCGGCCTTCGCGATGCCGCTCTTGCGCAGCGCGTCCACCGCCTTCTCGAAGTCGCCGCCCGTCTCCTGCAGCGCCTTCTTGCACTCCATCATCCCCGCGCCCGTCCGCTCGCGGAGTTCCTTGACCTGTTCCGCCGTCACCGTCATCTGGGTTCCTCACCGCGTTGCAACGCCCGCCCGCGCGGAGGCGAGGACGGGCGCAGTGGAAGATCGATCCGTTTCGAACTCAGGCAGTCGTCGCGGCCGCGGACGCTTCGCCCTCGGCCTCGCTGCCCTCACCACCGAACGACACCGTTTCCTGCGAGACGCCGTCGAGCGCCGACCGCTTGGCCTCGATGACGACGTCGGCGACGAAATGCGCGAACAGCCGGATCGCGCGCAGCGCGTCGTCGTTGCCCGGAATCGGAAAGTCCACCTGCGTCGGGTCGCAGTTCGTGTCCACGATGCCGACGATCGGGATGCCGAGGCGTCGCGCCTCGGTCACCGCGATCTTCTCCTTCTTCGTGTCGATCACGAACACGAGCGACGGCAGGCCCGGCATCTCCTTGATGCCGGCGAACGCGAACTCGAGCCGCTCGCGCTCGCGCGAGAGCCGCGACACTTCCTTCTTCGCGAGCTTCTCGAACGTTCCGTCGGTCGCCATCCGGTCGAGATCGTGCAGGCGCTTGACGCTCGAGCGGATGGTCTTGAAGTTCGTGAGCATGCCGCCGAGCCAGCGCTCCGTGACGCTGAACTGGCCGCAGCGCTTCACTTCGTCGAGGACGATGCTCTTCGCCTGCTTCTTCGTGCCGACGAACAGCACGTGTCCGCCGCCGCGCACGACGCGCTCGATTGCGTTGCGCGCGTCGCCGAGGCACTTGAGCGTCTTCTGCAGGTCGATGATGTAGATCCCGTTGCGCTCCATGAAGATGAATTTCTTCATCTGCGGATTCCAGCGCCGGGTCTGGTGCCCGAAGTGAACTCCCGCTTCGAGCAGGTCCTTCATGCTGATGTCGGCCACGTGGCCTCCTTCCGAGGTTTCGCCTCCGCCGGTCCGTCGTCGTCGGGCGCGCTCCGCATCGCGGAGACCTCGGCGCCCGGAGGCCGGCGTGTGAATTGTCCGTTCGCGACTAGCGCTTGCTGAACTGGAAGCGCTTGCGCGCGCCCGGCTGTCCGTACTTCTTGCGCTCCTTCATGCGCGAGTCCCGCGTGAGCAGGCCTTCGCGGCCGAGGAGCCCCTTCAGCGTCTCGTCCTCGCGCGTGAGCGCGCGGGCGAGCGCCATGCGGATCGCGCCGGCCTGACCGGTGAGTCCGCCACCCATGACGCGGGCCACGACGTTGTATTTGCCCGCCGTGTTCGTGAGCGTGAGCGCGTGGAACGCCTGGTTCACGAGCGACTCGCGCTTCAGGTAATCGAGCGGCGTGCGGTCGTTGACCGTGTGCTTCCCGTTGCCGGCGACGAGACGGACCCGCGCAATCGCGTCCTTCCGCCGTCCGGTGCTGATCTTCTGCGCCTGCGAAGTCGACATGCTCTCCTCGATCAGGACCGGGGCTCCCACACCACCGGCTGCTGCGCGGCGTGCGGATGCTCCGTTCCCCGGTAGACCTTCAGCTTCTTGATCATGGCGCGGCCGAGCTTCGTCTTCGGCATCATGCCGCGCACGGCGCGCAGAACGACGCGCTCGGGATACTTCGCCATCATCTCCTCGATGCCGGTCCACGAGGCGCCGCCCGGGTACATCGAGTGATGGAAGTAGCGCTTGTCGGTCGCCTTGCGGCCGGACAGCGCGACCTTCTCGGCGTTGATCACGACGACGTGGTCGCCGGTGTCCATGCTGGGCGTGTACATCGCCTTGTGCTTGCCACGCAGCGCCATCGACACCTGCGTCGCCAGTCGTCCGAGCGTCTTCCCCTCCGCGTCGACCAGCAGCCAGCGGCGCTGGACGTCGTCGGGGCGCGCGGAATACGTCTTCATGCCTTCCTCCAGATCGGTGCAGGCGCGCTGCGTCGGCGGGTTTCCTTTCCGACGGCTCGAACGGCGCGCATCTCCAGGGCGTGAGAAGCGGCGGAAGCTAGCATGCGCTTCAAAACCATGTCAAGAAACGAGGTTCCGCGATTCGGGTACGGGGTCAGTCGAACTCCGCGAGCAGCTGGCGGAGCCGGGCGAGCGGAAGCCCGACGACGTTGAAATAGTCCCCCTCGACGCGCCGCACGAACTGTCCCGCGAGCCCCTGGATGCCGTAGCCGCCCGCCTTGTCGAGCGGTTCGCCGCTGCGAACGTAGGCGGCGATCTCGCGCTCGTCGAGCCGGGCGAACTGGACCCGGGTGCACTCGGCGGCGGTGCGCTGCTCCCCGTCCCGAACGACGGCGATCCCGGTCCACACGTCGTGCGTGCGCCCCTGCAGACGCCACAGCATCTCCTCGGCCTCGCGCGCGCTCGCCGGCTTGCCGAGCCTCACCCCGCGCGCGACGACGACCGTGTCGGCGCCGACCACGACGGCGTGCCGGCGGCGCTCCGCCACCCGCTTCGCCTTGTCGAGCGCGAGCGCGCGCACGCCGTGGCGCGGCTCGGCCTCCCCCGGCCATTCGCGGTCGGGGCCCGGGTCCACGACCGTGAACTGCGCTCCGGCCTGGCGCAGAAGCGCGACGCGTCGCGGCGACGCCGAGGCGAGCACGAGCGGCGACTTGCCGCGCCACAGCAGCGCCGGCCGTTCGCGGCTCACGCGTCCGGCTCCGCGCTGACTCCGGGGGCGCGTTCGATCCAGAGGGTCACGGGTCCGTCGTTCACGAGTTCGACCTCCATGTGGGCGCGGAACACGCCGCGCTCGACGCGCGCGCCCGCGCCGGCGAGCGCCGCGCAGAACTCTTCGAAGAGCGGCTCGGCGCGTTCCGGCCTTGCGGCGCGCACGAAATCGGGGCGGCGCCCGCGCACGGCGTCGCCGTAGAGCGTGAACTGAGGCACGACGAGCACCGCGCCGTCCACCGCGTCGAGCCCGAGGTTCATGTGGCCGTCCGCGTCCTCGAACACGCGCAGGCCCGCGATCTTGCGTGCGAGCCAGCGCGCCTCCTCGGCGCCGTCCTCGTGCGTCACGCCCAGCAGCACGAGGAAGCCGCGCGCGATCTCGCCCGTCGTCCGGCCGGCGACGCGCACCCGCGCCGACGACACGCGCTGCAGCAGCGCCCTCACGCGTCGCCGCCCGCCCGCCGTCCGGTTGGCGGGCGCAGGATTCGCTGCCGGCGCTCGACGCGCGTGACGCCGCGCACGCCCCGGATCGCGGCCATCACGTCGCCGAGCTTCGCGAGGTGCGGCACCTCCACGACGAACACGCCGCGCGCCGTCTTGTCCTCCATCGCCATGCCCGCCTGGCGGATGTTCACCGAGGTCGCGGCGATCGCCTTCGCGATGTCCGCGAGCAGCGCCGTGCGGTCCGTGCCGTAGACGACGAGCCGCACCGGGAAGGTCTCGCCGACGCGCGCGTCCCACTCGACCTCGACGCGCCGCTCGGGCGGGATGCGGCTCGGGAACGTGTTCGGGCAGTCCTGGCGGTGCACCGAGATGCCGCGTCCGGTCGTGACGATGCCGACGACGCGGTCGCCGGGGACGGGCTGGCAGCAGCGCGCGAAGCTCAGCATGAGGTTGTCGAGCCCCTGGATGCGCACGCCGCCCGACGGCCGGCGCGTCAGGCCGAGCGCCTCGAGCGGCCCCTTCGCGAGCCTCTCGGCGAAGCCCTCCTTCTCGGGCAGCAGCTTGCGCAGCACCTGCGTGAGCGAGAGCTGGCCCTCGCCGAGGCGCGCGAACATCTCGTCGAGCCCCTCCTGCCCGAGCGCGCGCGCGACCTCGTTCAGCCGGTCGTCGTCCACCTCGGCGCGCTGGCGCTTCAGTTCGCGCTCGACGAGTTCGCGGCCGAGCGCGACGCTGTCGGCGTGGCGTTCGAGCCGCAGCCAGTGGCGCACCTTCGCGCGCGCGCCGGCCGTGCGCAGGATCTGGAGCCAGTCCTCGTGCGGCCGCGCCGTCGGCGACGTCACGATCTCGACCGTGTCGCCGTTCCGCAGCTCGTAGCGCAGCGGCACGAGGTCGTTGTTCACGCGCGCGCCCACGGTGTGCTGGCCGACCTCGGAGTGGATCATGAACGCGAAGTCGAGCGCGGTCGCCCCCTTCGGCAGGCGCTTGAGTTCGCGCCGCGGCGTGTAGACGAACACCTCCTCCTGGTAGAGCGCGGTGCGCAGGAAGTCCATGTACTCGTCGTCGCTCGTCTGGTGCTGCCAGTCCGCCGTCTGCGCGACGAAGCCGCCGAGCTTCGCGTCGAGTTCCTCGTCCACGCGCCCGCCCTGCTTGTAGACGTAGTGCGCCGCGACGCCCGTCTCGGCCGTGCGGTGCATCTCGCGCGTGCGGATCTGCACCTCGACCATCTCTCCCGACGCCGTGAGCACCGTCGTGTGCAGCGACTGGTACATGTTGCTCTTCGGCGTCGCGATGTAGTCCTTGAAGCGCTCCGCGACGGGCGTGAACAGGTCGTGCACGACACCGAGGGCGCGATAGCAGTCGTTCTTCGTGTGCGTGATGATGCGCAGGCCGAACAGGTCGTAGATCGTCTCGAGCTCGTAGCCCGAGCGCATCTTCAGGTAGATCGAGTAGAAGTGCTTCGGTCGGCCGACGACCTCGGCGCGGATGCCGGCGGCCTTGAGGCCCTCTTCGAGCTGCCCGCGCACGACGGCGAGGAACGCCTCGCGCTCCTCGCGTTTGATCTGGATGCGCTGCGCGAGCTCGGCGTACGCCGTCGAATCGAGCACCTTGAGGCTCAGGTCCTCGAGTTGGCGCTTGATGCCCGCCATGCCGAGCCGGTGCGCGAGCGGGGCATAGATGTCGCGCGTCTCTTCCGCGATGCGGCGCTGCTTGTCGGGGCGCAGCGCCGCGATCGTGCGCATGTTGTGCAGCCGGTCCGCGAGCTTGATGAAGATGACGCGCAGGTCGCGCGCCATGGACAGCATCATCTTGCGGAAGTTCTCGGCCTGCGCCGCCTCGCGGCTGTCGAAGTGCAGGCCGGCGAGTTTCGTCACGCCCTCGACGAGCAGCGCGACCTCGCGACCGAAGCGCTTCTCGACGTCCTCGGTCGTCTGTTCGGTGTCCTCGACGACGTCGTGGAGCAGCGCCGCCATGACGAGCGGCGTCTCGAGGCGGCTCTCGAACAGATCGAGCAGGATGAGCGTGACCGCGACGACGTGGGTGACGAACGGCTCGCCCGAAACGCGGCGCTGCTCGCCGTGCGAGCGGTCGACGTAGTCGAAGCAGGCGGCGACGCGGTCGCGGTCCACCTTCGGCGCGCGTTCGTCGAGCGCCGCGAGCAGCGTCGCCCGCAGCTCGAGATGACCGCCGCCGGGGACCTCCGCGCTCACGCCGGCCGCACCCCCTTGAGCTTCAGCTGCACGCGGGTCTCGCCCATCCACTCGTTGCGCGTCGGCGCGAACGCGACGGTCACGCGCCCGGCGCGGGCGATCTCCGACGCTCGCGCGCCCATGCCGAAGCCGATCGCCTCGGCGGCGCCGGTGCGGTCGCGCAGCTTGAGGCGAAGGTGCTTGCCGCCGCCGACGGCCACGGCGCTCTCGACGCCCACGTCGCTCGCGCGGAACACCGGCTCCTCGTTGTCGAGGCCGTGCGGCGACAGCCGCTCGAGCCACTCGACGAGATCGAGATCGCAGGCCTGCAGCGTGACGTCGCCGTCCACCGTGAGCCGCGCGACGAAGTCGCCCGGACGGACGCGCTCGCGCACGAGCCGCTCGATGCGCTCGCGCAGCGGCTGCAGCCGGTCGCGGCGCACCGTGAGTCCGGCGGCGAACGCGTGGCCGCCGTGCGCTTCGAGCAGGTCGTCGCAGTCGGCGAGCAGCGAATTGAGGTCGAGGCCCGGGAGGCTGCGGCCCGAGCCGCGCCCGCGCTCGCCGTCGAGCGCGACGAGCACCGTCGGGCGCTGGAACCGCTCGACGAGGCGCGACGCGACGATGCCGATCACGCCCGGGTGCCAGTGTTCCGACCACAGCACGATCGAGGAGCAGTCCGGATAGCGGAGTTCCGTCTCGACCCGCTGCGACGCCTCCGTGAGCACGTTCTCGTCGAAGCGCCGCCGGCGTTCGTTGTCCTCGTCGAGGCTCTCGGCGCACGCGCGCCCCGCCGCCGCGTCGCGCGCGAGTAGCAGCGTGATGCCCTGCTCCGCGTTGCCCATGCGTCCGGCGGCGTTGATGCGCGGCGCGAGCACGAACGCCACCTGCCCGCTGCTGATGCGCTTGCCCGCGAGCCCCGACACCTCGATCAGCGCCTGCAGACCGAGGCGGGGCTGCGCGTTGATGCGGTCGAGTCCGAGCCGCGCGAGCACGCGATTCTCGCCGACGAGCGGCACGACGTCCGCGATCGTGCCGAGCGCGACGACGTCGAGGAACTCGCGCGCGCGCTCGATGCCGCCGCGCCCGCGCAGCAGCGCCTCCGCGAGCTTGAACGTCACGCCGACGCCGGCGAGCGCCTTGAACGGGTACGGGCAGCCGGGCTGGAGCGGGTTCACGACCGCGACCGCGTCGGGCAGGACCGCGGGCGGCTCGTGGTGGTCGGTCACGATCGTGTCGATGCCGATCGAGCGCGCGCGCTCGATCGCCTCGATCGCCGTGATGCCGCAGTCCACGGTGACGATCAAGGAGCAGCCACGGCGCGCGGCTTCGTCCACGGCGCCGGTCGAGAGGCCGTAGCCGTCGCGGGTGCGGTGCGGAATCCGGTACTCGGCCTGCGCGCCGAGGTCGCGGAGCACGGAATAGAGCAGGAACGTGGACGTGATGCCGTCGACGTCGTAGTCGCCGTGCACGAGGACGCGCTCGCCGGCCTCGAGCGCGCGGCGCAGCCGGGTGACGGCCGCCTCGAGGCCCTTCAGCTCGAACGGATCGTGCAGGTCCTCGAGCGCCGGATCGAGGAAGCGCTGAACGCGCGCGGGAGAGTCCACGCCGCGATTGACGAGCACGAGCGCGGCCGGGATCGGCGCGCCGACCTCGCGCGCGAGCGCGTGGGCGCGTTCGGGATCGTGCCTCGGATGCAGCACCCACTCGGGCGTCACGCTCGGTGCGATCACGGCTCCTCGGCGGTGGAAGGTCGGGGCGCAGGAAAGGAAGCGGGCACGCTAACAGCGCCCCACGGTCCCGGCAAGAACGCGAACGCCGCGCGGCGCGTCCTGCACCGCGCGGCGAGCGCGTCGAAGCTCGAGTCTCCCGTAAGCCGAATTCTGTACGGATCGCTCCGTGATGATCATTTGTCTGGGGCGGCCGTTGCCGAACCGCCTCGATGCGACCGACCCCGGGGTGATGACGGAGCGGGACACACTCCTCCCCCTCTATGCGGTCTTGCTCCGGGTGGGGTTTACCGAGCCGGCCCCGTCACCGGGACCGCTGGTGCGCTCTTACCGCACCGTTTCACCCTTGCCCGCTGCGCGACCTTGCGGCCGCGCCCGCTGGCGGTCTGCTCTCTGTTGCACTTTCCGTGGGCTCGCGCCCCCTGGGAGTTACCCAGCACCCTGCCCTGTGGAGTTCGGACTTTCCTCGACCGGCGGCCTCCACCCGGCCGTGAGGCCGGGTTTCGGCGCGCCGCCCGCGATCACCTGGGAGACTCGGACTTCAACGCGCGATCGAGCGCCTCGTTCACGAGTTCGTCGGCGCGCTGGTTGTGCTCGCGACGCACGGACGTGAACGTGACCTTGCCGATCCGGGATGCCGCCGCGCGCGCTTCGGCGTGCAGCGGTTTGAGACCCGCGTTCTTCACGCGGTATTCGCCCGTCATCTGACGCACGACGAGTTCGGAATCCATGCTCACTTCGAGCACGGGCACGGCCGCCTGCGCGGCCGCCTGAAGGCCGGCGATCAGTCCGCGGTACTCGGCCACGTTGTTCGTCACCGAGCCCAGGAACTCGCCGACCGCCTGCACTTCGGCGCCAGAGGGATCGCACAGCACGAAGCCGTACGCGCCCGGGCCCGGATTGCCGCGCGAACCGCCGTCGCAGCGCAGGCGCCACACACCGTTCGGGGAAACGCTCATGCCGCGCACCGTACGCGAACGCCGCGGCCCCCTCAAGCGTCGCGCGCGCCCGCCTCGACCGCCCAGCCGGCGGCGACGAGCGCCCGCCACGCGTCGGCTTCGCCGCGCTCGATGAGCGTGGCCGCCGACGCCGGGTCGAACGCGAGCACGTGCGCCGGGAGCGCCGTCTCAGGCTCGACGACGCAGATGCGCGCCGGCCGCCCCTCGCTCGACCAGCCCTCGGGCAGGTGTTCGAGCTCGGCCTGCAGGTCGCGCCAGTTCGCGAGTTCGAGCAGCCGGCCGCCGAGCTCGAACAGGTTGCGC
This sequence comes from Candidatus Eiseniibacteriota bacterium, assembly GCA_044222065.1. GTDB lineage: Bacteria > Eisenbacteria > RBG-16-71-46 > RBG-16-71-46 > RBG-16-71-46 > JBGAOA01. The sequence continues at coordinate 13,101 of JBGAOA010000072.1, forward strand.
GCGTCGGGCGCGGGCGGCGGCGAGCCGCTCGGCGCGAGCACGACGACGAGGATCGCGTCCGCGCCGTCGGCCATCGCGACGTGGATCGGCTGGTTCGAGAACCCGCCCGCGTCCACGAAGCTCCGGCCGTCGATCCGCACGGGCTCGAACACGCCCGGGATCGCCGACGAGGCGAGCGTGGCGCGCAGCACGTCCTCGGCGTCGCGAAGCACGCGCACCTCGCCCGCCTCGCGGGCGAGCCGCTCGCGGAATTCGGGCGACGGGTCGGGCCAGTTCACGAAGTGGCACACGCGCCCGGTGTCGAGCGCGAGCGCGCTCACGACGAGACGCGACTCGGGAGCGACGAGACGCGCGCGGCCGGATGCGCCGACGAGGCGCTCGATCACGCGCCGCCGCGCGGTGCTGCCCCAGAGTCCGAGCCCCTTCGTCTCGGGCATGAGCGCGAACAGCACCGCGCGCGCCCAGTTGCCGCCGCGGCCCGGGCGGTTCGCGAGCCACAACACCGCGAGCGCGAGCACGACGGTCGCGCTGAAGCGGTGCGGCCACGGCCAGCCGAACACCCACACGAGCGCGTGCAGCAGCGCGGCGCCGAGCGCGACGCGGCCGAACACGCGGTGGGCGCGTTCGGCGTCGAGCCCCGCGGCGTGCCGCGACAGCAGACCCTCGATCGGCCGCGACAGCGCGATCGCGAGCGCCGCGAGCACGGCGAGCACGGCCCACGCCGCGGCGTCGAGCACCGTGGAGGTGACGTCGAGGCGCGCGCTCGCGCGGCGCCACAGCCAGTAGGAACCGGACAGCTCGCGCGACCCCGCGAACGTCACGACCAGTTCGACCAGCGCGACGACGAACAGCGCCGCGCCGAGCCAGCGGAGCGCGAGCGTGATCCAGCGCAGCCCGAGGTGCGAGCCGCGCAGCCGCCGCCACGCGGCCTCGAGCGTCTCGGAGCGCCGTCCGTGCGCGAGCCACACCGCCGCGTTCACCGCCCCGATCGAGACCCCGGCGACGAGCGCCGGCGCGAGCTTCAGCGTCTCGAGGACCCGCAGCACACCGACCTCGTAGGCGCCGAGCGCGCCGCCGCCCGACAGCACGAGCGCGATGCGGCGGAACGGCAGGTCGTCCCTCAGGCGCGCGCGCGGCGCGGACTCGGGACGAGGAGCCTCGGGCACCGCGCCGGCCCCGGATTCCGCGCTACGCGCCGTCGGGCGGGAGGACGAGCATGCGGCCGCAGCCGTCGCACACGAGCACGCGGTCGCGCTTCTTCGCTTCCTGGAGGCCCTGCGGCGAGAGCCCGCGGAAGCAGCCGCCGCACGCGTTCTTCGTGATCGCGAAGACGGCGCGGCCCTCGCGCGAGCCGTGCACGCGCTCGTAACGCGACCGCGTGGCCGGCGGCAGCGCCGCGACCTCGGCGACGCGCTCGGCCTCGAGCGCCTCGAGCGCGGCGCGCTCGGCGACCTCGCCGCGCGCGAGTTCGTCGCGCTTCCCCGCGAGTTCGCCCTCGGCGGTCTTCAGCGCGGCCTCGATCGCCGGCTTCTTCGCGGCGAGCGCTTCTTCCTCTTCGAACTTTTCGAGCACCTTCGTCTCGAGATCGGAGCGCTTCTGCTTGCACGTTCCGATCTCGTGCGTGAGCGCCTGGTACTCCTCGTTCGTCTTCACGGACGGCTGGCGGCTCTCGAGCTGCCGCTGCTGCGTGTTGACGGCCTCGATCTCCTGCTCGATCCGGCGGCGCGCGGCGAGCAGTTCCCCCGCCGCCTTCACGTGCGCTTCGAGCCGGACCTTCTCGGCGACGGCCCGAGTCTCGAGCGCCCGCTGCTGCTCCGGGAACTTCGCGAGCGCGGACTTCGCGGCCGCGACGCGCTCGTCGAGGCCGCACAACCGCCACAAGTGTTCGAGTTCTTCCGTCACCCGCGTCCTCCGGAAACGCGACGGGGGCGTCCGTGAGGACGCCCCCGCAGGGACCCGCCGGCGAGTCGCGGCGCGCCGGTGCGGCGCGCGATTCGCGCGCGCGAGCGGGCGCTCGTTCGACTCGACCGGATCATGATCGGCTCCAGGCGGCGGGGGTGGCCCCCGCCGCGAAAATGGTGGGCGGAACAGGACTCGAACCTGTGACCCCCTGGTTGTGATCCAGGTGCTCCACCAGCTGAGCTATCCGCCCGACACCGCCATCCGCGTGCGTTCCGCCTGCAGGGGACCACTGGGCCCACCTGGATTCGAACCAGGGTCTCGCCGGTTATGAGCCGGCTGCTCTGGACCGCTGAGCTATGGGCCCAGCGCGAACGCGGGTCACACGGACGCCGAAAAGCCGGGTGTTTGTAGCACCCGCCGTTTCGGCACGTCAAGAAACGAACGACTACAGCAGCTCCGTGTACGCCTTCAGACGACGCGAGCGCGTCGGGTGACGAAGCTTTCGGAGCGCCTTCGCCTCGATCTGGCGGATGCGCTCGCGCGTGACGTTGAAGAACGCGCCCACTTCTTCGAGCGTGCGCTGCGCGCCGTCCTCCGTGAGCCCGAAGCGCAGCCGGATGACCTTCGCCTCGCGCGGCGTGAGCGTCTTCAGCACCTCGTTCACCTCGTCGCGCAGCATCGCGCTCGCCGCCGAGTGCGCAGGGCTCACGACGCTCGTGTCCTCGATGAAGTCGCCGAGGTTCGAATCGTCGTCCTCGCCGATCGGACGGTCGAGCGAGATCGGCTCCTGCGCCGCCTTGAGGATGCTCTTCACCTTGTCGACGGGCAGTTCGAGCCGCTCCGCGATCTCTTCCGGCGTGGGCTCGCGGCCCAGTTCCTGGACGAGCCGCCGCGACACGCGCACGACGCGGTTGATGTGCTCGATCATGTGCACCGGCACGCGGATCGTGCGCGCCTGATCGGCGATCGCGCGCGTGATCGCCTGCCGGATCCACCACGTCGCGTAGGTCGAGAACTTGTAGCCCTTCGTGTAGTCGAACTTGTCGACCGCGCGCATCAGGCCCGAATTGCCCTCCTGGATCAGGTCGAGGAACTCGAGTCCGCGGTTCGTGTAGCGCTTCGCGATCGAGATCACGAGGCGCACGTTCGCCTCGATCATCTCCTTCTTGGCCTGCCCCGTGGCGCGCTCGCCGTCGCGGATCTGGCGGTAGAGCTCGAGCAGATGATCCTTCGTCATCTTGCACTCGTCTTCCATCGCCTTGACGTGCTTGCGGATGTTCTTGATCTCGTTCTGGAACTCGGCGATCTGCGCCGGCTCGAGCCCCGAGTCGCGCTTCACCGCGCGCAGTTCCTTCGGCCCCTTCTTGAGCCGGCGCGCGAACTCCTGCACGTCGTCCACGCTGTGCCCGAAGCGCCGCTCGACCGCCGCGACGACTTCGTCGTACTCGAGCGCGGTCTCGGCCAGATCCTTCACCGGCCGCGCGAGCCCCTCGACCATGCGCGGGTTCATCGACAGCTTGTGCAGCTCCTGCGTCAGCTCGGCCTCGAGCTTCGCGAAGTTCGCCTGGGCCGTGGAGCGCTGCTTGTCGGCCATGCGGACGTTCATCTTCTCGACCGAGTCGTTGTAGCGCTTCTGCAGCGTGAAGACGCGCTCGAGGATCTTGACCGCGCGCTGGCGCTCCTTCTTGAGCGCCTGCTCGGTGGCGGCCTCGGCGTCGACCTTGATGAAGTCCTCGATCTTGAGCAGGCCTTCTTTGAGCTTCTTGAGCAGCCCGCGGATCTCGCGCACGGACGGCTCGGCGCGGAACAGCGCCGAGACGACCTGGCGCTCGCCGGCCTCGATGCGCCTCGCGATCTCGACCTCGCCCTCGCGCGTGAGGAGCGGCACCTTGCCCATCTCGCGCAGGTACATGCGCACGGGGTCGTCGTAGCGCACCGGCGCCTGCGGCACGGCCTTCGCCGTGAGCGGCGTCTTCTTCTCCTCGAGCTTGCGCAGCTTCTTCAGGCGCTCCTGAGCCTCTTCCTCGCTCTGGAACACCTCGATGTGCATCTGCGCGAGCATCGTGTGGATCTCTTCCATCACGTCGACCTGCTGCTCGGGATCCATGTCCTCGTCGAGCATGAACACGATCTGGTCTTCCGTGATGTAGCCCTGGCGGATCGCGAGCGACTTCATCTCGTCGAGACGCTTGCGTCGCTCGTCCTTCGCCCGTGCCTTCTCTTGCTTGCTCTTCGCGGTCGCCGTCGCCATGCGGTGCACTTCCCCCTAGACGGTGACGCGCAGGTCCTTCAGGGACCGCGCGAGTTCGTGAATGGACTTCATGAGCCGCTCGACCTCGAGTGGGTCGGTCGCGCGGCGGAGTTCCTGTTCGAGTTCCCGTTGATGGTCGCGCATCCGCCTCGCCTGCAGGCGGCGGACCGCGCCGTGCGCTTCGGCTTCCCAGTCGAGTTCGGGCGCGGCCTCGGCGCTGAGTTCGCGCGCGAGGGCCGCGGGCCCCTCTTCGTCGGGCAGGCCGCTCGCGCCCGACCACAGCCACGCCGCGAGACGCGCGCATTCGGCGTCGCGGAAGTCCCCCGGCGCGAGAGTCGCGGCCGCGTGCTCGAGGCACTGCGGCGCGAGCAGCAGCGCACGGAGCAGTTCGCGCTCCTCGTACGACTCTCGCCCGCGCTCGCGCCGCACCACCGCCGCGACGGGCTGCTCGGCCGAAAAGCCGCGGCGTTCGAGCCCGATCGCGCGCTTGAGCACGGCGGCGGAGACACCGAGCACGCGCTCGGCGCGTTCGGCGACGAGGTCGAGCTTCACCGGATCCTGCACCTTCCCGAGCAGCGCGACGATCGCGCGGAGCGCGCGCTCGCGCGGATCGCCGGCGCCACCCGAGCGCAGCACGTGGCGCTGCACGAACTCGACCGGGTCCGCCGCGGCGGCGCGCGCCGCGTTCCACGCCGCGAGCCCGCCGGAGCGCACGAGCGTGTCCGGGTCCTCGCCGGCGGGCAGGTCCACGACCGCGACGTCGAGTCCTTCGGCGAGCAGCACCGAGAGCGAGCGCATCATCGCGTCGCGTCCGGCCGAGTCGCCGTCGTACGTGAGCGCGACCCTCGGAACGAGCCGCCGCAGCACGCGCGCGTGGTCCGGCGTGAGCGCGGTCCCCGAGGTCGCGACCGTGTTCGCCAGTCCCGCCTGATGAAACGCGATCGCGTCGAAGTAGCCCTCCACGAGGATCAGCTCGCCGTCCGCCTCGACCGCCTTGCGCGCCTGGTCGAGCGCGAACAGGAACGTGCTCTTGTGATAGACGGCGGTTTCCGGGGAGTTCAGATACTTCGGCGAATCCTCGGCCGCGAGCGCGCGCGCGCCGAATCCCACGACCGCGCCTCCCGGCGCGACGAGCGGCACCATGAGCCGGTTGCGGAAGCGGTCGTACTGGCCGCTCTTGCCCTCGCGGGCGACCGCGAGCCCCGCGGCGACGAGCGTCGCCGCGTCCACGCGCGATCCGAGCCGGCGCTGCAGGTGATCCCAGCCCGCGGGCGCGAAGCCGAGCCGGAAGCGGCGCGACGTCTCGCGTTCGATCCCGCGACGCTCGAGGTACGCGCGCACTTCGGCGCCGCCGGTCGGGTCCGCGAGCCAGTGCTCGTACGCCTGCGCCGCCGCTTCGAGCGCGTCGTTCAGCTTGAGCTTCGCCTCGCGGCCGGGCCCGGCCTCGCGGCGTTCCGGAATCGCGATCCCGGCGCGGCGGCTGAGCAGCTCGACGGCCTCGACGAAGCCGAGCCGTTCGGTTTCCTGGACGAACTTGAAGACGTCGCCTCCCACCTTGCAGCTGAAGCAGTGATAGAACTGGCGGTCGGGATTGACCGAGAACGATGGCGTCTTTTCCTTGTGGAACGGACAGAGGCCGACCCAGTTCCGCCCGACGCGCTTGAGCGGCACCGTCTGGCCGATGAACTCGACGATGTCGGTGGCCGCGCGCACGCGTTCCACCCACTCGTCCGAGCCGCGCGCCGCCCGGCTCCCGCGCGACATCGAGGCGCTCGTCATCGGAGCCGCGCGACCGTCACGCCGCGCCCTCCCTCGCCGACCACGCCGAGCCGCGCCGAGGCGACCTGCGGGTGCGAGCGCAGGTGGCGCTCGACCACCGAACGCAGGACGCCGCGGCCGACTCCGTGGATGATGCGGACCTCGCCGAGCCCCGCGAGCACCGCGCGATCGAGCCCGTCGTCGAGCGCGCGCAGCGCCTCGTCGGCCTCGAGCCCGCGCAGGTCCACCTCCAGCGGCGCGGGATCGTCCGAGGCCTCCCACGTCGCGATCGGCGTTGCGCCCCCGCCGCCCGCGCGGCGCAGCGTCCCGCGCGCCGTTTCACGCTCTTCCACGGGTTCGAGCCGGTCCACGTGACTCTGGATGCTCCAGCTGCCGCGGCGCAGCAACAGCCGGCCCTCGGAATCCGGCAGGCTCGCGACCTCGGCCTCGACGCCCAGATCGGCGATGCGAACGCGCATCCCGACTTCGACGCGATCGAGCCGCGCGCGGCGGCCGCCGGCGGCCTCCAGCGCTTCGGACGCCCGGCGCTGCACGTCCTGGTGCGCGCGCGCGGCGCCTTCGATGCGCGTGCGCAGCGAATCGGCTGAGGCGCGGTTCTTCTCGGCCTTGCGCGCCTCACGCTGGACGGTCTGCCACAACTCGCGTGCCTGCGCGAGCACCGCCTCGCTCTCGCGCGTGAGCCGCTGGCGCGTCTCGGCGAGCGCGCGCTTCGCCTCTTCGGCCGCGTCGCGGTGGCGCGCCTCGGCCGCCACGGCGGCTGCGCGCGCGGAGCGCAACTCCGCCGCCTCGGCCTCGAGTTCGCGGCGCTGCGACTCGAGTTGGACGAGCAGGCGCTCGATCGCGCGCGTGGATTCGGGCGTCATCGCGCGCGCCCGGGCGACGAGTTCGGCCGGGAACCCGAGGCGCTCGGCGACCGCGAGCGCGTGGCTCGCGCCGGGCACGTCGGGAAGGAAGCGGTAGCGCGACCGGAACGTGACCTCGTCGAATTCCAGCGAACCGTTGCGCACGCCGCCGAGTTCCGCGGCCGCGACCTTGAGACTGCCGAGGTGCGTCGTGACGATTGCCCACGCGCGGCGTTCGGCGAACCGCTCGAGCAGCGCGCGCGCGAGTGCCGCGCCCTCGTCGGGATCGGTCCCTGCGCCGAGTTCGTCGCACAGCAACAGGCAGTCGTCCGCGGCGCGCTCCGCCATCGCACGCAGCGAGCGCAGGTGCGCGGCGAACGTCGAGAGCCCCTCGTCCACCGACTGCTCGTCGCCGAGGTCGGCGAAGATCGCGCCGAGTTCCGGCACGGCGCTGCCCTCGGCCGCAGGCACGGGCAGCGCGGCGTGCGCGAGCGCGCACGCGAGTCCGACGGTCTTGAGCAGCACCGTCTTGCCGCCCATGTTGGGACCGCTCACGAGCAGCATGCGGTCGTCGGGACCGAGCGTGAGGTCCAGCGGCACGACGCCGCCCTCGGGGGGAGCGAG
>JBGAOA010000073.1:0-20138 GCA_044222065.1 Candidatus Eiseniibacteriota bacterium
TCGGCGAGCTGTCGGCGATCGAGCCCGAGCTGCTGCGCTTCGCGTGGGAGGCGGCGCCGCGCGGCACGCCGGACGAGGGCGCGACGCTCGAGGTGCGATGGTGCCCCGCGCGCCAGACCTGCGAGGCGTGCGGCGTGGTCGCCGAACGCGCCGAGGGCGGCTGGCTGCGGCTCTGCCCGCGCTGCGGAGCGCCGCTGCGGATCGAGGGCGGCGACGAACTCGACCTCGAGCGCTTCCGTTACGCGGACGAGGCGCCCGCGCCGCCCGCCTGAGGGATTGCCGCGGAATCCGGGGCGGCCGCGTCGCGCCCCCGGCGCGGCATCAGCAGATCCGCGGCAGCTGCTCGCCCGAGAGCATGTCCACGATGCGCGTGCCGCCGATGCGGCTGCGAAGCACGACGCGCCCCGGCAGCCCCTCGACGACGCGCCCGATCGCGGCCGCCTCGCGCCCGAGCGGGTGCGCGCGCATCGCCGCGAGCGCGGCGTCCGCGCGCGATTCGGCGACGAACGCGAGCAGCTTGCCCTCGTTCGCCACGTAGAGCGGATCGAGCCCGAGGATCTCGCACGCGCCGCGCACTTCCTCGGCGATCGGAATCGCCGTCTCGTCGAGCTCGATGCCGACGCCCGCCGCTTCCGCGATCTCGTTCGTCGCGCTCGAGACGCCGCCGCGCGTCGGATCGCGCAGCACGTGCACCGCATCGCCCGCCGCCTCGAGCAGCCGCGCGGTCAGCTCGTGCAGCGCCGCGGAATCGCTCGTCACGGCGGTGTCGAACGCGAGCCCCTCGCGCACGCTGAGGATCGCGATGCCGTGCTGGGCGATCGGTCCGTTCACGAGCACGACGTCCCCGGGGCGCGCGCGCTGCGGCGCGATGTCCACGCCGTCCGGCACGCGCCCGACCCCGGTCGTGTTGATGAACACGCCGTCGCCCTTGCCGCGGTCCACGACCTTCGTGTCGCCCGCGACGATCGGCACGCCGGCGGCGGCCGCCGCGGCGCCCATCGAGGTCACGATGCGCCACAGCTCGTCCATCGGCAGGCCTTCCTCGATCACGAAGCCGGCGGTGAGCGCGAACGGGCGCGCGCCGCACATCGCGAGGTCGTTCACCGTGCCGTGCACGGCCAGCGAGCCGATGTCGCCGCCGGGGAAGAAGCGCGGGCTCACGACGAACGAATCGGTCGTCACGGCGATGCGCGCGCCGCCGGTCTCGAGCACGGCGCCGTCGTGCAGCCGCGCGAGCGCGGGATTCGCGAACGCCGCGGCGAAGACGCGCTCGATGAGCGCGTGCGTGAGCCGTCCGCCGCCGCCGTGAGCGAGCAGGACGTGCGGGTACTCGGCGATCGGGATGGGACAGGCGGCGCCCTCGAACGACGGCGCGTTCGGGCCGCTCACGCGTGCCTCTTGAAGTGCCAGTACGCGGCGCACGCGCCCTCGCTCGAGACCATCGGGGCGCCGAGCGGACGCTCGGGCGTGCAGCGGACGCCGAACGCGGGACACTCGTTCGGCTTGCGATGGCCGCGCAGGATGAGCCCCGCGATGCACTCCGCGGACTCGGTCGCGGTGACGTCGGTGACGGCGAAGCGACGCTCGGCGTCGAAGGCCGCGAAGCGCTCGCGCAGCCGCAGTCCGCTCGAGGGAATCGTGCCGAAGCCGCGCCACGCGCGATCGCAGGTCTCGAACACTTCGTCCACGAGCTCCTGGGCGCGCACGTTTCCGCGCTCGGTCACGGCGCGCGTGTACTGGTTCTCGACGCCGTGGCGTCCGTCCTCGAGCGCCTGCACCGCGAGCTGGATGCCGTGCGCGAGGTCGAGCGGCTCGAAGCCCGTCACGACGATCGGGATGCGGTGGCGTTCCGCGATCGCGTGGTACTGCGCGTAGCCCATGACGGCGCAGACGTGGCCCGCGGCGAGGAACGCCTGCACGCGGTGGTCCGGCGCGCCGAGCAGCGCCTCCATCGCCGGCGGCACGAGCACGTGCGAGACGAGCACGCTGAAGTTCGCGACGCCGAGCTTCTCCGCCTGCCACACGGCCATCGCGTTCGCCGGCGCCGTCGTCTCGAAGCCGACCGCGAAGAACACGACCTCGCGATCCGGGTGCTTGCGCGCGAGCGTCACGGCGTCGAGCGGGGAGTAGACCATGCGCACGTCGCCGCCCGCGGCCTTCACGCTCAGGAGGTCGGTGCGCGAGCCCGGCACGCGCAGCATGTCGCCGAACGACGTGAAGATCGTGCCCGGCCGCTTCGCGATCTCGATCGCTCGGTCGATCTGCTCGAGCGGCGTCACGCACACCGGGCAGCCGGGACCGTGCACGAGCGTGATCTCGTCCGGCAGCAGCCGGTCGAGTCCCGACTTGATGAGCGTGTGGGTCTGCCCGCCGCAGATTTCCATAAGCGTCCACGGCCGCGTCACCGTGCGGCGGATCGCGTTCACGAACGCCTGCGTGTCGGCGGCGTTGCGGTATTCGTCCACGAAGCGCATGCGCGGGTCTCCGGTCCGGGGCCGCTACTCCGGCTGGGGCACGTCCAGCTCGGCCAGCTCGCCCATGCCTCGCAGCACCTCGAACACCTCGAGCGCCTCGGCTTCGGCGATCTTCGAGATCGCGAACCCGACGTGCACGACGACGTACTCCCCGGGCGCCACGTCGGGCACGTAGGCGAGGCAGACCTGCTTGCGGATCCCGGCGAAGTTCACGATGCCCGTCGTCATGCCGAGTTCGTTCGGCTCGACGGTCTCGACCTTGCCCGGCACGCCGAGGCACATGGCGGAACTCTCCCCGAGGAACCGGCCCGCGCGTGACGGGCCGCTGGAGTGAGGATCGCGCCGGGCGGCCGCCCCGGCGCGGCCCCAGCATACGACCGGAACGCGCCGCCGTCTCCCCGGGACCGGGAATCCGTTGCCCGCGACCCGGCCCGGCTCTAAAGTCGGCGCGTCGCCGACGGCGAGCGCGCCATGGAGGCCGCGTCCGAGGCGACGGCACGGTCGCGCGATGGGCGCGGGAGGTTCCTCATGTCGAGCCAGAAACTGGTGCGCTGCGAGATCCGTCGCCGGGGAGACGCCGGGCCGGGCTCCGCGCGCTTCATTCCGCTCGAGATCTTCGGGCTGTGGGAATACCTGATGTCCACGAAGCACGACTTCGAGATCGTGAACCCGCGCGCGTCGCTGTGGCTCGACATGGAGGATTCCCCGGCCGCGGCCTACGGGGACAACCAGTACGAACGCGTCACCGAGATCTCCGCGTTCGTCTACTCGGGCCGCGACGACATGTTCAGCCGCGCCTGCCGTTACTTCCGCTCGGACGAGTGCGAGCGCCTCAAGGAAATCTTCCTCTCGCACTACGAGCAGGGTCCCGACCGCCCGCACCCGACGCACGTGCGCGAGCGACAGGGGATCTGGCTCATCCGGGAGGGCGCGGCCGTCTGAGTCGCGCCGCGTTTTCGACGGGGCCTCCGCCTTCCAGCGGGGGCCCCGTGGCGTTTTGAGCGCGGTCGTGCGGCCCGCCCGATCCGAGCGAAATTGCGGGTCAAGCTCCACGGAGCCGGCGCCGATAAGTGCGTAGGACAGCAGGCGCGGAACTCATCGCGTCGGGCACGACGCCCGCCGTCGAGCGCAGGCAACGAGTTTCGCGACCCCATCCGGCGCACGGGCCGAGTCGAGCTCCGCTCGCTTCGGCTTCGGGCGTCCTCAGATTCCCCGTGGAGAAAGGGCGGCAAGGGGCTCCGTGGGACTCGATTCTGCGACAGGGTGGGGTCGCTCCTAGGAGGATACGACCGTGGTCGTCGTCAGCTATTCGGGCAAGGAGATCAACGCCAAGCTGGTCTACTACGGCGCCGGCTTGAGCGGTAAGACCACGAACCTCGAGTCCATCTACGAAGCGGTGCCCGACACGAGCCGCGGCAAGATGGTCAGCATGAAGACGCAGTCGGATCGAACGCTGTTCTTCGATCTGCTCCCGCTCGATCTCGGCGAGATCATGGGATTCAAGACGCGCTTCCTGCTCTACACCGTCCCCGGCCAGGTGTTCTACAACGCCACGCGAAAGCTCGTGCTGAAGGGCGCGGACGCGATCGTGTTCGTCGCCGACTCCGAAGTCGGCAAGATGGAGGAGAATCGCGACTCGCTCGCGAACCTCAAGGCGAACCTCGCCGAGTACGGCGTCAACCTCGACTCCCTGCCGTGGGTGATCCAGTACAACAAGCGCGACCTGCCGAACGTGTACTCGCTCGAGGAGCTGAACGCCGAGTTGAACCCGGGCGGCAAGGTGCCGTTCTTCGAGGCCGTCGCGAAGGACGGCAAGGGCGTGTTCGAGACCTTCCGCGGGATCTCTCACCTGCTCATGGAGAAGGTGACGAAGGACCTGCGCCGCGGACCGCAACAGACGCCGATGGCGCCGAGCGCCGTCGCCTCGCAGGCGACCGCGATGCCGGCGACACCCGCTCCCGCCGCGGCCCCGCCCGTGATGCCCGCCGCTCCGATGTCGGCCGCGTTCCCCGCCGCGCCGGCTCCCGCCGTTCCGAAGCCCGCCGCGCCTCCCGCCCCGACGCTCAAGCCCGCAGCACTCCCGCACACGCCGGTCGCTCCGGCGCGCGAGCCGGTGCACGCCGAGAACTCGGGTCCGGACTACGGACGCGAACTCGAGTTGCCGGGAGAGGCGCGCACGGCTCCGGCGCCCGCTCCGAAGCTCACGCCGGTCGTGACGCCGGCCGCCGGCGTCTCCGCCGCGGTGCAGGCGCAGGTGGCGGCGGTGCTCGACCAGGCCGCGATGCCGGCGCCGCCGGTGCACGCGGCGCAGCCCGCGCCCGCGGCCGTCGCGCCCCACGCGCCGACGCGCTCGAACGACGAAGTCGTGGTGCCGGTCACGCTCAAGGGCAAGGTCGCCCACGAGATCGTGCTCCGCATCGTCCTCAAGGTCGAAGACTGACGAACCTTTGCAATCCTCGAAACCCGCGCGCCGGTTCGACGTTGACAGTCCGGGCGCGGGTTTCTAGCTTTCCGCACATGACTCGACTCCGCCCGGTTGTCGCGCTCGCCGCTGTCGTGACGTGTCTCGCCGTCCTCTCCGCGCCCGTGCGCGCCTCCGAGAACGGCTTCCAGGCGCTCGGCGGCGCGTACGCGCCGACGGTGCCCGTGAGCGCCTTCAGCGCTCCGATGCAGTGGTTCGATCCTTCGCGGCTGCACGTCACGACCACGGTCGCGATGGGCACGGGCTTCACGGGCGGCGCGGCCGGACTCCAGACCACGAGCTTCGACTACCGTTTCAAGGCGCCGGTCGCGATGCGCGTGAGCCTCGGCAACGCCTTCGGCAACGGCTCCTTCTCGAGCGCGAAGGGCTTCTTCCTCCAGGGCCTCGACCTCGCCTGGCAGCCGAGCGCCTCGACGGTGTTCCAGGTCCGCTTCCAGAACGTCCGCTCGCCGCTCCAGTTCTCGAGCGACGCGACCGTCCGGCCGTACTGGGGCTACTGAGCCCGGCTCCCGCGTGAGCCGCCTCTCCGGCGCGTTCTCCGCCGCGCGCGGCCGCACCGGACTCATCCCGTTCCTGACGGCGGGCTACCCGTCGCTCGACGCCTCGCTCGAGCTGATGCGCGCGTTCGCCGAGGCCGGCGCGCTCGCGATCGAAGTCGGCGTGCCGTTCTCGGATCCGATCGCCGACGGCCCCGACATCCAGCGCGCTTCCGAGTGGTCGCTCTCCCACGGCGGCGGGTTGGACCCGGCGCTCGAGCTCGTGCGGCGCTTCCGCGCCTCGTCGGACGTGCCGGTCGTGCTGATGACGTACCTCAATCCCGTCGTGCGGAAGGGACCCGACGCCTTCGCGCGCGCCGCAGCCGAATCGGGCGCGGACGGCGTCCTCGTCTCCGACCTGCCGCCGGACGAGGCGCCCGAGGTGTGGCGCGCCCTCGACGACGCCGCGCTCGACACCGTGACGCTCGTCGCTCCGACGACCGACGACTCGCGGTTGCCGCTCCTGCTCGCGCGCGCGCGCGGCTTCGCCTACTGCCTGTCGCGCACCGGCGTCACGGGCCGCGCGGCCGGCTACAGCGGCTCGATTCCGGATCGCGTCGCGGCGCTGCGCGCGCGCACGACGCTACCGATCGCGGTCGGCTTCGGCATCTCGAACGCGGACGATGCGCGCGCACTCGCCGGTGTCGCCGATGCGCTCGTCGTCGGCGCCGCGTTCATGCGGGCGATCACCGAGGATCCGGAACGCGGCGCGGTGTCACGCGCGTCGCGGCTCGCGCGCGAACTGGTCGGCGCGCTCGGCTGATTCCGATTCGCCGAAAACGTTCGAGGCGCTTTCCCGGTCGGGGGAGAGCGCCTCTTCGTTCGTTCGCGCGTGTTCCGGCGGTCGTCGCGGCTTAGCGGCGAATCCACCAGAGGAGGTCGAAGAACAGCACCACCAGGACGACGTCCATGGTCCACCTCCAACGGCGAGGGGGCGCGCCCTTTCGACGCGGTCAACCGACTGCCCGACGTCCGCCCGTGGGTTGGCTTCGCGAGCGGGGGAGACGGCGGTCTGTCGCCTCAGGCGGAAGGATCGGCGCGCGCCACCCGGGACTTGAGCGCGATCGGGGACGGAGCGAGGACCGGGACGCGCGCGCCGGTGAGTTGCCTCAACACGACGACGGTGAGGTCGTCGAGCGAGCGGTCGGCGAACTGGCGCACGTCCGACAGCAGCGATTCGAGCGCCGCCGAGGCCCGGCGGGATTCGAGCCGGCGCAGCGAGTGCCACAACTCGGCCGAGCCGAACTCCTCGTCGCCGCGCCGCGCCTCCGTGAGCCCGTCGGTGAAGATGAACAGCGTGTCGCCGGCGTCGAGTTCGACGCACACGTCGTCGTAGGCGGCGCCGTCGCGCACGCCGAGCAGCACGCCGCCGCCCGGGATCTCGTCGACCTCGCCGCTCCGCCGGCGCACGAGCGGCGGGGGGAGCCCGGCATTCGCGATCCACACGCGGCCCGCGCGCACTTCGACGCGCGCGCACAACAGCGCCATGAACCGGTCGGGCTGGTCGAGCGACACGAGTTCCTGGTTGAGCGCGGTGAGGATCTGGCGCGGCGCCCGCTCGCCGCGCGCCTCGCTGCGGAACCTCGCCTGCACGCCCGCGAGCACGAGCGCGGCGGGCACGCCCTTGCCGGCGGCGTCGCCGACGGCGAGCGTGAATTCGCGCGGCGAGTGCTGGATGAAGTCGTAGTAGTCGCCACCCACGGGTTCGCTCGAGAGCGCGGCGGCGGCGGCCTCGAGCGTCGGGAACACGGGGGCGCGGCGAGGCAGCAGGTGCGCCTGGATCGCGCCCGCGCGCTGCAGTTCGCGGTCGAGCGCGCCGTGCGTGTCCGCGGCGCGCCGGAGCGCGTCGTTGTCGAGTTCGACCGCGAGCTGGTGCGCGAGGCGCGGCAGCTCCGCGGCTTCGGAGCGCCCGAGCCAGCTGCCCGCGAGCCGTCGTCCGAGCAGCAGCGCCACGCGCCGCTCGTGCTCGCCTCCGCACACGACCCATCGCACGCCTGCTCCGAGCAGCGCCTGTGCGTCGGCGTCGTCGAGCGCGAGGTCCTCGACCGCCCGGGCCTGTCGCGCGCGAGCGACCGCGAGCCACGCCTCGGCCTCGAGCGCCGGAATCTCCGTCGCTCCGGCGCGCGCGCGCGCGGCGACCGCGCCCGCCGAGAGCCCGACGGCGGCGCAGCCGTCGAGGCGCAGCGCCTCCGCCAGATCGCGGCACGCGGACTCGAGCAGGCCCGAGGGCTCGACCTCGGCTTCGCGCGGGCGCACTTCCTCGGCGATCGAACGCACCGCCCGGCCGCGCAGGCGTCCGCCGATCGGGCCCGCGAACGGCGAGAGCGCCGCGAGTATCGCGAGCGCCGTTCCCGCCGCGGGGCCGCCGGGCCCGCCGCCGCTCGCGCCTCCGGACCACTCGGCGGCGACGAGCGCGCCTCCGCCGAGCAGCGCGACCGCGCCCGCCACGGCGAAGCCGCGCAGCGCGACGCGTGCGTCGAACACGCGATGCACCGCGATCGACCACGCGAACGCCGCCGGCACGAGCAGCGTTCCGTAGATCGCGGCTCGCTCCCACGGCAGCACGACCGCCGGAGCGAGGTTGCGCACGAGCGTGACGATCGCGAGCGGCGCCGCGCCGAGCATCGTGCCCGCGAGCGCGACGCGCAGCCGGCGGCGCGCATCCGCGGTGCGCGTCGCGGCGAACGCCGCGACGAAGCAGCCGAGCGCGAGCACGAGCCCGGCCGCGAACCACACCGCGGCGGCCGCTCCCACGAACTCGAGCACGCGCGCGCGCGTTCCGGCGTCCGGGAACACGGGCACGACTTCGAGAAACGAAGCGAGCCACAGCAGACCCGAGACGGCGTAAGCCGGGCGGACGATGCGCGAGCGGAATCCGCCGGGTGCTCGTGCTTCCGGGAAGAGCGCGAAGAAGTGCACGCACAGCGCGGGCAGCACGATCTGGACTCCCGAGATGAGCGCCGGGTAGAGGTGCTGGAAGCCCTCGGGCGTCGGGCGCGGGAGCGGCGCGAGCAGGCTCGCGAACGCGAGGCAAACGAGCGCGAACGCGCGCGTCAGCCGGTCGCGTCGGTCGCTGCGCGCGAGGCTCGCGATCAGCACGAATCCCGCGGCGACGAAGATCTGTCCGGCCATCCCGCGGCGTTCGCCCCGGGGCAGGGACTCGGGGACGATCCACACCGGCGCTCGCGATCCGTTGCGCTCGCGCTCGAGCAGCAGCGGCACCTCGGGCCGGGCGTGCGCGAGCGGGCCGAGCGGATCACCCGCCGTTCCGGACGGGTCGTGGAGCACGTCGCCGGGGCGGAGCCCGGCGCGCGCCCCGGGGCCTCCGGGAATCGTCTCGACGACGCGACCCGCCTGCACGAGCAGGCCCGAGTAGGGCTGCCGGGGCAGGCTCAACGACGCGATCGCCAGCCAGCCTGCGACCGGCACCATCAACCAGGAAACGAGCGAATCGCCGCGGTCGCGCTTCACGCCCATCCCTTCGCACGGGGCCAGCGGCAGGCTACCAACCCGCGGCGAGGGGTCAAGGCCCAGAACGGCGCTTGGGTTTGCGCGGAGGCCGGGCTATTCTCCGGTCAAGTCGGTTGTCTTTCCTGCCGATACGCTGTTCGACCGGTCGGGATGAGTTCCGGATCAGGGACGCGGAGGAAGCTTCACGATGCTGGTCCTAACAAGGAAGTTAGGCGAGAACATTCGAATCGGGGATTCGGTGAAGATCACCGTCCTCGAGGTGCGATCCGGGCAGGTCAAGCTCGGGATCGACGCTCCGCCTGAGGTGAAGGTTCACCGCGAAGAGATCTATGCCCGAATCCAGGAAGAAAATCGTCGCGGCAAGACCGACGCGCCGCAGGGCCCGAAGCCCCCGCGGGACGACGAGCCGCGCTCCGCGTCTCGTTGACGCGAAGGAAGACGGCGGCAGTCTCCGAGTCGCGCACGCCCCGGGCTCGCTCCGCGAGCATCCCGTCCTGAGCCTGGTGGGCGGGGAGGATTCGGGCGAGGTGCGCTGGAACCGGGTCCTCACCGCGCGCACGCGGCTCGCGCTCGGCTACTACGACCGTCCGGACGTGCTCGAGCGTCTCGCCGACGCCGTCCTGGACGAGCTCGGCGGCGAGTAGCGCCACACCCGCGGTCGCCAGCGGCGACCTCGAACCGCCGGCGCTTCGCGCGTTTCAAGCCGCCCGCCGCGCTGTTATGCTGCGGCCCGCATGAAGCGACGGACTGCGACCTCTCGATCGCGATCCGGTGGCCAGGAGGCTCCCCACGCGTTGCTGCTCGGCGCGCTGCTCGACGACGCCGACGCCGGCGTGGTGCTGGTGGATCCCCGGGGCCGGATCGCCGCCCTGAACGCCGCCGCCGGAAGGCTGCTCGCGGTGACGCCTTCGAGCGCGCGCGGCGCACCGGCCGCGGGGGTGATCCGCTCCGTCGTTCCGGGCGAGGACCTCGTGGCCGACGGCTTCGCCGCACCCGCGACCGACCGCGAGGTCGTGCTGGTCATCGACGGGGGCGAGCTTCCCGCGCTCGTCCGCACGCGCCGGGTCGGGAGCCCGCGCTGGCTCGCGATCGTTCTGAAGGACCTCACGCAGCTGCGGCGCATGCGCGAGGACCTGCGCCGCAACGAGCGGCTGGCCACCCTCGGCCAGCTCTCGGCCGGCGTCGCGCACGAGATCCGAAACCCGCTCGCCGGGATCGGCACGAGCGCGCAGGTGCTGCTGCGCCGCTTCGAGCCGCGCGACGACCGGGCGCGATTCGTGAAGGTGATCCTCGAAGAGGTGAGCCGGCTCGACCGCATCGTCACGAGCCTGCTCCAGTACGCGCGGCCGCGCACGCCGGAGCTCAGGCCCGCCGCGCTGGCGGCGTGCGTCGAGGACGCCCTGAACGCTCAATCGGAACTGCTCGCGCGCGCCGGGATCGCGGTCGAGACGTCGGTCGCCCCGAAACTCGCCCCGATCTACATCGACTCGGATCTCGTCCGGCAGGTGATGCTGAACGTGATCCTGAACGCCGCGCAGGCGATGCCGCAGGGCGGCACGCTGCGCATCGAGGTGCGCCGCCTGCGCCGGCGCCGCGCGCCGCGCGGACCCGGGCGCCGCGCTTCCGATCGTTCGCCCGCGGCCGCTCTCGGCGCGCCCGGCTGGATCACCTACCAGCAGGTGCGCGTCACCGACACGGGTTCCGGGATCCCGCGCGGCGTGCTCGAGAAGCTGTTCGACCCGTTCTTCACGACCAAGCCCCGCGGCACCGGGCTCGGCCTGTCCATCTCGCAGACCATCCTGCAGGAGCACGGCGGCAGCATCGAAGTCGCGAGCCGCGAAGGCCGCGGCACGACCGTGCTCCTCAACTTCCCGCTGGAGAAACGCCATGGCGAGAGGCGAGAGCCCCGCGCACACGCACGTGCAGACGCCCACGCTGCTCATCGTTGACGACGAACGCTCGCTGCGCTTCAGCATCGGCGAGTGGGCGCGCGACGCGGGCTTCAAGCCGCTCGAGGCCTCGAACGCGCGCGAGGCGCTTCAGCGTCTGCGCGAGCAGCGCGTGGACTCCGTGCTGCTCGACCTGCGTCTCGGCGACGAGGACGGGCTCGCGCTGCTGAAGCGCCTGCGCGACGAGGATCCGTCGCTGCCGGTCGTCATGCTCACGGGGCACGGCACGGTCGAGCACGCGGTGCGCGCGACGAAGCTCGGCGCCTACGATTTCATCCAGAAGCCGCCGGACCTCGAGCACCTCGGCGTCGTGCTCCGGCGCGCGCTCGAGCACGCCCGGCTGCGCCGCGAGGTCGAGCACTACCGGGTCGGCCGCGCGGGCGAAGCGCCGATCGTCGGCGAGAGCGCCGGGCTCAAGCGCACGCTCCAGCGGCTCGAGAAGGCGGCGAAGAGCGGCACCGCGACCGTGCTGCTGCGCGGCGAGACGGGCGCCGGCAAGGAACTCATGGCGCGCTACCTCCACGCCCGCAGTCCGCGCGCGCACGGGCCGTTCATCGACCTCAACTGCAGCGCGATTCCCGAGCAGCTGCTCGAGAGCATGCTGTTCGGGCACGAGAAGGGCGCGTTCACCGACGCGAAGCACTTCAAGAAGGGCCTGTTCGACCTCGCCGACCAGGGCACGCTGTTCCTCGACGAGATCGGGGAGATGAGCCCGACGCTGCAATCGAAGCTCCTGCGCGTGCTCGAGACGCACGCGTTCCGGCGCGTCGGCGGACACGCCGACATCACCGTGGACGTGCGCGTGATCGCCGCGACGCATCGCGACCTGCAGAAGGAAGTCGCCGAGGGGCGCTTCCGCGAGGACCTGTACTTCCGTCTCAACGTCGTCGTGGTCGAGATGCCGCCGCTGCGCGAGCGGGCCGACGACGTGCCGCTGCTCGCGTCGCACTTCCTCGAGCGTTTCTGCGCCGAACTCGGCCGTCCGGTCGCGAAGCTCGATCCGGCCGCGGCGCGCGCTCTCGCGACGTACCGCTGGCCGGGCAACGTGCGCGAGCTGCGCAACGTGATCGAGCGCGTGCTGCTGCTCGAGACCGAAGGCGACACCGTGCTGCTCGAGCACCTGCCGCCCGAGGTCACGCGCCGCGCCGCTGCGACCGCCGGAGGCGATGCCGCGCCGTTCCCGGCCGGCGTCGTGCGCCCGCTCGCCGAGATCGAGAAGATCGCGATCGTTCACGCGCTCGGCGTGTGCGAGGGCAACAAGACGCGCGCCGCGCAGCAGCTCGGCATCTCGCGGCAGACCCTGAGAACGAAGCTCAAGGAATACGCGCTCGGGGACGACACCGAGGACAGCGAGTAGCATTTCGAGGGCGCAGCGCCCGTCACGGGCGTTGCGACCGAACGAACCCGAGTCGGCCGGGCCGACCAAGTTCCGGTCGTGCGTTCTCCGGCTCCGGATCAAGGTTGGGCGGGCGAAGTGCACGGCGAAGCGTGCGCCTCGCCGGATGCGCGTACCGCTTTGCCCGTTCCGCGTCACGGACGGCGCCGGAGCCCCCGCGGCACGTCGCGCGCTAAGTTGCATTCCGCAAACGACCTCGCGCGCGCCGCCCGTACGCCCTCACGGTCCGCCGCCGCGCGATCGAACGTCGCGCGATCTCCGCCCGCCGCAGGGGTCTCCACTGGCACGCACGGTGCAGAACCGGACGCGTCCCAACCCACCGGAGACCCCAGAATGCCGCACATTCTCATCGTCGAGGACGAAGCCGCCATGTCGTGGGCGCTCGCCGAAGGACTGTCGGAAGACGGCTACACGACCGACACGTTCCGGAGCGCCGAAGAGGCGTGGGCGTGGCTTCGGGAGGGCACGAGCGACCTCGTGATCTCCGACCTCCGGCTGCCCGGCATGAGCGGTCTCGAGCTGGCGAAGAAGCTCCGCCGCGGCCGCCGCGCGCAGCCGGTGATCCTCGTCACGGCGTACGGCACTCCCGAACTCGAGCGCGCCGCGCACGACGCCGGCATCGCCGAGTGCTTCCCGAAGCCGTTCCCGCTCGACCGCCTGCGCCGCTCGGTGCGGCTCGCGATCGAGCGGGCGGACGCGCGCCGTCCGCGCCGGCGGGCCGCCGCGTGAAGTCCGCGCCGCGCCGCAGCCGCGCCCTGAAGCGCGCCCCGTCCCGGCTCCGTCCGGCGCTCGCCGCCGCTTCGGCTCCGGCGGGCCTGCACGAAGCGCTCGCGGCGTTCGCCGAGGAAGAGCGCGCGGTGCTCGCGATGCTGCTCATCGAGCGACTGACCCCGGCGGACGCCGCCGCCGCGCTCGGCATCGAGCGCGCCCGCGTCGTCGCGTCGTACCGCTCGATGCTCGCCGCCCTGCGCCGCGCGCTGCGCGACGAACGCGCGCCGTCGCGCTTCGGCGAGTCGCGCGCCCGCATCGTCCTCGCCCCGCGCCGGAGCGCCGCGTGAGCGCGCCGATCGTCGCGTTCGCCGATCGCGCGCGCCGCATGCCGGAGTCCGTCGTCGAACGTCTCGATGCCGCCTCGGTCGCGGTCGTGACGCTCGACCGCGAAGCCGACCGGCTGCGACGCCTCGGGCTCGACGCGGCCGCGGACCGCTGCCGCACCGAGCGCCGCTACTGGAATTTCGTCCGCGCCCTCCACGACATCGCGACCCGTCGCGAGCGCGTCTCGCCGTGGGAGGGACTCGCGTGAGCCGCAGGAAGTCCGGCCGCACCGCGCCGCCGCGCGCGAGCCTGCAGGTCGTCGGGGGCGGCGCGCCCGCGTCGCTGCCGAGCGATCATCCGTCCGCGTGGAAGCGTCCGCGCGCGCGCACGATCGCGGTCGCGAGCGGAAAGGGCGGAGTCGGCAAGAGCAACCTCGCCGCGAACCTCGCGGTCGCGCTCGGCGAACGCGGCGCTCGCGTGCTGCTCGTGGACGGCGACCTCGCGCAGGCGAACCTCGACCTGCTGCTCGGCGTGCACCCGCGCTTCGACCTGTCCCACGTGCTGCACGGCGAGAAGACGCTCGAGGAGATCGTCGTGAACGGTCCCTCCGGCGTGCGCCTCGTGCCCGCGTCCTCGGGCGATCCCGATCTCGCCGACCTCGACGACTACCGGTTCGAATTCGTGATGCGCGCGCTCGGAGAGCTCGGCGCGGACGCCGACCTCGTGATCCTCGACACCGCCTCCGGCGTGTCGCGCGCCGTGACCGGCTTCTGCCTCGCCGCCGACGACGTCGTCGTCGTCACGACGCCGGAGCTGCCGTCGTTCTCGGACGCCTACGCGCTCGTGAAGCTGCTGCACGCCCGCGGGCTCAAGGGCGCGCCGCACCTGCTCGTCAGCATGAGCGGCAGCGCGGAGGAATCCGAGGAGACCGCGCACCGCGTGCGCCTCGTCGCGAAGCGGTTCCTGCGGCTCGAGCTCGACGCGTGGACGCCGGTGCCGTTCGACGCCGCGCTGCCCGCGGCGGTGCGGCGCCAGGAGCCGGTCGTGAACGCGTTCCCGAAGTCCCCGGCGGCGCAGGCGTACCGCGATCTGGCGGCGCGTCTGTGGAAGCCGGTGCCTCGTACGCCCGAAACAGAACCCGTCGTCGAACCCTTCCGACTCGAAGCCTGATCGAGGAGATCCCCTGATGCCGCGTCTCGCTCCCGCTCCCGCCTCCGCCTCGAATCGTCCGACGCTGCGCCTCGTGCGCGGCAAGGGCCGCGTCGTGCCCCCGACCGCGGTGACCTACTCGAAGGACGAACTGCTCACGCGCTTCGCGCCGCTCGTGCGGCACGTCGTCGAGCGCGTCGCGGCGACGCTGCCGAAGAACGTGGATCACGAGGACCTGTACTCGGCCGGCGTGCTCGGCCTGCTGGACGCGCACGCGAAGTTCGACGCGAAGAAGGGCGTGAAGTTCGAGACCTATGCGGTGTGGCGCATCAAGGGCGCCGTGCTCGACCAGCTGCGCGCGCTCGACTGGGTGTCGCGCTCGATGCGCCGCAAGGCGCGCAACCTCGACGGCGTCACGCGCCAGCTCGACCAGAAGCTCGGGCGCGCGGCCTCCGAGGAAGAAGTCGCGAAGGCGATGAACCTGTCGCGCGGCGACTTCTACCGGCTGCTCGACCACGTGCGCGGCGCCGTGCTCGTGTCGCTCGACGAGAGCCGCTCGGGCGACGGCGAGGAGCCGTCGACGCTCGCGGACCATCTCGCCGACCCGAGCGCGCCGAACGTCGAGTTCCGCCTCGAGGAGGAGCAGGCGCGCCGCGTCATGCTGCGCACGCTCGACCAGCTGCCCGAGCAGGAGCGGCTCGTCGTCGCGCTCTACTACTACGAACGCCTGACGCTCAAGGAAATCGGGCGCGCCCTGGGCATCTCGGAGTCGCGCGTTTCGCAGGTCCACACGCGCGCGATGAGCCGGCTCAGGCTGCGGCTCGCCCGGGCGCTCTCGATGGAGGAGGCGGCGTGACCCACGCCGACGCGCCGATCGCCGGACCCCCGCCCTGGGAGGGCCTTCGGGACCGGCTGCTCGCGCGCGCCGACGCGCTCGAGGCGGATGGCGCGGACTGCTCCGCGCTGCGCGCCGAGATCGAGGAATGGTGGCAGGACCAGCAGCGCTGGAACGGCGAGATGTCGTCGCTGCTCGGGCTGCACCACGAGATCAACAATGCGCTCGTGGGCGTGAGGGGAAACGCGCAGCTGCTGTTGATCGGTCCCGCGGGAAAGACCCCGGGAGTCAAGGAACGACTGGAGACCGTCATCCGTGAAGCGGACCGGATTCAACAGGCCGGCGCTCGTCTGCGCGAGCTCAAGAGCCTCGTCGCCGGACGGACCTCGAGAGCGGCGTGAGCCGCCCGTGACGCCGTCGGAAGCGACCGTCGCACGCCAGGGCGACACGACGTCGGCGATCGCCGAACGCCGTCGCGCCTCGCGTTCGCTGTGGACCGCGTGCGAGGCGCTGCTCGCCGGCGCCGAGGATCCGAAGGCGCTCCAGCGCGCGCTCGAGCAGCTGCGCACCGCGTTCGAGTGCGACGGCGTCGCGGTGCACGCGCTCGGACCCGAGGGCGCGATCGAGCCGTGGTGCGCGCGCGGCGACTGGGACTCCGCGCCCGGCGACCTGCGCGACTGCCTCACGGTGCCGCTGCTGCGCGGCGACGAACGCGTCGGCACGCTCGACCTGAGAGCGCGCGCCGGCCAGCGCTTCTCGCCCGGGCAGGTGTCGCTCGTGCGCACCGCCGCGGGCGCGCTCGGCGCGGCACTCGGCGCGCGGCTCGAGCTGTCGCGCTTGCGCCACCAGCCGGGCCGCGACGCGCTCACCGGGCTGCCGGACGCGAAGGCGTTCCGCGTGCGACTCGTCGAGGAGCTCGCGCGCGCCCGCCGGCACGGCGTCGCGCTCGCGCTCGTCACCGTGGACCTCGACCACTTCGATGCGCTGAACTCGAAGTTCGGGCGCGACGTCGGCGACGCCGTACTGGCCGAGACCGCGCTGTTCCTGAAGCTCCAGCTTCGCGAGACCGACGTGCTCGCGCGCACCGGCGGCGACCAGTTCACCGCGATCCTGCCCGAGACCGACATCGGCGCCGCGCTGCGCGCGGCCGAGCGCGTCCGTCGCGGGCTCGAGGAGCGCGACTTCGCACGCGTCTCGCGGATCAGCGCGTCCGCCGCCGTCGTCGCGAGCCCGCGCGACGGGCTCGAGGCCACCGAACTCGTCCACGCGCTCGACCGCGCGCTCGACGTCGCGAAGAAGTCGGGCCGGCGGCGCGTGTCCGCGCCCGCCGTCCCGGGAACGCACTGAGGCCCGCCGCATGTCCGCGCCCGAGACCACGACGCCGGCCCTGAGCGCCTCCGCCACCGGTGCGGAGTCGTTCCCGCCGCCGCGCGTGCTCGTCGTGGACGACGAACCGTCGGTCGTGGACGTGTTCCAGGAGTTCCTGAGCGGCGAGGGCTACGAGCTGTCCGTCGCCGCGAGCGGCGAGGAGGCGCTGCGCCTCATCCCCGACGTGCGTCCGGACGTGATCCTGACCGACATCAACCTGCCGGGGCTCTCGGGCCTCGAAGTGATGCGGTTCGCGAAGGGCCTCGACCCCGAGGTGTCGGTCATCGTCGTCACGGGCTACGCCTCGGCGTCCACCGCGATCGACGCGCTGCGCCAGGGCGCCTACGACTACGTCACGAAGCCGTTCGACCTCGACGAGGTGCACCAGATCGTCGAGCGCGGCATCGCGAACCGCCGGCTCAAGGCGATCAACCGCCGCCTCGTGCAGGAACTGCGCGAGAAGAACGAGATCCTCGAGCGTCACGAGACCGAGCTGCGCGAGAAGGTGCGGCTCGCGACCTGGCAGATGACGACGCTGTACGAAGTCGGCTCGGAGATCGCGGCCAACCTCGAACTCGCGCCGCGGCTCCAGATCATCGGCTCGCGCGCCTCCGAGCTGACGGGGGCGGGCGCCACCGTCGTCTACCTGCGCAATCCCGAGACCGACCGCTGGTGGGCCGAGTCCGCCCACGGCGCGACGCTGCCGCCGCGCGACGAGACCGGCCTCGTGTTCGGCGCCGACGGTCACCCGCTCTCGGCGGCGGCCGTCTCGGGCACGCCGGCGCGCGCGCGCGTGTCGTCCGAGCTTCCCGGCGTGCCCGACTTCGCCGTCGAATCGCTGCTCGTCGTGCCGCTCGTCGCCGACCAGGAGGTCATCGGCCTCATGGCGGTCGCGAACAAGCCGAACGGCTTCGACGCCGACGACGAGAACTTCATGGCGTTGTTCGCGGCGCAGGCCGCGGCCGCGATCCGGAACTCGCAGTTGTACGAGCATACGAAGAGCCTCGACCGGCTCAAGTCCGAGTTCGTGGCCGTCGTCTCGCACGAGATCCGCACGCCGCTCACGTCGGTGAAGGGCTCGGTCGAGCTGCTCGCCGACGACCGCTACTTCAAGAACACCGAGCAGCAGCAGAAGCTGCTGTCGATCGCGCTCGCGAACGCGGACCGCCTGCTCGTTCTGATCAACGACATCCTCGACTTCTCGAAGCTCGAAGCCTCGTCGCTGCCGATGAGCATCGAGCGCCAGCGGCTCGAGCCGGTCGTGCACCAGGCGGCGCACAACCTGCGCACGATGCTCGAGGAGAAGAGCGTGCACCTCGACGTGCAGCTCGCGCCCGACCTGCCGGACCTGCAGCTCGACGCGAACCGCATCTCGCAGGTGCTCACGAACCTCGTGTCGAACGCGATCAAGTTCTCGCCCGCGGGCTCGACGATCGAAATCCTCGCCGAGCGCTGGGAGCAGGCCGTGCGCATCGGCGTGCGCGACCACGGCGAGGGCATCGCGCCGGCCGATCTGCCGAAGCTGTTCCGCAAGTTCTCGCAGGTGGACTCGTCCTCGACGCGCAAGGCCGGCGGCACGGGCCTCGGTCTCGTCATCTGCAAGGGCATCGTCGAGCAGCACGGCGGCCGCATCTGGGTCGAGAGCACGGTGGGCGAGGGGAGCACGTTCTACTTCACGCTTCCGACCGCCGAGTCCGTCGCGGCCGAAGCCCCCGTCGAAGCGCGCTGACCTCGCGCGGTCCTCCCGCGCCCCCGGAAACGCCCGTTCGCGCTTGCCTCGGGCGGCGCGCGCCCTTAATTTGCGCCGGGGCGCGCATCCGCGCGTCCCGCACGCGACGACGAGCCCTCTCTCGCCCCCTTCATGCGCGCCACGGAAGACGCCTCCTCGATCGAACGCGCCGCACGGCCCCGCCGCGCGGCGTCCGCCGCTACGTTCTTTCTCGCGCTCGCCGGTGTCGGCGCGGGTGCGGCCCTCGGCGCCTTCTTCGCGCCGGCCGTGCGGCTGGCCGGCGTGCCGACGCTCGAAGCGGTCGTCGCCTGGCCCCGGGACGTGGAGCCGCCGCGCCGCGACGCGTGGACGCCGCGCCGCGAGCGGGCGAGCGCGTCGAGGGCGCGCGGTTTCCGGACGGCACGCCCGCGCTGCGCGTCGCGGGGCCGGACGGCGCGCGCGTCGCCGCGCTCGCCGCGGGCTTCGAGCGCGCGGCGTAGAGTCGCGCGGTCGCGCTCGACGGCCGGCGCGCGGCGCTCGTCGCGCGCGCCCGCGAAGACGTGATCACGGGCCCGCTGCCCGCGCTCGCACCCGCGGCGGAGTGCGCGGCGCGACTGCGCGGATGGGCGATCGCGATGCGTTCGCTTGCGCGCGACGAGGTCTCGGACGGCTTCGTGCCCGCGCCCGACACGCTGCTCGCCGCGAGCGCCGCCGCGATCGAACGCGCCGGCCTCGCCGCCGATCCCGCGGCGCTCGCGCTCGCGCTCGAGGCCGACGCGCAGCGACGCGCCGAACTCGACGCGCGCGAGGCGCGCGCGCGCGCGGGCCGTCCGGCGGACGACCTCGTGCAGCGCTGGAGCGACGAGCAGCAGGCGCGCGCCGACCGCTTCGAGGCGCTCGCGCTGCTGCTCGAGCGCGACGTGACGCCGTTCCAGCGCGAACTCGTGGACCTCGCGACCGCCGACGCGACGCTCGCCGCGGCCGCCGCGATCGCCGACCCGTCGCAGGCGTGGCGCGCCGCGAATCCCGCCGGCGAACCGCCCGCCGTGCGGCCGCTCGCACGCTGGCGCTTCGCCGTCGCGGGGCTCGGCGCGCTGCTCGGCGCGATCGCGGGCCTCGCGCTCGCGCGGCTCGTGCGCGGGCGCCTGCCGCGCAAGCGCCCCTTCGGCGCCGCGCTCACGAGCGTCGAGGCGTACGACGGTCCCGCCGGCGCCTGGCTCCAGATCGTGAGCGGACGCCGCGGCTCGGACGTCGCGCGCGGCGCGCTCGAACTGGCCGCGCGCGCACTCGCCGTCGAGCTCGAGCCGCGCGTGCTCGTCGTGGACGCGGGGCGCGGGCTCAGGCTCGAGAGCGCGTTCGGCGCCGATGCGCGCCTCGGGCTCACCGAGTGCCTCGAGGATGCGCGCCCGGCGCTCGGGCTCGCCCAGTACGGCGGCGCGCCGGGGTTGTTCTTCCTCGCGCGCGGCCGCGCCTCGCGGCGTCCGGCGTGGCTCCAGCTCGACCGCTTCCTCGAAGACCTGCGGCCACACTTTGGCCGCGTCATCCTGGCGGTGGACGCCGGCGCGCCCGCCGAGGTCGGCAGCGTGCTCGCGGGCCGGGTCATGGAGGGCTACTGGGCCGGGGCGGCGGGCTCGCTGCCGAGGGCCGCCCAGGCGCTCGAGGACCGGCTGGCTATCCGACTTCACGGCTTGGAGTTGACTCAGGCGGCGGAGGCGGCGCTCGAACTCGTGGGTGA
>JBGAOA010000074.1:0-20564 GCA_044222065.1 Candidatus Eiseniibacteriota bacterium
GTAGTCCGCCTGGCCCTGCAGCGGGTGTTCTTCGGTGCCGAGCTTCGAGATCGCGGGCGGCAGCGTGACCTTCGACGAGATGAACGACGCATTCGAGTTCAACGAGAAGCCGCGCAGCGCCGGCGCGAAGCGCCCGAGCCCGACTCGTGCTTCCAGCTCGAGGCCCTGGTTGCGCCCGCCCGCGGAATTGCGCGGCTGCAACAGCAGCGGCGTCCCGCCGCGGATCGTCTGCTCGATCGGGTCGAAGAGCTTCTTGTAGAACACGCCGACCGCGAGCACCTCCGAGAGTCCCGGGAAGGCCTCGATGCGCAGGTCGTAGTTCTCGAGCCGCGCGCGCTTCAGGTCCGGGTTGCCCATCACCATCATGCCGCCGATGTACTCGAGGAACGGCGTCGGTGACAGCTCGTTCAGGTCGGGGCGCGAGATCGTGCGGCTCGCGGCCATGCGCGCGTTGATCGCGTCGGTCACGCTCACCGTGAGGTTCACGGCCGGGAGCACGTCGGTGTTCTCGAGCCGCCCGCGCTGCAGGACCGTCCCCGGCGCGAACAGCGCGAAGCTGCGCACGTCCTGGTCGCCCTTCTCGATCCGCACGCCGAGGTTCGCGCGCACGCGCGGGCCGAACGGCACGTCGGCGCTCACGAAACCGGCCGTCGTGGTCTGGTCGGCTTCGTAGTTGTCGAGCCCGACGACGGGGTTGTTGTACGTCACGTCCTGCACGTAGCCCGTCGCCGGAGAGCCGTCGAACGTGCTCGGCGAGAAGACCGAATCGGGCGACTGCTCGAGGTCCACGTTCGGGCTCGCGAAGATCGAGAACCGCCGGTAGAAGTTGTCGCGCTTCTTCGACTGACGGTCGTAGCCGAGCGTGATCCGGCCCTTGCCGAGGCCGGCGAGCCGAAACGGCGCCGAGGTCGTGAGCGTCACGCCGTCGCCGTCGTCGTGCAGGTCGCCGTAGTCGCGATTGCCGATGCCGTTCAGCACCCAGTGCGCCGTGTCGCCCTCGAACCAGTAGTAGCGGTTCCAGCTGATCTCGCGCCGGTCCGGCTGCTGGCGACGCGCCTGCGAGCGCGCGAGCTTCCAGTCCACGCTCGCACCGAACAGCCGCGCGAACTCGTGGCGGCCTTCGAGCGAGCCCGACAGCACCGTGCGCTGCACGTACAGGAAGCGCTGGTCGCGGCGCTGGAGCCACGTGTTCGTGATCGCCTCCGAGGTGTTGTGGTCGGCGCCCTCGTACACGCGGACTTCGTCCTCGGCGCTGTTGCTGTAGAGCCCGCGCAAGTGCAGCGAATGGCGCGGCGAGAGCCGGTAGCTCAGTCCGGCGAGCCCGCCGAGCTGCACGTTCTCGGTCCAGCGGGTCTGCCGGTAGTCGTAGAGCGTGTCGCCCGACAGGAAGTAGCGCTGCGACTCCTCCTGCGTGTCGAACGAGCGCGCGAGGCTCCACGACTGAATGAGGCCGAGCGGGCGTCCGAACAGCTTCCACTCGTCGCCGTAGGTGAGCGCGTAGTTGCTGTTCGGCGCCGCGCGGTCGTTCGTTGCCGACCAGATGCCGTCGAACGCCCTCGCCGCGGCCCCGAGCTGGCCGCGCACCTGCGGTGTGGGGAAGAAGACGGGCAGCCTCGCGCCCGCGACCGCGTCCGGAACGTCGCGGAACGCCGAGCCGAAGCCGAACACGTCCGCACGCGTCGAGCGGTACGTGCGGCGGTTCTGGAACGTGACGCCCTCGGCGTAGCCCTGCGACAGCGACACGCTCCAGGTGCGGTGGCCCGGGAAGTCCTTCGTGCGCACCTGTACGTCGCCGCCGCCGAACTCGCCGGGCCGGTCCGTCGTGTAGGTCTTCTGCACGGTGATGTGATCGAGCAAATTCGCCGGCAGCAGGTCGAGCGGCACGACGCGTTTGTTCTGCTCGGGGCTCGCGATGCGCACGCCATCCACGTCGGTCGAGCTGTAGCGCTCGCCGAGCCCGCGTACGAAGACGTACTTGCCGTCGGCGACCGAGAGGCCGGTGACGCGCCGCAGGACTTCGGCCGCGTCCTTGTCGGGCGTGCGTCGCACCTGCTCGGCGCTCACCGCGTCGCCGAGCGACGCCGACTTGCGGCGCGCGGCGAGCAGCGAGGCCTCGGTGTTCGTCTTTGCCTTCGCCTCGACGACGATCTCCTTCTGCAGGATCGCCTCGGGCTCGAGCGCGGCGTCGAACGGCAATAGCTCGCCGGCGCGGATCACGAGCCCCGCGACGCGACGCTTCGCGTACGAGATCGCGCCGACCTCGAGCGTGTAGCGGCCCGCGGGCGCCTCGATCAGGAACGTACCGTCGGCGTTCGTCATGCCGCCCAGCCGGCGCATCGTCGTGTCGGCGGGCAGCAGCCGCAGATTCGCGAAACCGAGCGGCTCGCCGGTGTCGGTCGCGACGACGCGGCCGCCGATGCGGCCGGTGGTTTGCGCCGCGGCGATCGCGGCGCCGAACAGCGTGAGGGACGCGATCGCGAACGCGACCGCGGCGCGGCGGACGGCGCGCGCACGAAGAGGAGAGTTCATCGCATCGACCTCCTGGTGGAAGAAGGGGTCCCGGCTTCCCCGCCACAGGCGGAGCGTTGCGACGCTCCGGGCCCGGCGGCGTGCGGCCGCCGAGCCCGGGCGCGGGTCTTTCAGTTGAGGCGGGTCAGCTTTCCGGTCGAGCGCTCGTTGCCGGCGACGACCTTGTAGAAGTACATGCCGCTCGGCGTCTCGCGATTCAGGTTCCACGTCACGCTCTGCGGACCGGCGGGCCGCTCGCCGTTCACGAGCGTGTCCACTCGGCGGCCGTCGGCGGAGTAGATCTCGACCGAGACCGGCCCCGCCTTGGCGAGCGCGAACGAGAACGTCACCGAGTTGCGGAACGGATTCGGCGCGCCGCGCGCGACGAACACGTTGCCTTCGCCGAGCGTCTCGACGCCGAGCGCGCCGGGGCACGCCACGGTCGGGGCCGCCGGCACCGCCGCGCAGTGCGCGTTCCACGTCGCGTCGTCCGATACGCGGATGCCCGTGGACTTGAAGTTCGTGACGATGGAATTGAGGATCGTGTACGCGGTGCCGCGGCGCAGCTCCGCGCCCTGCGTCGCGCCCGGGAAGTTCGCGCCCGTGCGCTTGTCGCCGACCAGCGTGAAGTTGCTCACGACCGGCCACGAGCGGCCCGAGCACTGCGTCTCGGTGAACACGAACTCGTTGTTGTCCGCCTCGATGCCGCGCTCGCCGACCTGACCGTTCGTCGAGGCCGGCGCCTTCTCGCCCGTCACGCGCACGATCACGAACTGCGCCTTCGTGCGCGAGCCCATCTGCGAGTCGTAGCCGTCGTCCGTGCCGTCGATGCCGATCAGGTGCTTCTGCGCGAGCGTGCCGCCGAACACCTCGAAGTCGTCGTCGGCGCAGCGGAACGCCTGCAGGTAGTCCGCGCGCGTGCCGGTGCCGGCGGCGCACCACATGAACGCGTTCAGCTCGTTGTTGGCGGTGATCTCCTTGCCCGAGAACTCGCAGCGCACGTAGCGCAGCGCGCCGGAGTTGTCGGCGTCGTTCGAGCCGCCGTAGAAGCCGACCGCGCCGCCCTCCGCCGACCCCGAGTCGCCCGCGCACGAATTCACGATGTTCGTCTTCGCGCGGCCGAGGATGTTGATGCCGCCCCACTGGCCGCGAGCCTGCGATCCGGGGGGCGCGTTCGACGTGAACACGATCGGCTGGCAGGCGTTGCCCACGGCGTACAGGCGGCCGCCGCGATCCACCACCATCGTGCCGAGCGTGTTGATGTCACCGAACACGACGACGTCCGGCGCCACGAACAGCACGCCGCCGTTCAGAACGCGGAACTGGTTCCGGATTTCGTAGTTGCTGTCGGCGCTCCAGAACAGCGTCGAGTTGAGCCGGATGTTGTCGTACACGGCGAGCGGCCGCGGATCCGGCATGCCCGCGAGGTGCAGGTCCTGGCGGTTCGCGCCGGTCGAGTCCCAGTACGTCCAGCCCTGCGTCCAGTCGTCGCCGAGGTTCGGACCGATCGCGCCCTTGTAGCAGACCGCTTCGAAGAAGCCGTCGTTCGGCACGCTCACCGCGCCGAGGAACGCGGGGCTACCGAGCGCGGGCTGGAAGTTCGGAATCGTGTTCGCGACGTACGGCGCGTTCGGCAGCAGCGGATCGGCGTAGGCGTTGTGCGTGTAGACGAGCGTGCCGAGCTTCGCCGCCGTGAGCGCCGGCGATTCGATCGGGCAGGTCGAGCCGGCCGTCGGCGCGCCGGTGAACTGGCCCGCGAGCGTGCCGGTAGCGTTGTTGTTGAAGAGGATGTTGCCGTCGAAGACGAGCTGCGCGGACGCGCCGCTCGCGGACAGGGCGATGAGGGCGAGGGCGGCGGACGCTGCGCCGAAGCGGCGGAGTCCGGGGTGGGGCGTGAGTCGCATCGTGCCTCCCGTGCGGGATGTCGAGATCGAGTCGCGAGCGAAGGGGTCCGCCCGTGAACCGCGCCGACGGCGAGCCAGGCCGAACGGAGCGGACGAGCGGGAACGGCCGGCGGACGGGTGAGTCGAATCGGGCGAACGAGGAGGCTGGGCGGGCACTTCGCGAACCGCTCCGAGCCGAATGCGACCGCGTCTGCGAACCGCGCGCACCGTAGTGTGCGTGCCGCGACGGGGCGGTTAGTGCGGAGTGGCGGTCGGGTTAATTCGTGTTACCGGGCGCGCGAGCGAAGTAGACTTCCGGCCACATCCCTCGGAAAGGACCCCGCCGTGAACGCTCGAACCCCTCGCTTCGCTCCTCGCTCGTCGTCCTTCGTGCGCTCCTTCGCCCTCCTGTCCCTGTCGTGCCTCGCGCTCTCGTGGCTGACGTCGGTCGCGAGCGCCGGCCTGCCGCCGGTCCCGAACATCACCTACCCGGCCTCGATTCGAATCGTCGGCCACTCGGGAGGCGTCCCCGATCCGTTCGGACGCTTCGAGGTCGTCGTGCGCGACCTCGTGAACCTGCCCGTGCCGAACGCCGACGTGCGGCTGGATTTTTCGCAAGCGCTCGATGTCCGCCTGAGCGCCACCGTCTCGACTCCGGGTGTGATCACGAACTGCGCGCAGCGCACCGTCAGCGCCATCACCGATGCCGATGGCAAGGCCGTGTTCACGATCGCGGGTGCGAGCACCAGCGCACCGGCGCAGTGCCTGACGAGCGGATCCACCTGCTTCGGCACGGCGACCGTGTACGCGGACGGGGTTCTCGCCGGAACGACGCGCGTTGCCGTCCTCGATCTCGACGGCGCGAGCGGCATGGGCGGCGCCGATCTCGCGGCGTGGCTCGACGACTTCTCGACCGGGCTCAACCCGACGCGCTCCGACCTGGACGGCAACGACACGGTCGGCGGCGCGGATCTTTCGATCTGGCTGAGCGTCTTCGGCGCCGGCGGCTCGATGGACTCCGCGTCGCCGTTCTGTCCGTAGCGAACTCGGAACGAACCGCGCCGAAGGTGTCGGGGTAGGACGGCTCTCGCGCGCCGCGGATCGCGTCACGGCCGCGCCAGGGGAGGGACGTTCCGTGCCGACACCCCGCCGTCCGAATCGCGCGCGCCCGGCGCCGCGCTGTCTCTTGATCGCGGCGCTGGTCGTGTCGTCCGTCGCGGCGACCGACGCTCGCGCCTGCGTGCCGTCGATCGCCAATTCGGAGACGCCGGCGTTGATCCTCCTCGTCGGGCACGCCGCGGGAACGCCGGACCCGCTCGGCGAGTTCGTCGTCGTCGTGCGCGACTGCGCGAACTACCCGGTCGCGAACGCGACGGTGCTCATCGACTTCTCGCAGGATCCGGACGCGCGGCTCGCGAGCGGCGTCGGGACGCCGGGCATGACCGTGGACTGCGTGAATCGCGTCGTGCGGCAGACCACGGACGCGAACGGCCGGGCGACGTTCCGCATCGTCGGGGCCGCGTCCGGGCTCGTACCGAGCTGCTACGAGGCGGGGGCGTGCGCCGGCCGGGTCGACCTCTACGCCGACGGCGTGAGGCTCCGGCAGCCGCGAGTCGCGTCGTTCGACTTCGACGGCTCCGGGGGTGTCGCGGGCGCGGATCTCGCGCTGTGGCTCGACGACTTCGCGGGCGGGCTCGACCCCGCGCGCGCCGACTACGATGGCGACGGCGCCGTCGGCGGCGCCGATCTGGCGGCCTGGCTCGAGGCGTACGGCGCCGGAGGTTCGGGGCAATCGGGCCCGATCCCCTGTCCGTAACCTCAACGCGCGAACGACGACGGCGGCGCGGTTTCCCGCGCCGCCGTTCCTCGTTCCGGAGTGCCGGGCCGTGTCGCCGTCAGCGTGACGCCATCGCGAGCTTCGTCGCGTCGCGCGGCGCCGGCAGCTTCCGCTCGGCCTTCTGCCGCTCGAGCATCAGCACCGTCACGTCCGGATCCACGACGAGCTTCTCGGGACGGAACGCGCAGCGGATCGCGACCGTGCCGCTCTCGCCCGCGGCGAGCGTGAGCGTCGCGCGCGCGTCCTCGTAGGCGTTCTCCTTCGTGCGCTCCTTCGGGAAGCGCTCGCCGCGCGTCGCGCCGATCTCGACCGGCATCACGCCCGTGCCCGTGTTCTTCACGGTCGCGCGCACGATCCAGCCGCCGCCCGCCTTCTCGGACTTCACGTCTTCGATCTGGTACTGCGGCACGACCGTGCCGAAGAACCACTGCGCGGTGAACGCGTCGAACGCCGCCGGGTCGCCCGCGTGCCGGCGCATCACGGCGAGGTAGTCCTCGATCAGCGGATGATCGGGATTGTCGCGGTAGAGCTGGATGTACTCCTTCAGCGCGGCGAGGCTCGCCTCCTTGCCCAGCAGCCGGTGCAGCATCCAGAACGCCCAGCCGCCGCGGTCGTACACGATGCGGTTCTCGGCGGGCAGCGAACCGTCGAGCTTCGTGAGCGGACGCTCGGTGTCGCGCCGGCGCGAATTCCCGTAGCGGTCCTCGATGCCC
This sequence comes from Candidatus Eiseniibacteriota bacterium, assembly GCA_044222065.1. Classification (GTDB taxonomy): domain Bacteria; phylum Eisenbacteria; class RBG-16-71-46; order RBG-16-71-46; family RBG-16-71-46; genus JBGAOA01. The sequence continues at coordinate 6,942 of JBGAOA010000074.1, forward strand.
TTGCAGAACGCGATGCGCTGTTCGAGTCCGCGCACCTGTTCGGTGAGCAGGATCGTCGAGAAGTGCGCCATGCCCTCCGAGAGCGCCTCGCCGCCCGGGCCGTCCGCCGGCATCGCGATGCACGGCCACCACTGGTGCGCGGACTCGTGCGCCGTGACCCAGAACGCCGTGTTCGCCTTGGGCTCGCTCTTCGTGAGGAAGCCGATGCCCTCGCTGAACGAGATGTTCGTCGGCGGCCCCTGGGCATAGGTCGCGAGCGCCGGGAACTCCGACACGCGCAGCTCCTTCCACGGGTACGGCATGAACCACTCGCCGTACCACTTCCGCGCGCCGGCGAGCGCGTCGAGCATCTCGTCCACGTTGTAGGGGTGCCGCGCGTCGTAGTACACGGCGACGCCGTCGCGCCGCTTCACCTGCCAGCGTCCGAGAACGACGTTGAACGCCCGCATCGGAGCGTCGCTGCGCCACTCGGTGACGCGCCGGCCGTTCTTCACGTCCTCGGCGACGAGCGATCCCGTGGCGTTGTGCTGGAAGCCGGCGGGAGAGTTCACGCGAATGCGCGTGTCCGCCCAGCCCTCGAACATCGGCATCCCGCCCGGGAGGCGCTGGCGGTAGTAGTCGGCCGGGTACTCGCGCGGATCGGAGGCGTTCTTGTCCGCTTCGACGCCGATGCCCGCCTGGTAGCCGATCAGCGGCCCGAGGCCGACGTTGCTGAAGCCCGTGAGCACCGCGGCCGACGGCACCACGAACTCCATCGTGCCGCCGCCGTTCTTGCTCACGCCGTCGGGGAAGCGGCCGTCGAACGCGTAGCCGACGCGCATGCGGTCGCCGGGCGCGAGCGGCGCGGCGGGCGTGAAGACGTAGAGTCCGGCGCGGTTCTCGGGGTGGGCCGAGTCGCCGTTCACGGTCCAGCGCACGTGCTTCCAGAACAGCCCGCCCGTGAGCGCGACCTGGCGGAGCGTGTCGTCGGTGCGATTCATGAGCGTGTATTCGCCGCGCGTCGCGATCGTGCCGCGCTTCGGTTCGATCGTGACGTCCACGTCGGCGGCGGCGAGGCTCGGGCTCTTCGCGTTCCGCCACGTCTGCACGTTCTTCCGCCAGTAGTCGCGCTGGAGCTTCTTCGCGGCCGCGCCTTCGCGTCCGCCGTAGACGAGGAACACGAGCGCGACGCACAGCGCCAGCGGCGGGATCGCGACCGGCGCGAGGCCGCCGATCGAACGCAGCAACCGCCCCGGCGCGAGGCCCTGGACGATGCGCGTCGCATCGGACTCCCGCCGCGCGAACAGCCGCACCGTCAGCGTGATGAAGAACGCCGCGAGCGCGAGCACCATCAGGCGGTTCAGCACGAGCGCCGTGCGGTCGAGCTCGAACACGCTCAGGTCGCTCCAGCGAACCGCGCTCCACAGGTCCCAGTTGAACGCCCAGGTCATGCGGTCGCGCATCTGGAAGAACCCGGTCAGCACCATCGCGCCGAGTCCGAGCCCGTACGCGCCGAAGCGGCTCCCGGTCACGGCGTAGCTCGCGCACACGAACGCGGTCCACATCAGGAAGGTCGGCGCGAGCAGGAGTCCCCACGCGAGCGCGAACGGCCGGAGGTCGAAGCCCACCTTGCCCTGAATCGCGAGCACGATCGCGCAGCCGACGAGCGTCGTGAACACGACCGCGAGTCCGAGCAGCGTGTTCGCGACGCACTTGCCGAGCAGCAGCGAGGTGGTCTCGAGCGGCGTGCTGTAGTACACGGGCCCGAGTCCGCTCGAACGCTCCCGCTGCAGCGACTCGGTCGTGTAGAACAGGATCAGCATGCAGATCAGGAGCGTGAGCGTGTTCATGTTCTGCACGGCGAGGAGTCCCGGTGTGTTGAGCAGCGGCGTGTCGAACGCGCCGACGTTCACGACCGAGGCGAACACCTGCACGAGGATCATCGGGACGAACAGGTAGATCCCCGGGTGCTTCCACAGTTCGCCGAACTCGACGCGCGCGACCTCGAGCGTGCCGCCCCAGAAGCCCGGCGCACCCGAGCGCATCCGCAGACCGGCGAGCGGCGTCGGTTCGAGGCGCACACCGGTGTCGGGCGCCGCCACGAGCGCGCCGGCGCGGGCGCGCTTCGGCGCCTTCGACCCGCGCAACGAGGCTTCGAAGCGCGCGTGCATCCACGCCACGCTGCCGAGCCCGACGAGCAGGCACATCGCGCGCTGCGCGACGATGAGGGTGTCGAGCCCGACCGGCTGGCGGTTGTAGAACTCGACGCCCTTGTCGACGTTGAGCCAGGTCTCGTTGATCCAGCGCAGCCCGGAGAGATCCACGAACTGCAGCGCGCGGTTCCAGCCGTACGCGAGCCAGGCCGGCGACCACTCCCACAGGAAGAACGCGCCGAACAGCAGGATGCCGAGCGGCAGCGCGAACACGAGCGCCGGCTTGCGCGTGAGTCCGCCGACCGCGAACGCGAAGCCGACCATGAAGACCAGCATCGGGAGCCCGAAGATCAGCGCCGGCTTGAGGTAGTTGAGCGCCACGAACGGGCCGATCACGTCGCGGTTCTCGCCGTGCGGCATCACGTGGTTGAAGAGCATCGTGAGGCCGAGGTGCACGGCCAGCACCCACGCGAAGCTCGCGACCTGCGCGAGGTACTTGCCCCACACGTACTCGCCGGCGGTGAGCCGGGTCGAGTGGAGCAGCTCGCCGACCTTCTGGTCGCCGTCGCGGATCAGCGACATGCCGGCGCCGACCGAGACGAAGAACGAGTAGATGACGCCGATCATCAGGATCACGAGCTGCGTGACCGCGAACTCCGACGTGATCCACGCCTTGGTGCCGCCGACGCGGGCGTCGCCCGAGCTGATCGAGGCCTCGCCGTTCGACATCATGAACGCCATGAATCCGAGCAGGACGATCATGAACCAGAAGAGCGGCCGCCTCAGGTTGTGCGTGAATTCCTGGCGGAAGACTTCGTAGAGGCGCCCGGGATTCACGGCCGCGCTCCCGCGAGGCTGGCTGCCGACTCGGCCGCAGCGCCCTTCGAATCGCCGTTCGAGCCCGGCAGGCCGAGCGCCGTGCGCATCAGCACGAGGTAAGCGTCCTCGAGCGTCGCCGCGACCGGCTCGAAGCCCGCGGGGGGCGCGCCCTGCGGTTCGTAGACGCGCACGCGGTGCCGGCCCTCGACGAGGATCGCCTGCGTGACGTGCCGGCTCGCGCGCAGCTCGGGCAGTTCGGACGGACTCACCGTGCCCTCGAAGATCGTGCCCTGCAGCGCCTGCCGCGCGGCGCGCGGCGTCGTGTTCGCGACGATCGTCCCGCCGCGGATCACCGCGAACTGCGGGCACAGCACCGCGACGTCCTCGACGATGTGCGTCGAGAGCAGCACGATGCGCTCCTCGGCGAGTTCGGCGAGCAGGTGGTAGAAGCGCAGCCGCTCCTCGGGATCGAGGCCCGCGGTCGGCTCGTCCACGATCACGAGCCGCGGATTGCCCGCCACGGCCTGCGCGATGCCGAGCCGCTGGCGCATGCCGCCCGAGTAGCCCTTCACCGGCCGCTTCGCCGCGAACGACAGGTTCACGCGCTCGAGCAGGTCGGCGGCGAGCTTCTTGAGCCCGCCCGGCGACTCGACGCCCTTGAGCTTGAGCAGGTGGATCAGCATCTGCTCGCCCGAAAGGTGCGGGTAGAACCCGAACTCCTGCGGCAGGTAGCCGAGGCGCTCGCGCACGCGGCGCGGATCGGCGAGCACGTCCACGCCGTCGAGCGTGACGGCGCCCGAGGTCGGCTCGAGCAGCCCGGCGAGGATCTTCATGAAGGTGGACTTGCCGGCGCCGTTCGGCCCGAGCAGCCCGAACATGCCGACCGGCACGTCGAGGTCCACGCCCTTCAGGGCGGTGACGGGACCGGGGTAGACCTTCACGAGACTGCGGATCTGGAGCATGGACGTGACCTCCTCGACGGGTCTGAGGCGAGCGAGCGACCCGTCGGGTGCGGGCCGAGGTTCGGGGGGCGCGGCTCGCGAAGGGCGCGGTCCGCGCGGCGTGTGCCGCATGCTACGCCCGGTCGCGGCGGGCGGTTTCGCGAATGTGGGACGCCGGCGAGCGGGGCAGCGCTCGTGCGCGTCCGCGGCGCGTTGGCCGGGCGGGCCGCGCTTGCGACGACGCGCCGCGAGGCGGCAGGCTGCGCCCGCTCCGAAGTCCGAGCGTTCCCGAACCCGCGAGGGCCCCGTGCGACTGCGCCAGTTCGTCGTGGATGCGTTCACCGATCGCCCGTTCGCGGGCAACCCCGCCGCCGTCGTGCCGCTCGAGCGGTGGCTCGACGATCCCGTGATGCAGCGCATCGCCGCCGAGAACAACCTGAGCGAGACCGCGTTCTTCGTTCCCGAGGCGGGCGATTACCGGATCCGCTGGTTCACGCCCGCGGCCGAAGTGAAGCTGTGCGGCCACGCGACGCTCGCGAGCGCATTCGTGCTGTTCGGCACGCTCGAACCCGCCCGCACGCGCGTCACGTTCGCCTCGCAGAGCGGCCCGCTCGTCGTGACGCGCGAGGGCGAGCGCATCGTGCTGGACTTCCCGGCGATCCGGGGGCAGCGCAGCGAGCCGCCCGCGGGCCTCGCCGCGGCACTGGGCGCCGAGCCCGTCGAAGTGTGGAAGGCGATGGACTGGATCGCCGTGTTCGAAGACGAGGCCGCCGTGCACGCGCTCGCGCCCGACTTCCGAGCACTCGCGCAGCTGCCGCTGCGCGGCCTCGCCGCGACCGCCCCGGGCGCCGACGTGGACTTCGTCTCGCGCTTCTTCGCACCGGCGGTCGGCGTGAACGAGGACCCGGTCACGGGCTCCGCCCACTGCATGCTGACGCCGTACTGGGCGGCGCGCCTCGGCCGCACGACGCTGCGCGCGCGCCAGATGTCGAAGCGCGGCGGCGAACTGTGGCTCGAACTCGCGGGCGAGCGCGTGAAGATCGCGGGGTACGCGGTGCGATTCCTCGAGGGCGTGATCGAGGTCTGAGTCCGCCCGCTTCGCGGCGCGGGCGCCGCGCGGCCCGGCGCGGCGAGCGAGCGCGGCCTCGCCCCGAGGCCGCGGCGCTTCGACCCGATCGGTGCACACGCGCGTGGCAGGAGTGTCCCGTCCGGGGCGCCGGATCCCGCAGCGCCCGGCCACGGCGCGCGCAACCCGCTGCGCCGCAACGGCGGCACCGCCACGCGCCGCGCGGCACGGGCGCTGCTCGATGGGAGACGCGAACGCGCGAACTCGCGCACGCCGCCGACGCTCCCAGGGCCACGGGCCCGCAACCACGAGGAACACGATGAAGCGCACGATCACGATCCTGCTCATGACCGCGGCTCTCGCCGCCCTCGCCAGCACCGCGTTCGCGCACTCGGTCACACCGCGCGTGGACCGGCGACAGGTGCGTCAGGAAGCGCGCATCCGCGACGGCGTGCGCAGCGGCGAACTCACGCGCGGCGAGACGCGCCGCCTCGTCGCCGGCCAGCGCCACGTCGCGCGGGTCGAGCGCCGCGCGAAGGCCGACGGCCACGTGACGGCGCGCGAGCGCGCGCACCTGAACCGCGCGCAGAACGTGCAGAGCCGCCACATCTATCGCCTCAAGCACAACGGCGTGACCCGGTAACAGGGGACGCGCGGCGGCGGGATCCCGCGAGGTTCCGCCGTCGCGAGCGTCATCGAGTGTTCGCTTCGCGTCGTCTCGTACGAATTCCTAGCCAGGGCAAGGGAACGAACGGCGCGAAGCAACGAACCCCCGGTGGGAAGCTCCACCGGGGGTTCTGTTCGTTCGGCGGCGAGCCCGCCCTACTCGAACTCCTTCACGCCCGGCGGCTGGTCTTCGCCGACGCGGCCGGTCTCGATGTTCGCGAGGAAGTAGTTCTCGCCGAGGATCGGCGTGCCCGCGACACGGCGCAGCATCGTGATCTGGCCGATGTGCTGCAGCGCGTCCGCGAGCGGACCCTGCGCGATGCGCTTCCACTCCTTCGCGAGCGGCGCCTCGCCCTGGAGCGCAGCGTCGAACGCGGCGAGTTCGCGGTGAAAGCGCGCGCACTGCTCGTCCCACGTCCCGAGCGCGCCGTCGCTCCACTTCGATTCGCCGCTCACCATGCCGCGTCCCCACGCCATCAGGTCGCCGATGTGCGCGAGGATCTCGTGCGGCGTGCGCGACTTCGGCGAGGCCTTGAACCCGGCGAAGCTCGCGGGCGCGCCGCGCACCGCCTTGGCGCCCCGGTACGCGATCGTCGCGAGCAGGTGGCGCAGGAACAGCCGTTCATCCGCGGGTGTCATCTTGAGCGCTCCTCCTAGTCACGCGCGGGCGGCTGCACCAGGTCCACGCCGCGCGAGTACGAGATCGTGATGCGCGAGCCGCCGGCGTAAGGCCCGAGGGCGTTCGCCCAGCTCACGCGCACGAAGCCGTTCGGATCGGGAAGCCCGGGGCGGTAGAGCAGCGCGAGTCCCGCTTCGGGCCGCCAGTCGCCGTGCTCGGGCCACGGTTCGTCGGTCGTGCCCGGGCCGCCGTAGGGATCGCGCCCCCACACCGCGCCGATCGCGCCGAACGCGCCGATCTGGAGCGGCAGCGCGTCCGGGTGCGGAATGCGCAGCAGCGTGAGGATGTCCGGCAGCAGGATCGCGTCGAGCCGCGCGAGCGCCGCGTTCGTTCCCGCGAGCGACGAGCCGCGCAGCGAACGCAGCGAACGCGAGCCGCCGAGGTAGAACGCCGACTGCGGCACGAGCTGGCCCGTGAGCCGCCCGTACTCGAGCTGCGGCACGAGCGACAGCCAGCCGCGCAGTCCCACGTCGCCCGCGATCGCCCCGCGATAGCGGCGGTATTCGAAGTCGCTGCCGAGCGCGTTCCCCGACGTGAGGTAGCTCGCCTCGGCGTAGTAGGGCAGCGTGCCGAGTCGCGCGCTCGCTTCCAGCTCGAACTCGTTCGAGCGTCCGGCCGCGGCCGCGAGGTTGTCCGAGCGCACGAGGTCGGTGGACAGCAGGTTCCAGCGCGCGGCGACGTCCATCGGCGAGTCGTCCATCGAGCGCAGCGTTGCGCTCGCGCGCCACAGCGGGTGCTCGCGCGCGAGCCGCGCGCTCACGCCTTCGCGCAGGTAGTAGCTGCGCGTGTCGGCGCCGTTCAGGAACGCGCGCAGCTGCGCGAGCCGCAGGTCCGAGGCGTCGCGGTCCATGCCGGTCGTGAGCCGGCCAAAGCCCGCTTCGAACATCCACGTCGCGTCGCCGCGCCGCAGCCACTTCTCGAACCCGGCGCCGCCGCGCCACTCGTTCGGCCCCGAGGCGTAACCGGCCCGCAGCGCGATCCGTCCCGGGCCCGAGCGGCGGCCGATCCACGCGCGCGCGCCGTACACGGGGCCGTCCACGCGCGTAAAGCCGGGGTCGGGCGCGAACGCGACGCGCAGCGCCTGCCGCCCGCGCGCGCCGCCGAGCCGTCCCGCGCCGTGCGTCGAGAGCCGTGCCGCGAGCGCCGTGTCGAGTCCGGCCGTGTCGGGCCGCTGCGCCGAGAGGCCGAAGTACGTGTCGGTCGAGTCGGCGAGATGGCGCAGGTAGTCGTCGAGCAGCGAGTCGGTCGGGGCCTCCGCCGCGAGCGCGCCGAAGCGCGGCGCGGCGCCGGCGTGCGCAGATGAGCCGCCGAACGCGAACGCGGCGAGCAGCGCGCAGGCGAGGAATCGCGCGCGCCGGCTCACTTCGATCCTCCGCTCGCGACGAACACGGAATCGGGGATGCCGCGGTTGATCGCGTAGTCGTCGAAGCGCATCGACAGGTCGAACGAGCGGCCCACGGTCGGGATCGGCAGCGAGAAGCGGCCGCGCAGCACGACGCGCGCAAGCACCCAGTGGCCGTCCACGCGCCGGCGTTCGACCACCATGCGGTCCACGCCCTTCAAGATGATCGGCACGGGCGAGCGGTCGAACTCGAGTTCCTGGTGCACGATCACGAAGTCGTTCGTGTCCACCCACACCTCGCCGCGCGGATGTTCGAAGTCGAGCGAGCTGCGCGGTTCGAACTGGATGCGGTAGACGAGGCGGTTGCCGCCGAGCCAGTCGCGGCCGACGATGCGGAACTTGTACGCGCGCCGGCCTTCGGGCTGGAACGCGAAGTTCACGATCTCCTCGTCGGTGTCGGAGCTCACCTCAACGTTGATCGCGTGCCGGTCGTCGTCCTTCGGCGGCTTCAGCTCCCACTTGCGCAGCTCGATCGAGCGCACGCGGTCCGGCCGCTTCTTGAACACGCGCATCACGGTCTCGCTCATCAGCTCCGGCTGCTTGTTCTTCTCGGCAGTGTGCCGCACGAGGCGGAACGAGGCGGTGTAGGCCTGGTCCTGGATCGCCGAGTCGCGGCGGGCTTCGCCGGCGGCGACGCGATCGAGGATGTCGTCGAGCGTGAGGCGCTGCGCGCGCACGAACTGCGGCGGCAGTTCGGTGCGCATCGTGTCCTCCACGGCGAGCGTGGGCGTTCCGGAGCGTTGCGCGAGCGCGGTCGGAGCGGACGTGAGCGCGGCGGCGGCGAGCGCGGCGCCGATCACGGCGGGCGCGGCGGAGTGGAGCTTCATCGGCCTCTCGTTCTCCTCGTTCGTTCGGGGTGCGGTGCGGGCGGAGCGCTACCACGCGCAGGCGGCCCCGGCAACCGCGTTCCGCCGGCGCGGGCTGCCGGTGTCCCGGGGCGTTCGCCGGCGCGAGGGCGGCCTGCCGCGACGTGCGGCGCACGCGCCACACCGCGCGACGCGTGCGCCACGCGGCGCGGCGAAACACCTTCGAATCCGCCGCATTCGGGCCGACTTCGCGCGGCGTTCCAGCAAGGAGCCGACCGGCACGGCACGTGCGATGTGGGGAGTTCGTCGAACGAACCCTGGCCGCCCGGAGGACAACTCATGCGACCTCGACTCATCTGGAGAGCGGTGCTCGGCGCGCTCCTGGCTCTCGCCGCGAGCGCGGCGACACTGGCTTTCGCGAACGTGAACGTCGCGCGCGCCGACGCGCCGACCGGTTTCGAATCCGCCACGCCCCCGAGCGGCGAACTCGCCGCGGGCTTCGTTCCGAAGCGCCCCGTGCCGCACGGCCGCGAGGACATGCCCGCGCCGCAGACGATCACGATCGAATCCGCGACGCCGCACGACGACGTGCCGTACAACGCCTCGACGCGCTATCGCCCGCGCTACGCCGGCCGCCGTTCGGGCCGTCCGGTGTACGCGGCGCCCGCGCAGGTGCACGCCGGCTTCTTCGATCCCGAGGGCAAGGGTGACAACGCCTTCGTGCTCGGCATCCGCGGCGGCCCGCTCGTGGACCCGCACATCCAGTTCGGCGGCGGCGTGGACTGGCACCACAAGTCCGAGAAGTCGCGCACGGTCTCGGGCGATCCCTATTCGCAGGGCGGCACGACGATCTTCCCCGAGCGCGTGCTGTCGAGTGCCTCGAGCGACCTGCTGCCGATCTACCTCTTCATCCAGGTGAGCGGCGACGACAGCGCTCCGGTCGTGCCGTACGGCGGACTGAGCGGCGGCTACCACGTGCTGTTCCTCACGGCCGACGACTACACGACCGGCGAACGCTTCGACGCCACGTTCGGCGGCTTCATGTGGGAGGGCTGGGCCGGCGCAGCACTCCCGTTGTCGGGCCAGTCGCGGCTGTTCGGCGAAGTGTTCGTGCATCAGGGCGACGCCGAGCGCGACGTGCAGGACCTGTTCGGCTTCGAGTACCGCGAGCGCGTGTCGCTCGACGGCGTGGGCGCGCGCTTCGGGTTGAGCTGGGGGTTCTAGGCCGGAGCCGTTCACGGGTCGCTGCTGCGAGCGTCCCTCGGCCACCCGATTCGGCGTCGCGAAGTCCGGCTGCTCCTCGACGTGGTGCACGACCACGACTGCGTCGCAGCCGGACTCCGCTTCTTGTCTCGGGCGGCCGAGGGACGCTCTCGCGACGCGGCCCGTGAACGGCTCCGGCCGACCGGGCGTCTCCCTCCAGCACGAGCGGGCCCGGCGGCGGCCGGGCCCGATTCGTTTCGGGGAGGCGGCGAGTCTTGCCGCGCTCGCACCCCTCCGTTACCGTCGCGCACGCGATGGCCCGCAAGTCCCCACGCTCGCGCCGCAAGGCGAATTCCGATGCGCGCGTCCCCGCGACGCGCCGCACGCGCGCCACGCCCGGGAAGCGCACGGCGAAGCGCGCCGCCGCGCACGCGCCGAAGGGTGCGCGGCCCAAGCGCAAGTCCGCCGCGCGCCGCACGCCGCTGTCGAAGCCGCGCGCGAAGAAGCGCGCGCCCGTCGCCCGCGCGAAGGCCGCGCCGAAACGCGCCGCCGCGCCGAAGCGCCCCGCGCGTCCGCGCGGACGATTCGTCGCGCCCGAGCCCGCGCGCGTCGCAGCGCTGCTCGAAACGCTCGACCGGCTCTACCCCGAGGCGCGCTGCGAACTCGACTTCGGCTCGCCGCTCCAACTGCTGGTCGCGACGATCCTGTCGGCGCAGTGCACCGATCAGCGCGTGAACCTGGTCACGCCCGTGCTGTTCGCGAAGTACTCGGACGCCGCGGCGCTCGCGAACGCGCCGCTGCCCGATCTCGAGACCGTGATCCGCTCGACCGGCTTCTACCGCATGAAGGCGAAGGCGATCCACGCGGCGTGCGCCGACATCGTCGCGAAGCACGGCGGCGAGGTGCCGCGCACGATGGAGGCGCTGACGGCGCTGCGCGGCGTCGGGCGCAAGACTGCGAACGTCGTGCTCGGGAACGCCTACGGCATCCCGGGGCTCGTCGTGGACACGCACGTCACGCGGCTCTCGAACCGGCTCGGGCTCGTGCGCGAGACGGACGCCGTGAAGATCGAGTTCGCGCTGCAACCGATCGTGCCCGAGGCGCAGTGGACGGTGTTCTCGCACTGGCTGATCCTGCACGGGCGCCGCGTGTGCAACGCGCGGAAGCCGAACTGCTCGACGTGCGCGCTCGCGGCGAACTGCCCGCGCGTGGGCGTCACCGCGTCGCAGTAGCGGGGCCCGTCGTGCGCCGCCGGCTCGCGTTCGCTGCCGCCCTCGCGCTCGCGCTCGCGCACGGACGGATCGCCGCGGCGCAGGTGCCGGGGCTCTCCTGCGGCGAGCCGCCGCCCGAGCGTGCGCCATCGTTCGAAGGCTGGGACGCGCGCGCGGGCTGGGACGGCGCGAGCGGCTTCGAGATCAACCCCGCGCTCGCCGGGTTGCGCTATCCGCACGACCTCAGCGTCGCGTACACGGACTTCGACGGCGACGCGAACGCGTGGCGCGCGGCGCTGAACGCGCACGGCCTCGCCTTCGGCGCCGCGCACGTGCGCGACGGCCCGACGTCCGCGGGCGCGGGGCTCGCGTTCGGGGCGCCGCGCTTCCGCGCGGGCTGGGCGCTGCGCTGGACGTCGGCCGCGGGCGGCGGCGAGCGCACCGCGGACCTGCGCATCGGCGTGCTGTCGCGGCCCGCCGCGTGGGCGTCGTTCGGCGCGACCGCCGAACACCTCACGCAGCCGCGCCTCCTCGGGATTCGCGCGGCGCGCGAATACGGCGCCGGGGTCGCGCTGCGCCCGCTCGCGCTCGTTCCGTCGCGCGCGCACGACCTCGGCCCGCGCTTCACGGTGAGCGCCGACGCGGTGCTCGAGGAGCGCGCGAACCTCGACGCCGCGCGCTCGCGCTTCGGCGCCGAGCTCGAGCTGATCCCCGGGCTCGCGCTGCGCGGTTCGGTGGATCGCGACGGCTGGAACCTCGGCTTCGCGTGCTTCGGTCCGCGCTCGAGCGCGCGATGGCACGCCGCCTTCACCCCCGACGGCGTGCTCGCGAACCACACGTACGGCGTTTCGATCCACGACGCCGAAGACCGCACCGCGTTCGCCTCGCGCGCCGAGCGCCGCGTCGCGACGCTGCGCCTCGGCGGCCACCTCGCCGACGAGACGATCGCGGACAACTCGTGGCTCGGCGGCGGCTCGACGGTGTCGGTGGCGCCGGTGCGGCGCGGGCTCGAGCGCGCGCTCGAGGACCCGCTCACGCGCGGCGTCCTGCTCGAGCTGGGCTACGTGACGAACATGGCGCAGATCGAGGAGCTGAAGCCGTACGTCGCGCGGCTGCGCGCGGCCGGCAAGCCGGTCGTGGCCTACATCGAGTACGGCGGCGGCCGCGGCGCGCTCGACCTCGCGGCCGGGTGCGACCGCTCGTTCGCGAGCGGCGACGCGTGGTTCTCGGGGCTCGGCCTGCGCTCGGAGCGCCGCTACTACCGCGGCCTGCTCGACTCGCTCGGCGTGAAGCTCGAGCGTTCGTCGATCGGCGAGTACAAGTCCGCGTACCGCAACTACAGCGTGGACTCGACGAACGCCTACGACCGCGAGTCGCTCGAACAGCAGCTCGACCGCATCCAGGAGCTGTTCGTAACGTCGTTCCTCGCGAGCCGACCGATCCCGCGCGAGAATCTGCTCGCGGCGATCGACGGCCGCGCATGGGGCGCCGCGGGCCTCGTGAACCTCGGCGTGCTCGATTCGCTCGGCTACCGCGAGGACGCGCTCGCCGCACTCGGGCGGCTGTGCGGGCTCGGCGCGAAGCCGCGCACGGCGCCGCTGCGCGCGCTCGCGCCCGCGGCGCGCGAGTGGGCGCGGCCGACGGGGCTCGCGATCGTCTACGCGAGCGGCGCGATCGACGTCGGGCGCTCGGGCGGCGACCTGTTGAACGGTCCGTACATGGGCTCCGAGACCGTGACGCGCCAGCTCGAAGCGGCGTTCCGCCGGCGCGACGTGAAGGCGGTCGTGCTGCGCGTCGAGAGCCCGGGCGGTTCGACGAACGCGAGCGATCTCATCCACCACGCGACGGCGCGGCTCCAGCGCGAGACGAAGAAGCCGCTCGTCGTGAGCATGGGCGGCGTCGCCGCGAGCGGCGGCTATTACATCGCGTGCGGCGCGAAGAGGATCTTCGCCGACCGCGCGACGCGCACGGGCTCGATCGGTGTCGTGTTCGTGAAGCCGTCGTTCGAGGGCTGGTACCGGAAGCGCGGCGTGCGGCAGGACGTGTTCGAGCGCGGCGCGTGGATGGGCGGCGAGTCCTACAACGCGGACTGGACGCCGGCGATGCAGGCGATCGCGGACTCGGCGATCGCGCGCACGTACGAGCGTTTCCTCGCGCGGGTGGCCGCGGGCCGCGGGCTCACGCACGATGCGGCGGACGCGGTCGCGCGCGGGCGCGTGTGGATGGGGGACGACGCGAAGGCGAAGGGTCTCGTGGACGCGATCGGCGGCCTCGACGAGGCGATCGCCGAGGCGCGATCGCTCGCGCGGATCCCGGCGGGGCTGAAGCTCGCGCCGGCCGAGTACCGCCGGCCGCGCGGCTCGCTGCTCGAACGCGTGATCGGCACGGCGATCCGCGATGCGGTGGACCGCGCGTTCGGCGCGCGCGAATTCGCGGGGCCGGAGTATCGCGCGGAGCCGGAGTTGCTTGACGAGTAGTCGTTGCCGCGGCGCCCGCACCGCGACGTCGCATCCGTGAAGCGCCGAGCGAAATGTCGTTCCGGGCCGCTCGCGTCACGCTACGGGACGAGGATCTGCCACCACGACCGTGCGGGACGAACCGAGCAAGATGCCCTTTCGGGCCGCTCGCCTCCGCATCCTGCTCCGGCTCGCTACGTTTCGCCCGCGCTCCACCGTCCTGGCTCCGCGCGGGCTCGGCG
>JBGAOA010000075.1:0-19155 GCA_044222065.1 Candidatus Eiseniibacteriota bacterium
GGCGGTGACGGCGCTGCTCACGGTGGACGGATCGGTCTCCACCACGGGGTGCGGAGGGAGCGGTTGCGGCGGCTACTACGCCGCGAAGCTCGAACACGGCGCGCTCGCCGATCAGGTCACGCACAACGTCGGATTGTTCTCGGGCAGCGTGTCGTTCCACGACGTGATTCAAGTGCCGCTCACGATCGTCGCCGGGACGCCGGAGCGCATCCACGCTTCGGTGTGGGGGGCGCGCGGCGTCGGAGGCGCGCACGCGTCGGAGGCGACGGGCGTGCTAACGTTCGCGGGGCTTCCCGAAGGCGCTTCGATCGTGTCGTGTCAGGGATACGACGCGGGCACGGTGCCGGTGCGCGCGGTGACGTGGGGAAAGCTCAAGACGCTCTATCGGTAGCGATGCGCTCCACCTAGCGAGCGATGAGCAACCTCCGCACGCTCGTGCCCGCCGGTGTCGCGACGCGCAAGAACACGAGGCCTGGCGGCACGCGTCGTCCCCCGGCGTCGCGCAGATCCCACGTCAGCGTGTGATCGCCGGCGGCGAGTTCGCCGTCCGCGATCGTCGCGATCCGGCGGCCCTCGAGATCGAACGCGGCGACGCTTGCACGGCCGCTCGTCGTCATGGCGAACTTCAACGTCGTCGTCGTGCGTGCGGGGTTCGGCCACGGCGGCGCGAACGCGACCCCGTCGGCGGCCGACTCCGGCACCGACGCCGAGGCGATCAGCTCCTCGCCGAAGCCGAACACGATGCCGTCGTTCAGGTGCTGCTGGAGCGTGACGCGGATCGAATCCTGGGCGTTCAGGTCGCCGACGTCGATCACGATGCAGCGACTGTCGTTTCCGGAGAGCGCCGAAGTCTCCAACTGGCCGCTCGCCGCGTTCCAGGAAATGGGGAACGAGTTGTCCGCCCCGAAGGGAAAGGTCTCGCCGACGACGGTCCAGACGGACGTGCCGCCGGGGAGCGTCGTCGAGAGCTGGATCGGCGAGGACAGCCCGTTCACGGCACCGATCAGGAACAGGCCGCGCTGATGCAAGGCGCCGAGCTGGAAGTTCCGAAAGGTCAGCCGTGTGGTGACGCTCGAAAAGCCGCCGCCGTTGAAGATGCCGAGCAACCGAAGCACGGAGTAGTCGAGTCCGGTCGATGCGCGGCCGAGCGTGTCGAACGTGCCGCCGTTCACACCGCGCGTGCCGCCGGTCTCGACGAGTACGTCCACGGTGGAGCCGGGCGACAGGTTCAGCGTGTGGACGGTCCCGGCCGGGAAGGAGCCGCTGCCAAAGTCCGCCCAGTGAACGGGGCCGGCGACGGCGGACTCCGCCTTGAAGAGCAGCGAGAGGGGAACGGCGAGCAGGATCGGGAGCAACGAGCGGGGCATGGCGGCCTCTCCGGTGGTGGTGGGTGCTGCAGGTGAGAACCGTTCGAGGGGCGATTCGTCACGCGGGGGCGGCTCCAATGTCGGCCTCGAGGGATCCGAAGCAGGCGGTCCTCCTCGGCGGCGGCGTCGAGTCCGGGCGTGATCTTTCCGCCGCTGATCCGGTCTCAGGCTCCATCACCACCCGCCCGGGGCTATCGCGCCGGGGACTCGCTCACCGTTCGCGCTGGAGCTCGCATGGTTCGGATTCGCGTCACGCCGTTCGCCGCGGTCACGCTCGCCCTTCTGGCGCTCGCCGCGCCGGCCGCGTTCGCCGGCACCGCCACGTTCCCCGAATTCGCCGATCCGCATCCGGCCCCGGGCAACAACTTCTGAAACTCCGTGATCACCCTCTCGAACGGGAACGTCGCGATTTCGTCGCCCGGGGACGACGCCGCCGAAGTGGACGCGGGGGCGGTCTACATCTTCAACGGTTCCACCGGCGCCCTGCTCGGAACGCACACCGGCGCGCGCGCGGGAGACCAGGTCGGAAGCGCCGGACTGGTCGCGCTGCCGAACGGGAACGTCCTGATCTGCAGCCCGTTCCTGGACTCGGCCACCGCGACCGACATCGGGGCCGTGACCTTCGTGAGCGGCACCGGAGGCAACTCCGTGATCGGCAGCTTCCGATCGGTCATGGGCGGTACGGCCAGCGATCGCGTCGGGCAGTTGACGAGCTATGTCACGGTGCTCGCGAACGGCAACTACGTCGTGCGCACCTCGAGTGCGACGATCGGCGGAGCGTCGGGCGCCGGGGCGGTCACCTTCCAATCGGGTACGTCGCCTTTGAGCATCTCCATTGGGCTCGGCAACAGCCTGTGCGGAACCGTCGCCGGTGACCAGGTCGGCAGTTCGGGCGTGTTCGCGCTCCCGAACGGCAACTACGTCGTCATGAGTCCCAACTGTGATGTCGGCGGCCTCAACTCGGCCGGCGCCGTGACCTTCTGCAGCGGCACGACGGGACGGACCGGTGCCGTGAACGCGGGCAACAGCCTCGTGGGTTCGACGGCCTCCGACCTCGTGGGGAACGGCGGCTTCGACGTGCTGGCGAACGGCAACTACGTCGTCGCGAGCACCTCGTGGGACAACGGGGCCATCGTCGATGCCGGCGCGGTGACCTGGGGCGCGGGTACGACCGGAGTGACGGGTGTCCTCACCGCGACGAACAGCCTGCTCGGATCGGCGACCACCGATCGGGTCGGGTCCGGAGGCGTCACGGCCCTCACGAACGGCAACTACGTCGTGGCGAGTCCGCTCTGGAACAACGGCGCCATCGCGGACGCCGGTGCGGCGACGTGGGGCAACGGCACGGTCGGCGTCGTCGGCACGATCTCCGCAGTGAACAGCCTGATGGGCTCCTCGACCGCCGACAACGTCGGGAATGGGGGAGTCCTTTCGCTCACGAACGGCAACTACGTCGTGCGGTCCCCCAGCTGGGATTCCGGCGCGATCGCGAACGTCGGGGCCGTCACGTGGGGGAACGGCGCCTCGGGGGTGAAGGGGACGATCTCGAGCGCGAACAGCCTCGTCGGCTCGACCGCCGACGACCTGGTGGGCAATGGCCTCATCACGACGCTCACGAACGGCAACTACGTGGTCACAAGTCCGAGTTGGGACAACGGCGCCGTCCTCAGCGCCGGCGCCGCGACGTGGGGCAGCGGCACGAGCGGCGTCAAGGGTGTGCTCTCATCGGCGAACAGCCTCGTGGGCACGTCGGCGAACGATCTCGGAAGCGCGGTCGTGACGGCGCTCACGAACGGCAACTACGTCGTGGCCGCGCCGCAATGGTCGAACGGGGCGAACGACGCCGCGGGAGCGGTCGTGTTTGGAAACGGCGCCGTCGGAGTGAAGGGCGCCGTCTCCGCCGCGAACGCGCTCGTCGGTTCGCAGGCCTTCGATCAGGTCGGGGTCGGCGGAGTCCTGACGCTCGCCAACGGCAATTACGTCGTGTCCAGCTATCAGTGGTCGAACGGCGCCGTCACGAGGGTCGGCGCGGCCACGTGGTGCAGCGGCACGACGGGCCGGGTCGGAGTCGTGTCGGGCGTGAACAGTCTCGTCGGCTCCTCCGCGAACGACCTGGTCGGGATCGCTCTGACCGCCCTGCCCAATGGAGACTACCTCGTTCGCAGTTCGGCGTGGGACGACGGCGCCCTGCTCAACGTCGGCGCCATCACGCAGTGCGACGGCCTCTCGGGATTCGTCGGCGCCGTGAGTCCCGCGAACAGCCTCGTTGGCTCGACGGCAGGCGACGCCCTGGGCGCAGGCAGCCCGGTCCTCCTTCCGGACGGAAGCGCTGCGATCGATTGCCAGACGTTCGACAACGGGGCGCTCGCGAATGCGGGCGCGGCCATCTGGACCGACGGCACGACGCCGCTCACGGGTCGCCTCGACGGCCACCGCGTCGTCTACGGTCTGACTTCGAACACTTCCATGAACAGCACGCTCGTCGTCGACACGCTGCATTCCACGTTCTGCGCACGGTTCCTCACCGAGGGGGGCGGCGTCGTGCGCGCGGGTCCGCCCGTCTCGTTCGCCGTCACGAGCCTCGCCGACGTGCCGGGCGATCAGGGCGGCTGGCTCTACGTGCAGTTCGATCGCGACCTGAACGACCACGTGCTCTCTCGCACGCCCGTCTCGTCCTACGCCGTGTGGCGGCAGGTTCCGCCCGCGGCCGCGGGGGCGTCCGCTCCGGCGCGCGCCTCGGCGCTGTCGGAGCGCGCGCTGCGTGAGTTCGCCGCGACGCTGCCGCCGTCGATCGACGTGAGCCTCGAAAACGGCGAACTCGTCGCACGCAATGCCGCGCGGCCGGGCGCCGAGCCGATGGGCCACCTGCCGGCGGGAACGTGGGCGCTCGTGATGACGATCCCGGCGATGCAGCAGGCCAACTACACGGCGGCGATCCCCACCATTTCGAATCTCGCGGCGAACACGTTCGTCGTGACCGCGCACCCCACGCTGACGGCGGGGTGGTCGATCACCGATCCGCTCAGCGCCCAGTCGGTGGACAACCTCGCGCCTTCCGCGCCGGCTTCGTTCGCCGGCGCCTACGCGTCGGGGACGACGCACCTCGCGTGGACGCCGAACGGCGAAGGCGACCTGAACCACTACCGCCTCTATCGCGGCGGCGGCGCCGGCTTCACGCCGTCGCCCGCGAACCTCATCGCCTCGCCCTCGACGGGCGCTTCGAGCTTCGACGATCCGACGCCGGGTGGCTACGTCTACAAGCTCTCGGCCGTGGACGTGAACGGGAACGAGTCGCCGGTCGCGACCGCGATCCCGAGCGGCACGGTGGGCGTCGAGGCCGGC
The DNA here is from genome assembly GCA_044222065.1 of Candidatus Eiseniibacteriota bacterium. Classification (GTDB taxonomy): domain Bacteria; phylum Eisenbacteria; class RBG-16-71-46; order RBG-16-71-46; family RBG-16-71-46; genus JBGAOA01. The sequence goes on from JBGAOA010000075.1 coordinate 4,710, forward strand.
GAGGGCGCCGTCGCGTTCGCGCTCGAAGGCGCGCGCCCGAATCCCGCGCGCGCCGGGGCGCTCGCGATCGCGTTCGCGCTGCCCGACGACGCGCACGCGACGCTCGAGCTGCTCGACGTCGGCGGGCGCCGCATCGCCTCGCGCGAGGTCGGCTCGCTCGGACGCGGACGCCACGTCGTGAACCTCGCGCAGTCGCACCGCGTCGCGCCGGGCCTCTACTGGCTGCGGCTTTCGCACGGCGCGACGCAGCGCACGCTACGCGTCGCGGTGGTCGAGTAGGGCGGGGGCGATCGCGCGTCCGCGATCAGCGCGCGATCGCCATCCGGACACTCGCCGACTCGCCATCGCTCGTGAGCCGCACGACGTAGACGCCGGGATCGAGTCGCGCGGCTTCGGGCAGCGCGATCTCGTGGCGCCCCGCGCCCAACGCCTCGAACGCGCGTTCGATGACGCGGCGACCGGCGACATCCATCACTTCGATCCGCGCGTCGCCCGAGCGCGGCAGCGCGATCGTCGCGCGCACCGGACCCGCGGCCGGGTTCGGCGCGATGCGCACGAGCGCGAGGCGCGACGGCGCGATCGGCGATTCGTCCCCAACCGCCACGAGTCCGCCGTGCAGCAGGCGCTGCGCGAACACCTGATACGCCGCGCTTCCTTCGGGGGCCGCCTGCCACGTGACGATCGCATCGTCGCCCGAGCGCACGATCGAGGGCAGGAGTCCGTCGGCGCTCAGCAGCGCGCCCGCCGCGGGCAATCCGATTCCGGGCGTTCCGTCGGCATTGAGGTGCTTCGCGAAGAGTCCCTCGTAGTCCGTGTAGGCGACGAACACGCCGCCGAGGCCGTCGTCCACGAGCGCGGCCTGCTTCGCGGTGGACCATCCGGCCGTGATCGGGATTCCGCCCGCCGGCCAACCGGGCCAGGTTTGTCCGTCGGCGCCGACGTGATGGAGGCGGAAGGCCCAGATGTCGGAGACCTCGGGCGGACCGACGAGGGTTGCGCGTGCCGCGAACACGCCGCCCGCGCCATCGGGCGCGAGCGCGACGATGCGGTGCGGAGCCGTGCCGCTCCCGAGCCGCAGGCCGCCATCGGGCCAGCCCGGAGAGCGTGAGCCGTCGGGCTCGATGCGCGTCAGGTACACGAGTCCGGCTCCGTTCACGCGGTACTCGCGGCCGTCGTTCCACGCGACGTACACCGACCCGCCCGGTCCGCGCGCGAGCCGGGACTCGAACTCGTAGGCGGTCGCGATCGCGGGGCGCATTCCGCCCGCCGGCCACCCGGCCGGGATCGAGCCGTCGCCGAGCACGCGTTCCACGCGCAGGTCGTACTCGCTCGCGACGACGCCGAGGTGCGTCACCCAGCAGCCGCCCGCGTCGTCTCCGAGCACTTGCAGCGCGTCGAGCCCGCCGCCCGCGGCGACGTCGCTCGCGAGCGCGAGCGCCACGCCCGGCGCGCCCGGAGACGGCGTCCACAGCGGAGCGCCCGCCGCGTCCTCGCGGCGCACGAACAGGTACGCCGGAGGCGGCGTCTCGAGCGGCGGCGCCGTCGTGATCTGGATGCCGGCGATCACGACGCCGCCCGCGCCGTCGGCGACGGCCTTGTGATCACGCACGAGCAACGCTTCGAAGGGGTCCGCGGGCACGGCCGAGAACGATCCATCGGCGTGGAGATGGAAGCGTCGCATGCGCTCGAGATAGCCGCCGGCGGTGAGTCCCGACAGGCGCGTGAGCAGGTGAGCGCCGCCGAGTCCGTCCGGAACGATCGAGCGGCCCTCGTAGTAGCTCGCGATCGGGTCCTCGGGATGCCACGTCGCGAGGTTCACGGCGCCGATCGGCCAGCCCGAGGCGAGTTCGCCGTTGGCGGTGAGGCGCGTCGCGAGCAGCCGCGAGTTCGCGTACCCGATACCCGGGTGCCAGACCTCACTCACGAACGCGGTGACGAAACCACCCGCGCCGTCCGTGCAAGCGTCCGCGGGAGAGCGGAGGAACGCTTCGTCGAGCGCGGGAGCCGGGGAGACGACGTTGCCGCCGGGCAGCCACACGGCGGAAGCGGGGGAGGCGACGAGCGCGAGAAGGAGCGCGACGCCCACGGGCACGAATCGCATGACGGACCTCCGAGGGTGACCCGGTACGGCGGAAAGGATACGCCCGTCCCACCGGCGTCGGGGAGCGACCGCCGGGACGCGCCGATCGCGCATCCCAGCCCGCCACCCCTGTCCTTGTTAGACGTCCGGCGCCTCGTACTTCCGCGCCCAGCGCGCGTACAGGAAGATCCCGATCGCCGAGACGAAGCCGACGATCACGAACGGGTACCAGACCTGGTAGGGGTGGTAGGTGCGCCACAGCATCGCGGTCGCGGCACCCGCGTCGAGCCCGGCCGCGCGCTGCACCGCCTCGAGCGCGGTCGTGCGCTCGACGCCCGCCGGCACGCCGCCGTGCTCTTCGAGCCAGCGCAGCGCGAGCCCCGCCTTCTCGCCGACCTTTCCGTAGAGGTCGCCCGCGAGGAACGAGCCGTACGCCCAGCCGATCGCGGTCGGCATGTTCGCGTAGCCCATGTACAGGCCCTTCTTGCCGTCGGGCGCGATCACGCCGAGGTAGTCGTTCATCTTGGGGCTCGACAGCATCTCGCCGACCGAGAAGCACAGGATGCCCGCGATGCACGCGAGGCCGGACATCGTGAAGCCGGCGAGCAGCAGCCCGGCCGAGGCGATCGCGATGCCGATGAAGATCGAGTGCACGCGCCGCATGTGCGAGACGAGGTACGAGATCCACACCACGAGCAGCACGATCAGGAAGGAGTTGAGGTTGATCATCCACTCCTGCGCCACCATCGTGCCGCGCGGCGTCACGGTCGTGAACATCGCCGGCAGGTGCAGCGCGGCGACGATTCGCGAGGAGTCCACCCAGTCCACGATGAAGTTCGGCAGCAGGTCGAACAGCTGCATGAACATCAGCCAGAAGCCGGACATGATGAGGATGAAGACGATGAGCCGCGGCGCGAACAGGTTCGACAGCGTGATCCAAGCGGTCTTGAGCACGCCGCCCGACTGGTCGCCGCCGGCGTCCACGGCGGGATACGTGAACAGCATCGGCAGGTTGAGCGAGACGATCACGGCGCAGCCGAAGAACACGGTCGGCCACGAGACGCCGTAGAGGAAGTGCGCGAGCGGCGGCCCGAGGAATCCGCCGACGTTCACGAGCATGTAGAACACGCCCCACCCGATGGACGAGGTCTCGTTCGTGAGCGTGCGCTGGAGCGAGCCCCACACGCCGGGCTTGAAGATCGCCGTGCCGAAGGCGAGCACGAGGCAGCCGAACGTGAACGGCCAGAAGTCGCGCTGCGTCGCCATGAGCAGGTAGCCGATCACCTTGATCACGATCGAGGCGGCGATCGTTTTCTTGTAGCCGTAGCGGTCCGCGAAGCCGCCCGAGAAGATCGGCACGCCGGTCTGGACGAGCGCCCAGAGCCCGAAGATCTGTCCCTTCTGCGCCTGCGTGAAGTGCAGGCCGTGGATCTCGTCGGCCTGCGCGATGTAGATCGGGATGACGACGCGCACGCCGTAGTAGGCGAGGCGCTCGAGCATCTCCATCAGGTTCAGCATCCAGAACGCGCGCGAGAGCTGGCGGAGCTGCGCGAACAATCCGGGCGCCGGTTCGCCGAGGGGCGTGGACGTGACGTTCATGCGGCTTTCTCCTGTGAAGCGACGGGCGGGAGAGGTGCGTCGCGACAGTAGCGGGCGCTCGCGCCGGCGGGAAGCGGGAGCCGCACCGGCGCGGCCGGAGGGCGCTCGGCCGCGGCACGAGACGTTCCTTCGTCGGCGTGTTCTCCCTTGCGTCCGAGCCGGCTTCGGCGAACGGCCGCGTTCGGCAGCGCCTATCGTCCTGCGATAGGATTCCCGCACCCTCGTCACGCGAGCCGGGCCGTGCGTCCCTCCGGCGGCTCGGGGATGGTGCGTATGATCCGTCGGGTGCTTCTCGGCAGTCTTCGTTGGGCCGCGTTCGCCGCGCTGCTGCTCGCCGCCGCGGCGATTCGCGAAGGTCGCTCGGCCGCCGTGGACCAGGCCATCATCTGGCTGCCGACCGGCGTCGCGATCGCGGGCGCGTACGTGTTCGGCTACCGCGCCGCGTGGGTCGTCGCGCTCGTCACGTTCACGCAGCGCATGCTGCTCGGCTACGACCTGGGCGTCGCCGCCTCGGCCGTCGCCGGCAGCGCGTTCGAGGCGCTGCTCGGCGCGCTGGTGCTGCGACGGCTCGGCTTCCGCCCGACGATCGAGCGCCTCCGCGACGTCGCCGCGTTGTTCGTCTCCGCCGGCGTCGCGCCGCTCGGAAGCATCGCGTTCTCGTGGCTCGGACGATCCTATTTCTGGGAACACCCCTCGATGCCGTTCTACTCGGGATGGGACGGCTGGTGGCGCATGAACGCGCTCGGCGCGCTGGCGGTGGTGCCGCTCGTCGTGACGTGGTCCGGGGCGCGGCCTCGCGACTTCCGCCCCCGACGCATCGTGGCGCTCGCGCTCGCCCTCGTCGGGCTTCCGGCGCTCGTGTTCGTCACGACGTCGCTCGTGCCGCCGGGCATCACCGGCGTGATGTGGCTCAACGTCGTCCTGATGCCGCCCGTGCTGTACGCCGCCGGACGCTTCGGCATGCGTGGCGCGACGCTCGCGGGCACGCTGACCGCGCTCGCGATCGCGGTGCTCACGACCCGGGGCGTCGGGCCGTTCCTCGAGGTGTCGCGCGCTCACCGGCACGTCGCGATCCAGCTGTTCGAACTCGCCTTCGTCGCGATGCCGCCCGTGTTCGGAGCGCTGATCGCCGGCCGGCGCGCCGCCGAGGATCGCGGCGCGCGCAGCGAGGCGCTGCTCGCCTCGATCGGCCGGAACGTGAAGGAGGGCGTGTTCCGTCTCACGACCGACCTGCGCGTCGCCTATGCGAATCCCGCGCTCGCCACGATGTTCGGATTCGGCTCGGCCGCCGACGTCCTCGGCCGGGCGATCCTCGAGCCGCTCGTCGCGCGGGAACGGCGCGCGGAGCTCGAGCGCGCTATGGCGGAACGCGGCCAGTGGCTCAACGAAGAGGTGCACGTCGTGCGCGCCGACGGCGCGCCGTTCTGGGGGCTGCTGTCGGCGACCGCCGTGCGCGACGAGGAGGGCCGGATCGCGCACTACGACGGCACGCTCGCCGACGTCACCGAACGACGCGAGCTCGAAGAGCGGCTGCGCCAGTCGCAGAAGATGGAGGCCGTCGGCAAGCTCGCGGGCGGCGTCGCGCACGACTTCAACAACCTCCTCACGGTGATCTTCGGGTACGCGGAGTCGCTGCGCGCGCAGGCGGCCGAGCGGACGACGGCGCGGGACGACGCCGAGCAGATCCTCGACGCCGCGCGTCGCGCTTCCGGGCTCACGCGTCAGATGCTCGCGTTCAGCCGGCAGCAGGTGCTCTCGCCGCGCGTCGTCGAGTTGCGCGAAGTCGTGGACCGCATGGGCGACATGCTGCGGCGCATCATCGGCGAGGACATCCAGCTCGTCGTCCGCCACGAGTCGGGACCGTGCTGGGTGCGCGTGGATCCGAGCCAGGTCGAACAGGTGCTGCTCAACCTTGCGGTGAACGCGCGCGACGCGATGCACGGTGGCGGCACCCTGACGATCTCGACCGCGATCGAGCCCCCCGATCCGGCGCGTGCGCGTTCGCATCCCGAGCTCGCGACGAGTGCGTGCGTCTCGCTGAAGGTTCGCGACACGGGCATCGGCATGACCGAGGAAGTGCGCCGGCGCGCGTTCGACCCGTTCTTCACGACGAAAGCCCCGGGCAGCGGGACCGGGCTCGGCCTCTCGACGGTGCACGGCATCGTGGAGCAGAGCGGCGGCGCGGTGCGGCTCGAGAGTTCTCCCGGCAGCGGAACGACGGTGTGGATCGACTTGCCGGCGCGCGCGGCGCCCGCGGACAGCGCGGATCCCTCGCCGAGTGTCGAGGCCGCGCGGACCGGCGGCACGGTGCTCGTCGTCGAGGACGAGCCGGGCGTGCGCGCGCTCGTCAGCCGCACGCTCGCGGGCGCCGGCTACCGCGTGCTCGAGGCGGGCGATGGGGTCGCGGGGCTCGAGGTCGCCCGCCGTCACGGCGGCGCGATCGATCTCGTCGTGACCGACCTCGTCATGCCACGGCTCGGCGGGCGGGAGATGGCGGCGCGGCTGCGCAGCGAGCGGCCCGGCGCGCGCGTGCTCTTCCTCTCGGGCTACGCCGAAACGCTGCTCGAGACGCGCGACCTCTCGGGTCCTGCGAGCGCGTTCCTCGCGAAGCCGTTCACTCCCGAGGAGCTGCTCGCGCGCGTGCGCGCGATGTTTCCCGAGGCGGCGCGGCGGGCGTGACGCACGCGGTCACGCCCGCCGCCGCCCGTCAGCGCGCGTAGACGACGCGGCGCGTCCGCGTCTCGGGGCCGGCTTCGAGCCGGCAGAAGTAGAGCCCCGCCGGCACGCGCGCGCCCGACGCATCGCGTCCGTCCCACGTCGCGTCGTGGCGGCCGGCGTCGAGTTCGCCCGCCGCGACGAGCGTGCGGACCTCGCGGCCCGCCACGTCGAACACGCGCAGCGATGCGCGTTCGCGGCGCGGCAGTTCGAAGCCGATGCGCATGAGCGTCGTGAACGGATTCGGGGCGTTCGCGCCGAGCTGCAGCGCGGCGACGGGCGCGCCGGGCGCGACGCCCACCGTCGCGTTCGAGTCCCAGATCGCCGCGAGGAACTCGGGATGGTCCACGAACGGGTTCCGGTTGTGCTGGATCGCGTACACCGCACCGTTGCGCATGCGTTCCTTCCAGCTCACCGGGTCGTTCACCGACCAGTCGAGGTACTGCGCGACCGCCCACGGGTAGAACTGCGCGCCGTCGCACGGATCGCCGCCCGGCCACGAAGAGTCCTCGAACAGGTAGCGCGTGGACATGTAGAGGACGCCGCGCACGAGGTCGCCTTTGTAGGCGTCGATGGGCTCGAACACGGTGCCGGTGAAGCCCGGCGTCGCGCTCGGTCCGACCTTGCTGCCGTTGAGCGACGTCGTCGTCGGGCTCGCGACCACGCCGTAGGCGAAGTTGCCGCGGTATCCGTTGACCTTCGAGTCCGTCGGGTAGAGGTGGAAGAGGTCGCTGTACATCGGCGAGTTCCCGTTGAACCACGACTGCGGGAACGAATGCTCGCGGTTGTAGCCGAGCCCCTCCGTCGCGCCCTGCCCGGTCTGGCCGAAGCTGTACTCGTAGGGCGGCGTGCCGCCCGGGACGTCCGAGTACATGTCCCACACCTTTCCGTTCGGCTTCACGTCCGTCGTCTGGAACGCGGAGAGCAGCGCGGAGTAGCTGATGGACGTGTGGTTCTTGATGATGTTGTGCAGCGCGATCTGCAGCGCCGAGCCCGTGAGTCCGATCGCGCTCGCGTAGTAACCCGGCGGGATCGTCACGTCCACGTAGTTGAACAAGCGGGTCGCGCCGAACGCGATGTCGCCGGTGAGGTCGGAGACGCCGTTCACGGTGAGCGTCTTCGTGCCCGCCGTCAGGTTGCGCATCGTGATCAGCACCTGCTCGGTGTGGGCCGGGTCGCGCACCGCGTTCACCGCGACGTTCGTCCCGATCACGTAGTTCGACGCCGTCTCGGCGCTCGTCTCTTCGACGGGCTCGCTGAAGAACACGAGCAGCGTCGAGTCGCTCATCTCGCCGACCGCGAGCACGCTCGGCGGAACGCCGCCGCCGCCGCCCGCGATCGTGTAGCTCAGGATCGACGACTGGCTCGTCGCCGAGTCGTTCTCGGCCTGCACGCGGTAGTAGATCGTCGCGCCGCCCGGCTGGCCGGGAATCTGCGCGCTCGTGCGGTACGTGTTCCCGCCCTGGAGCACCATGCCGATCGAGTTCGCGAGCGAAGCGGCGGAGGTGCCCCAGGAGAGCGTGACGGCGTTGATGACGTTCGGGTCGGTGACGTCGGCGAGCACGTCGGTCGGCGTGCCGGCGCCGGGCACGGCCGGGTCGGTGACGACGTTCGTGATCGTGGGGCCCGCGGGCGGCGGTGCGGAGCCATTGTGCGAGCCGGGCGTCGCGTCGGTCGCGAGCGTGACGGCGGTGAACGTCCACTGCGCGGGCAGGAGGCCGAGGTTTCCGGTCCCGACGCTCGCGATGCGCACGAGCGAGCCGTCCTTGAACAGCACGCCGGTGGCGATCAGGCTGTCCACCGTCAGTCCCGAGCCGTTCACGAGCTTCGCGCCGTCACCGACCTGACCGTTCCAGTTGAACGAACCCTGGCCCGAAATGTTCGTGTTCCACGCCGCGTTCGTGAAGTCGGGCGTGAACGCCGTGACCGGCGCTGTGTAGCCCGCGACCTTCGCCTGCCCGGCGGCGATCGTTCCCGAGAGCGGCCAGGTCATCGCGTTCGCGCTGTTCGCGATCGCGATCAGCGACCACCCGGAGAGGCTCACGGGGCCCGGGCCGGAGTTGTAGATCTCGATGTAGCGGTCGGTGGAGAAGTTGTTCAGCGGATCGCACAGCTCCGAGATGAACACGTCGGCGCGCGCCGCCGAGGCGGTGAGCGCGAATGCGAGGAGCGCGGCCGCGAAGGACGCCAGGGGCTTTCTCACGGATGGGGGCCACACCTTTCGGGGTTGCGAGCGCGGCCGCCGGGTCTGAGCCCGGCGGCCGCCTCGGATGCGGAAGGAACGCCGTCCCAGCGGCGTCCTCGAAGGACCGGATTTGCGCCCGAAAAGTGTACCCGGATCGCGGTACGGATCGGAAGCCGGGGAGCCCGGCCACGACGTCACCCGCGACGGCGGAGCGTTCGCATCCCGAGGCGCGAGCGGGGGGAGGAACACGTTCCGGCGGGCGAGATTCCTCACCGCGCGCCCCGGCAGTCCGGTAGGCTCTGCGGTGCACCGCTTCATCTCAGTCCCCGGGGGCGGCGCCCGAAGCGCTGCGCCGCCCGACGGCGCGGTTCACCGACCGGTCACGCCTCCGAGGAGCCCCCGATGAAGCGCTCGAAGCTCGTCGTCCCGATCCTGTCGTTCGTCCTCGCCGCCGCGACCGGCGCTCGGCCCGCCGCCGCGCAGGTCGCGGCGCCGGGCGACGTCTACTACGTCGTGAACGACTATCGCGACTTCCGCTACTACGTCTTCGCGGCGGATCACGTCGTGTGGTCGGACTCGACGGCGAGCGGCACCGAGCTGCACGCCTCCGGATCGCGGGACACGCTCATGACCCGGGGCACGGCGCACCTGTCCACGTCGTACGACGCGCTGGACGGCGCCTTCTCCGCCGATCTCGCTGCGACGAGCGACATCGACCTGCGCACCGGCGGCAACGACCTGCTCACGAATCGCCTCACGGTCAGCGTGTACGTGAAGGGCCCGACGGGCACGCCGTACTGGATCGCCGTTCGACGCGCGGGGCACGCGATCGGCGAGCGGCTGGGCGGGCTCCCGGGTTCGCTCGCGCCCGTGAACGGCGTGTCGACCTCGACGCTCGGGGACACGACGGCGTACACCGAGCAGACCGCGTCGATCACGAAGCCGGTGGACGACGCCTACCTGCTCTCGGGCGTCACGGGCTCGACGATCACTGTCGGCTCCGACACCTACTCGCTCGCGCGCACGGTGCAGCTGCTCGCGACCGCGTGGAACCGGCAGAGCGTCTGCGTGCTCGGCTGCATGACGGCGCCCGCGTCGTTCTTCGCGGAGGCCTCGGGACGCTTCGAATTCGAGGTGTTCCCGTACCTGAATCCGGTCGCGGTTCCCGGCGCGGCCTCCTCGCCCGACGGCCTGTCCCTGCGCGCCACGCCGAATCCGGCCCGCGATCGAGTGACCGTCGCGTTCCGCGCCGCGGCGGGCGAGCCGGTGCGCGTCGAGGTGTTCGACCTGCGCGGCCGCCGCGCGGCGACGCTGTTCGACGGCCTCGCGCCCGCGCGCGAAACGAGCGTGGACTGGGACGCCCGGGAGCTGCCGCGCGGCGTGTACTTCGTGCGCGTGCTCTCGGCGGGCCGCTCGGTCACGACCCGGATCGCCCGGCTGGACTGACGCCGAACGCAAGAATTCCGTGGACGGCGTCGGCCTTCTGATTCTACAATGTAGAACATGGGCGACGATCTCTACCTCGGCGAGTTCGAGCAGCTCGTGCTGCTCGCGGTGCTGCGGCTCCGCGACGAGGCGCACGGCATGCGCGTGCGCGCCGAGCTGCGCGAGCGCGCCCGGCGCGACGTGTCGATCGGCGCGGTGTACGCGACGCTCGACCGGCTCGAGGGCAAGGGCCTGCTCGAATCCGAGCGCGAAGCGGGCGGCGCCGCGCGCGAGGGCCGGGTGAAGCGGCTGTTCCGCGTCACCGCCGACGGCCGGCGCGCGCTCGCGCGCGTGCAGGACACGCTCGCCCGCATGAGCGAAGGGCTGAGGCTCGGCCGCGCGTGAACACGGCCCTCGATCGCCTCGTGCTCGCCGCCGTCGTGGCGTTCGCCCCGCCCGGCGAGCGCGACGCGCTCGCGGGCGAACTGCTCGAAGCGGCCGCGGTCGCACGCGACGGTCACGGGCTCGCGCGCGAGGCGCTGCGCTCGCTGCCCGCGCTCCTGCTGTGGCGCATCCGCCGCCTCGGGGCGCGGCCCGCGCTGCTCGCGCTCCTCGCCGGCGCCGTGTCGGCGGCGCTCGTCTACGCCGCGGGCGAGGCGTTCTGGCACTTCGTGCTGTCGTTCGTTCCGCGACGGGCGGGCCACGCGATGCCGCTCGCGTGGAGTTGCACCTGGATCACGCTGGCCGAAGCGGCCGGCATCGCGGGGGCCGCGCTCGGCGCGCGCCTCGGACAACGTCTCACCGGAGGCCGCCGTTCATGATGACGCTGCTCGTTCGCGTGCTGCTCGGAATCGTCCTGCTGTGCGTGCTCGCCGTGCTCGTGCTGTTCGCGATGTCCCGCCGCCCGAACGCGGGCCGGATCGTCTCGAGCGTCGAGATCGCGGCTCCGGTGGACACGGTGTGGACGTGGATCACCGAGCCGGCGCGGCTCACGCAGTGGGTCGGCTGGCTCGCCGAGGTCCGCCGCGACGAGACGACGCCCGCGGGCGTCGGCGCGCGCGAATCGTGGTTCATGAACGATCCGAACATGAAGAAGCGCATCGAGCTCAAGAGCGTCGTCACGCGCTACGAACCGCCGCGCCGCGTGGACGTGCGCGTCTCGCTCGACCAGGGCTTCGACGGCGACTATTCGTACGTGCTCGAGCCCTCGGGCGCCGGAACGAAGGTGACGATGACGGGCACGTCGAAGTACGTCGGCTGGATGATCCAGCTCATGGAGCCGCTCGTGACGCCCGAGGCCGCGAAGAAGATGAACCACGACTTCGGCACGTTGAAGCGCCTCGTCGAGGGTGGCGGGCGGTAGGGCATTCGGAGGGTCGCGCGGCGCGCCGCGCGTGCTAGGCTTCACGCGCGATTCGCGCGCAGCGCCCGCGACCTTCCGGAGGTTCCCCGTGCACCGCCGACTCCGCTCCGCCTCCTTCGCCGCCTCTTTGCTCGTGCTGGCGCTCGCCACTGCGTTCCTTTCCGCGGCGGCGGATCCCGGCGCCGACCTCGCCCGCGGGCTCGCGCCGCTCGAACCGTGGGCGGCGAGCGGCGTGCTGTACGACCGCGTGCTGCCGCTCGCGCGACTCGAGCGCTTCGACGGTTCCGCGGGCGCGCCGGCGTGCGACCGCGCGACGTGGCGGCAGGCGTACGACGAACTGCGGCGCGCGACGTTCCCGACCTCCACGGCGCCCGCGGCTGAAGCGCTCGATCGCGCGGCGCGCGCGCTCGCGCGCGAACGCGTCGTGCCGCTCGCGCTCATCGACCGCGGGTTCGAGCGCATCCGTCCGGGAGCGATCGCGGACGGCGCCGTGACGATCGCGGGCGACCGCGCCGTCGCGACGGGCGAAGCCCCGCTCGAGCGCAGGCAGGCGACGCTCGCCGCGGCGTTCGCGCCGCGCACGTATCGGGGCGGCGAGGTGACGTTCGCGCTCGAACGTTCGCTGTGCATCACCGACGATCCGCTCGGTCCGCGCTCGATCGCGATCGACTTCGCCGACGGCGCGGGTTATCGGCCGGTCGCGCCCGGCGAGCGCGTCCGCGTGCGCTACGCCACGCCCGGGCCGCGAACGATCGCCTTCCGGCTCGCCCGCTCGGACGGTTCGGTCGCCGAAGCGCACGCCGCGTTCGACGTCGTGACGCTCGCGGCGCCGCTTCCGAACGACACGCTGCACGTCACGGCAAGCGTCGCGTACCAGGGTCAGTTCGGCGCCGGCGACGCCTACGTGTACCTCGCGCCCGGACACGCCTCGGTCGTCAACCCCGTCGTCGTGGCCGAGGGATTCGACCTCGACAACAGCATGGACTGGGACGAGCTGTACGCGCTCTTGAACGGGCAGGGCCTGCTCGAATCGCTGCGCGCCGACGGCTTCGACGCGATCGTGCTCAACTTCACGGACTCGACGAACCCGATCGAGACGAACGGCCTCGTGGTCGCCGAACTCCTGCAGCAGGTGGGCGCGACGATCGCGCCGTCGAGCACGATCGCGCTCGTCGGCGCGAGCATGGGCGGACTGTGCTCGCGCTACGCGCTGCTGTGGCTCGAGTCGCACGCGATCCCGCACCGCGTGCGCACGTGGGTTTCGTTCGACTCGCCACAGAAGGGCGCGAACATCCCGCTCGGACTCCAGTACTGGATCAACTTCTTCTCGGGGCAGTCCACGAGTGCGGCCGCGTTCCTCGCGGCGCTCCAGCGCCCGGCCTCGCGCGAGATGCTGCTCTACCACTTCACGACGCCGGCCGGCACGACCGGCCGCGCCGACGCGCTGTTCGACACGCTGCAGGCGCACTTCGCCGCACTCGGCGGCTGGCCGCAGTTCTCGCGCCGGGTCGCGATCGCGAACGGCAGCGGCGACCGCGACGACCAGGGCTTCGCGCCCGGCGCGCAGGTGATCCAGTACGCCTACAGCGACCTGCTCGTCGCGCTCCGCGGGCACGTTTGGGCGGTGCCGAACGGCACAGGCACGAAGATCTTCGACGGCAGCCTGCGCATCCTGTTCTCGACCACGAGCCAGGCGGTCACGGTGTCGGGCACGCTGCCGTGGGACGGCGCGCCGGGCGGCTCGCGCGCCTCGTTCACGCAACTCGACACGACGGCCGCGCCGTACGGCGACATCGTCGCGCTCCATCCGTCGCACGCGTTCATCCCGACCGTGAGCGCGCTCGCGCTCGCGACGAGCGATCCGTTCTTCGACGTGGCGGGCGCGCCGAACCTCGCGGCGCTCACGCCGTTCGACGCGGTGTACTTCCCGCTCGCGAACGAGGAGCACGTGCAGCTCACGCCCGCGAATGCGGCGTGGGTGCGGAACGAGATCGAGCAGGGCGTGGTCGGCGTGGCGGACGGCGCGCCCGCGCCCGCGTCGCTGCGGCTCTCGGCCGTCGTTCCGAATCCGTTCCGCGCCTCGGCTCGGCTCGCGTTCACGCTGCCGCGCGCGGGCGCGGCGCGGCTTTCGATCTACGACCTCGCCGGGCGCGAAGTGCGGCGCCTCGCGGACGGCCGCGTCGATGCCGGCGCGCACGAGGCGGGCTGGGACGGCCGCGACGCGCGCGGCGCGCGCGTCCCCGCGGGGCTCTACTTCGCGCGCCTCGACGACGGCGAGACGGTGACTTCGGCGAGGCTCGTCCGGCTCGACTGAGGCGCGCTGGCGCTTCGCCGGCGTACGAGCGCAACGCGCCGGATCTCGCGCGCGCTAGTTCGCGCGGAACGCGTCGAGGATCGCGCGCTCGGCCGCCGGCAGCGCGTGCGCCTGCTCCCAGGTCGAGAGCTTCGCGCGATAGACCCACGACGGCGCCGCATTCGACGTGCGCCGGGAATCGACCGGGGCCCACGCGGCCCTGGCGGCGGCGGTGCGTCCCGCCTTCGCTTCCACCGCGCCGCGCACGATCGCGGCGAGGTCGCACCACGGCCCCCACACGCTCGCGCGATCCGCCGCGGCACGCGCCGCGGCGAGGTCGCCCGCGGCGAGCGCGGCCCACGCGCGCAGCGCTTCGGCCGTCGGATTCTCCTCGTCGAGCAGCTTCGCTTCGTCGAGCTGGGCGCGCGCCTCGGCGACGCGCCCCGCGCGCAGCAGGTCGCGCGCGAACTCGCAGCGCAGCCCGGCGACGCCGGTGCGCTCGCGCACCGCCCGGTCGTAGAGCGTGAACGCCTCGTCGTCGCGGCCCGCGAGCGCGAGCGCCGCCGCGCGGCCCTGCATGCCCTCGGGGTTGTCCGACTGGTAGGCGAGCACCGAGTCGAACGCCGCGAGCGCCACGACGGCGTCGCCGTCCACCCCCGCGAGCCGGCCGTGTTCGAGATCCACGAGGTAGCGGTCCTCGGCGCGCACGCTCGCGCGCGCGGCGGACAGCGCCGTGCGCGCCGCGGCCGTGCCGCGGCCCGCGTGCCACGCGGCCTCCGCGAGCGT
>JBGAOA010000076.1:0-19000 GCA_044222065.1 Candidatus Eiseniibacteriota bacterium
TCGGCGACGTCGTGCTGACGACGCCGGCGCTGCGCGCGCTCGCGGCCGGCCACGGCGGCCCGGTGGACGTCGTGACGGACGCCCGCTACGCGCCGCTGCTCGCGGGACTCCCGTTCGTGGGCGAGGTGATCGAGAGTCCGCGCGCGACCGGCGCGACGCTCCGGCTGCGGCGCACGCTCGCCGCACGGCGCTACGCCGCGGTCGTCGACTTCTTCGGCAATCCGCGCACCGCGCTGCTCGTGCGCGGCAGCGGCGCGGAGGTGCGCGCGGGCTACGACCTGCGCGCACGCGCGAGCGCGTACAACCGCACGGTCCCGCGCACGCGGCGGGGCGCCGACGGGCGCCGCGAGCACGCGTCGGCGACGCACGTGCGGCTCGCGCTCGCGGCCGGCGGACGGGACGCGGGGCTCCGCGCCGAGATCGCGCGTTCCGCCGCGGCGGACGCGCGCGCGGCGGAACTGCTCGTGGCCGCGGGCGTGCGCGAACCCGGGCGTGCGATCGGGCTCGTCGCCGCCGGCACTTGGCCCACGAAGACCTGGCCCGCGTCGCACGCGGTCGCGCTCGCGCGCCGGCTGCTCGCATCGGGACGCGAGGTCGTGCTGCTGCTCGGGCCGGGCGAGGAGCGCCTCGCGTCGCTGTTCGGCGCGCTCGCGCCCGACGTGTGCGCGCTGCCGCCGTGCGGCGTCGCGGAACTCGCGGCCGTGATCGCGCGGCTCGGCGCCGTCGCGGGCACGGACAGCGGACCGCGGCACCTCGCGGCCGCGCTCGGCGTGCCGAGCGTCGCGTGGTTCGGTCCCACGCATCCCGACAACTGGCAGCCGCCCGAGGGTCCGCACGCGTTCTGGTTCAGCGACGCGCCCTGCCGCGGCTGCGATCTCACCTCGTGCCCTCACTGGACGTGCATGACGCGGCTCCATCCGGACGCCGCGGCGGCGCTCGTCCTCGCCCACGTGGAGCGACATGAACGACACCCGGCGCGCCCCGATCTCGGTCCTGCTGCTCGCGCGTGACGAGACGGCGGAACTCGAGCGCCTGCTGCCGGCGCTCGCGTTCGCGGCCGAGATCGTCGTCGTGTGGGACTCGGGCGGAGACCCGGCGACTCGCGCCGCGGCCGAGCGGTCGGGCGCGCGCGTGCTCGCGCGCGCGCTCGACGGCTTCGGCCCGCAGCGGGCGTTCGCGCTCGCGCACTGCCGCGAGCCGTGGGTGCTGTGGGTGGATGCGGACGAGCGGCCCGACGCGCGCGCGATCGCGGCGGCGGCGGACGCCGCCGCGTCCTCCGAAGTCGCGGCGTACACGCTCGAGCGCCGGACGTACTTCCTCGGGCGCGAGATCCGCTGGTGCGGCTGGCGCGGCGAGCGCGTGCTGCGGCTCTTCCGGCGCGAGCACGCGCGCTTCGACGACGCTCCCGTGCACGAGCGCGTGCTCGTGACGGATCCGGTGCGCCCGCTCGCGGGCACGCTGGAACACCACAGCTACGCGACGTGGGACGCGTGCGTGGCGAAGCTCCGGCGCTACGCGCACGCCGGCGCCGAGAAGGCGTGGCGCGCCGGTCGGCGCGCGAGCGCGCTCGACGTCGTCGTGCGGCCGCCGCTCCGCTTCGTCCGCATGTACGTCCTGCAGCTCGGCGTGCTGGACGGCGCGCACGGGGCGATCGTGTGCGCGCTCGCCGCCGCGCAGGTGCTGCTCAAGTACGCGGAGCTGTGGTCGCGCGGCCGCGCGGAGCGCCGCGGCTGATGCGCGTCGGATTCTTCGGCGCCTACGACCCGGCGTACCCGCGCAACCGCATCCTGCGCGAGGGTCTTGCGCGGCACGGCGTCGAGGTCGTCGAGGCGCGCGTGCGCGAGACGCGCGCGTTCCGGCGCTGGCCGGCGCTGGCGGCGGCGTGGGCGCGCATCTCGAACCGCTGCGACGTCGTGCTCGTCGCCGAGTTCCGGCACAAGGACGTCGCGCTCGCGCGGCTGCTCGCCGGGCCGCGGCCGGTCGTGTTCGACCCGCTCGTGTCGCGCTGGGACACGCTCGTCGGCGACTGGGGGATCCACGCGCCGGGCTCCGCGCAGTCGACGTGGAACCGCACGATCGACCGCATCGCGTTCGGGCTCGCGGCGCGCGTGCTGTGCGACACGTGGGCGCACGGCGCGCTGTTCGAGTCGCTCGGCGCGGCCCGGTCGCGGCTCGCGCGCGTGCTCGTCGGCGCCGAGCGCGCGTTCTTCGACGTGCCGCCGCCGCCCGCGTCGGGGCCCGTGCGCGTGCTCTACGTGGGAGGATTCCTGCCGCTCCACGGCGCGCGCACGATCGTCGAGGCCGCGCGCCGTCTCGCCGGGCGCCGCGACCTGCCGGCGCACGAGATCGTGCTCGCGGGGAAGGGCATCGAGTTCGACGCGTGCCGCGAACTCGCGCGCGGCGTTCCGAACGTGTCGCTGCCGGGCGCGGTGCCCTACGCGACGCTGCCCGGCCTGCTCGCGGGGGCGCACGTCGTGCTCGGCGCGTTCGGCGCCGGGGAGAAGGCGGGACGCGTCGTCCCGCACAAGTGCTATCAGGGGCTCGCGGCCGGGCGCGCGGTCGTGAGCGGCGACGGGCCCGGGCCGCGCGAGGTGCTCGAGGACGGCGCGAACGCGCGGCTCGTGCCGCGCGGCGATTCCGCAGCGCTGGCCGACGCGCTCGCCGCGCTGATCGCGGACGAGCGGGCGCGCGCGTCGCTCGGCGCCGCGGCCGCCGCGACGGCGCGCGCGGTCGCGACTCCGGAGGCGGTCGGCGCGAGCCTCGTCTCGGTGCTGGAGGCGGTCGCGTGAAGACGCTGCACGTGGACACGGGGCGCGACTGGCGGGGAGGCCAGGCGCAGGTGCTGCACCTCGCGCGCGGGCTCGTCGCGCGCGGCCACGAGGCGACGCTGCTCACGCCCGACGGCCCGCTCGCGGAGCGGGCGCGCGCGGCCGGGATCGCGGTGCGACGCCTCGGCGCCCGCGGCGAGTGGAACCCGTTCGCCGCCGCCGAGACGCTCGCCGCGATCCGCGCGGCCGGCGCCGGGATCGTGCACGCGCACAGCGCGCACGCGCATCCGCCCGCGGCGATCGCGGGAGCGCTCGCGGGCGTTCCGGTCGTGGTCTCGCGGCGCGTCGACTTCGCGATCGCCCGGCACGCGGGCAGCGCGCTCAAGTACCGCCTTCCGGTCGCCCGCTACCTGTGCATCAGCCGGGGCGTTCGCGACGTGATGCGCGCGGGCGGAGTGCCCGAGTCGCGGCTCGCGCTCGTGCCGAGCGGCGTGCCGCTCGCCGACCGTGCGGCGATCGCAGCGCGCGCCGCCGCGGGGCCGTCGCTGCGCGCGCTCATCGGCGCGCCGGACTCGGCGCCGGTCGTCGGCACGGTGGCCGCGCTCGCGCCGCACAAGGATCACGCGACGCTGCTCGAGGCGGCGGCGCTCGTCCACCGCGAGCGCCCCGACGTGCGTTTCGCCTGGCTCGGCGCGGACGACGGATGCGAAGCGGCGCTGCGGCGCGCGCGGACGCGCCTGGGGCTCGAACCGGTGGTCGCGCTGCTCGGGTTCCGCGACGACGCGCTGGAACTGCTGTCGCAGTTCACCCGCTTCGCGCTCTCGAGTTCGGAAGAAGGGCTGTGCACGTCGCTGCTCGACGCGCAGGCGCTCGGGATCCCGATCGTCGCGACGCGCGTCGGCGGCATTCCCGACGTGGTCGAGGACGGCGTGACGGGCCGGCTCGCTCCGCCGCGCGATCCCGCCGCATTCGCGCGCGCTCTCGTCGCCTCGCTCGCGGACGAGGCGGGGGCGCGCGCCGGGGCGCTTCGGGCCGCGGACGCGGTCCGGGCGTTCAGCGTCGACGCGATGGTCGAGGGAACGCTGCGGGTGTACGACGCCGTGTGGCGCGAGCGCACGGGGGCGCGATGAGCGCTCGCTCCGGGGGCGTTTCGATCGCGTGCGCGCGCGCCGGAGTTTTCGCGCCGTTGTTCATGGGCCGTCACGGTCCGCCTCTTGCAGCGTCGCGCCTCACCCGCGCGCCGCGCGTCGAGGCCGGGCCTTGATTCGACCGTCGCCGCGGAGTAGCCTGCGGCAAATTCGTTAGCCTGCAAGGAGTTGAACGTGCTCTTGAACGCGGTTCTTCCGGGCGTCCTGCTGCTCGGCGTGGTCATTTTCGTGCACGAGCTCGGCCACTTCCTGATGGCCAAGGCTCGCGGCGTGCGGGTGCTCCGCTTCTCGCTCGGCTTCGGGCCCGCGATGCTCTCGGCGACCCGGGGCGAGACCGAGTACCGGCTGTCCTGGGTGCCCCTCGGCGGCTACGTCCAGATGGCGGGCGACTCGCCCGGCGAAGACCAGTCGATGCCGACGCGCGACGACGAGTTCCTGTCGCACCACTGGTTCGGCCGGCTGCTCATCGCGGTCGCCGGACCCGCCGCGAACCTCGTCACCGCGTTCTTCGTGCTCGCGCTCGTCGGCATGGTCGGCGTCACGTATCCGGACCATCCGAACGTGCTCGGTCCCACGCCCGACACCTCGCTCGCCTACCGCGCGGGCCTGCGCGAAGGCGACCGCATCGTCGCCGTGAACGGACGGGCGACCGGGAGCTGGATCGCGATCTTCACGACGAACGACCGGATTCCCTCGGCGCAGTCCACGACGCTCGCCGTCGAGCGCGCCGGCGCGCGCTTCGACGTGGCGCTCGCGCCGGGCGACCGCGAGCCCGTGATGTCGAGCCTGCGCCGGCCGTCCGATCCGCCGGTCGTCGGCGCCGTCGTCACCGGCATGCCGGCGTACAAGTCGGGGCTGCGCGAAGGCGACCGGATCCTGGCCGTGGACGGAACCGCGATCGCGAAGTGGGAAGAGCTGCCGCGCGCGCTCGAAGGCAAGGTCGACCGCCCCGTGCGGCTCGACGTCGCGCGCGGCGCGCAGACGTTCACGGTGACGGTGACGCCAATCAATCCCGACGGCGGCAGCGGACGCACGGCGCGCATCGGCGTCGAGGCGCCGCGGCACGGCGTGTACGTCGAGCGCCACGGCCCGATCGAGTCGCTGCAGCTCGCCTGGAACGGCACGGGCGCGCTCGTCGCTTCGGTGTACTCGAGCATGTGGCTCACCGTGTCGCGCCCGCTCTACTACCGCGAGTACCTCGGCGGCCCGCTGTTCATCGCGCAGGCCGCGAGCGAACAGGCGCGGCGCGGATTCGATTCGTACCTGCAGTTCCTCGCGATGATCAACATCGCCGTGATGGCCTTCAACCTGCTCCCGCTGCCGGTGCTGGACGGCGGCCACATCCTGTTGGCCCTGCTCCAGGCGATCCGGCGTCAGGCGCTGTCGGCGCGCGCGTACCTGCGCTTCCAGCAGATCGGACTCGTCGTCATCGGGCTCCTGTTCATCTTCATCCTCGCGAACGACCCGTGGCGGCTCGTCCAGCGTCAGCGCGCGCTGCAGCGGACGCCGCAGGAGACCCCGGTTGCGCCTTCTCCGTGAGGCGCGCGCCCTCGCGCTCGCGCTCGCGCTGAGTCCGTGCGCCGCGGGAGAGGTCCGGGCGCAGAGCACCGCCGCCGATCTCCCCGCCGCGCTCAAGTCCGTCGCATCCGTCCGCCTCGTCGGCCGCAGGCACGTTCCCTCGAAGGAACTGTGGGCGGCGCTCAAGACCCGCAGGCCTTCGAGCCTGCCGTGGGCGGATCGCGCGCCGCTGCGCCCCGACTTCCTGCGCGCGGACACGGCCGCGATCGCCGCCGTCTGCCGCCGCCACGGGTTCCTGGACGCGACGGCGACAGTCACGCTCTCGGGCTCCGGGGATCCGCGCGAGGCGCAAGTCATCTTCCGGATCGAGGAAGGGCCGCGCTCGCGCATCGAGTCGGTCGAGTTCGCGGGCGTCTCGGGGCACGACGAGAACGTGCTGCGCCGCCGCATCTACGCGCGCCGCGGCCGCCCGTTCAACCCCGCCTACCTGATCGTGGACACGACGCGCATCTCGAGCGCGTACCAGGAGCGCGGCTACATCCCGAGCGTGCACGCGTCCTTCCGCCGCGACTCGACCCGGGTCACCGTGCGCTACGACGTGCGCGAGGGCCCGCTCTACCGCTTCGGCCCGGTGAACGTCGTCACGATGGGCGAGCCGAACGTTCCGCCGCAGGTCATCACGCGCGAACTGCTCGTGCGCGAGGGCGAGGTGTTCCGCACGCCCCGCATCGAGCGCTCGATCGAGCGCCTCTACCAGACGAACCTGTTCAGCCAGGTCCAGATGAGCGCGCGGCCCGACTCGGCGCGCGCCCTGATGGACATGGACCTGCGCGTGCGCGAGCGCAAGCCGCGCTGGCTCGACGCCGGCGTCGGCAGCGGCTCGGCCGAACGCATGCGCGCGACCGCGGAGTGGGGCCATCGCAACCTCGGACGCCGCGCGCTGCGCGGCACGATCGCGGGCACCGGCGCGCTCGATGCGCGCGCGAAGTTCCTGCTCGCGCGCGCCGAGGCCTCGATCGGCGAGCCGTGGCTGTTCGGCACGCGCACGGCGGGCGTCGCGACGATCGGGACCGAGCGCGCCGACGTGCGCGAGGGCGCCGACCGGTGGGTCATCCGCCAGACGCGCCACACGGTGAAATTCCTGCTCAGCCGCGAACTCGGGCGCTACTCGAAGCTCGGCCTCTCGCAGGAGAACGAGTTCGTGGACCAGGACCTCGACATCCTGAATTCGACGCTGCCCGATTCGGTGCGCATTCCGCTCGTCGAATCCACGATTCCGCACTACACGACGAACCGTCTCGTGCTGCTCGTTGACCGCGACCTGCGCGACGTGCCGTTCAACCCGACGCGCGGTTCGATCCAGAACTTCACCGCGCAGATCGTGCGCGGCAGTTCGAGCTTCCGGAAGGCCGAACTGCTGTCGTCGTGGTACACGCCGTCCCAGAACGGCGTGATCCTCGCGGCGCACGTGCGCGCGGGCGTGATCGATCCGTTCGGCGGCGGGCAGTTCACGCCCGGCACCGAGGACGAGCGACTCGCGCGCGTGCCGATCTCGGACCGCTTCCGCATCGGCGGAGTGAACTCGCTGCGCGGCTACGAGGAGAACCAGATCCCCTCCGAGGGCGGGCTCGCGATCCTGCAGGGCAACCTCGAGCTGCGCGTGCCGCTGCTCGGGCCGCTCGGCGCCGAGTTCTTCGTGGACGGCGGAAACGTGTGGAGCCGCTACGAGCAGATCCGGCTCGCGGACTTCCGTCCGCGCGTGAGCCGCGATCCGCTGTCGCCGGCCGAAGTGCGCTACGTGTTCGGGTTCGGGCCGCGCCTGGACCTGCCGATCGGCCCGCTGCGCGTGGACGTGAGCTGGAACCTGAGGCCCGAGACCGTGCGCCGCTACCTGCTCCCGCGCTGGCAGTTCGCGATCGGGCCGGCTTTCTGACGCCATGAGCGATCCGCGCGACCCCGATCCGGCGCACGCCGGACGACCCGGCCACGAGGGCGAGCACCACGGTCTCGTCGAGGAGATCCGCGAGGAGATCGCCGAGGCCGTCGAGCACGTTCCAAAGCCCGTGCGCTGGACCGTGTCGCGCGTCGCGAAGCTCGTCGCGCTCGGGTTCGCCTCACTCGTGCTGCTCGCGATCGTGACCGCGGTGCTGTACGTCGCGAACCGCACGGAGTGGGTCGCGCAGGAACTCGCGCTGTTCGCGAACCAGGCGCTCGCGCGGCACTCCGACCTCGTGCTCGAGATCCGCGACATCCGCGGCAATCCGTTCACGGGCGTGCGGTTCGTCGGGCCGCGCGTGCGCTTCCGCGACGGCTCGGGCCCGCCGCTCGTCGAGGCCGAGGCGCTGCGCGTGAGCTACGGCGCGTGGGGACTGCTCACGGGCGGGCGCGGACCCGTGCACGTGGACCTCGACCGGCCGCGCTTCGCGGTCGTGACCGACGCCGACGGCCGGTGGCGGCTGCCGCGCTGGCGTTCGGACGGCGCGAAGAAGCCCTCGCGCCGCGGCTACGACCTCGAAGTCGCGATCCACGACGGCGTGATCGTCGTGCCCGCGCCGCTCGGCGGCGTGTCGGGCTGGAACGCGCGCGCCGCGATCGCGACCGGGGGCGGCACGCGGGTCCGGCTGCGCGAGATGCGCTGGTCGCAGGGGCCGTGGGGCAGCGAGCTGCGCCAGCTCGCGGGCGAGTTCTCGACCGGGGACAGCGTGCGCGTGAGCCTGGACCGGCTCGTGACCGGAGACGTGGCGCTTCGCGGCCGCGCCGCGTGGAAATCGGGCGAGTCGCGCCGCGTCGTGGACGTGGACGTCGAACGCGTGCGCTGGGCGTGGCTCGCGCGCGTGTTCCAGAACGGCGCGTTCGACGTCCCGGGGGAGGGCGCCGTGCGCGCGAGCGCGAGCGGCGACCGCCAGTGGAAGGGCGCGTTCGAAGGCACGTTCGACTGGGACGGGCTCGCGGGCGACGCGCGCGGACGCTTCGACTACGACGGCGTGAAGTGGCGCGTAAGCGAACTCGCCGGCCACTCGCCGGCGGGCGACCTCGACGGCCGCTTCGACTACGCGAAGGACGGCTGGGTGCTCGCGGCCGACGTCGTCCGCGGCGATCCGTCGCAGTGGGGCGCGATCCACCTCAAGGGCTGGCCGAAGGGCGACCTCGCCGGGCGCTTCCGGTACACCGTGAACGCGGCGAAGGACGGCGCGCTCGAGGCGTGGCTCGGCGGTTCGGAACTCGCCGGCTGGCGCGCCGACAGCGCGCGCATTTCGGCGCGCTTCCTCGCGACGGCGGACGACACGTTCGAGGTGCGGATGCGCCGTCGCGGCGGCGACGTCGCGCTGTTCGGTTCGGCGCGAGCCGGTGGCTGGCGCGGACGATGGACCGTGGCGGGGCTGCCGCTCGACGAGTGGCCCGACGGCCGGGCGAGCGGCATCCGCGGCGTCGCGACCGAGGGCGCGGGCGGCGTGGACGGGCGCCCCGACGGGCTGTGGGTCACGGGCGAACTCGCGGGCGAGTCGAGCCAGTGGCTCGGCGTCGGGATGGCGCGGTGGCGCGTGCGTGAACTCGCCGGACGCCTGCTGCCGACACCGGACCTCGCGCTCGAGGCGCGGCTGCGGGACGCGATGTACCTCGGCGTGCACTTCGATTCGAGCGCGCTCGCGATCGGGGTCGGCGACCGGACCGCGCGGCTCGGCGACGTGCGCGCGTGGGCCGGCGACACGCTCGTCTCGCTCGCGGGCGACGCGGCGTGGACGACGAGCGGCTGGACGACGACGTTCGAGCGCGCGCGCGCGACGAGTTCGCAGTTCGACTGGCGCGCCGAGCCTCCGATCGCGCTGCACGGCGATTCGAAGGCGGTGGTCTTCGACCGCCTGATCGCGCGCGACGGCGATGCGCGGCTCGCGATCGGCGGGCGCTGGCCGTCGCCGGGAGGCGGCGCGTACGACTGGACGCTCGACGCGACGCATCTCGACCTCGGACGGCTCGGCCTGCCGGTCGAGTGGCGGCTCGGCGGCACGGCCGACGCGCGGCTGCGCGTCACCGGCGCCGCGGGTGACGCACGATTCGCGTTCGACGCGACCGCGAGCCGGCCGTCCGAGCGCGGGCACCGCGCCGACACGCTGCGGCTCGGACTCACGGGCGCGCCCCACCGGCTGCTCGTGCGCGAGGCCCACTTCGGCGTCGCGGGCGGCGCGCTCGACGGCGCGCTCGAGTTCGCGGACACGCGCGAGGCGTGGCCGGACACGCTCGCGCCCGAGGGCGTGCTGCGCTGGCTCGCGAGCGCCGGGCGCTGGGACGGACGCTTCGAGGCGAAGCGGCTCGCGCTCGAGGGCCTGCCCGCGCTCGCGCCCGACGCGCAGGGCTGGAGCGGGCTCGCGGACGGCACGCTCGGGATCGCGGGTTCGCCCGGGCGCCCGCGGCTCGACCTCGAGGGGCGGGCCGAGCCGATCGCGTTCCGAGGCTACGGCGCCGACCGCGCGAGCGTGCGCGCGCGCTACGACGGCCGTCCGACTCGTCGTGGACGACTTCCGGCTCGTGCGCGGCGCGGTCGAGTCGAAGGCCGAGGGCGAGATGAGCGTCGCGTGCCCTCGCGCTCGGCGAGAAGCCGCGGCTGCCCGAGGAGCCGATGCGCTGGACGCTGAAGCTTCCGAACGGGGACCTCGGCATCGTCACGTCGTTCGTGCCGCAGCTCGGCTACGCGGCCGGCCGCTTCGACGTGGACGCGGTCGTGACGGGCACGCCGCGGCATCCGTCCATGAAGGGCACGGCGCGCGTGCGCCAGGGCGTCGTGCGCATGACGGCGCGGGACGAGATCGTCGAAGACGTGTACGCCGACCTGCGCTTCGACGAAACGCGCATCACGCTCGACACGCTGAGCGCCCGGCAGCACCCGACCGGACGGCTCACGGGACGCGGAACGGTGACGCTCGACGCGCTCGCGCTCGAAGGCTACCGGTTCGACGTCGCGCTCCGGAACTTCACGACCTCCGACCCCGGCCTGTACGCCGCCGTGTTCGACGGCGACTTCGTGGTGACGAACGGGCACCGTCTGCACGGCCAGACGCTGCCTCACGTCGAGGGCCGGGCCGACGTGTCCGAGGCGCGCGTGTTCATCGACTTCGCGAACCAGAGCGAAGAGGAGCAGCTCGCCGCGACGACGGTGCCGCTGTTCTGGACCTACCGCATCGACGTGAACGCGACGAAGAACATCCGCTGGCAGCCGCCGGACGCCGACATCGAGTTCAGCGCCGGGCTCACGATGGAGCAGACGACCGACTCGCTGCTGATCTACGGCGAGATGCACGCGCTGCGCGGCAACTACTTCTTCCTGAGCAACCAGTTCAAGGTCGAGCAGGCCGACCTCACGTTCGACAACCTGAAGGGCGTGGACCCGACGGTGGACGCGCGCGCGTCCACGCGCATCGTGCCGGTCGGGAGCGGCGACAACGCGGTCGTGCACACGGTCACGGTCGAGATCACCGGCCGGGCGCGCGAGCCGGAGGTCTCGTTCTCGAGCGATCCCGCGGACTGGGACGACTCCGAAGTGCTCCGGCAGCTCGCGGGCATCGACCGCCTGCGCACGCTGAGCCAGGGGAACGTGGCCCAGAGCGTCGGCGATCCGCTCGACAGCTACCTGACCCAGGCGCTCAACCGCACGCTTTCGGCCGAGCTGTCGCGCACGTTCACCGGGTACCTGAACGACTGGGCGATCGAGCGCGAGCGGGGCGGCCTCGCGACGGGGTCCGGGGGCGTGATCGTGGGCTTCAGCACCCAGCCGTGGCGCAACGTGAACGTGCGCTACCGCCAGCGGGTGCCGGGCGGCGGCCGCGACTACGCCGGCGTCGGCACGATCTCGAATCCGTTCGAGCGCAGCGTCGAGGCGGAGTACCGGCTGAGCCGGTTCTTCTACGTGACGTCGGAGTTCACGCAGCGCCGCGACGTCGCCGGCACCACGAGCAGCGGAGCGCCCGAGTTCAACGTGAATCTGAAGGCGAGATGGGAGTACTGACGCGTCCCGTCTTGACGGACGCTGGACCTCGTTCCACGGCAGGGGTGTAGAGTGGGGCGGGCCTCGAACCAGGACCGACACCGGGCGGGGGAGAACCTCATTTGAAGCGTGCGAGAGTCATCGGAATCGCCGTCGCGGCGTTGCTCGCGGCGTGCGCCGCATTGCCCGCGGAAGCGCAGTACTTCGGCCAGAACAAGGTCCAGTACCGGAACTACGACTGGAAGTCGGTTCGCGCCGAGCACTTCGACGTCTACTACTACTCGGGTCTCGACAGCCTCGCGCTGCGCGTCCTCGACCTCGCCGAGAAGACGCACGTCGTGCTGTCGAAGCGCATGGGCCACGCGCTCGAGCGCCGCGTGCCGATCATCCTGTACGGCTCGCACAACGACTTCGCCCAGACGAACGTCATCTCGGACCTGATCGAGGGCTCGACCGGCGGTTTCACCGAGGCGCTGCGCAACCGCGTCGTGCTGCCGTTCACCGGCTCCTACGAGGACCTGCGTCACGTCGTCGTGCACGAACTCGTGCACGCGGTGATGTACGACCTGCTCTACGAGGGCAACGCCGCGGCGCTGCTCGCGCGCCAGAGCTTTTTCGACGTGCCGCTGTGGTTCGCGGAGGGCATGGCCGAGTACTTCTCGCTCGGCATGGAGTCGAACGCCGAGGTGTACCTGCGCGACGGCACGATCGAGGGCTACCTGCCGCCGCTCATGTATTCGGGCGGCTACATCGTCTACAAGCAGGGGCAGAGCGCGCTCACGTACTTCGCGGACAAGTACGGCGAGGAGCGCCTGCGCGACGTGCTCCAGCGCATCCGCTCGATGCGGAACTTCGAGCGCGCGTTCCAGCGGTCCGTCGGCACGACCGTCGGCAAGTTCGACCAGCAGTGGCGCGAGTGGCTCCGGAAGGAGTACTGGCCGACGCTCGTCGCGAAGGAGAACCCCGAGCGCTTCGGGCGCCGGCTCACCGACCACCGCCGCGACGCGAGCTACCTGAACGTCGCGCCCTCGGTCTCGCCGCAGGGCGACCGGGTCGCCTACTTCTCGGACCGCAAGCAGTACGTGGACGTGTACCTGCTGTCCGCGCTCGACGGGCGCGTGCTGCGGCGCGTGATCCGCGGCGAGCGCAACGTGCAGTTCGAGAGCCTGCCGCTGCTGCAGTCCTCGATCGCGTGGTCGCCGACCGGCGATCGGCTCGCGCTGACCGCGAAGAGCCACGGCCACGACCTGCTGTACGTCGTCTCGACCGAGGACGGACGCGTGCTGAACCGCTTCGACCTGCCGTGCGACGCGCTGTTCTACGCCGCATGGTCCCCGGTGTCCGATTCGCTGTCGGTCGTCGGCCTCAAGGACGGCAGCGAGGACATCTACGTCGTGAACGTGCGCGACGGCGCGATCTCGCGCGTGACGCACGACACGTACGACGAGCGCGAGGTGGTCTGGTCGCCCGACGGCCGACGGCTCGCGTTCTCGTCCGACCGTCTCGCGCCGGTCGTGCTCCATCCGCTGCGGCAGGAGCGGGGGTACGGCGCGCGGGCGATCTTCGAGCTCGACCTCGCCTCGGGCGAAACGCGCAAGGTCGTGGACACGTTCGGAGACGACCACTCCCCGGCGTGGTCCGGGGACGGGCGCAAGCTCGCGTTCATCTCCGACCGGAACGGCACGCCGAACATCTACCTGCTCGACACGGCCGATTCGTCGATCACGCAACTGACCGACGTCCGCGGCGCGGTCGCGAGCCTGAGCTGGTCGCGCGAGAACGACCGGCTCGTCTTCAGCGCGTTCGACCGGCTCGGCTTCGACGTCTTCTCGGTGCGGGAGCCGCTCACGGCGGACGGCGTGCTCGCGCGCCTGCAGAAGAAGACGCCCGGCGCCGTGCTCGACTTCGCGAGCGCGCTGCTCGATGGCGCGCCGCCGAAGCTCGAAACCCACACCTCGGGCGCGCTCGCCGTGCTCGACCCCGACAGCCTCGCCTCGGCCGACAGCCTCGCGCGCCGGCCCGGGGACCCGGTGGACGCCGGCCGGCGCTCCCGCCCCTTCGACCGAACGTCGCTCACGCGCTCCGGGGAGCCGCCCGCGTGGCCCGGCGGTTTCGCGCCGCTGCCGGACACGAGCCTCACGAAGCCGGCGCTGCCGCCCGCGGTTCTCATCGAGCGCGGCGGTCCGTTCGCGCTGCCCGACTCGGTGCTCGACCAGAGCCCGAGCCGCTACCGGCCGCGGCTCTCGGCGGACTACGCGGGCGCGGCGTTCTTCGCGGCCACGGGCTACGGCTACGGCGGAACGACGCAGTTCCAGTTCAGCGACTTCCTGGGCGACCACAACGTGCAGGTCGCCACCGACGTGCTCAGCAACTCGATCCAGGACCTGAACGCGTTCGTGTTCTACCGCTACCTGCCGCGGCGCTGGGACTTCCACGCCGGCACGTTCCACTTCAAGAACTACTTCGCCTCGCGCGTGACGACGCTCGGCGAACAGCTCGGCGGGCTGCGCCGCTTCTCGGAGCGCAACTTCGGCGCGCTCGTCGGAGTGAGCTACCCCTTCGACCGCTTCAAGCGCATGGACCTCGACTTCACGCAGATGTTCGTCGAACGAAAGTTCTTCGAGGAGGACGTGTTCGGCACGCTCGTCGAAGTCAACAGCGAGTTCCGCTCGGTCAGCTCGCCGTCGGTCTCGTTCGTCGGCGACAACACGCTGAACGGCTGGTACGGCCCCGTGAACGGCCAGCGCTACAACCTGTCGTTCACGCCCTCGTTCCGCTGGACGGACAACGGCCTCTCGTACCAGACCTGGACGTTCGACGGCCGGCGCTACTGGGACCTCACGAACAACTACACGTTCGCGGGCCGCGTGCTCGCGGGCGCGAGCTACGGCCCGGACGCGCAGGGCTTCAGCGTCGGCGGCTTCTCGACGCTGCGCGGCTACCCGGACTTCGATCTCACCGGATCGCGCGTCGCGATCGTCAACGCCGAGCTGCGCTTCCCGTTCATCCAGCAGCTCGGGCTCATCGGCCCGGTGCCGCTCGGACTGTTCAACCTGCGCGGCGCCGCGTTCACGGACATGGGGCTCGTGTGGAACGACGGCGACCCGCTGCGCTTCTCGCACGTCGTGAACGGCGATCGCCGCCTCGTGGATCCGAAGTTCGGTTTCGGCGTCGGCATCCGCAGCGGGCTGTACTTCCTGATCCTCAAGCTCGACACCGCCTGGCGCACGGACTTCCACGACGTGAGCGCGCCGCGCTGGCACTTCAGCATCGGTCCCGAGTTCTAGGCCCGGTTCGAGAACGCGAGTGCGAGGCGGCGAGGAAGTGCGACCCGCGCTGGGCGTGGGTATCCCGACGGCGCATCCGACGGAGGCTCCGCCGTGACGAACGAGGGAGCCTGCCGCCCGCCAAACGCGGCTCGGGCGATCGGATTCTCGAGCGCGGCCCGACGCGCGCGGACGGCCTCGCGGCTGGTTGAGGAGAGGGCTTTGGGCTAGGTTCTGTCGGCGCCCATGGCCCTCCTCTCCGCACCGACCGACTCGCTCAACCCCGAGCAGCGCGCCGCCGTCGAACACGGCCGCGGTCCGCTGCTCGTGCTCGCCGGCGCCGGCAGCGGCAAGACCCGCGTGCTCACGGCGCGCGTCGCGCGCCTCGCCTCGCTCGGTGTCGCGCCCGACCGCATCCTCGCGTTCACGTTCACGAACCGCGCGGCGCGCGAGATGCGCGAGCGCATCGAGCGCTCGATGGGCGACGGTGCGCGACGGGCGTGGATCGGAACGTTCCACGCGACGGCGGTCCGCGTGCTGCGCCGCGAGGCCGGGACGCTCGGACTGCCGCCGGAATTCGTCATCTACGACCGCGACGACCAGGAGTCGGTGCTGAAGGACGTGCTGCGCGAGGTCGACCGCACCGACGAGCCCGCGAAGCCGGGCGCGGTGCTGTCGCGCATCTCGGATGCGAAGAACGCCCTCGTGACGCCGGCGGAGCTCGCGGCGCGGGCGTTCCAGCCGGCCGAGCGCCGGATCGCCGACGCCTACGCCCGCTACCAGGTGAGGCTGCGCGCGAACGGCGCGCTCGACTTCGACGACCTCATCGCCGAGACGACGCGGCTGCTGCGCGACTTCGACGAAGCGCGCGCGCGCTGGGCCGGCCGTTTCGAGCACGTGCTCGTGGACGAGTACCAGGACACGAACCACGCGCAGTTCCGACTCATCGAGCTGCTCGCGAAGGAGCACGGCAACCTGTTCGTCGTCGGCGACGACGACCAGTCCATCTACGGCTGGCGCGGCGCGGATCTCTCGAACGTCCTCGACTTCGAGCGAGCGTTCCCGGGCGCGCGCGTGCTCCGGCTCGAGCAGAACTACCGCTCGTGCTCGAACATCCTGAAGGCCGCGAACGCCGTCATCGCGAACAACCGCGGGCGCAAGGGCAAGAACCTGTGGAGCGAGCGCGAGGACGGCGAGCGTCTGCGCTTCGTGCTCGCGGGCGACGAGGTCGAGGAGGCGCGGCGCGTGCGCGCGGTGCTCGCGGAGCACGCGCGGCGCGGCGGCGCGCTCGCGGACTGCGCGGTGCTCTATCGCACGAATTCGCAGTCGCGCGCGCTCGAAGCGGAGCTGCGGCAGAACCTCATGCCGTACGAGATCGTCGGCGGCGTGTCGTTCTACCAGCGCCGCGAGGTGAAGGACCTGCTCGCGTACCTGCGCGTGGCGGTGAACCCGGCCGACGGCGTGTCGTTCTGGCGCATCTGGAACACGCCGCGCCGCGGTCTCGGCGCCTCCGTCAAGGCGCGCGTCGAGTTCCGCACGCTCGAGACGCGCGAGTCGCCCGAAGCGGCGCTGCGCGCGCTCGTCGCGGAGGGCGCGCTCACGCGCCAGGCGGAGGCGGGCGCCCGGCAGCTGCTCGAGACGCTCGACGCGCTGCGCGGGCTCGCGGCGGAGTCCGTGGACCGCGTCGTCGCGGAACTGCTCGATCGCACGCACTACCTCGATTCGCTCATCGGCGAGGACGACGGCGACGAGCGCCGCGCAAACGTCGAGGAGCTCGCCGCCTCGGCCGCTCACGCCGCGGCGACGCGCGAGGCGAACCTCGTGGACTTCCTCGCCGAGACGGCGCTGCTCACCGACCTCGACCGCGTCGAGGAGAGCGCGGACCGCGTGCTGCTCATGACGGTGCACAACGCGAAGGGCCTCGAGTTCCGCGTCGTCGTCGTCGCGGGTCTCGAAGAGGGGCTGTTCCCGCACGGCGCGTCCATCGAGGACGGCCCCGGGCTCGAGGAGGAGCGCCGCCTGTTCTACGTCGCGGTGACGCGCGCCGCGGACCGCGTCGTGCTCACCGCCGCCGCGTTCCGCCGGCGCTTCGACGGCGCGCGCGGCGCGCCGGTCTCGCGCTTCGTGGACGAGATCCCGGCGGAACTGCTCGAGCGCGAGGAATCGGCCGGCGCCGGCGCGCGCCGCTCCGAGCCGCGTCCCGAGCGGCGGCGCGAATGGCGCTGGGGCGAGGGCGGAGGCGAGGCGGGCGAGGAGCGCGCGCCGCGCATCGCGTGGTCGCCGCCGCCGCCCGTCACGCGGCACCGCGCGGTCGGGAAGACCGTCTACCACGAGAGCTTCGGCCGCGGCGTCGTGACGGCCGTCGAGGGCGACGGTCCCGAGGGCCGTTACACGGTGCGCTTCGGAACGACGATCAAGAAGGTGCTGGGCCGCTTCCTGAGCGGGTCGGACGATGGCGCTGACGCCTGACGAGGTCCGCGCGATCGCCGAACTCGCGCGGCTCGACCTCGACGCCTCGGCGCTGGAACGCGCGGGCGCGCAGCTGACGCAGATCCTCGACTTCGTCGCGGCGCTCGACCGGCTCGACCTCGAGGGCTGCGAGCCGGCGTCGTTCGCGCCCGACAAAGCGCCGCTGCGCGCGGACACGCCGAACGGACGCCGTCTCGACCACGACGCGGCGCTCGCGGGCGCGCCCGAGGCCGAGGACGGCTTCTTCCTCGTGCCGCCGGTCGTGGAGAACGTGGACCCGTGAGCGCCGCGCTCGAACGCCGCTCCGCCCTCGAGATCGCGACCGCCGTGCGCGGCGGCGCCGCGCGCGACGCCGCGGCGCGCGCGGGTTGGGACGGTCCGGCGCGCGCGTGGGAGGCCGACGTCCGCGCGGTCGTCCATCGCGACGACGACGCGTGGCTCGGAGCGCCGCGCGCCGACGGCCCGCTCGCCGGCGTGCCGGTCGTCGTGAAGGACAACCTGTGCACGACCGACTTCCTCACGACCTGCGCCTCGCGCGTGCTCGCCGGCTGGCGCGCGCCGTACGACGCCACGGTGATCGCGCGGCTGCGGCGCGCCGGCGCGCTGGTCGTCGGCAAGGGCAACATGGACGAGTTCGCGATGGGCTCGTCCACCGAGTTCAGCTGCTACGGCCCGACGCGCAACCCGTTCGATCTCGCGCGCGTGCCCGGCGGTTCGTCGGGCGGACCCGCCGCGGCGGTCGCGTACGGACTGTGTCCGATCGCGCTCGGCTCCGACACGGGCGGATCGGTGCGCCAGCCGGCGGCCTTCTGCGGCGTCTACGGGCTCAAGCCGACGTACGGCCGGCTGTCGCGCTACGGGCTCGTCGCGTTCGGTTCGTCGCTCGATCAGGTCGGGATCTTCGCGCGCCACGC
Organism: Candidatus Eiseniibacteriota bacterium; assembly: GCA_044222065.1. GTDB lineage: Bacteria > Eisenbacteria > RBG-16-71-46 > RBG-16-71-46 > RBG-16-71-46 > JBGAOA01. The sequence continues at coordinate 18,061 of JBGAOA010000076.1, forward strand.
CGGCGACGTCGCGCTCGCGTACGCGGCGCTCGCGGGCGAGGACCCCTACGACGCGACGACGCGCCCGGATCCCGCGCCCGACGTGTCGGACTGGGATCGCGGCGTCGCCGGGCTGCGCTTCGGCTGGCCCGCGAACCTGTGGCGCGAGGGCGTCGACGCCGAGATCGTCGAGGCGCTCGAGTCGTCGGCCGCGGCGCTCGAGCGCGCAGGCGCCGTGCGCGTCCCGCTCGAGTTCCTGCCGGGCGAGTACGCGGTCGCGAGCTACTACCTGGTCGCGACCGCCGAGGCGAGTTCGAACCTCGCGCGCTTCGACGGCGTGCGCTACGGCCCGCGCGCGTCGGGCGCGACCGACGTGCGCGCGCTGCACGCGCGCTCGCGCACCGAGGGCTTCGGACCCGAGGTGCGGCGGCGCATCCTGCTCGGCACGTACGCGCTCAGCTCGGGCTACTACGACGCCTACTACCTCAAGGCGCAGCGCGCGCGCACGCGCATCCGCCGCGAGTACGAAGCGGCGTTCGCGCGCTGCGACGCGATGCTCCTGCCCGTCACGCCGACGCTGCCGTTCCGCCTCGGTGAGAAGACCGGGGACCCGCTCGCGATGTACCTGAGCGACGTGTTCACGCTCGGCGCGAACCTCGCGGGCATCCCGGGACTCGCGGTGCCGCGCGCGCCGTCGCGAGCCGGACTGCCGCGCGCGGTCCAGCTGCTCGGCCCGGCGGATTCCGAGCCCGTGCTGCTGCGCGCCGCGCGCGCGCTCGAGGTCGAAGGGGACGTCGCGCGGCTCGATCGCCGCCAGCTCGCGGAGGTGCCGTGGCCTTCGCAGCGGTGATCGGCCTCGAGTGCCACATCCAGCTCGGGACGCGCACGAAGATGTTCTGCGACTGCCCGGCGGAGTTCGGCGCGCCGCCGAACACGAACGTGTGCCCCGTGTGCCTCGGGC
>JBGAOA010000077.1:0-19054 GCA_044222065.1 Candidatus Eiseniibacteriota bacterium
GCGCGCGTCGCCTCGAGCCGGGGCGCGCACGGTTTCGACGTCACGATCGGACAGGCGGGCTACGCGAACCGGCTCGCGAGCGGCGAAGGCGAGGCGATCGGTACCGAGACGGGCGGACTCGGCTACCGCTTCCGTCGCGGCTCGTTCGCCGCCGACGCGCGTTTCGAGCGCACCGTGGACCAGCGCTCGAGCGACGCGCCGTTCTTCGGACGCTCGCGCCGCGACGCGCAGGACACGCGCGGCGCGCTCGGGCTGTCGCTCGCTCGCGGCGCGGGGCAGTGGACGCTCGCGACCGCGTGGCGGCGCGGGCTCGTGCGCCGCACGTTCGATCCCGCGTTCTCCGCCGCCTCGGACGCGTTCGAGGCGCGCGCGGGCTGGGCGGGGCCCGCCGCGGACGGCCGGCTCGCGCTCGACGTCGCGCTCGCGCGCGAGTCGGCGATCGGGCGCACGCTCGCCGTGCCTTCGGCGCGCTTCGAGTTCGGCGGGCCCGGGGCCGGCGGCGCGGTCGGCGCGTCACGGCGGCTCGCACCCGTGTGGAGCGATCTCGCCGACGGCGACGCCCCGTTCCTGCAGGACACCTGGGCCGCCTCGATGTCGGCGCACGCGGGCGGCGCGTGGGGCCCGCACGCCGCCGCGTCCGCGCAGCTCGGCCGCACGCGCGACCGCGCGATCGTCGCGCGGCTGCCGCTCGACGAACTCTGGATGCGCCTCGGCGTCGCGCGCGAGCGCGGAACGAGCGCGTTCGGGCTCGTGACCGCCGAGCTCGCGTGGTGCGCGCCCGCGTGGGAGGCGGGCGCGAGCGGCTTCGGCCTGTCGCGCGACCGCAGCGCGCTCCAGGCGGACGTGGATCCCGCGTCCGGGTTCCGCGCGTGGATCGAAGGCCGCACGCGCACGTTCGGCGGCGACCTCGGGCTCGCGCTGCGGCTCGCGGCGAGCGGGATCGGCGAGCGCGCGCCCGAGGCGGATCCCGAGCGCCGGCTCGCCGCGTACGTCACGTACGACGCGTCGCTCACGCTCGAGATCGGCGACGCTCGCATCGTGATCCGCGGCCGCGAACTCGAGGACCGCCCGCACGCCGAGGTGTGGACCGATCTCGTGACGGGCGAGGACGCGCGCTCTCCCGGGCGCACGCTCCAGACGTTCATCGTCTGGCGCTTCGTCAACTAGGCCGGAGCCAGAGCCCGGCCGAAGACCCGCCCCCGCGGGGGACGACGGTGTTCGAGTTCACGCCCGAGGAGCGGCGCGGGGCCGTCCTGCTGCTCGCGCTGCTCGCGCTCGGCGTCGGCTGGGACCTGTGGCGCGCGGACCATCCCGTGCCGATACCGGCCGAAGGGTCGCGAGCTTCCGCCTCGCTGGAACGGCCCGCCTCGAATTCGCCCGCGAGTGCCGCACCGGCCGACGCGCCGGTGGACGTCAATCGGGCCGACGAATCCGAACTCGACCGGCTGCCCGGCATCGGTCCGGTGCTCGCCCGCCGGATCGTCGAACACCGGCGCCGGAACGGGCCCTTTAGAAGAGTGGAGGAGTTGCGGGCCGTCCGGGGCATCGGCCCCACGCTGTTCTCGCGCATTGCGCCTCGCATCGTCGCGGGCGCGGACGGGCGCGAAGGCCGCGGCGACGGCGGCCGCGAGGCGCGCTCCGGAGCGCGCTGATCGCCGGCGCGGCGCGCGTCGCGCGGCAGAACGTGCCGCGCGAAATGCACGCGCGCGCGCGCCGCCGCGTGCAGATTCCGGTGAAGGTCCGTCCGCGTCGCTCCGATACCACCCGCGGGCTCGACTCCCGCGCCCTCCGCCCGCGGGACGAACGCCGGGACCGCCACTCGGTGGCCGGTCTCCGCACACGCATGCATCACGCGCACTTCGGCGAGGTCCGCGCCAGCGGCTTCGTGTCACGCGAGGGATTCGCACGTGCAGGATGACATCGGACAGAAGCTGCTCGAAGCACGGCTGATCGACGAGAGCGCGCTGCAGAAGGCGGCGCAGCAGCAGAAGAGCCTCGGCGGCACGCTCAGCGCCAACCTCGTCAAGGTCGGCGCGATCTCCGAGGAAGGGCTGCTCGAGTTCCTGTCGCGCCACTACGCCGTGCCGTCGATCGACCTGCGTTCGATCGAGCCGGATCCGGCGCTGACGAAGCTGCTGCCGGGCGACATCGCGACCAAGTTCATCGCGCTCCCAGTGTCGCGCAGCGGCCGCCGTCTGCTCGTCGCGATGGCGAACCCGTCCAACATCTTCGCGATCGACGACATCAAGTTCATCACGGGCTACGAGGTCGAGCCGCACGTCGCGACCGAGGCGGCGCTCAAGAAGGCGCTCGACAAGGCGTACGACTCCGCCGGAACGATGGCGGACGTGATGAAGGGCATCGAAGAGGACCTCGCGGTCGTCGAGGAGGAAGAGACGACCGAGGCCGACAGCGGCCTCGCGGGCATGGACGAGGCGCCGATCGTCAAGCTCGTGAACTCGCTCATCGCCGACGCGGTGCGCAAGGGCGCCTCGGACATCCACATCGAGCCGTACGAGAAGTCCATGCGCGTGCGCTTCCGCATCGACGGCGTGCTGCAGGAGATGATGGCGCCGCCGTTCAAGTTCAAGGCGGCGATCCTGTCGCGCCTGAAGATCATGGCCGAACTCGATATCGCCGAGCGCCGCGTGCCGCAGGACGGCCGCATCAAGATCAAGGTGCTGAACCGCACGATCGACCTGCGCGTGTCGTCGCTCCCGACGATCTTCGGCGAGAAGATCGTCATGCGAATCCTCGACAAGGCGAACCTGAACATCGACCTCGAGAAGCTCGGCTTCGAGCCGGTCTCGATGCGCGAGTTCGTGTCCGCGATCGCGAACCCTTACGGCATGGTGCTCGTCACCGGCCCGACCGGATCGGGCAAGACGACGACGCTCTACTCGGCGCTCTCGCGCGTGAACACGCCCGAGGTGAACGTCATGACCGCCGAGGACCCGGTCGAGTACAACCTCGACGGCATCAACCAGGTGCTCGTGAACGACGACGTCGGCCTGACGTTCGCCGCGGCGCTCAAGGCGTTCCTGCGCCAGGACCCGAACATCATCATGGTCGGCGAAATCCGCGACATCGACACGGGCTCGATCGCCGTCAAGGCCGCGCTCACCGGCCACCTCGTGCTGTCGACGTTGCACACGAACGACGCGCCGAGCGCGATCGGACGAATGATCGACATGGGCGTGGAGCCGTTCCTCGTCGCGTCCTCGGTGAACCTGATCCTCGCCCAGCGACTCGTGCGCCGCGCGTGCGCCGCCTGCAAGCGGCCGGTGACGCTCAACGAGGAAGTGCTGCGCGAGCTGCAGATGGACCCGGAAGACGCGAAGAAGGCCACGTTCATGCAGGGCGTGGGCTGCATCGAGTGCAACAACACGGGCTACCGCGGACGCCAGGGCGTCTACGAGGTCATGCCGATGACGCCGAAGATCCGCGACCTCGTGCTGGAGCGCGCGTCGGCGAACGACATCAAGAAGACCGCCGTCCAGGAGGGCATGCTCACGCTGCGGCGCGACGCGCTCGAGAAGCTCAAGCGGGGGCTGACGACGGCGGAAGAAGTGCTGAAGGAAACCGCTGCCGACAAGTTCTAGTCGGTGGAGCGATCTCCGGATCGGAGAGAAAGGGAACGACCGTGGTGACGCTGAGGCAACTGCTGGAAGACATGGTGAGCCGGAGGGCTTCGGACCTCCACCTGACGGCCGGCGTGCCGCCGGAGTTCCGAGTCGACGGCTCGATCGTGCCGGCCGACTACGAGGTGCTGTCGCCGGAGATGTGCACCCAGCTCGCCTACAGCGTCATGTCGGACGAGCAGCGCAAGCGCTTCGAGACCACGAAGGAACTCGACTTCTCCTTCGGCGTGAAGGGCCTGTCGCGCTACCGCGCGAACGTGTTCCTGCAGCGCGGCGTCGTCTCGATGGCGATCCGCCAGATTCCCTACGAGATCATCGCGATGGAGAAGCTCGGGCTGCCGACGATCGTGCGCGAGTTCACGACGCGGCAGAAGGGGCTGATTCTGATCACGGGTCCGACCGGCAGCGGCAAGACGACCACGCTCGCCGCGATGCTCGACAAGATCAACGCCTCGCGTCAGGCGCACATCATGACGATCGAGGACCCGATCGAGTACATCCACCACCACAAGAAGTGCATCGTGAACCAGCGCGAGGTCGGCGCGGACACGGCGTCGTTCCCGACCGCGCTCAAGTACGTCCTGCGGCAGGACCCGGACGTGATCCTGATCGGCGAAATGCGCGACCTCGAGACGATCGAGGCGGCGCTGACGATCGCCGAGACCGGCCACCTCGTGTTCGCGACGCTGCACACGAACTCCACGTACGAAGCCGTGAATCGCATCGTGGACGTGTTCCCCTCCGACCAGCAGCGCCAGATCCTCACGCAGCTCTCGTTCGTGCTCGAGGGCGTCGTGACGCAGCAGCTCATCCCGCGCAGCCGCGGGACGGGCCGCGTGATGTGCTCGGAGGTGCTCGTCTGCACCCCCGCGATCAAGGCGGTCGTCCGCGAGGGCAAGGTGCACCAGATCTACAGCCTCATGCAGGCGGGCCAGAAGTTCGGAATGCAGACCATGAATCAGTCGCTCCTCCAGATGGTGCTCGACAAGCAGCTGTCGGCGGAGGACGCCCTGGATCGCTCCACGGACCGCGTCGAGCTCGAGAGCATGCTCGGCAAGGTGCTGCGGGCGGCGGCGTAGGAGACCACCATGCCTGTCTTCGTTTGGAAGGGCCGGACGCTCGCGGGCGAGACCCAGTCGGGCGAGATCGAAGTCAACCGGCAGGAAGAAGTCATCGATGCGCTGCGCAAGAAGAAGATCCTCGTCACGTCCGTGCGTCCGAAGACCGGCGGCATCGCCCTGCCGAAGATCGGCGGCAGCGGCGTCAGCACGAAGGACCTCGCGATCTTCACGCGGCAGTTCGCGACGATGATCTCGGCGGGCCTGCCGCTCGTGCAGTGCCTCGACATCCTCGCGAAGCAGGCGTCGAAGCCGTCGTTCGGCCGCATGATCGGGGACGTCACGCGCGAGGTGGAGTCGGGCTCGACCCTGTCCGACGCGCTCGGCAAGCACAAGGCCGTGTTCGACGACCTCTTCCGGAACATGGTGGCGGCCGGCGAAGCGGGCGGCGTGCTGGACGAGATCCTCATGCGTCTCGCGACTTACATCGAGAAGGCCGACGCCCTGAAGCGCAAGGTGCAGAGCGCGCTCGTCTACCCGGCGGTCGTGCTCTCGGTCGCGCTCGGCGCCACGGCGTTCATGCTCATCTTCATCATCCCGACGTTCGCCAAGATGTTCACCGACTTCGGCGGCGAGCTGCCGCTGCCGACGAAGATCGTGCTCATCCTGTCGAGCTTCCTGACCCACTACTGGTGGGTGCTGCTGCTGTCGCTCATCGGCGCGGGCATCGCGTTCCAGCGCTACTACGCGACCGAGGGCGGACGTCGCCAGGTGGACGCGATCATGCTCAAGGTGCCCGTGATCGGCGACGTGCTGCTGAAGGGCGCGGTCGCGCGCTTCACGCGCACGCTCGGCACGCTGATCGCGTCGGGCGTCCCGATCCTCGCGGGCCTCGAGATCACGGCGCGTACCGCCGGCAACAAGATCATCGCCGAGGCGATCATGAACGCGCGGGCTTCGATCCGCGAGGGCGAAACCGTGTCGGCGCCGCTCAAGTCGTCCGGCGTGTTCCCGCCGATGGTCACGCAGATGATCTCGGTCGGCGAGCAGACCGGCGCCCTGGACGAGATGCTCACGAAGATCGCGGTCTTCTACGAGGCCGAGGTCGACACGGCGGTGGATACGCTGACGTCGATCATCGAGCCCGTGATGATCGTCGTGATGGGCGGCATCGTCGGCGGCATGGTCGTCGCGATGTACCTCCCGATGTTCAAGCTCATCACGGTCGTCGCGGACGGCAAGTGACCCACGCCGCGGCCTCGTCGGCCCCCCAGGGGGCGCTGCGCGACCGGTGGGAGGGTCTGCGGACATTGATCCGCGCCCGCCTGCTGGTCGCGACGCTGGCGCTGCCGGTCGGAGTGCTGCTCCGACCGCAGGCCGACGACCGCGCGGTGCCGGTGCTGTGGGGGGCGTTCCTCGCGGTCGGCACGCTGTCGGCCGTGTTCGAACTCGGAGTGCGGCTGCGTCGCGGCTGGCCGTTCCAGCTCGCGTTCCAGCTCCTGTGCGACCTGGCGCTCATCGGCGCGCTCGCCGCGACGACCGGGGCGCGCGAGAGCCAGTTCGTGATGTTCTTCGCGCTCGTCGTCATCACGGGCGGACTGCTCGGCCGCGTGCCGGGCGGCACGTTCGCGGCGGCGGGCGCGTGCGCGGTGTACCTCGTGCTCCCGGCCGGGGAGCAGGCGCTCGGATTCCGACACGATCCGGCGCTCGCGGCCGAGCTGCCGCGGCCGGCGCTGAACCTGGCGTTCTGGTCCATGGCGGGCGTCCTCGCGGGACTCCTCGGTGAGCGCGTGCGCCGCACGCGCGAGGACCTGGACCGCACGACGCGCGAACTGGACCGCGTGCGCGTGGACAACGACCTCATCCTGCGGCACCTCACGACCGGCGTCATGATGGTGAACGGCGAAGGCGTCATCGCGTACCTCAACCCGGCGGCCGAACAGATGCTCGGCATGCGGGCGCTCGACCTGCGCGGCCGCACGCTCGAGGACGGCCTGCCCGAGCGCCTGCACCCGCTGCGGGACCTCGTGCGCGGCACGCTCGCGGCGCGCGCTCCGCGCGCGCGGGCGGAGATCACGCTCAAGACGCCCTCGGGCCGGCCGCTGCCGGTCGGCATCTCGACGAATCCCCTGACGCACGACACCGAGAGCGGGGGCGTGGTCGCGGTGTTCACCGACCTCACCGAAGTGCGCGAGATGGAACGGCGCGCCCGCCGCAACGAGACGCTCGCCGAGGTCGGCGCGCTCGCCGCCGGCGTCGCTCACGAATTGCGCAACGGCCTGAAGCCGATCAGCGGCTCGGTCGAGTGCCTGCAGCGCGAGCTGAAGCTCGACGGCGAGAACGGCGTGCTGATGGAGCTGATCGCGCGCGAGAGCGCGCGGCTGAATCGGTTCGTCAGCGACCTGCTCAACTATTCGCGCGAGCGCGAGATGGCGGTCACGCCGATCGGGCTCGCGGACGAACTGCGCGACGTGGCGACGATCGTCGCCCGCGATCCGCGCTGCGGCGAGTGCCGCGTGCGGCTGGACGAGGTGCCGGACGGGCTCGCGATCGCGGGCGACCGTGAGGCGCTGCGTCAGGTGTGGCTCAACCTCGCGGCCAACGCGTTCGAGGCGATGCCGAACGGGGGGCAGCTGACCCTCCGGGCGGCCGAGCTCGACCGCGGAACGGTCGCGGTCGATTTCGCAGACACCGGATCCGGCATCGCGGCGGGCGACCTGCCGCGGGTCGGCCAACCGTTCTTCACCACCAAGCGAGGGGGCACGGGACTGGGGCTCGCGATCGCACAGCGGATCGTCGAGCGCCACGGCGGCACGCTGGTCCTCGAGAGCGCTCCGGGACGCGGCACGCGTGCGCGCGTCACGTTCCCCGCGACGGTGGCCGAGATGTCACAGGCGGCGTAAACCGATCACAACGACTGGAAGAGGTGTCCGACATGGGTGCGGAAAAGATCCTCGTGGTGGATGACGAAGCCAGCATGACCCAGTTCCTCGGGATCGTGCTGCGCAAGGAGGGCTATCAGGTCACGACCACCAACAACGGCGCCGACGCGCTGGAGAAGGTGAAGGCCGAGGCTTTCGACGTCGTCATCAGCGACATCAAGATGCCGGGCATGGACGGCATCCAGCTCCTGCAGGCGCTCAAGAAGCAGGATCCGACGCTGCCCGTCGTGCTCATGACGGCGTACGCCTCGCAGCAGTCGGCGATCGACGCCGTGAACCTGGGCGCGTTCCAGTACCTCATCAAGAACGCGAAGAACGACGAGATCAAGCTCGTCGTCCACAACGCGATCGAGATGCGGAAGGTGCGGGTCGAGAACCAGTTCCTGAAGCGCGAGCTCAAGAAGGGCCACGAGGAGAAGGTGATGATCGGCTCCTCGGAGGAGATGGAGCGCGTCTTCAAGATGGTGGACAAGGTCGCCGACAGCGACGCCACGATCCTGATCCAGGGCGAGAGCGGCACGGGCAAGGAGCTCATCGCCCGCGAGATCCACTACCGCAGCCGGCGCGCGAACGGGCCGTTCGTGAGCATCAATTGCGGCGCGATCCCGCGGGACCTGCTCGAGAGCAACCTGTTCGGCCACGTGAAGGGCTCGTTCACGGGCGCCGTGCGCGACTCCCAGGGGTTGTTCCAGTTCGCCGAGGGCGGCACGTTCTTCCTCGACGAGGTGGGCGAAATGCCGCTCGCGACGCAGGTGAAGCTGCTCCGCGCGCTGCAGGAACGCGAGATCATCCCGGTCGGCGGCACGCAGCCCGTGAAGATCGACTGCCGGCTCGTCGCCGCGACGAACGCCGACCTCGAGCGCGAGGTCGCCGAGGGCCGCTTCCGCGCCGATCTCTTCTACCGGCTCAACGTGATCCCGATCAAGCTCCCGCCGCTGCGCCAGCGCCGCGACGACATCCCGCTGCTCGTGGACCACTTCCTCAAGCGCTTCGCGAACAACGGCCAGCCGCTCAAGAGCGTCAGCAAGGACGCGATGGACCTGCTGCTCAAGTACGACTGGGCGGGCAACGTGCGCGAACTCGAGAACGTCATGGAGCGCGCGCTGATCCTCGACGAGAGCGGCGTGATCGGCCCGGAGGATCTGCCGGACAAGGTGCGCCTCGGCTCGCAGCACCGCGGCTCGCTGATCATCGATTCCCCCACGATGACGCTCGAGGAGCTCGAGCGCGAGTACATCCTCAAGGTGCTCGACTCGACGCGCTGGCAGAAGAAGCGCGCGAGCGACATCCTCGGCATCAACGCGTCGACGCTCTACCGCAAGCTCATCGCCTACGGCGTCGAGAAGCCCGCGAGCGGCGACGGCATGAACGGCGAGTCGCCAGACGCGCAGGAACACGCCGCCTGAGCGCGCACCTCACGGACGGCCGGGGCCTTCGGGCTCCGGCCGTTTCGCTTTCCGCCGCACGGCGCGCACGTTGCCGTGCGCGATGCGAATTGCGCGGCCGGGAGGAAGGAACTCGCACTCTGCACAGTTCCGGACCGGTCGAAACGACCTGCGCGGGACTCGCTCCGGAGCCGTCCGACGCCGGAACCCCCCGCGCCACAGAGGATTGCAGGGAGGGCCCGCCGCGGGGCGTCCGGTGGCATGGCGGCTGCAAACCAGAGCCTGGCAGTGGGAGCACGCAGAGCGCGATGCACCCGAAAGGGACCACCCGAGGAGGAGTCGAGAACATGTTCCGTACGCAGAAGGGCTTCACCCTCATCGAGCTGATGATCGTCGTCGTCATCATCGGCATCCTCGCCGCCATCGCGATCCCGAACTTCATCGCGATGCAGAACCGCGCGAAGGAAGGCTCGACGAAGTCGAACATGCACACGTTCCAGCTCTCGTCCGAGGACTACGGCATCCAGAACGACGGCATCTACGCCGACGACGGCACGAACGTCCAGCCGCTGCTCCCGGGCACGTTCAAGAACCCGTTCTCGGGCGGCACGGCGGCTGGCGACGCGTGGGAAGACCGCGCGGTGTTCACGCAGCCGGCTTCGGCGGTCGACGGCATCACGAGCTACGCCGACTCGTCGACGACGACCTACAACATCAAGGGCCACGGCAAGGGCGCCGCGCTGACGCTCGTCCTCTCGGCCGGCCAGTAATTCGCGAAGCACTCCTCCAGGGGTGAGGCGAGGGCGGGAGCGATCCCGCCCTCGTCGCGTTTCCGCCCGCGGGTCCACGACGGCGCCCGCGGGCGCGTCGCATCGGTGACGATCTCGGCGCGCCGCGCGCGCGATCCGCAACGTCCGCGGGGCCGATCGTGCAGCGTGAGCTCGGGTCCGCAGGACGCACGGCAACTCCGGGCGGTGCGCGCGAGGGGCCGCCGCCTCTCAAGCTCGTGCGCGCGAGTGGTTTGATCCGGATCCGGTCTCGGGCGGCGTCCTCGCGCGGGCGTGGCACGGGCGGTGCACGAGCAAAGTGTCGTGGGACGGGGTCGTCCCGCAGGGCACAGGTCGGAGGCACCGATGTCGAGACGGGTCGAAAGAGGATTCACGCTGATCGAGCTGATGATCGTGGTCGTGATCATCGGCATCCTCGCGGCGATCGCGATTCCGAATTTCATCCGCATGCAGGATCGGGCGCGCGAGGGGTCGACGAAGTCGAACATGCACACGTTCCAGCTGTCGGCCGAGGACTACGGCATCCAGAACGACGCGCTGTACGCCGACGACGCGACCTCGGTCGCGAACAACCTCGGCATCGTGTTCAAGAACCCGTTCTCGGGCGGCACGGCCGCTGGCGACGCGTGGGAGGACCGCGCGGTGTTCGTCGCGGGCCCCTCAAACGTCCCAGGCATCGTCAGCTACGCCGACTCCGCGAACGTGGCCTACTCGATCAAGGGCGGCGGCCGCGAGGGCCCGCTCACGATGGTGATCGGCTCCGACCGCTGACCGGGATCCCAGGACGCCGCGATCCGTCCTCGGATCGCGGCGTTTCGCTTTCGGCGGGCACGGCCGTTGCGAAATCGCTGTCGAACCCCGCACGGGCGGCCGAGAACCCGACAGGCCCGTTGCGGCGCAGTCACTTGCGAACGACACGTCAGGGACGAACGATGACCTCCGACCAGATTCAGGACGCGCCGAAAGCCGCTCGGACAGATTCCAACCGGTCCGCCGACGGCCCCGACCCGGCGCTCGCCGTCGAGACGCGCGACCTCACGCGCCAGTACCGGAGCCCGTGGACCGGCAAGGTCGTCACGGGGCTCGATCGTCTCAACCTGTCCGTGCGACGCGGCGAGGTCCTCGGCTACCTCGGCCCGAACGGCGCGGGCAAGACGACGACGCTCAAGCTCCTTACCGGGCTCCTCAAGCCCACGTCCGGACGGGCGTGGCTCCTTGGCCGCTCGACCGAGGACGTGCAGAGCCGCCGCTCGGTCGGCTTCCTGCCGGAGCAGCCGTACTTCTACGAGTACCTGAACGGACTCGAGTACCTCGAACTCGCCGCCGGACTCTCGGGGCTCTCGGGCAAGGACGCGTCGGACCGCGCGCGCCACTGGCTCGGCCGCGTGGGGCTCGGCGACCGCGCGCGCCTCGTGCTGCGCAAGTACTCGAAGGGCATGCTGCAGCGTCTCGGACTCGCCGCGGCGCTCGTGCACGACCCCGACCTGCTGATCCTCGACGAGCCGATGAGCGGCCTCGATCCGTTCGGCCGCCGCGACGTGCGCGAACTGATCCTCGAGCAGAAGGAGCGCGGGCGCACCGTTCTGTTCTCGTCGCACATCCTCCCGGACGTCGAGCGGCTCTGCGATCGCGTCGCGATCGTGCTGCGCGGGCGGCTCGATCGGCTCGACACGATCAGCGACCTCCTGAGCGCGGGACCCGCGTACGTCGCGATCCAGTGCGTCGGCCGTCCGCTGCTCGAGATCCCGCACGCCTGGCGCTCGTGCCTCGTGCGACGCGAACGCCCCGAGGGCTCGGAACTGATGCTCTCCGACGCGTCGCAGCTCGACGCCGTGCTCTCGTGGCTCGTGCAGGCGCGCGTGTCGGTGCGTGCCGTGACGCCGCAGACGGCGCAGCTCGAAGACCTGTTCATGGCGGCGGCGGCCGCCGGCGGCAGCGGCCACGGACCCGACGCGCCGCGCGAATTCGCGCTCCGCTCGGGCGGGAGCCCGTCGTGAGCGGCGCCGCGCTGATCGCGCGCAACACGTTCCGCGAGGCGACGCGCGACCGGCTGCTCGCGGGCGTCGTCGTCGCCGGCCTCGTAATCATCGCCGCGACCCAGGCGCTGAGCCCGCTCGCGCTCGGCGAAGGGACGCGGCTCACCGTCGACCTCGGGCTCTCGAGCCTGACGTGGCTCGGACTCCTGATCATCCTGCTCGTCGGCACGAGCCTCGTCGCGAAGGAGATCGAGCGCCGCACGATCTTCAACCTGCTCTCGCGCCCGATCGCGCGCCACGCCTATCTGCTCGGCAAGTGGGCGGGGCTCACGGGCGCGCTGTGGAGCGTCGCCGCCGTGCTCGGGCTCGCGATCGGCGCCGTGCTGTGGCTGCGCGGAGTGCGCGGCTTCGAGCTGTCGCTGCTGCAGGCGACGTTCATGGCCGGGCTCGAACTCGCGGTGCTCACGTCGCTCGCCGTGCTGTTCTCGGCGCTCTCGACCCCGGTGCTGTCGGCGCTCTACACGCTCGGCTGCTTCCTCGTCGGCGAGTGGAGTTACGACCTGCGCGAGTTCGCGTCGCACTTCCCGCGCGGACTGTCGGACGCGGTGAACGCGATCGCGAACGTCGTGCCGAACCTGCCGCTCTTCAACATGCGCTCGCTGTCCGCGGCCGGCGAGCCCACGTCGCTCGCGCACCTCGGCCTCGCGGCGGCGTACGCCGTGACGTACGTCGGCTGCGTGCTCGCGCTCGCGGCCGCCGCGTTCGAGTCCCGGGACTTCAAGTGAGCGTCTGGACCTGGTCCGAGCACCGCCGCCGCCGCTTCCTCGGCGCGTGGGGGATCGCGCTCTCGGCCGGTGCGATGGCCGTGCTGCTCGCCGCGCATTCGTGGCGCGCGCTGCCGCGGCCGCATCCGCTCGAAGAGCTGTCCTACTACCCGTCGGGCGAGTTCCTGAGGCCGATGACGCTCGGCCACGCCGAGACCGCGGCCGACCTCGCCTGGCTGCGCGCGGTCCAGTACTACGGCGCGCACCGGCTCGCGGACAACCGCTTCGATCGGCTGCCGCACGTGTTCGACATCCTGACGACGCTCGCGCCGCGCTTCGTGTCGGCCTACGGGTTCGGCGCGTTCGCGATGGGGCAGGAGGGCCGCACGTTCGAACGCGGAGAGTCGCTGCTTCTCAAGGGGATTGCCGCGAATCCGCGCAGCGGAAGGCTCGCCTTCGAACTGGGCTTCCTCTACTACGTGCGCCCCGGAGGACGCGACTTGCAGCGCGCCGCCGAGATGTTCGAGCAGGCGGCGCGACAGCCGGACGCACCGCCCCAGGCGGGACGTTTCGCCGCGTACGCCCGCCAGCACGCCGGGGACCTGCGGCTCGCCTGGGAGCTGTGGGCGGGCGTCGCCCGGAACTCCCCGAACAAGTACCTGCAGGAGCTGGCGGAGAAGAACATGCGCCGCATCGAGGAAGCGATCGCGAGCGGCCGCCGGCAGGACGCCGTACACCGGCTTACGACCCCCCAAATCCTGTTGCTCGAAAACCCCGAAGCCCCCGCCCCAAAAGCCGCTCAAGTCCCTGCCCGACAGGTCCGATGAAAGGGACGGCGGAGTACCACACCGTACGCCTCGAACTTCGGACTCGCCGCGAACGAGGGCGACGCAACGCGGTCGGCCGGGCGTGCAGGCTCAAGACCGCGGCGCCTTTCATGGAGTGACGACATGCTCTTCGGGAAGAAGCAGTCCCTCGTCGGACTGGACATCGGGAGCCACACGATCAAAGCCGTGGAGCTCGAGTCGGTCGGCAACAAGGGTTACCGGCTGACCAACTGGGGCATTTCGGCTCCTCTCGCCGAGGCGATCGTGGACGGCGAGATCATGGATCGACAGCTCGTGACCGACGCGATCTCGAACCTGTTCGAGTCGCGCGGCCTCAAGTCCCGGACCGTCGTCGCGGCCGTGAGCGGACGCGCCGTCATCGTGAAGAAGATCACGATGAACAAGCTGAGCGCGGACGACGCGCAGCAGGCGGTGTACTGGGAAGCCGAGCAGCACGTGCCGTACGACATCAACGACGTCTCGCTCGACTTCGAGATCCTCGGCCCCGCGCCGAGCGACCCGAAGCAGATGCAGGTGCTGCTCGTCGCCGCGAAGAAGGACATGGTGGCCTCGTTCAGCGACCTGATCCGCGAGGCCGGCCTCTCGCCCCTGATCGTGGACGTGGACTCGTTCGCCGCGCAGAACGCGCTCGAGGCGAACTACGACTTCACGTCCGAGGAAGTGGTCGCGGCGCTGAACATCGGCTCCGAGATCACGAACATCAACATCACGCAGGGCGGCGTGCCGTACTTCACGAAGGACCTCCAGGTGGGCGGCAGCACGTTCATCGAAGCCGCCCAGCGCAAGTTCAACATGAGCCAGTCGGAGGCCGCGGCCGCGGTGCGCGGCGAATCCGGCGCCGGGCTCGAAGTCGTGCCGGTGATCGAGCAGGCGTGCGAAGGACTCGCGACGGCGCTCGAGCGCGCGCAGACGTACCTGCGCACCGCCGGCGAAGCCGGTCCGATCTCGCGCATCGTGCTGTGCGGCGGCTCGGCGCTCACTCCCGGGCTCTCGGAATTCCTCAACCGTCGATTCGGCGTTCCCGCCGAGGTCGCGAATCCTCTGTCCCGCATCGCCTACGACCCGGCGCTGTTCGCCGGGCAGGACGTGATGAAGGTGGCGCCTCTTCTCACGGTCGGCATCGGGCTCGCGCTGCGCCGCCTGGGAGACAAGAAATGATCCGCATCAATCTCCTCCCTCGGGAGGAAAAGGCTCAGCGGCAGTCGACCGTCAATTTGCGGATCGGCGACCTCGTCATCCCGGGCGTGCTGCTGCTCGCCGCGGGACTCGTGGTGACCGGCACCGCGCTGTCGCAGCACTCGCGCGCCGCGAAGCTCCAGAAGGACATCGAGGAGGTCGAAGCGCAGTCGCGCGCGCTGCAGCCGCAGATCGAGCGCGTGAACCGGCTCGCTCAGGAGCGCGCGGAGCTGGACCTGCGGCTCGGAATCATCAACCGCCTCGAGAAGGGCCGCACCGAGTCGGTGCGCCTCATGGACGAACTCGCGCGCTGCCTGCCCGACCACCTGTGGCTGGTGGGCGCGACGCAGCAGGGCGGCGGTTCGCTGTCGATCGATGGTGTGACGTTCTCGAACCTCGTGGTCTCCGACTTCATGTCGCGCCTCGAACGCTCGCCGATGTTCGCGAACGTCGAGCTCGACATCGCGGAACGCGGGTCGCTCGAGCAGCGCGACGTGGTCAAGTTCCGGATGACCTGCCAGGTGACGCCGGACGAGCCCGCGAACTAGGAGAGGAGAGGACATGGGCAACATCGACTTCAAGAATCCCGCGGTCCTCAAGATCGTCTTGAGCGTGCTGCTCGTCGTGAGCGTGCTGGGAGCGTTCTTCTTCACGCACTTCCTGCCGTTCGGCTACGTGCCGCAGAAGGAGCGCATCGAGGCGCTGAAGGCCGACTACGAGAAGAAGTCCACCGATCTCGCCCGCGCGCGCGCCACGGTCGCCGACCTGCCGCGCTTCGAGGCCGAGTACGAGCAGCTGCACCAGCGCTGGGAGCTCGCGGCCGAGCTGCTGCCGGCGGACCGCCAGATGTCCGCGCTGCTCCGCAAGGTCACGCTCGCCGCGGAGCAGTCGGGCGTGCGGCTGAAGACCTTCCGCCCGGTGGGTCCGCGCGCCGAGCAGTACTACACGGAACTGCCGCTCTCGATCCAGGCGATCGGCGGCTACCACCAGATCGGTTCGTTCCTCGCCGAACTCGCGAACCTGCGCCGCATCATCACGGTCTCGCAGGTCGACCTGAAGGCTTCGAACGACAAGGAGAACTCGCTGCTCACGACGCAGGCGAACTTCACCGCGTCGGCGTACAGCCTGAACACCGCACCCGCCGCGCCGGCAGCGCCCGCGCCTGCCGCCGACAAGCCGAAGGAGGGAGCTCCCAATGCGCGCAAGTCGTCCTGATCTCCGCCACGGTTCGTGGGCGTCGTTCGCGGGCGTCGTCGCGACGGGGCTGCTGCTCGGCGCCGCCGCCACGGTCGCGCTGCGCTCGGCGGGCGAGCTGATGGAACCGGGTGACGCGTACGCGGCGGGCAAGAACGCCGCGGCGCCGGCGGCGAAAGTCGCTCCGGCGAAGACCGCGCCGGCGAAGCCGGCCGCGAAGCCTGCGACGTCGGCCGCGGCGGCGGTGCCGGGCGTGCAGATCACGCCGGTGCGTCCCGCGAACCCGGCGCCGGCCGCTCCGGTCGCGCACCTCGAGGACCAGTTGACCTACCAGTACAACGCGCTCGGACGGCGCGATCCGTTCCAGCCGATGATCGGCGGCGAGTTCGTCGGCGAGGACGTCGGCGGCAACGCGCCGGTGGACGTCGGCGGCATGGAAGTCGTCGGCATCGTGTGGGGCGCGGATGACAAGTTCGCGCTCGTCGAGGACGCGCGCGGCAACAGCCTGGTGCTCCGGGCCGGCGACAAGGTGATGAACGGAGTCGTCGAGAGTCTGCGCCGCGATGCCGTGGTGGTTCGTCTCACGATGGATGGTCAGTCGCAGTCGGTGGCAATCCCGCTCATGCGGAAGGGGGATCGGTCGAATGGTCAGCGTTAAGGGCCTTCTGGGCATCAGCCTCGCGGTCGTCGCGCTCGCGGCGATCTGCGGTGCTTCGCCGGTGGCCGCTCAGTCGTCCACCATGTCTTCGGTCGGACTCGTCCGGACGGGTTCGGGCACGTTCAGCCTCGACGTCGAAGGCGCCGAGGTCCGCTCGGTGATCCGGGCGATCGCGGAGTTCAGTGGTCGCAACATCGTCGTCGGCAAGGACGTCAAGGGCACCGTGAAGGTGTCGCTGCACAACGTCGGCTGGGAAGAAGCGCTCCGCAGCGTGCTGCGCTCGCAGGGCCTCGACTACACGGACGACAACGGCATTCTGCGCGTCGACGACGCCTCGAAGCTCGCGCAGGAACTCGTCGAGCGCGAGTCGGCCAAGGCGCGCGCGGCGGAGCTCGTGCAGCTCGAGACCCGCATCGTGAAGCTGAACTACGCGAACGCGGGCGAACTCGCGACGGCGCTGAACTCGTCGCTGACGAAGCGCGGCTCGATCCAGGTCGAGCGCCGCACGAACTCGCTGATCGTGAGCGACCTCGAGGGCAACGTGGACCGCGTCGAGAAGATGGCGCTCACGCTCGACTCGACGACGCCGCAGATCGAGATCACGGCGAAGCTCGTGGACGTGGACGCGGAAGCGCTGCACGGCCTCGGCATCGAGTGGAACGTCGGGCCGAAGACCGGCACGACGGGTGAGGGCGAGTTCTTCGAGAACACCGGCCCGATCCCCGCCGACTTCATGCACCCGAACAACGACAACCAGAACGCGCTCGGCGCCGAGCACAACACCGGCATCGCCGACCCGGCCACGCGGATCACCTACGGCATCTCGAAGAGCTGGGGCTTCGTCGAAGCCCAGCTGCAGATGCTCGAGCAGAATCGCAAGGCGAACATCATCTCGAACCCGCGCATCACGACGGTGGACAATCGCGAAGCGAAGATCCTCGTCGGCCAGAAGATTCCGCTCATCGTGCAGGACATCGCGGGCAACCCGGTGTCGCAGCTGCAGACGATCGGTATCCAGCTGCGCGTGACGCCGCATCTCACGTCGGACAAGCGGATCATCATGGATCTGCACCCCGAGGTGAGCGATCTGTCGGCGCAGAGCACCGTGCAGGGCGGCGTCATCATCAACACGAGCGAGGCCGACACGCGCGTGATGGTGGACGACGGCCAGACCGCGGTGATCGGCGGCCTCATCCGCACGAACGAGTCGGTCGTGCGCAAGGGCATCCCGATGCTCATGGACATCCCGATCGTCGGACGACTGTTCAGCTCGGACAGCCGCGTGCACCAGAACCGCGAGCTCATCATCTTCGTGACGCCGCGCCTGGTGGCGAGCCTCGCGGCCAACTGACCCATCCCCGATCCCTACCGCAAACCGAGGCCGCCGGCTCACGCCGGCGGCCTTCGTGTCGTTGAGGGACGCCGCGTCCGCTGCTAGGGTGCGCGCGTGACGAACTGGAAGAAACGACCGGTCGCGCTCGTGGGCCTCATGGGCGCGGGGAAGAGCGCCGTCGCCCGCCTGCTCGGCGAGCGGCACGGCCTGATCGCCGCCGACCTCGACGCGCAGATCGAGGCCGAGGCCGGCTGCTCGATCGCCGAGCTGTTCGAGCGCGAGGGCGAGCCGGCGTTCCGGGCGCGCGAGGCGGCGCTGCTGCGGCGCGCGCTCGAGGCGCACGCCGACGTGCTCGCGTGCGGCGGCGGTGTCGTGCTCGATCCGCGCAGCCGCGCCCTGCTCGCCGAACGCTGCCACGTCGTGTGGCTCGAGGTCTCGCCGTCGGTCGCGGCGCGACGGATCGGCGACGACGCGCGTTCGCGTCCGCTGCTCGCGAGCGGCCACGTCGAGGGGCGGCTCGAGGCGCTGCTCGTCGAACGTTCGCGCCTGTACGCGGGGGCGGCCCAGCGCCGCGTCCCCACCGACGGGCTGTCGGTCGAAGCCGTGGCGGACGCGGTCGAAGCGGCGCTCGCGGGGCTCGATTGACGCGAAGCGCGCCGCGGCGGGCGGGCGCACCCGCACACGCGCGCGCTCCGCGGCAGGCCGGACGCGCCGACCGCGACCTCGACGCTATCGCCGTCCTCGGCCCACGCGAGCACGAGCAGGGAGTCGCGCACGGGAGCCTCGCGCCACGCCGAAGCCGGCGGCGTCCACAGCGCGCCGAACACCCGCAGCGCGAGCGGTCCCGGCGAAGGCAGCGCGAGCGAGTCCGCGCGCGCATCGAGCGCGAAGCCCACGCGGCGCGACGGCACCCACGCGATCACCGAGTCGCCGCGCGCGCCGAGATCGAAGGCGGTCCCGAACAGCGACTCGACGCGCAGGCGTGCCGCGTCGGGCCCCGCGAGCGCGAGCCAGCCGCGCACGGCGGGCGTGCCCGCGAGGCGCGGGCCGGCGAACCACGCGCGCACCTCGGCCTCGAGCGCGCGGGCCGCGGTGCGTCGCGCGTCCTCCGCGCGCACGTAGCGCGCCGCGAGCGACTGCGGTTCGAGGCGCGGCGGCGCGGCCGGGCGCGGAGCGCAGGCGCCGAGCGCGAGCGCGAGTGCGAGTGCGCCCGCGCGCCGCGGCGCGCTTCGCGTCAATCGAGCCCCGCGAGCGCCGCTTCGACCGCGTCCGCCACGGCTTCGACCGACAG
>JBGAOA010000003.1:0-112958 GCA_044222065.1 Candidatus Eiseniibacteriota bacterium
GACGGTCGCGGCCGGCCGGAATCACCGCCGAAGCCGCGCCGCGCGCGTCCGCGCGGCGCGGGAACTGCCCCCGGCGCGGGGGCATTCCGGGGCCGGAGGGGCAAATCACGATGAATTCGAACGCCGATTCGGCCGATATCCGGGTCAGTCCGCTCAAGGACCCGCGGCTTCCGCCCGGCCAGATCCTCACCGAGAAGTGGCCCGTGCTGCACTACGGCTCGGTCCCGAAGGTCGATCTGTCGAGCTGGAGCTTCGAGGTTCGCGGTCTGGTGGAGCGCCCGTTCACGCTCACGTGGGAGCAGTTTCGAGAACTGCCGCGCGTGCAGGTGAGGAGCGACATCCACTGCGTCACGCGCTGGAGCCGGTACGACAACGTCTGGGACGGTGTCGCGATCGCAGAAGTGCTCGAGCGCGCCGGAGTGAAACCGGACGCCCGCTTCGCGATCGTCTTCGCCGAGCAGGGGTTCACGACCAATCTGCCGCTTTCGGAGCTCGACCAGAATGACGTTCTGCTCGCCGACACGCACGATGGCGCCCCGCTCACGCCGGATCACGGCTGGCCGTTGCGGCTCGTCGTCCCGCGCCGCTACTTCTGGAAGAGCGCGAAGTGGATCCGCGGGATCGAACTGGCGCGCGACGACCGTCCGGGCTTCTGGGAACAGAACGGCTACCACAACGAAGCGGACCCCTGGAAAGAGGAGCGCTTCTCGGACTGGTGAGTTCCTCGCGGCGATCGTGCGGCGCGGCGCCTTTGCGTGCGCCGCGCCGTTCGCGTTCGGCGCTCCGCGGGCGGGCCGATGAGTTCGCGCGCGACCCGCACCGCGCGCGAGCTGCTGCAGCTCCAGCTCGACCAGCTCGGCGAGTTCCGTAACGCCGGCGCCCGCTCACCGGTGTTCCGCGCGTGGCGGCAGTCGACGCTCACCGTGATCCAGCGCGTGTGGCCGGGAGACGGATCGCGCTCCGAGCGCTTCCGCCGCATTCCATTCTCGGCTCCGAGCACGCGCGCCGAGGCGAAGGAGATGCGCGACTGGTACGAGCGCGGCTGCAGCGAGGCGGCGGCGCTGCTTCAGCTGTACGTCGAGGAGGCTCCGAGCGGCGACGCCGCGCGCGCGCCCGTCTCGACCGCGCCGGCCAACGACGGCTCCCCCGGTCTGTACGAAGACGACTTCCCGATGCTCGACCTGCCGGGCGGCGCGCCGCGCCCCGCGCCGGCGAAGCCCGCGCCTCCGGCGGCCGCGAAGCCCGCGCCGAAGCCCGTTGCTCCCGTGACGCCCGCGAAGTCCGCCGCACCCCCGCCGCCGCCCGCGCCAGCGCCGCAGGCCGCCGCGCCGAAGCCGGCCGCGCCCGTCGCGCCCGTGTCGATGCCGACGACGCCGCCGGCGCCCGCCGCCATTCCCGCGGCCTCGATTCCGAAGCCGCCGACGCCGATGCCGCGCGCCGCGCAGCCCGCGCCCGGCGAGCGGCGCGACGCGCGGCCGAACGGCGCGAAGGCGAAGAAGGCCGCGAAGAAGGCCGCGCGCCGCCTCAAGGACATGCTCGGCTTCGGCGAGTTCGACGCTCCCGAGGATGCGGCGCCGATCGCGGACGCCTCCGATCCTTCGCCTCCGCCATCTTTGCCCCGGCCGACCTACGTCGGGCCGATCGACTCGGATCTCGTGACGCTGCCCGCGTCGCACCCGACCCCGATCCCGCCGCCGCCGCCCGCGCCGTCCGTCCTCGCCTCGCCGCGCACGGTGCCGCCGAGCCTCGAAGCGGCGCTCGCTTCGCTCACGGCTTCGGACGCGAGTCCGGTCGCGGGGCCGGGCGACGAATCCGAGCTCGATCCGATCCTCGAGGACGTTCCGGCCGTCGCGGCCGAAAACCGCCTGCCGACGATCGACTCGCTCGTGCCGCCGGACTTCGCGGACGCCCTGCAGCATTCGATCGAAGACCACGAACCCGTCGAGCACGACGATCCCGAGCCCGCGCGCCCGCGCGCGGAAGCTCCGGTCCGCGAGCCCCAGGCCGTGCGCGCATCCATCGACGATCTCGATCTCGCGTTCGAGGACTCGCTCTCGATCCTGCCGTCGCACGCGGTCACCCCGCGCGCGCCCGAGGACGACGTGCGCGAAGAGCCGCTCGGCGAAGCGCCCGCGGGAGGGCTGCCGCGTCTCGAACTCGTGCGGCCCGAATCCGCGGACGCGCGCCGCGGTGCGCCCGCGCACGCGAGCGACCCGAACGAGCCGGCGGCGCCGGCGGAGGAGATCGAGGCGCCGTCGAGCGCCGCGCCGGCGGCGGCCGAAGCGTCGGCGTCACATCCCGATTTCCGCTCGCCGGCCGCGCGCGGCCTGCAGGCGCTCGCGAGCGAGGTCGCGCGGCTCGGCGTGCCCGAAGGTCACCGCGCGCGCGCGCGGGCCACGCTGCTCGACCTCGCGCGCCGCGTGGACGAGGACGCGCTCACGTGGGACGAGATGCGCGATGCGGTCGTGTTCGCGATGGAGTTCCCGCCGCTCGCGCAGCGGCTCGTCCCGATGCTGCTGCCGTACTTCGACGCCGCGGCCTGAACCCTCCGCGCTCGAGGCGCCCGGCGCTCGCTCGAGCGGCCGGGCGCTTCCGTTTCGCGCCCGTCCGCGAGGCCGGGACGGCCGTTGGCGCGCGAATCCCGTGACGCTAGTCTGTGTCGAAACGTGACGGGAGGTGCACGATGGCGTTCGACCGGTTCACCGTGAAGTCGCAGGAGGCGCTCGAGGGCGCGCAGCGCGTCGCGCGTGAGCGCGGACACCAGGCCGTGAGCGGCGACCACCTGCTCGCCGCGCTGCTCGAACCGTCCGAAGGCACGGTCGCCGCGGTGCTGCAGAAGCTCGGCGTGCCGCGCGAAGGCGTGGCGCGCGACGCGAACGCCGCGCTCGACCGCAAGCCGCGCGTGCAGGGCGGCACGCCGTACGCGGACGACTCGCTGCGCCGCGCGCTCGAAGCCGCCGAAGCGCAGGCCGGGCACCTGCAGGACGAATTCGTGAGCGTCGAGCACCTGCTGCTCGCGCTCGCCGATCCCGCTTCGGGCGGCGAGGCGCCGCGCGTGCTCGCGAAGCACGGCGTGACGGGCGAGGCGCTGCTCAAGGCGCTCGCCGGCGTGCGCGGCGGGCAGCGCGTCACCGACGCGAGCCCCGAGGACAAGTACCAGGCGCTCAGCAAGTACGGCCGCGACCTCACGGCCGCCGCGCGCGCCGGGAAGCTCGATCCCGTGATCGGGCGCGACGACGAGATCCGGCGCGTCATCCAGGTGCTCGCGCGGCGCACGAAGAACAACCCGGTGCTGATCGGCGAACCCGGCGTCGGCAAGACCGCGATCGTCGAGGGGCTCGCGCAGCGCATCGTGTCCGGCGACGTGCCCGACTCGCTCAAGGACCAGCGCGTCATCGCGCTCGACCTCGGCTCGCTGCTCGCGGGCAGCAAGTTCCGCGGCGAGTTCGAGGACCGGCTGAAGGCCGTGCTCAAGGAAGTCACGAACGCCGAGAACCGCATCGTGCTGTTCATCGACGAGCTGCACACGCTCGTCGGCGCGGGCGGCGCCGAGGGCGCCGTGGACGCCTCGAACCTGCTCAAGCCCGCGCTCGCGCGCGGCGAGCTGCACTGCGTCGGCGCGACGACGCTCGACGAGTACCGCAAGCACGTCGAGAAGGACGCCGCGCTCGAGCGGCGCTTCCAGCCGGTCGTCGTCGGCGAGCCGAGCGTCGAGGACTCGATCGCGATCCTGCGCGGCCTCAAGGAACGCTACGAGGTCCACCACGGCATCATGATCAAGGACGCCGCGCTCGTGGCCGCGGCCATGCTGTCGAGCCGCTACATCTCCGACCGCAAGCTGCCCGACAAGGCGATCGACCTCGTGGACGAGGCCGCCTCGCGGCTGCGCATGGAGATCGACTCGATGCCGGTCGAGCTCGACGAGCTGACGCGGCGTGCGCGCCAGCTCGAGATCGAGCGCATCGGGCTCGCGAAGGAAACCGACGAGGGCAGCCGCCGCCGGCTGCAGCGGCTCGACGAGGAGCGCGCGCGCCTGGACGGCGAGCGGCGCACGCTCGAGGAGCAGTGGACGCGCGAGAAGGAAGTCGTCGCGAAGATCCGCGAGCTCAAGTCGCGGCGCGAGCAGCTGAAGAACGAAGAGGCGAAATCCGAGCGCGCCGGCGACCTCACCCGCGTCGCCGAGATCCGGAACAGCCTCCTGTTCCAGCTCCAGCGCGACCTCGACCAGGCGACCGGCAAGCTCGCCTCGCTCCAGCAGAAGCAGCGCATGCTCAAGGAAGAGGTGGACGAAGAGGACATCGCCGAGGTCGTGTCGAAGTGGACGGGCATCCCGGTCACGCGCCTCCTCGAGGGCGAGGTCGAGAAGCTCGTCAAGATGGAGGACCGCCTGCACGCGCGCGTGGTCGGCCAGGACGAAGCGGTGCGTGCGGTGAGCGAGGCGGTGCGGCGCGCGCGCGCCGGCCTCCACGACCCGAAGCGTCCGCTCGGCTCGTTCCTGTTCCTCGGACCCACCGGTGTCGGCAAGACCGAGCTGGCGCGCGCGCTCGCCGAGTTCCTGTTCGACGACGAACGCGCGATGGTGCGTCTCGACATGAGCGAGTACCAGGAGAAGCACACGGTCGCTCGCATGATCGGCGCGCCGCCCGGCTACGTCGGCTACGAGGAGGGCGGAGCGCTGACCGAGGCGGTGCGGCGGCGGCCGTACTCGGTCGTGCTGCTCGACGAGGTCGAGAAGGCGCACGTCGAAGTGCTCAACGTGCTGCTCCAGCTGCTCGACGACGGCCGGCTGACGGACGGGCAGGGACGCACGGTGGACTTCAAGAACACGATCGTCGTGATGACCTCGAACCTCGGCTCGCAGTGGATCCTCGAGCTGGCCGACGACCCGCGGGCGCTCGAGGAACGCGTACAGGCGGCGCTGCGCGCGCACTTCCGCCCCGAGTTCCTCAATCGAGTTGACGAGATCGTTACGTTCCACGCGCTGCGTCGCGAGGACCTGCGGCGCGTCGTGGACCTGCAGTTCGAGGGGCTCCGGCGGATGCTGGCCGAGCGCCGGATCGGCCTCGAGCTGACCGATTCCGCACGCGACGCGCTGGCCGAAGAAGGCTATGATGCCGCCTTCGGAGCGCGACCGCTCAAGCGGACTCTCCAGCGGCGCGTTCAAAATCCACTGGCGATGCAGCTGCTCCAGAACCGCTTCCGGGCGGGTCAGACGGTGCTCGTGGACGCGGAGCGCGGCGAGATCGTCCTGCGCGCCGAGGATCGGGTGCCGAGCGGAGTCTGAATTCGCCGGACGGAACACGGAAGTACCCGCCG
The DNA here is from genome assembly GCA_044222065.1 of Candidatus Eiseniibacteriota bacterium. Taxonomy (GTDB): domain Bacteria; phylum Eisenbacteria; class RBG-16-71-46; order RBG-16-71-46; family RBG-16-71-46; genus JBGAOA01. The sequence goes on from JBGAOA010000003.1 coordinate 5,317, forward strand.
GGTTTCTCCCCACCGGCGTTGCAGATCGCAAGTCCGAGGCATGCCTTTCGGAATGCCGGCCGTTGAATCCGGCCGGACGAGCCGCGCGAATCGGCGCGTTTCGTGGGCAGCGCTCGGGGCCGCGCGAGGCATGGAAAGTGCCTTTCCGACGCGGACTTCTTCGCCACGACAGGGAGAACAGGGAATGATCCAGCGCTCGCTTCGCATCGCAGGGATGGCCTTACTGACCGCCCTGCTCCCCTCCTTCGCTCAGTCCGCCGATCTCTACGTCTCGCCCTCCGGCTCGGGCACCGCGTGCACGCCGGGAAGTCCGTGCGCGATGTCGCAGGCGAATGCCGCCGTGAAGGCCGGCGACGTCGTGCGCCTCGCCGCCGGCACCTACACGACCGCGATCGCTCCGGCGACGAACGGCGCGGCGGGTTCGCGCATCACGTATCTCGGCAGCCTCGCGAATCCGGCCTCGACGGTCGTGCCGACGACGACGCTCACGAAACGCTACGTCTCGATGAAGGGCGTCCGCGTCGCGGGCAGCTTCGGCATGGATGCCACCTCCACGACCCAGTACGCGCAGTTCGACTCGATCGCGTGGTGCATCGTGGACAACGACTTCGGACTCAACCAGGCGAAGGACTGCGTCGCCTACCGCGTGGACGTCGTGAGCGGACGCGGGCATTTCAGCCTCAACGTGCCCTCGACGCCGGTCGCGAGCTTCACGATCCCCGAGCGGAACATCGTCCGGCGCTGCAACATGTGGCTCGGCGAGGACCAGACGTACGGCTTCCACGTCGTGCAGATCCGCGGCGCGCAGAACTGCATCATCGACAGCAATCGCGTGAACATCGTGCTGTCGAGCGCGATCGCCGGCGAGACCGATCCGTTCATCGCGTTCTACATGAAGTGGTGCACGTTCCGCGACAACCGCTGGACCGTGCGCAACAACCACTCGTTGCCCCACCTGTTCCGCTGGCGCGACTCGACGATGTTCAACCGCGTCTATCGCGACACGATCCTCATGTCGGGCAACACGTGCCGGTTCGCGCCCTCGTCCTCGGGCAGCTGGGAAGGCTCGACGGACGACAACTACTTCGAAGGGCTGTACGTGAAGAGCAGCTGCATCCCGGCCGACGTCGCGCTCTTCTACCAGAACGGCACGCGGCGCGACACGCTGCGCAACTGCGTCGTGATCGACAGCATGGGCAAGGCGATGACGATGCTCGGCATCGAGACCGGCGCGTCGCTGATCGACCACTGCACGTTCGTGGGCAACTCGCGCTACGGCGTCGTCGAGTTCCCGTGCGGCGTCGGCACGTTCGGCGACCTGTGGCCGTCGAGCGGCTCGTTGCGCTTCACGAACAACCTCATCTACGGCATCAGCGCCGGCACGTCGGGCACGAACGCCGCGATCAGCTGGCAGTTCAGTTCCGCGACGAACGCGCTCACGAGCAACAACAACCTCTATTACATGCCGACGGTCGGCGGCGGGAACAGCATCCGCTACGGCATCAACACGGCCTCGCCCGTGTTCTCGGCGCCGGGCACCGGCGGGACGTTCTACGGCACCTACGGCGAGGACGGGAATTCGCTGTCGACGAACCCGATGTTCGCGAACGCCTCGTTCACGAACTTCGACCCGCGGCTCCAGGACGGCAGCCCCGCGATCGGCGCCGGCACGGACGGGCTCGACATCGGCGCGACCTTCGGCAACGGCTCCGACCAGATCCCGCCCGGACAGGTGAACGACCTGCGCGTCACGGTCGTCGCCGACCGCAACGCAATGCTCGCGTGGACCGCGCCGGGCGACGACATGCAGAGCGGTTCGCAGGTCGCGCAGTACGAGGTGCGCTACTCGACCTCGTCGTTCACGGCCGCGAACTTCGCGAGCCAGCCGCTCGCCCCCGAGCCGGCGATCACGGTCGGCCCCGGCGGCACGCAGGGCTACGCGCTCACCGCGCTCACGCCGGGCCAGAACTACTGGGTCGCGATGCGCTCGCGCGACGACGCGGGCAACTGGTCGTTCGTGAGCAACGTCGTGCAGTTCACGGCCTCGGTGAACGACCTCACGCCGCCGGCCGCGGTGCAGGACCTCTCGACGGCGCCGTAGGCCGTCCGCCGGAAGCGCGCGAGGGGAGTCCGTCGCCGGACTCCCCTCGCGTGTTTCGGGGCGGACTCAGCGGATCGCGGTGCGCTTCGCCGCGAGCGCGCGGAAGAACACGACCTGGTTCTTCGGCGGGCGCTTCGCCTCGAGCAGCGCCTGATTGGCGGCGCCCCACAGGTCCTCGCCGCCGCCCGCGTGATCCGGGAAGAGAGCGACGCCGATGCTGACCGTGACGCTCACACGGTGCGTGCGGCCGTCGAGCCCCTCGAGCGTCACGATCTGCTTCTCGACGAGCGTCCGCAGCCGCTCCGTGACGGCCGCGACGTCCGGCGCCGTGACCGGGGCCGTGAGCAGCACGGCGAACTCCTCGCCGCCCCAGCGCGACACGGTGTCGAACGGACGGACGGCGCGGCGCAGCGCGCCCGACACCTGCACGAGCACTTCGTTGCCGGCGCGGTAGCCGTAGCGCGTGTTGAAGCCCTTGAAGTCGTCGATGTCCACGATGCACAGCGCGAACGAGGCACTCTCGCGCTGAGAACGCGCCATTTCGTTCTGCACCTGCAGGTCGAAGTACGAGCGGTTGTACGCGTTCGTGAGCGGGTCCACGAACATCAGGCGCTCGATGCGCGCGGCGCGCTCGAGCGCGCTGCCGGCGAAGTCGGCGAGAAGCGCGACGAGCGCGAGCTCGTCGGGGCGGAACGCCTGAGGTGCGCGCGCGAAGATCTCGACGTGGCCGAGCGCGCGGCCGTCGGCGGCGGCGATGCCGGCGATCACGACCGAGCGATAGCCGCGGCGCCGGGCGTCGGCGGCGATCTCGGGCGCGCGCTCGGCGTCGGCGCAGTACCAGACGTCGGTCGGCCGGGCCGAAGCGTTCGCGGCGACGTCCGGATGGAGCGGCGTCGGGGGCATCTCGCCTTCGAAGAGCTGCGCGACGAGCCGCACCTCGCTCGCCCCGAGCAGCTCGCGTCCCGCCTGCTGGAGCGGCTCGGCGAGCGCCGCGCGCGCGCTCGCGCCGGCGGGCTCGGCGACGCGCGCGAGGTCGTCCACGTGGAGCAGGTGCCGGAGCTGGTCCACGCCGGCGCGCGCCTGCGGCGGCAGGCTCGCCCGCGGGTACACGAGCCACGCGCCGTGAGATTCCGGCGCGGGCAGGTGCAGCGTGAACACGTCGAGACGGTCGCGCGACTGGAAGCGCACGACCGGGCTCGCGCCGTTGCCGGGGGACGGGAGGCGACGCAGCGCGCCCGCCTGCTCGAGCTGGCGCAGCGCGAACAGCGCCGCGTCCTCGATCTTGCGGCGCACGCCCGAGCCGAGCGCGCGCTGAACGGTGAGCCGGTCCACGATCGGCAGTTCGTCGAGCGGAAGCACGCGCTCGAGGAGGTCGCGGAAATCGATCGGCTGCTGTTTCATGGCCTGCCCTGCCTCCGTGCCGGGTTGGCCGCGACGTCCGAGTGGGTCCATGCGAGGTGCCGAGCGGGGGAGATCGGACCCGGTAATCCGGGATGTGGACGCGGGGAGTGTAGCACAGCGCGAGCCCGCGACGCGCGTTGCGACCGCGATTTCAGCGCGTCCGGACGATCCTCGTCACGCACGACCCGAGCGGGGTCGAGACCCGGAGGAAGTAGTTTCCGGGCCCGGTTCGCCGGCCGAGTTCGTCCCGGCCGTCGAACCGCAGGCGGGTCGCCCCGCGCGACAACGGGCCGTCGTGGAGCGTGCGCACGCGCCGTCCGGAGGCGTCGAAGAGCACCGCGCGAACCGGCAGTGCGGGCGCATCGAAGCGTCCGGCGAGCCGCAGTTCGACGTTCGTATCGCCGCGACCGGGGTTCGGCCAGGCGCGCGCCGCGACTTTCGCCGCGGCGTCCGCGGGCACGGTCACGGCGATCGCGGGCGACACCTCGACCGGTGCGCCCGGCGCCCGGAGCGTGAAGCGGTAGTAGTAGGTGCGGCCCGCCTCGAGGTCGTAGTCCACGAGCGCGCACGTGCCGGTGCACAGCGCTTCGTCGGCCATCACCGGCGCGTAGAGGCCGTCGGGCGAGTCCGCGCGCGCGCCGACGTAGCTCACGCCGTCGGGAACGCCGAAGAGCTGCACGATCACGGCGCCGTTCTCGAAGCGCACGCCGCTCTCGCGTGCGAGGGCGGCGGGAGGCGTGACGGCGAAGGCGACGATTCCGGTGAGCGTTGCGAGTCCGAGTGCGAGCGAGCGAGTCATGGCGGTGTCCTCCCGCGCACAGAGTGACGCACGGCGCGGCTCGCCATCCAGGGCTTTCGCGACCGGCGCGCGCTCGCGGCTCGATGCGGTTTCGAGCCGCTCCACGGGCGGGTGCAACGCGCCTCTTCCCTTGACACTTTCGCAGCGCGCTCCGTAGGTTACGAGGGCCGCCTTCCCGAACGCGTCCGTGCGAGGACCGAATGCGCCTCTCCGAGCTCCTGAACGTCAACGCCGTCAGCACCCGCCTCAAGGCGCGCTCGAAGCGTGAGGCGCTCGTCGAGCTCGTCGAGTTGCTCGAATCGGCGCACGGCTTCCGGAGCCAGGGCGAGATCCTCGACCGCGTGATCCGTCGCGAGCAGATGATGACGACCGGGATCGGCAACGGCGTCGCGATTCCGCACGGCAAGGCGCGGGCCGTCGAGCGCATGGCCGCCGCGTGCGGCGTCGCGCCGGAGGGCCTCGATTTCGAGAGCGAGGACGGACAGCCGGCCTACCTGTTCATTCTGTTCGTCTCGCCCGAGAATGCCGCCACGCAGCACGTCCGCGCGCTCGCGAACATCTCGCGGCTCTTCAAGGAGGAGTCGGTGCGGAAGTCGCTGCGCGAGTCGCGCTCGCCCCAGGAGTTCCTCGCCGTCCTGCAGCAGGCCGAAGCGGCCTACATCCCGCAGTAGCCCGCCGCCCCGCCGGCCGCGCGCCGGCGTCTCCGCTCCGCGCCGGAGGTGTCCGTGCATTTCCTCGACACGTGGACCGCGGTTCCCATGGACCGGCTCGCGATCGGGCTCGGCGTGCTCGGCCTCGCGGTCGCCCCGCTCGTGATCCCGGGCTGGCGCTCCCTTCAGCTCGCCGCGTTCGGACTCGCGCTCGCCTCGTCCGCCCTGCTCGCCGGACGCGGCGCGTGGGGGCTCGCGCTCGGGTGGTTCGCGTTCTGGGTCCTCGTCGTCGTCGCGCTCGGGCGCGGGCGCCGCCGCGTCGAGCGTTCGGCCGAAGCGCGCGCCGGCCGCTTCGAGGCCGCGATCGTCGGCCTCGCGCTCGGCGGCGCGTTCCTCGTGCTGCTCGTCACCGGCGTCGCGCGCGAGAACCTCGCGGCCGGACAAACGCGCGGCGCCACGCTCGCGCTCGCGGTCGCGACCGCGGGCCTGCTGCACCTGCTGCTGCGGCGGCACGCGCTGCGCGCGGCATTCGGCTTCGCGACGCTCGGCCTCGGCCTGCAGCTCCTCGAACTCGAGGCGCGCGCCGCCGTGTTCGCGAGCGCGCCGCGCTTCGGTCCCACCGTGCTCGTCGGCACCGCGCTCGCGACCGCGCTCGCGGTGCGGCTCGCGATCGCGCGCCAGCGCTTCGCCGGGAGCCCGTGGCTCTCGGACGCGCACGCGCTCCACGACTGATGGCGCGCGCACCGCTCGGCGACGTCCGCGTGCTCGGCGCGCTGCTGTGCGCCGGAGGCTTCGCGCTCGCGTGGGCGCCGCGCCTCTGGCAGTCGGCGCTCGGCCTCGAGTGCGTCGCGACCGCGTTCTGGGTCTGGGCCCGGCACTCGGAGCGGCCCGGCGAGCAGCTGCCGCGCTGGGCGTGGCTGCGGCGTCCGGCTTCGGCGCTGTGGCTCGCCGCGGCCTGCTCGATCGCGCTCGAACTCGGCGGCTCGCGCTCGTCGGCGCTGTCTTCGGTCTCGAACCCGTTCGGCACGCTGCGCTGGCTGCAATCGGTCGGGCTCCTGTGGGCGGCGCTCGAACTGCTCGCGGCGCTCCCGCTCGTGCGCTCGTTCGCCGACCTGCCGGGTCCGCTCGACCTCGCGCGACCCTGGATCCCGTCCGCGCTCCCGGCGGCCGGCTTCGCGGTGCTGTGGCGCCACGCCGACGCGTGGACGTCGTCGCCGGTGATGCGCGAGATCGCGATCGCGTTGCTCGTCGTGACGGCGTGGCTCGGCTCGCTGCGCGCGTTCAGCCGCCGGCCGTGGGAGCCGACGCTGCGCTGGCTCATCGTGACCGACTGCGCGATCGCCGCGCTGCTCGTCGCGCTGCGGCTCGTGCACCCGCTCGCGAGCCTGCTGCTGTGGCTCGCGGCGTGGGGCGGCAAGGCGTTCCTGCTCGCGAGCGAGCTGTCGGGCCGCGGCTCGCGGCGCGGGCCGCTGCTCAGCCGCACGTGGCGGATCTCGAGCCTCGTCACGTCCACGGCGCTCGCGTGGCCGGCGCTGCTCACGTTCGCGCTCGCGCCGGGCGGCGGGGCGCGCTGGACGCACTTCGTCGCGACCGCGGTGCCGGTCGCGATCGCCGCGAGCGTCACGACGCGCCGGCTCGTCGAGGTGCCCGAGCGCCGGCAGGTCATGCGGCCGCAGTCGGCGGTCTCGCTCACTCACGTCACCGCGATCGTCCTGCTCGCGCTCGCGCCGCTCGCGCTCGGCATCGCGTGGTGGGGCGGATTCGAGGCGTCGCTACAGGCGGTCGCGATCGGCGTCGTGCCGACGACGCTCGGCGTGCTGCTCGGCCGGCCGGGGCCCGAAATGCCGGGCCTCCGGCGCGCGCGAGAGACCGCGCGCGGCCTGTACCGGTTCTTCGTCGACCGCGAGCAGTGGCTCGTCGCCCTGCTGTGGCGGACGCTGCGCGGACTGAGCGCGCCGCTGCGCGACCTGCACGCGGGGGACGCGCAGGAGTACCTGCTGTTCCTGATCGGCGTCGCGGTGTTCGCGCTGCTGCTGCCGGTGCTCCAGTGAGCGGTCCGATCGGCGCCGCGCTCGTGCCGCTCGCCGTGCTCGCGGCGCTCGCCGCCGCGGCGCTCGTGCTGCTCGAGCACGACGAGCGGCCCACGCGCTTCGAGACGCTGCTGCCGCTCGCGCCGCTCGCCGTGCTCGGCGGCCTGCTCGTGTTCTCGCCGCGCGCCTCGGCGGGCGTCGGCGTGCTCACGCCCGCGCTCGTCGTCGCGCTGCTCGCGCGCTGGCGCCGCGATGCGCTCCAGACCGAGTGCGCGCTCAAGCTGCTCTGGACGAGCGGCGTCGCCGTCGCGATCTCGTGGGCCGGCGTGCAGCTGCTCGCGCTCGCGACCGCGACGCCCGTCACGGGCGAGCGCTGGACCGTCCTCGCGCTCGGACTCGGCTCGCGGCTGCTGTGGAGCGACGCGCTCGCGCTCGCGCTCGTCGCCGGCGTCGTGCTGCTCGGCACCGCGCCGTTCCACTTCTGGGTCGCCGACCTGTTCCACGGCGCGCGCGCGTGGGTCGCGCCGATGGCGGTCGCGACGCTGCAGGCGGCCGGGCTCGTGTGGCTCGCGCGCGAGACCGCGGGCATCGCGGCGTTCGAGGACGGTCACCGCTTCGCCTCGGACGCGCTGTCCATCGCGGCCGGCACGTCGCTCGTCGCGGGAGCGCTCACGCTGCTGTGGCAGAAGCGGCCCGAGCGCCGCGTCGGCACGCTCGCGAGCCTGCAGGGAGCGCTCGCGCTGACGTGGTTCGCGAGCGGTTCGCTCGGCGAGGAGCCCGCGAGCCTCGCGCCGTTCCTCGGCACGTGGTCCGCGCACGCCGTGCTCGCGCTCTCGGGCGCGGGGCTGCTCGCGCGCCACCTGCCCGTGACCGCGCGGCCCTCCGATCCGCCGCCGGTGCTGTTCCGGCGCCATCCGGTCGCGGGCGTGTCGGGGCTCTACGCGCTCGCCTCGCTCGCGGGCGTTCCGGGGACGCCGGGCGCGTTCCTGTGGCTCGAAGCGGGGCGCGAGGCCGCGGCCGCGAACCACGGCTGGCTCGTGCTCGGCGTCGCGATCGCGTGGCTCGCCGCGACCGGCGTCGCCGTGCAACTCGCGCGCGAGGCGTTCGGCGTCGCGGTTCGCACGCCGCCGCCCGCGAGCGCGGTGCCCGTGCGGCTGCGCGCGGCGCTCGGCGTCTCGGGTGCCGGACTGCTCGCACTCGTGGCCGCGCGCGTCGTGCTGCGCGGCTGATCGCCCGACGACTTCGCCCGGACCGCTGCCGCTGCCGGCGCTTCCGGCGGGGCCCTGCGACTTCGCCCGCCCCGGAGGCCGGGACGGGCGATCGCGAGAGAGATGGTGCACCCGCTAGGAATCGAACCTAGAACCCACTGATTAAGAGTCAGTTGCTCTGCCAATTGAGCTACGGGTGCAGCGCGGCGCGAGAGGGTCGCGCGCGAAATGCGGGCGGTAATCTACGGTCCGGCCCGCGCAGCGTCAAGCGAGCGCGCGCGCGTCGCGGCGTCGCGCACGCGCCGGGCGCGAACGCTCCACGGCGTGCGCGCACGCGTGATATCCTGCGCGACCTTCTCGACCACCACAGGGCTTCCGGGCTCCGTCGAGGCTCCGTCCGGGAGGTCCGAAGGCGAGGCGCGAGGACGCACGACCCCCGCGTCGTGCGGGTGATCCGGAGCCGGTTCGGCCCGGGCATCCGGCGGCGGGAGCGACCGAGCGAGCCCGCATTCGGAGTTTCCGCGCGGAGCCGCGTACGAAGGAAGCGCACCCGGAGGAGAATTGGCCCCGACCGCAGCACCATCGCACGCCCCGCGGACGTTCGTCCGCTACTGGCTCCCGGTGGCCGCGTACGTCGGGGTGATCCTCACCCTGAGCGCGCAACCGAACCTCAAGCCCCCGGTCGAGTTCTTCAACGCCGACAAGGTCGCGCACATCCTCGAGTACGGCGGTCTCGGCGTGCTGCTCGCACGCGCGAGCCGCGCGCAGTTCCGCCAGCGCTTCGCGTTCCGGGCCGCCCTGCTCGCGCTCGCGATCGGCGCCGCGGTGGCCGCGGGGGACGAAGTGTTCCAGAGCTTCATCCCGGGCCGTGACTCGAGCGTGTTCGACTGGACGGCGGACACCATCGGACTGCTGCTCGCGCAGATCGCCTACCTGATCTTCGCGCGCGACTGACCGTCCAACGAGGCCGACGCATGGCGCTGAAACACCAGGCTCCCCGCGGAACCCGCGACCTGCTGCCCGAAGACACGGCGCGCTGGCAGTGGGCGGAGGCGCGCGCGCGCACCGTGCTCGCCCGCTACGGCTACGGCGAGGTGCGCACGCCGGTCTTCGAGGACTTCGAACTGTTCGCGCGCACGAGCGGCGAATCGAGCGACGTCGTCCAGAAGGAGATGTACCGCTTTCGCGACCTCGGCGATCGCGAGCTCGCGCTGCGGCCCGAGTTCACGGCCGGCGTCATGCGCGCGTACCTCGAGCACGGACTCGGCGGCCGCACGCGCATCCACCGCCTGTGGAGCACGGGCCCCGTGTTCCGCTACGGCCGTCCGCAGAAGGGACGCTACCGCCAGTTCTTCCAGATCAACGCCGAGCTGGTCGGCTCGCCCGCGCCGGGCGCCGACGTCGAGGCGATCGCGCTGTTCGTGGACCTGTACGCCGCGTGGGGCTTCGAGAACCTGACGGTGCTCGTGAACAGCGTCGGCCAGCCCGCGTCGCGGCGCACGTACGGGGAACGCATGCGCGCCGCGCTCGCGCCGCACGCCGACCGACTCAGCGAGGACTCGCGGAAGCGGCTCGAGCAGAATCCGCTGCGCGTGCTCGACACGAAGGACGAGGGCGACCTCGCCGTGCTCGCGCAGATCGGCGACCGACTGCCGCGCATGCTCGACGTCGTGGACGAGGCCGATCACGCGCACTGGCTCGAGGTGCTCGCCGGGCTCGACGCGCTCGGCATCCGCTACGAGGTGGACCACGGGCTCGTGCGCGGCCTCGACTACTACACGCGCACCGCGTTCGAAGTGCACGACCGCTCGCTCGGCGCGCAGAGCGCGCTCGGCGGCGGCGGGCGATACGACGGCCTGATCGAGCAGCTCGGCGGCCCGCCGACGCCCGGCGTCGGCTTCGCGATCGGCCTCGACCGCGCGATGCTCGTGCTCGAGGAGCGCGGCGCGCCCGTGCCGGCCGAAGCGCTGCTCTACGTCGTCTCGATGGAGAAGACGCGTGCGGCGGCCGCGGCGTTCGCCCGCGACCTGCGGCGCGACTTCGCGGTCGAGATGGACGTCGAGGCGCGCGGGTTCGGCGCGCAGATGAAAGCGGCGGGGAAGAGCGGCGCACGGCTCGCGCTGATCCTCGGCGAGGACGAGTGGGCCCGCGACGAGGTCACGCTGCGCGACCTCGCGCGCGGGGAGCAGATGACGATTCCGAAGGCGAAAGCCCGCGCGGCGATCGCGCAGCGACTCCACACGCAGAGCGGGAGCGACGTTCGATGAGCACGGAAAGCGGTCTCACCCTCGAGGGCATCGGCGACTGGCGGCGGACCCACACGTGCGGGGCGCTGCGCGCGTCGGACGCGAACGCGAGCGCCACGCTGATGGGCTGGGTGCACCGCTCGCGCGACCACGGCGGCGTGCTGTTCGTGGACCTGCGCGACCGCTACGGCCTGACGCAGGTCGTCTTCCACCCCGAGACCGGAGGTCGCGAGCTGCTCGACCGCGCGAGCCGCTGCGGGAACGAGTTCGTGATCGCCGTGCGCGGCGTCGTCTCGAAGCGGCCGCCCGAGAGCCTGAACCCCGACCTCGCGACCGGCGAGGTCGAAGTGGACGTGCGCGAGCTGAAAGTCCTCTCGGCCGCGGACCCGCTGCCGTTCCAGGTCAACGAGGAGATGCACCTCGCGAACGAGGACCTGCGGCTGCGCTACCGGTTCCTCGATCTGCGCCGTCCCGAGCTGGCGGCGGTGCTCGCGCTGCGTCACCGCGCGGCGATGACGGCGCGGAACCACCTCGCGAGCCAGGACTTCCTCGAGATCGAAACGCCGATCCTCGTGAAGCCGACGCCGGAGGGCGCGCGCGACTACGTCGTGCCGAGCCGCGTCCACCCCGGGAAGTTCTACGCGCTGCCGCAGAGCCCGCAGCTCTACAAGCAGACGCTGATGATCAGCGGCATGGACCGCTACTTCCAGATCGCACGGTGTCTCCGCGACGAGGATCTGCGCGCCGACCGTCAGCCCGAGCACACGCAGCTCGACCTCGAGATGAGCTTCGTCACCGAGGACGACGTGTTCACGGCCGTCGAGGGCGTGATGAAGGCGGTGTGGAAGGAGTGCCTCGGCGTGGAGCTCGCGACGCCGTTCCCGCGCCTGACGTTTCACGAGGCGATGCGGCGCTTCGGCAGCGACAAGCCCGACCTGCGATTCGGACTCGAATTCACGGACACGACCGCGATCCACGCGCGCTCGCCGCGCAACGTCATCGCGAACGGCGCCAAGGCCGAGGGCGGCTGCGGCGTCGCGCTGCGCATCCCCGGCGGCGCCGAGATCAGCGGCACGCAGCTTCGGAAGTTCGAGGACGTCGTGAAGGCCGCGGGCGCCGGCGGACTGTCGTTCTTCAAGGTCGTCGCGGCCGAGCGCGAGAAGCAGCAGGTGATCTTCCCGGGCGCGCTCTTGGACGAGTTCTTCGCCGCGACGCAGGCCGTCGAGGGCGACGCCGTCGTGTTCACGAGCGGTCCGTGGGAGCGCACGCTCAAGGCGCTCGGCGTGCTGCGCACGCAGCTCGGGCAGGACGTGCTGAAGAAGGACGGCGTGCGGAAGGACGCCTCGCTGCCGCACCCCGAGTGGCGCTTCCTGTGGGTGCGCGAGTTCCCGCTGTTCGAGTGGAACCCGGACCGCAAGGGCTGGGATGCGCGCCACCACATGTTCACGATGCCGAACCCCGAGGCGCTCGAGTACCTGGAGACGCGCCCCGGCGACGTGAACGCGCAGCTCTACGACCTCGTGCTGAACGGCAACGAACTCGGCTCGGGCTCGATCCGCATCCACCGGCCCGACATCCAGGAGCGCGTGATGAAGGTCGTCGGGTTCTCGGCCGAGGAGCTGCACGCGAAGTTCGGCTTCCTGATCGACGCCTACCGCTACGCCTCGCCGCCGCACGGCGGCATCGGCATGGGGCTCGACCGCATCGTCATGCTGCTCGCGGGCCGCGACTCGATCCGCGACACGATCGCGTTCCCGAAGAGCGCGAGCGCCGCGTCCCTCATGGACGGAGCGCCGAGCGAGGTGGACGACGCGACGATGAAGGAGCTGGGGATCAGGGTGGTGTAGGTGGAGCCTCACGACGGAGTCCGGCTCTTCGAGCGCTCGTGCATCTCGGTCCGGATTCAGGGCGATGCGCCGCGCAACTTCTCGGAGTCATTGAGTCACCGAGGCTGGACGATCTGCTCGACACCTCCCTTCGAGATCGGCGAGCCTTGGAGGAAGTGGCAGGGTGAGGTCGCAATCGAGCATTTCAGCCAGGCGAAGCTCTTCCTGCTCTCCGAGACCCAAAGCGAGCTTGCTTTCGACATTGGGACGGTAGAAGCGGGTCGGGCTGAACGTGACGTCTGGCGACTGCTGCACTCCGTCTTGCTTCAGGGCATCCCGCCAACCAATGGGGCCCAACACGTCTCGGACAGCGCCATCAATCAACCGCTGACTCGCCCCGAGGTCCGAGGCGCGTTCCAACTGTTCCCGACGATTCCATGGTGGCCGGGGCCCGTCGGGGACGAGGTGGCGCGGCGTGCGCTCGCCCTCGCCGAGGCATTTCTGCCCTTGGACGCTACCGCGGACTCCTTCGTGAGACTGAAGAAGGGAATCGCGGCCTGGATGCGCGGCGTCCAGATGAGCAGCGGCGACGATCGACTGCATCAATTCGTTCGTGCCTTGGATGCGCTCTGTTTCACTTCGCCGGGGAACGGGAAGAAGGAACTGCGCGAGAGACTGCAGCGCGTCACCTCCGGACTGAGCGGCAGCGAACTTGGCGAGCTGTACGATCTTCGCTCCCAAGTCGAGCACTTGAACGAGATCTCGCCGAAGGTGCCACACGAGAGAATCAAGGACATCGAGAGGCTCGGCACGTTCCGTATCTTCCAGGCGGAACGCCTCGCAGCCGAGCTCTTCATGCGCGTGCTGAAACGTGAGTCGCTGCGATGTCACTTCGAGTCGGACGACTCAATCCGGAAGCTGTGGCAATTGCCAAACACTGAGCTCCTCGAGCTCTGGGGTGACAGGATCGACCTGGGGGATGTTCTGGAGCGGTCCTTCTTCGGCGAGCCCGGCGTTCTCGAGTGAAGGCGCCGAGGCGGACCGGGTGGTCCGCCCTGGATCCGAGGCCGAGTCGCACTCGGGTTCCTTCTTGGCACCGGCATTTCCGCCCTGCATACTCCCGCCCATCATGATCTTTCGAATCGAGACCGAGCGCGAAGAGGACGGACGCTGGATCGCCGAGGTGCTGGAGATCCCGGGCGCGCTCGCGTATGGACCCACGCTGGATGAAGCCGTCGCCCGCGCGAAGGCCATCGCGCTGCGCACCGTCGCCGAGCGCCTCGAACACGGTGAAGTCGGCCCCGAATTCACGGAGATCGCCTTCCGAGCGGCATGACTCACTGGCCCAGTACCCGGGCCCCCCGAGTTCTCGCAGCGCTCGTGCGCATCGGCTGGAACGTCGTTCGACAGTCCGGATCGCATCGAACGCTCCGTCGTGCCGGCTGGCAGGACTTCGTCTTCGCCTTTCACGATCGCGAGGAGATCGGTCCGCGGATGCTCGCCCGCATCGCGAAGCGAACGGGACTGTCGCCCGAGGACCTGTGATCGCGAAGATGCCCGGACCGTCGCCCGGCTGTGCATTCACTGCGCTCGACGCATCGCAACCAACCCTGGCGCGCGATCGGTCGTCCGGCGTGTCGAGCATCACGCGGAACCCCAAGCCTTTCGGACACGATCGAGGAGTCATCCCATGAGATTCGTCTGGCCCCTTTCGGTCGCCTGCGCGCTCTTGATCTCCACGCCCGCCCGCTCCGCCGACCTCGCGTTCCCGGCCACGCCGCAAGGGGCGCACGCGTTCGCCTACTTCGCCGCGTTCAACGCGGGCGAGGAGGCGATGCGCGCGTTCTGGACGACGCACGGTTCGACGAAGGCGCTCGCGCAGCGCCCGGTCGGGGCGCGGCTCGGCGTCTACCGGAACATGCGCGACGAATTCGGCGCGCTCACGCCGGTCCGCATCGGCGCGAGCGACGCGGAGGGCATCGAGGTGCACGTCCGCACCGAGCACGGCCCCGCGATCCGCATCCGGTTCCAGTGCGAGGCCGAGGATCCGTTCGGAGTGATCGCGCTGCGCGTCGAGGACGAGGGCGGCGGCGAGGACGGGCGCGGCGCGCCTCCGCCCGAGCCGGCCGGTCCGCCGCCCGGCGACGACGCGATCGTCGCCTCGCTCGGCGGCGAGCTCGATTCGCTCGCGAAGGCGGGCGCGTTCTCGGGCGTGGCGCTGCTCGACAAGGACGGCGCGACGCTGTTCGGACGCGCGTACGGGCTCGCCTCGCGCACGGCCCACACGCCGAACCGGCTCGACACGCGCTTCAACCTCGCCTCGATCAACAAGATCTTCACGCACGTCGCGATCCTGCAGCTCGCCGAGGCGGGCAAGCTGTCGCTCGACGACACCGTGGACCGCTTCCTCGGCGACTACCCGCGCGAAGCGGCGAAGAAGATCACGATCCGCATGCTGCTCGACCACCGCGGCGGCGTGCCCGACGTGCTCGAGCATCCGCGGCTCGCGGAGTCGCCCGCGAGCGTGCGCTCGGCGGCCGACTGGTACGCGCTCGTGAAGGGCCTGCCGCTCGACTTCGAGCCCGGCACGCGCGAGCGCTATTCGAACGGCGGCTTCGTCCTGCTCGGCGAGATCGTCGCGCGCGTCTCGGGCGAGGACTACTACGACTACGTGAGGAAGCACGTGTACGCGCCGGCCGGCATGACGCGCAGCGATCACTACGCGGAGGACGAGAAGGTCGAAGGACGCGCGACGCCGTACACGAGCGACGAGTCGTCGTCGCGCGCGAAAGCGGATCCGCGTGCGGGCGCGCACGTCGCCGGGCTTCCGGGGCGCGGGAGTGCGGCGGGCGGCGGTTACTCGACGGCCGGCGACCTCGTGCGGTTCGCGCGCGCGCTGCGCGCGGGGAAGCTGCTCGATCTCTCGAAGGGCGAGGGGCCGATCGGCGCCGCTCCGGCGTTCGGGATCGCGGGCGGCTCGCCCGGGGTGAACGGCCTTCTCGTGCTCGAGGGCCCGTACACGCTCGTCGTGCTCGCGAACACCGATCCGCCCGCGGCCGAGCGCTTCGCGCGCACCGTCGGCCGCATGCCCGCGCGCGCGAGCGCGGGCGGCGCGCGACGCGAGGCCGGAGCGCACTGAGCGCGGCGTGGCGCCGCGGCGGACGGCGGCGCGCGGCGCGCACGGGGCGCCGCGGCCCGCGCGCCCCGAAACACTTCGGGCCGGGACGTTGCCGTCCCGGCCCTGGTGTCCGGCGCACGCTGAGGACCCCTCGGTGAATCACCCTCGAACGCGGCCGAACCTCTCGCCGCTCGCGCGGCTCACAGTTGCCACAGGTAGCTGAATTTCGTGAACACGCTGCTGCGTGCGGGGCGCAGATCGTCCGTCGCGCGCCCGTCGAGCACGGAACCGTAGCCGACGTACAGCACCGTTCCGGGGCGCACATAGTAGCTGACGAGCACGTCGGGGGTCAGCACCTGAGTGCGCTCGAGCTCGACGCCGTTCGCGTCGTAAAAGCGTCGCGACTGGAGTTCGGTGATCCAGCGTACCGACAACTCCCGCGAGAACTGGTAGCTCAGACGCACGCGCGGGATGAAGGCTTCGGCGAAGCGCGAGTCGCCCGATCCGCGCCACACCGTGCTGCCGTTCAGCTGCACGCTGCCGTCGAATTGCGAGCCGAAACGAAATGCCGCTTCGACCTCCCAACGGCGATCGTGTCCGCGTTGAGTCTCGGCAAACACCACCTGGTCGCCCCACACGTAGAGCGCGCTCGGCTGGAACGAGCGCAGGCGCGAGCTTCCCGCCCAGACGGCGTGCCGGTAGAGGTTGTAGAAGTCCACGCCGTTGTGCCGCACGAATCGCCGCACGTTCTCCGTGCCGACGTACTCGTTGCGCGGCAGGTCGATCTCCTGCGAGAGCGAGACCACGTCCTCGACGGGCGTGCGTCCGTCCCAGCTCCAGTCGCGCTCGGCGTAGATCGGGAAGTGAACGGCCGTGAACCACTGGCCGGGCTTGCCCCAGAGGTGCGGCCGGATCCACGTCGAGGCGCCGCGCAGGTCGGTGCGCTGGATGAAGCCCATGTCGGCGGCGAACGCCGGTGAGAAGCCGAACGTGCCGACGCCGGCGTTGAGGGCGCGCGTGTCGCGCCCGACCTCGACGGAATAGTGGTCGCCCTGGCGCTGGTCGCCCTCGAGGTCCGAGAGTCCGGCGGGGGCCGTCGCCTGCTCGGCCGGCGTGAGCGCGGCGAGCGCGCCCCGGTAGTCCTGGTCGCGCTGCCAGCTGTGCGCGCCGATGAACGACAGGCTGTAGCGGTCGGCCCAGCGCAGGCGGCCGTCCACGGCCGCGCCGCGGTTGTACTGGTCTTCGAACGTGCGGTCGCCCGCGAGCAGGCCGACGTACGAGTTCGAGAACACGTCGCGCTTCACGCGCGCGATCGTGAACTGCGCGTCGTGGTCCGCGTACGGATTCACCCGGTCGGGCAGGCCGTCGACGCCCCGCCCCGCGCTGCGATCGGCGGCGTTCAGGACGCCGATCGCCGTGCGCCCGACCTTGCCCGTGAGCTTCGCGCCGTAGAGCGGGTCCACGATGCGGCGCGTGTACAGCAGGTTCGTCGGCGTCGTGAAGAGGTCGCTGCCCTCGAGGAAGAACGGGCGCTTCTCGTCGAAGAAGATCGCGAAGCGCTCGTTGATGTTCGCGACGCCCGCGTCGGCCTCGACCTGCGAGAAGTCGGGCGTCATCGCGACGTCGGCGATCAGGTTCGAGGTCAGCCCGAGCTTCGCGCCGAGTCCGAAGCGCCCGACGGGCTCGTTCCAGTCGAGGCGCGAGGGCGCGCGCTCGGCGAGCGTCGTGGTCGTGAACGTCGGATTCACTTCGAGGTTGCGCCCCGGCGCGATGCCGGTGAGCCCCGCGAGCTTCCCGATCTGCGAGTGGTAGCTGTTGACGTTGCGGCTCACCGGCGCCCAGTAGAGGTGCGCGCCGCTGCGCCGGATGTCGCGGATCGCCTGGAAGCCGAACCGCACGCGCTCGCGCGGCGGGAAGCGCAGCGTGCGGAACGGAATCGCGAACTCGACCTCGTAGCCGTCGGCGGTGAGGCGGCCGCGCGAGCGGTACTGGAAGTCCGGCGCCATGTCGCTGTCACGGCCCTCCTGGTCCACGCCGTCCATCTGGATGCCGAGCGGGCTCGCGCACAGGAAGAACGAGCGCTGCTGGTCGTCGTAGGTGTCGAGCGAGACGCCGACCCAGTCGCCCTGGCCGATCTGGTCGCGCGGCACGATCGGCGCGCGCACCTGCGAGGGATCGTCCTTCGCGCGGAACGCCACGTAGAGGTTCGCGTCGTCGTACATCACCATCGCGACCGTCCCGAGCGTGTCGCGCACGCCCTCGACCGGGCGGGAATGCGTGAACGAATCGAGCACCGCGGCCTCCGCCCACGCGGCGTCGTCGAGCGCGCCGTCGATCACGGGGGCGCGCCCGATGCGCGGCGGCTCGCACAGGGTCTGGCCGGCGGCGCCGACGAACAGCAGCTTCGGCGTGATGCCGGGCGATCGCAGCGGCGCAGCGGCGTCGGAAAGGTCGGAGGAGGCGCGAGCGGCGAGCGCGAGCGGCGGGAGCGAGTCGCGGCGCGACGGCGCGGGCCGGGGCGCAGCGTGAACGATCGGGCTCGCGACGGCGACCGCGAGCACGAGGCTCGCGCCGGCGGCGAAGACGGGGAGCTTCGGCACGGGCGGTTCTCCAGGACGGTGGAGGCGTCGCCGTCCACGCGGCGACGACGCGCACCCTAGCCGCCGCACGCGGCCGCAGTTATCAAGGCTTGGAAAGGCGGCGCCCGGCGCGGGGGAAAGCGGGGACGAGCGCGCGTCGGAGCGCGGCGAACGGACGGATCAGAGCTGGAACAGCCAGCTCGCCTTCGTGAACAGGCGGTTCTCGCGCGGCCGCACGTCGAACGCGCCCGGTCCCTCAAGCGCGGCGCCGTAGCCGGCGTACACCGCCGTTCCGGGGCGGAGCAGCCACGTCACGAGCACGTCCGTCGTGAGCCCGTGCTCGCGCCGCGTCATCGCGCCGGACTCGCTCCAGCGGTGCTCGACGTCGAGCTCGTGGATCCAGCGCACCGACAGCTCGCGCGACCACTGCCAGTCGAAGCGCAGCCGCGGGATCCATTGCTCGGCCGCGCGCGTGCCTCCGCCCTTGCGCCACAGGCGCGTGCCGTGGATCGCAGTCGTGACCTTGAAGCGCGCCGACGGACGCAGCGTCGCCTCGATCTCGGTGCGCACGCTGCGCGCGCGGCGCGCCTCCTCGAACAGCACGTCGTCGCCGAAGCTCGCGAAGCCGCCGAAGTGGAGCCACGCGAGGTAGTCCGAGCCGCCGAAGACCCAGGCGCGCCACTGGTCGCGGTATTCGCGCCCGTCCTCGAACGTGAAGTAGCGCCCGACGCCCGGGCCGACGTTCGAGGCGGTCATGAACTCGACTTCGAACTCGGCCTCGATCGACTCGTCGAGCAGCCGGCCCGGCGCGAACGGAGCGCCCTCGACCTCGCTCGTCCGGTTCCAGGTCAGCATCGGCGTCGCCTTCGCGTACGCGGCGCCGTCGCCGCCGAAGAACCGGCGCTCGGCGTGGCCGCCGTGCTCGAACACGCCGCGGCGCGGGACGAAGCCGAGATCGGCGGTGAAGTCGCTCGAGATCGCCTTCGCGTACGCGCTCAGCTCGCGCGACCGGTCCTCGTATCCGCCGCGCACGATCCACGCGCGGCCGCTCGCGAGCGCGCCCGCGTGACCGCCGGGCTCGTCCTCGAGCGCGTCCGGATCGGCGCCGGGCGCCGCGAGCGCGACCTGCGCGGCGAGGTACGCGGGGCCGGCGGCGATCCGGCCGTCGGCCGCGAGGCCGCGCTGGTACGTCTCGAGCTGCTCGCGGGCGCTCGCGAGCAGCCCGACGTACGAGCTTCCGAACACGTCGCGCTCGAGCCGCACCAGCGAGCACGCCGCGTCGCGGTCGAAGTAGGGGTTCGCCCCGTCGGGGATGCCCGCGACGGACTCGCCGTCCGCGCGGTCGAGCGCGCCGAGCACGCCGATCGCCGTCGCGCCGGATTTGCCGGTGAGCCGCGCGCCGACGCGCGGATCGCGGATGCGCCGCGTGTACACGAGGTCGAGCGGCGTCTTGAACAGGTCGCTGCCGCCGAGGAAGAACGGCCGCTTCTCGGCGAAGAACAGGTCGAAGCGCTGGTTCAGCTCGACGACTCCGGCGTCCGCCTCGATCTGCGAGAAGTCGGGGTCGAGCGTCGCATCGGCGACGAGGCTGGACGTGAGTCCGTACTGAACGTCCACGCCCGCCCGCGTCTCGGCGTCGCCGTAGCTCAGCCCGCCGGCGCCGGCCTCGCCCGCGACCTGCGCGTTGGCGTAGGGCGTGACCTGCAGCGCGCGCCCCGGATGGATGCCCGTGAGCCCGCCCATCGTGCCGAACTGCCCGTGGAACGTGCTGACGTCCGAGCGCACGGGCGCCCACATCAGCTCTTCGCCCGTGCGCTGCACGTTGCGCAACACCTGCAGGCCGAAGGCGAGCGTGTCGCGGCGCGGGAAGCGCAGGCTGCGGAACGGCACCGCCAGTTCGAGCTCCCAGCCCTCGGGCGTGAGACGGCCGCGCGAGTCGAACTGGAAGTCGGGCGCGTCGTCGTAGTCCGCCGCGTCGCTGTTGAGGCCGTCGAGCTGCACGCCGAGCGGGTTCGCGCCGAGCACGATCGAGCGCTGCCGGTCGAGGAACGTGTCGAGCGCGATCGCGAGTTCGTCGCCCTCGCCGGTCTGGTCGCGCGGCACGAGCGGGGCGCGCACGCCGCCCGCGTGGTCGCGGGCGCGCACGCCGAAGTACAGGCGCGTCGCGTCGTACAGCACCCACACCTCGGTGCCGAGCGTGTCGGGCACGCCCTCGACCGGCTCGGTGTGAGTGAACGAGTCGAGCACGGCGGCTTCCGCCCACACGGCGTCGTCGAGCCGCCCGTCGATCACGGGGCCGTGCGCGACGCGCGGCGCGACGAAGGCGGCCGGCGCGGTCGTTCCGTGGACCCGCCCGGCGGCGCGGGCGGGCAGCGCGGAGGCGCCGAACGCCAGCGCGGCGCCGAGCACGAGCGCCGCGCGGCGCGCGGCGGAAGCGAGGCGGGAAGAGCGGCCCATCGGGGCGCCGAATCTACCGCCCGGCCGCGCGCGGGGCGAAGCGCAATCACCGGGAACCTCGACGGGCCGCACGGCATTCCATTCGGCGCGCGGGGAACCCCCCCGCGCGACTCCCCGAGGGCCTGCTATGCTCCCCGCGGCCATGAACGAACCGAATGCTTCGCCGCCATCGGCTGCGTCCGTCGCGCCCTCGTTCGAGGAGCTGCTGACGCCGCTGCTCCCGGCCGCTTACGGCGCCGCGCTGCACATGGCGCGCAATCGCGCGGACGCGGAGGACATCGTGCAGGAGGCGGCCTACAACGCCTGCCGGGCGTTCCACCAGTTCCAGCCCGGAACGAACTTCAAGGCGTGGTTCTTCCGCATCCTCACGAACTGCTTCCTGTACCGCTACCGCAAGAAGAAGCGCGGCCCCGAGCTCGTGAATCTCGAGGACGCCTCCGAACTGCATCTCTACGTCCAGACCGCCGCCTCGGGTCTGATGGGTCCCGACGAGGATCCGGCCTCGGTCGTGCTCGACAAGATCGAACGCGAGCACGTCGTGGCCGCGATCGAGGCGCTGCCGGTGGAATACCGCATGGTCAGCACGATGTACTTCATCGAGGACTTCTCGTACCAGGACATCGCCGAGATGCTCGACATCCCCGTCGGCACCGTTCGTTCGCGGCTCCACCGCGGCCGGCGGATGCTGCAGAAGGCGCTCTGGGACCACGCGCGCGATCGCGGGCTCGTGGGGCCGGCGCCGAAGACGACGATCGAGGAGTGACTTGAAGCACATCGACCGATACGCATGCGAGGACGTGTTCCGTCGGCTCGACGATTACGTGGATCGCGAACTGACCGAGGAGGAGGCGCGCCTCGTCCGCGAGCACCTCGAAACCTGCGCGCAGTGCGCGCAGGAGCACGCCTTCGAGACGGGGTTCCTCGAGCGCGTGCGCTCGAAGGTGCGCCGGATCGCCGTGCCCGAGGGCTTGAGCGCGAAGATCGCCGAGGCGATCGAGCGCGCCCGTCGCGAAGGCTGAGCGCGGCGGCTCTCAGCCGCGCGCGGCGTTCACGTCGGCCACGGAAACGCCGGCGGCCTCCCACACGTCGTCCGGGATGCGCCCCGCGTTCGCGCGCAGCGTGACCAGATCCACGTGGCTCGGCCCGTGGTGCGACAGCTCGCCGAGTCCGCGCGCCTCGTGCAGCGTCGCGACGGCCACGAGCACCGTTCGCGACAGGATCGCGCCCTCGAGGTTCGCGCCCCCGAGCTTCGCGCCCGTGAGCACCGCGCGCGACAGGTCGGCCCCGGCGAGATCCGCGCCCGTGAGATCGGCGTCCGAGAGGTCGGCGCCGCCGAAGTTGGCGCCCGCGCAGCGCGCCCCCGCGAGGCTCGCGAGCCGGAACGTGCCGGCCTCGAAGTCCGCGCCGCGCAGGTCCGCGCGCACGAGCGAGGCGCGCGTGAAGTCCACGCGGCCGGCGCGCGACTCGCGCAGCACGGCGCCGGGGAATTGCGACCACTGGAAGATCGCGTGTTCGAGCATCGCGCCCGTGAAGTCGGCGCGCTCGAAGTTCGCGGCCAGCGCGCGCACGTCGGTGAGGTCGGCGCCGCGGAAGCTCGCGCCCGTGAGGTTCGCCGAGCACCAGTCCCCGCCGCGCATCGGCACGCCGTCGAAGCGGGCGCCGGAGAAGTCGCCGCTCGTGAATTCCGCGAACCTCAGGTCACCGTTCCGGAAGTCCGCGCCCGGCAGGGCGGCGTAGCGCACGGTCGCCTCGCGGAAGCTGTGCTGCGAAAGGCGATCGACCGCCAGGCGCGCCACGATTTCGCCACTCAGCTTGTGCCGTATTTCGATCACCCACGCCTCCCGCCGCGTCCGCGGCCGTCGGGAACCGCTCCGGTCCCGGCGGCATTGTACCCGTCGCGACCGATGCCCGGAACGCTCGATCGTGCAGCCGGGGTGGCCGCCGCGACCCGGCACGAAGCATCTCCGATCCACACCCCCTGGGAAGGCGGACCGCGATGACGAGGTACGACTGCGCCGAAGCGTTCTCCCGGGTCCAGGACTATCTGGACCGCGAGCTGAGCGCCGAAGAGACGGTCCTCGTGCGCGAGCACCTCGAGACCTGCGAGCGCTGCGCGCACGAGTTCCGTTTCGAAGCGCGCGTGCTCGACACGCTCAAGCAGCGGCTGCGCCGCGTGGACGTCCCCGAATCGCTGCGGGCGCGCGTCGCGCACGCGATCGACGCCGCGCGCTGAAGGGCGGGAACCGCGCCGTGCGCGGCGGCATTCCTCCGGCGAGCCCCACGAGTCCCACGCCGCACTCCACGGAGGTGAACCATGAACGTCCGCTCCGCCGCCCGCGATTCGAGACTTCACGCCGCTCCGCGCGCACCGTGGCGCGACGAGGAACTGATGCCGTTGCCGCCGCGCCGCGCCGAGTCCCGGCTGGACCGCAACTTCGCCCGCTTGCTGGCGGCCGTGCTGCTGGCCGACGATGCCGCCGTCACGGACGACCCGCGCCCGGCGTTCGCGCGCCGCGCGCTCGACTGAGGAGGGAACGATGCGAGTCTCGAAGCCGAACGCCCGTTCGTCGCGCGCGAGTGAAGCGCGCGTCCCGCGCTGCCGCTGCGCCGGAGTCTGCCGCTGCGCCGGTCTCGTTCCGTTCCTGCTCTACGAACGCCTCGAACGCGAGAGCGAGTTCTTCCGGGAGGCGTTCTGACATGACCGGGGCCGCGCGGGACGACCGGGAGATCCGCGGCGCCGAAGAGGCGCGCCTCGCCGCCGATGCGCGGCGCGAGAAGAACTGGAAGCGCTGGGGCCCCTACCTCGCCGAACGCCAGTGGGGCACGGTGCGCGAGGACTACTCCGAAGGCGGCGAGTGCTGGACGTACTTCCCGCACGATCACGCGCGCAGCCGCGCGTACCGCTGGGGCGAGGACGGCCTGCTCGGAGTCACCGATCGCGAGAACCGGCTGTGCTTCGCTCTCGCGCTGTGGAACGGACACGACCCGATCCTGAAGGAGCGCCTGTTCGGCCTCACCGGTCCCGAGGGCAACCACGGCGAGGACGTGAAGGAGTGCTACTTCTACCTCGACTCGTCGCCGACGCACTCGTACCTGAAGGCGCTCTACAAGTACCCGCACGCCGAGTTCCCGTACGCGCGACTCGTCGCCGAGAACCGCGCGCGCGGCAAGGACGCGCCCGAGTTCGAACTCGCCGACACCGGCGTCTTCGACGGGAACCGCTACTTCGACGTCGTCGCCGAGTACGCGAAGTCGGACACGGACGACCTGCTGATCCGGATCACGATCGCGAACCGCGGCCCCGAGGCGGCGGCGCTGCACGTGCTGCCGCAGCTGTGGTTCCGCAACACGTGGAGCTGGGGGCGCGAGGGCGAGGGCTACGGCCCGCGGCCGCGGCTCTCACGCGTCGCGAACGACACGATCCTCGCCGAGCACGAGACGCTCGGGCGGATGCGGCTCGTCGCGGGGCTCGGACCGTTCGGCCGGACGCCGGCGCTGCTCTTCACCGAGAACGAAACGAACGCCGCGCGGCTCTGGCCGGGAGGGGTGAACGCGTCGCCGTTCACGAAGGACGCGTTCCACGACTACGTCGTCGGCGGCCGTTCCGTCGCCGTGAATCCCGCGCGCATCGGCACGAAGGCCGCCGCGCACTACGCGCTCGAAGTGCCCGCGGGAGGCGAGATCGTGCTGAGGCTCCGGCTCGCGCCCGACGGCGCGATGCCCGCAGCACCCCTCGGCGAGGGCTTCGACGCCACCTTCGCGCGGCGCATCGCCGAGACCGACGCGTTCTACGGCGCGCTCGCTCCGTCCGGGGCGAGCGAGGACGAACGCCGCGTCATCCGCCAGGGCTACGCCGGACTGCTGTGGTCCAAGCAGTTCTACTACTACGTCGTGCGGCACTGGCTCGAGGGCGATCCCGCGCAGCCGATGTCGCCCGACGCGCGCCGCAACGGCCGCAACGCCGACTGGCGCCACGTCCACTGCCGCGACGTCATCTCGATGCCCGACAAGTGGGAGTACCCGTGGTTCGCCGCGTGGGACCTCGCGTTCCACACGGTCGCGTTCGCCCGCGTGGACGTCGAGTTCGCGAAGCACCAGCTGCTGCTGTTCCTGCGCGAGTGGTACATGCACGCGAACGGACAGCTGCCCGCCTACGAGTTCGCGTTCGGCGACGTGAATCCGCCGGTGCACGCGTGGGCGTGCTGGCGCGTCTACAAGATGAGCGGCCCTCGCGGCGGCCGCGACCGCCAGTTCCTCGAGCGCGCGTTCCAGAAGCTGCTCATCAATTTCACGTGGTGGGTCAACCGCAAGGACGCCGAGGGCAAGCATCTGTTCGGCGGCGGTTTCCTCGGCCTCGACAACATCGGCGTGTTCGACCGCTCGCAGCCGCTGCCGACGGGCGGGCACCTCGAGCAGGCGGACGGCACGGCGTGGATGGCGTTCTACTGCTCGACCATGCTGTCCATGGCGATCGAGCTCGCGAGCGAGGACCGCGCCTACGAGGACGTGGCGTCCAAGTTCTTCGAGCACTTCATCGCGATCGTGGATGCGATGAACTCGCTCGGCGGCACCGGGCTGTGGGACGAGACGGACGGCTTCTACTACGACCAGCTGCACGCGAATGGCTCGAGCGAGCCGCTGCGCGTGCGCTCGATGGTCGGCCTCATTCCGCTGTTCGCGGTCGAAAACCTCGAGATGCGCGTGCTCGAGAGCCTGCCGGGATTCCGGAAGCGCATGCAGTGGTTCCTCGAGAACCGCTCGGACCTCGCGCGCCACATCACCTACATGCGCGACGCGGACGACGGGCACGGCCACCGCCTGCTCGCGATCCCGTCGCGCGAACGGCTCGAGCGCGTGCTGCGCGTGCTGCTCGACGAGCGCGAATTCCTGAGCGCCCACGGCGTGCGCGCGCTGTCGCGCGTTCACCGCGATCACCCGTTCGTCTTTGGCGTCAACGGCTCCGAGTACCGCGTCGAATACCAGCCCGGCGAGTCGAACAGCGGGCTCTTCGGCGGCAATTCGAACTGGCGCGGACCGATCTGGATGCCGCTCAACTTCCTGCTCGTCGAGTCGCTCGAGCGCTACCACCACTTCTACGGGGACGCGCTGAAGGTCGAGTGCCCGACGGGTTCCGGCCGCTTCGTGTCGCTGCAGGGCGCCGCGCACGAGATCGCGACCCGCCTCGGGCGACTGTTCCTGCGCGGCGCGGACGGACGCCGGCCCGTCCACGGCGCGGACGCCCGCTACGCGGACGATCCGCACTGGCGCGATCTCGTGCTGTTCTACGAGTACTTCCACGGCGACGACGGACGCGGCGTCGGCGCGTCGCACCAGACGGGCTGGAGCGCGCTCGCGGTGCGGCTCGTCGAGGACGTCGCGCGCCGGCGCGAAGCCGTCGCGTCCGGGGCGCGCGACGGCGCCGCGCCGGAACGCGCGCTCGCCCCGGAGGCCCGCGCGTGAGCGACAACCTTCTGCACGTGGACCGCGCCGCGGAGTGGCTCGAGGCCGACGGCCTTGGCGGCTACGCGATGGGCACCGTGGACGGCGTGCGCACGCGGCGCTACCACGCGACGCTGCTCGCTGCCGCGACGCCGCCGACCGGACGCGTCGCGCTCGTGCAGGGGCTCGAAACGTGGATCGAGGGTCCCGGAGGCGCGATCGCGCTCAGCTCGCAGCGCTACGCGCCGGACGTCGTGCACCCGGACGGCGCCACGCGCCTCGTCGCGTTCTCGCACGAACCGTGGCCGCGGTGGAGCTGGCGCCTTCCGGACGGCGCGCTCGTCGAGCACGAGCTGTTCGTGCCGAAGGGGGCCGCGCGCGTCGTGCTGCGCTGGCGGAGGCGCGGCGCCCGCTCGGCCGCGACGCTGTGCGTGCGGCCGCTCCTGTCGGGGCGCGACGCGCACGCGCTGCACCACGAGAACCCGGCGTTCCGCTTCGACTCGGAGCGCGCGGGGGACGAGACCGTGCGATGGCGCCCCTACGCGGACGTGCCGGCGATCGAGGCGCGCTCGAACGGCGAGTACGCGCACGCGCCCGAGTGGTACCGGAACTTCCTCTACGCCGAGGAGCGCGCCCGCGGGCTCGACTTCGTCGAGGACCTCGCGTCCCCCGGCACGTTCCGCTTCGACCTCGCGCGCGGCGAGGCCGTGCTCGTGCTGAGCGCCGAACTCGCCGCGAACGCGCCGCTGCCGCCCGGCGACGCGGCCGCGGCCGCCAGGCGCCTGCGCGACTCCGAGCGACGCCGGCGCGCGCGCTTCGCCGATCCGCTCGCGCGCGCGGCCGACGCGTACGTCGTCCGGCGCGGCGAGGGCCGCACGATCGTCGCGGGCTACCCGTGGTTCACCGACTGGGGGCGCGACACGTTCATCGCCCTGCGCGGGCTGTGCCTCGCGACCGGGCGGCTCGCGGACGCGGGCGCGATCCTCGGCGAGTGGGCCGGGACCGTGAGCGAGGGCATGCTGCCCAACCTGTTCGTCGACGGCGCCGCGCCGCCCGAATACAACAGCGTGGACGCGTCGCTCTGGTACGTGATCGCCGTGCACGACTACCTGGCCGCGTGCGCGGCCGCCGGCGTGAAGGTGACGGCGCGCGCGCGCGCGCGGCTCGAGACCGCCGTCGGCCGCATCGTCGCGGGCTACGCCGCCGGCACGCGCTTCGGCATCCGCGCGGACGCGGACGGCCTGCTCGCGTGCGGCACTCCAGGCGTGCAGCTCACGTGGATGGATGCGAAGGTCGGCGACTGGGTCGTCACGCCGCGCACGGGCAAGCCCGTCGAAGTGCAGGCGCTGTGGATCAACGCGCTGCGCATCGCGTCGGCGTTCGCGCCCGAATGGCGCGAGACCGAGGCGCGCGCGCGCGCCGCGTTCCTCGAGCGCTTCTGGAACGACGCGGACGGCACGCTGCACGACGTCGTGGACGTGGACCACGTGCCCGGCGCCGTGGACCGCACGTTCCGGCCGAACCAGGTCTTCGCGCTCGGCGGCCTGCCGTATCCGCTCGTCGAGGGCGCGCGCGCACACCGCGTGCTCACCGCTTTCGAAGCGCGGCTGCTCACGCCGCTCGGGCCGCGTTCGCTCGCGCCCGGCGAGCCCGGGTACACCGGGCGCTACGAGGGCGGCGTGCTCGCGCGCGACGGTTCGTACCATCAGGGCACCGTGTGGCCGTGGCTCGCCGGCGCCTTCGTCGAGGCGTGGCTGCGCGCGCGCGGCCACGACGCCGCGGCGCGCGAGGAAGCGGTCGCGCGCTTCGTCCGGCCGCTGCGCGCGCATCTCGCCGAGGCCGGACTCGGGCACGTGTCCGAGATCGCCGACGGCGCCCGGCCGCACACGCCGCGCGGCTGCCCGTTCCAGGCGTGGTCGGTCGGCGAGCTGCTGCGCATCGAACGCCTCATCGCTCCGGCCGCGCGGAAGCCGGCCGCGCGTACCGCCACGATCGCCGTCCGGCGCTGATCCGCGGCGCGGCGGGCCGCGGCGCGACGAACCGGGAACCCGCCGAGCCGGTCGGGCGTTCACGCGGCATGAGATTCCGACTCCGCGAAGCGGTGATCGACGGCCTGTTGCTCGGCCTGTTCATGCTGTCGGCGTGCGCGTTCACGACGCTGCTCGAGCATCCGTCCTCGCCCGCGCACGCCGCACTGCCCGACCCGAACGTGCGCCGCGCGTTCATCGGACTCGCGATGGGAGCGACGGCGATCGCGCTCGTGCACTCGCCGTGGGGGAGGCGCTCCGGCGCGCACCTGAACCCGGGCGTCACGCTCGCGTTCCTGCGGCTCGGCCGCGTCGCGCCCGCCGACGCCGCCGGCTACGTCGCCGCGCAGTTCGCGGGCGGCGCGCTCGGCGTGCTCCTCTCGCGGCTCGTGCTCGGCGGCGCGCTCGCCGAGCCGCACGTGAACTACGCCGCGACCGTGCCCGGACCGGCGGGCGCCGCGGTCGCGTTCGCGGCCGAGTTCGCGATGACGTTCGGACTGCTCACGCTCGTGCTGAACGCGAACGCGTCGCCGCGGGCCGCGCGCTGGACGGGCGTGCTCGCCGGCGCGACGGTCGCGCTCTACATCGCGCTGTTCGCGCCGCTCTCGGGCATGAGCCTCAATCCCGCGCGCACGTTCGCCTCGGCTTCGGTCGGCGGCGTGTGGACGGGGTTCTGGCTCTACTGCGTCGCGCCGCCGCTCGGCATGCAGGCCGCGGCCGAACTGTACCTTCGGACGAGCGCGCGCCCGCGCCGCGGCTGCGCGAAGCTCCACCACGACGCCGGTCCGTGCCACTTCTGCGACTGGCAGCACCGCGGCGACGCGGCCGCGCCGGCCGCCGCGCCGCGGCCCGCGGCGGAACGGACCTGAACCCCGCATCCGACTTCACGCGCGCCCCGGCGTGGCGCGCCGCGTGCGACGGCATCGCCACGCGGCTCGTCGCGCTCGCGCGATCGCGCCCCTCCGGGCCCGCGCCGCTCGCGGGCGTGAGCGGCATCGACGGCGGCGGCAAGACGGCGTTCGCGCGCGACCTCGCGACCGAGTTGCGCGCGCGCGGGGCGGCCGTCGCCGAACTCGCGCTCGATCCCTGGCACGAGCCGGCCGAGGTTCGCTTCTCGGCGACCGCGCCCGCGCGCACGTTCTACGACCGCGCGTTCCGGTGGGAGGCGCTGTTCGCGGAACTCGTGGACCCGCTTCGCCGCGACCGTCGCTTCGACGGTGCGTTCGATCTCGCGCGCGGCTGCGGCCCCGAGCGTGAGCGGCGGCGCTACCGGTTCGAGCGCGTCGACCTCGTTCTGCTCGAGGGCGTCTTCCTGTTCCGACGCGAGCGGCGCTCCCGGTTCGACTTCGCGCTCTGGATCGACTGCCCGTTCGACGTGGCGCTGGCGCGCGCGCTCGCACGCAACCAGGAGGGCCTCCCGGAAGCCGAATTGCGCCGTGATTACGCCGCCGTCTACCACGCGGCCCAGCGAATCCACCTGGAGCGCGACGAGCCCGCCCGCGCCGCCGACGCCGTGTTCGTGAACGGCGCGCCCGGCCCGCGCTAGGCGGGAACCCGCGCCGCGCCGCGCGCATTCGATCCGGCGACGGCGCCACACAGGCAGCGCCCATTCGAAACGAAGGAGGCACACTCATGCAGTCCAAGCGCATCGTCGTCGCTCTCGTGGCGCTCGTGGTCGGAGTCGCGGGCTGGTACGCGTTCCGCCCCGAGCGGTTGTGGATCGATCAGAAGGTCAGCGAGTCGCTGCCCGCCGCGGCGAACGCGGCCGCCGCGACGGAAGCGTCGCCTGCTCCGCTGCTCGCGGGCGCGTTCCACACGAACGCGCACGCGACGAAGGGCGAGGCCGCCGTGCTGCAGCTCGCCTCGGGCGAGCGCGTCCTGAGGCTCACCGGCTTCGAGACCTCGAACGGCCCCGACGTGCACGTGTACCTCGTCGCCGCGAACGACGTGACGGACGACGCCACGGTCGCGAAGGCCGGATACGTGGATCTCGGCAGCCTCAAGGGCAACGTCGGCGACCAGAACTACGCGATTCCGGACGGCGTGGATCTCGGCACGCACCGCACGGTGACGATCTGGTGCGCGCGGTTCCGCGTGAACTTCGGCAGCGCGCCGCTGTCGTCCGCGATGGCGGACGCCATGCCGTCGAGCGCCGCTCCGATGGCGGTCGCCGAGGGGGCGTTCCACACGAACGCGCACGAGACGAAGGGCACGGCCGCGATCTACACGCTCGCATCGGGCGAGCGCGTGCTGCGGCTCTCGCAGTTCGAGACCTCGAACGGTCCCGACGTGCACGTCTACCTCGTCGCCGCGGGCGACGTTTCGGACGACGCGACCGTGAAGCGCGCCGGCTACGTGGACCTCGGCAGCCTCAAGGGCAACGTCGGCGACCAGAACTACGCGCTGCCCGCGGACGTCGATCTCGCCGCCTATCGCACCGTGACGATCTGGTGCGCGCGCTTCGGCGTGAACTTCGGCAGCGCCCCGCTCTCGTCCCGCCACTCGTGAACCCCACTCATTCCCACGGAGGACATCCGATCATGAAGCGCACGTTCGTCGCACTGTCGCTCGCCGCGGCCCTCGTTCCGGCCGCCGCCCTCGCGGATCACGCCTCGGCCCGCTTCACGGTGCGCGTCGAGAACGTCTCGACCGCCGCCTCGCTGCAGCTCTCGACCGGCGGCACGGCTCCGGCGCCGACGTCGCCGGTGCTGTGGCTCACCCACACCGGAGTCGCGCCGCTGTTCAAGCCCGGCACGGCCGACCGCGGCCAGGGCCTCGAAGCGCTCGCCGAGGACGGCAATCCCGGCCGGCTCGTCGAGTCGTGCAAGGGCGCGAAGGGCGTCTCGGGCGTCGGCGCGCAGGCGATCCCGGTCGGCGAGACGCAGGCCGGCCCCGCGCTGCCCGGCAAGGCGTTCGAGTTCTCGTTCACCGCGAAGCACGGCGAGCGGCTCACGCTCGCGATGATGTTCGGCCAGTCGAACGACTGGTTCTACGCGCCGGGCGAGAAGGGCATCGCGCTGTGGGACTCGAAGGGCATGCCGATCTCGGGCGACGTCACCTCGCAGCTGATGCTCTGGAACGCCGGCACCGAGGTGGACGAGGAGCCGGGCGTCGGGGCGAACCAGGGCCCGCGCCAGAAGGCCGCGAACACGGGTCCGGCCGAGAACGGCAAGGTCGGTCCGGCGAAGGGCTACGCGGTCCCGCCGGTGCAGCAGGTCATCAAGGTCACGATCACGCCGGACGCGATGGCGGTGAAGTAGCCGCCGGACGCGCGCGGTCGGGGAGCCGCGCGCGAACGATCGGACGTGACGACGCGACGCGCCCTCCGGGGGAAGCCCGGGGGGCGTTCGTGTTCTCGAGCACGGGAACCGGCGGCGGGGCGCGGGCATTCCTTCGACGCACACGCGTTTCGGACGGCGCAGCACGGAGGAGGCGAACCATGTCGGACCGGCACTACGACGTGATCATCATCGGCAGCGGCGCGGGCGGCGGCACGCTCGCCCACGCGCTCGCGCCGACGGGCAAGAAGATCCTGATCCTCGAGCGCGGCGAGTACGCGCGGCGCGAGCCCGAGAACTGGAGCACGAAGGCCGTCGTGCTCGAGGGCCGCTACAACAACGCCGAGTCGTGGCGCGACTCGAAGGGGCGGGAGTTCCAGGCCGGCCAGCACTACTTCGTCGGCGGCAACACGAAGTTCTACGGCGCCGCGCTGCTGCGCATGCGCGAGCGCGACTTCGGCGAGGTGAAGCACGTCGGCGGGATCTCGCCCGCGTGGCCGATCGCCTACGCCGACCTCGAGCCGTTCTACACGAAGGCCGAGCACCTGTACTCCGTGCACGGCACGCGCGGCGAGGATCCGACCGAGCCGTGGGCGAGCGCGCCGTACCGCTACCCGGCCGTCTCGCACGAGCCGCGCATCCAGCGGCTCAACGACCAGGTCGCCGCCCTCGGCTACCGGCCGTTCCACGTTCCGGTCGGCATCCGCCTCGACGAGTCCGACGCGAGGAAGAGCGCGTGCATCCGCTGCGCGACGTGCGACGGACATCCGTGCCTCGTGAACGCGAAGGCCGACGCGCAGACGACGTGCGTGGATCCGGCGCTCAAGCATCCGAACGTCTCGCTGCTCACCGGCGCGTTCGTGGCCCGGCTCGAGACGTCGGCGAGCGGGCGCCAGGTGACGGGCGTCGTCGTCGAGAAGGACGGCGCGCGCGCGACCTACACGGCCGACGTCGTCGTGAGCAGCGCGGGCGCGATCAACTCCGCGGCGCTGCTGCTGCGCTCGGCGAACGACCGTCACCCGAACGGGCTCGCGAACGGCTCGGACCAGGTGGGCCGGAACTACATGTGCCATCTGAACAGCGTGATGATGGCGATCTCGAAGTGCCCGAATCCGACCGTGTTCCAGAAGACCTGGGCGATGAACGATTTCTACTGGGGCACCGAGGGGTTCGAGCATCCGATGGGCCACATTTCGTTCGTCGGCAAGCTCGACGAGCACACGCTGCGCGCGGGCGCGCCGAAGTTCGTCCCCGGCTGGACGCTCGACCAGATGGCGAAGCACTCGCTCGACTTCTGGCTCACGAGCGAGGACCTGCCGAGCGGCGCGAACCGCGTGACGGTCGGCCGCGACGGCAGGATCGAGCTCGACTACACGCCGAACAACGAGGCCGCGCACGAGCGCCTGATCCACGCGCTCCGGGCCACGCTCAAGCGCGTGCCGTGCGACGCGCACGGGAGCGAGTGTCACGAGGCGCTCGTCCCGATGCAGGCGTACATCGGCAAGCGCATCCCGCTCGCCGGCGTCGCGCACCAGAACGGCACCGTGCGCTTCGGCGCGGACCCGCGCACCTCGGTGCTCGACCTGAACTGCAAGGCGCACGAGCTGGACAACCTGTACGTCGTGGACGGCGGGTTCTTCCCCTCGAGCAGCGCCGTGAACCCCGCGCTCACGATCATGGCGAATGCGCTGCGTGTCGCGGAACACCTGAAGGACCGGCTCGGAGCGCGCGCGACGGAGTTCGCGGGCGCGGGAGGCGCGCGATGACGCCGCGCGCCTTCGTCCGCTTCGACCCGCGCCGCGCCGCGCTCGTACTCGCCGCGACCGCGGCGCTGTTCGCGGCGATGCACGTCGCGGCGGCGACGCTCGCGCACGCCGCGCCGCCGGCCGCGACGTTCGCGGCGTCCGCGACGACCGCGCCGCTCGTGGACGAGGTCGGCCCGATCGAGATGACCGTGTCCGATCTCGACCGCTCGGTGCGCTTCTACACCGAGGTGCTCGCGTTCGAGAAGGAGTCCGAGGTCGAGGTGCAGGGCGGCGCGTTCGAGCGGCTCGAAGGCGTGTTCGGCGCGCACGCGCGCCAGGCGACGCTGCGGCTCGGAGGCGAGCGGATCCAGCTTACCGAGTACCTCGCGCCGCGCGGGCTCGGCCGGCCCGAGACGCAGCGTTCGAACGACCGCTGGTTCCAGCACGTCGCGATCATCGTGAGCGACATGTCGGCCGCGTACCGCCGTCTGCGCGAGTTCAAGGTCGAACACGCCTCGAGCGCGCCGCAGCGCCTGCCCGACTGGAATCCGAACGCGGGAGGCATCGAGGCGTTCTACTTCCGCGATCCCGACGGCCACGCGCTCGAAGTGCTCGCGTTCCCGAAGGGCAAGGGCGACGCGCGCTGGCAGGCGAAGGACCGGCTGTTCCTCGGCATCGACCACACGGCGATCGTCGTCGGCGACACCGGCGCGAGCCTCGCCTTCTATCGCGACGTGCTCGGACTGAAGGTCGCGGGCGGCGCCGAGAACTGGGGCACGGAGCAGGAGCACCTGAACAACGTGTTCGGCGCGCATCTCGAGATCACGTCGCTGCGCGCCGCGCGCGGCCCGGCGATCGAGTTCCTGCGCTACCTCGCGCCCTCGGACGGGCGGCCGTACCCGGCCGGCGAGCGCGCGAACGACCTCATCCACTGGCAGACCTCGCTGCGCGTGCGCGACGTGGCCGCCGCCGAGCGCGCGCTGCGCGCGGCGCGCGCGCCGTTCGTGTCACCGGGCACGACGGGGCTGCCCGACGGCGCACTCGGCTTCTCGAAAGGACTGCTCGTCCGCGATCCGGACGGGCACGTGATGGAGGTGGTCCAGTGACGGCTTCGACGACGATGGAGCGCGCGGCGGGCGCGAGGACGGACGCCGCGAAGACGATGAACGCGATCGCCGTGCTTCCGGGCACGCCCGGCTCGATGCACCTGCGCCGCGTCCCGGTGCCCGCGCTCGAGTCGGTCCCGGGCGGACGAGGCGTGCTCGTGAAGGTCCTGCGCGTGGGCGTGGACGGCACCGACAAGGAGATCAACGCGGCCGAGTACGGGGCCGCGCCTCCCGGGGACGACTACCTGATCACGGGGCACGAGGGCTTCGGCCGCGTCGAGGCCGTGGGTCCGAACGTCACCGAACTCGCGCCCGGCGACTACGTCGTCGCGACCGTGCGCCGTCCGGGACACTCGATCTACGACGTGATCGGGACGAACGACATGACGACCGACGACACGTACTACGAGCGCGGCATCAACCTGCGCCACGGCTTCCTTGCCGAGTGGTACGTGGAGGACGCCGAATTCGTCGTGAAAGTGCCCGTGGGGCTCCGGCAGGTCGGCGTGCTGCTCGAGCCGACGACCGTCGTCGAGAAGGGCATCGCGCAGGCGTTCGAGATCCAGCGGCGGCTGCGCGTGTGGCGGCCCCGGCGCGCGGCCGTGCTCGGCGCGGGCACGATCGGACTGCTCGCGGCGATGGCGCTGAGGCTGCGCGGCCTCGACGTCACCGTGCTCGGGCGCACGCCCCGGCCGTACCTCAACTCCGACCTCGTCGAAGCGCTCGGCGCCCGCTACCTCACGACGACCGACACGCCGCTGCTCGAGGCGGCGGGCCGTCACGGCCCGTTCGACCTGATCTTCGAGGCGACGGGATTCGCGCCGATCGTGTTCGAGGCGATGCGCGCGCTCGGCAAGAACGGCGTGCTCGTGCTGTCGAGCGTCACCGGGGGCGACCACACGGTGGAAGTGCCGGCGGACCGCATCAACCTCGAGTTCGTGCTCGGCAACAAGGTGATGGTCGGCACCGTGAACGCGAACCGCGAGTACTTCGAGGCCGGCGTGAAGGACCTCGCGCAGTGCGAGGCGCAGTACCCGGGCTGGCTCGGCCGGCTGCTCACGCACCCCGTGCGCGGGCTCGAGAACTGGAGGGCGCTGCTCCAGGCCCTTACGAACGGCGAGGGCGTGATCAAGGCCTACTGCGAAGTCGCCCCGCTCGAGGACTGACCCGCCGTTGCGCGGACCGCCGCGCGCCGCGAGACTGCCGGCGTGGACACGATCGTCGTGACGAAGGAGCTGTACGCGAGCCGCCTGCGCGCGCTGCTCGGGCCGGGCTCGGCCGGAGGCCTGCCGCGCCGCCGGCGCGACCGCCTCATCCTGCTGCACGCCGTGTCGCGTCGGTTCGCGGCGTCGGACCGCCTGCGCGAGCGCGAGGCGACCGGCCGCATCGAGGACTTCCTGCTCGGGCCCGGCCGTCACCTCGGCGTGGACGCCGTGACGTTGCGGCGCGCGCTCGTCGACGAGGGCTTCGTGGACCGCACGGACCGCGGCGAGGACTACCGCGCCTCGGACCGCCACGAGCGCCTCGTGCGCTTCGAGGGCGAGATGCCCGACGTCGAAGCGGTTCTCGGCGGCTGAGTCGCGGACGCGCGCCTCGTCAACGGCGCGGAAGCGCGAAGGCGGGCGATGAGCGGACCGGAGCTGTGCCGCACACACACCCCGGGAGCATCACCGACCCGCCATTCGCAACCCGTGTTCAGCGCGATGCGAGCCGGATGCTCCCCGAGCCCGTGTCCACGACGACGAGGCCGCGGCCGTCGCCGACGCGTCCGCGCAGCCAGTCGTGCTGGCGGCGCACTTCCGAGAGCGGCAGGTCGGAGTCGATGCCGCCGCTGCCGGTGGACAGGTTGAGCATCGCGCCGAAGCCGTCGGGGACGCGGAACGTCACGCTGCCCGAGCCGGTGTCGATCTTGACCTGGTCGGCGTCGGCGACGAGTTCGAGTTCCACCGAGCCGCTGCCCGTGTCGAGCAGGATGTCCACCGCGTCCACG
Source organism: Candidatus Eiseniibacteriota bacterium (assembly GCA_044222065.1). Classification (GTDB taxonomy): domain Bacteria; phylum Eisenbacteria; class RBG-16-71-46; order RBG-16-71-46; family RBG-16-71-46; genus JBGAOA01. The sequence goes on from JBGAOA010000003.1 coordinate 41,317, forward strand.
GCGGAGAGTTCGATGCCGCCCGAGCCCGTGTCCACGTGCAGCGAGGCGGCGCTCACGCCCCGGCCCGACACTTCGCCCGAGCCGGTGTCCACGAGCAGGTTCTTGCCGCGCACGTCCGCGAGCCGGACTTCGCCCGAGCCCGTGTCCACGTTGAGGTCGCCGCGCATGCCGTCCACCGCCACCTCGCCCGAGCCGGTGTCCACGAGCAGGTTGCCGCGCGCGCCGTCCACCTTGACGCTCGCCGAGGCGCCGTCGAGCCGCACGTCGCCCTCGACGTTCTCGGCGGTGATCGTTCCGACGCCGAGGTAGATCGCGGCCTTCTGGCCCTTTGGCACCTCGATGCGCAGGTCGGCCCACGCTTCGAGTCCCGAACCCCGGCCGGTGATCGTCACCGTGCGCGGGTCGAACAGGCCGTGGGACTTTCCGCCCCACGTGCCGTCCTCGCGCACGCGCATCTGCGTGCGGGAGCCCCAGCCCATGCGCGAACCCGGATAGACGACGCGGTCCGAGGGCGAGATCACGCGCAGCGTCGCGCGGCCGCCGATCGGACCGGTCTCGAGGCGCAGGCGGTTCGCGTCCCGGCCGCCGCGCGTCACTTCGACGACCACGTCGGGACCGCTGCCGCCCACGACCGAGACCGTGCCCGCGACGTCGAACACCGCCACGTCCGCCCCCTTCACGACGACGCGCTCCGAGGCGGAGGCGCTCAACGCGACGAGTGCGTTCGCGGCGAGCGCGAGCAGCACGATGGCGACGACGAACAGGATCGCCAGGAGTCCGCCCTGGGCGCGATCGCGATCGTGCGCGGGGTCGGACGTCGGAAGGGTCTTCGGCATGACGGGAGTCTCCGGAAGGAAGGGCGGCACTGGATGGCGACAGCTACGCCTCGGCGCGCGCCCGGGTTTCACGCACGCTGTGACACGCCGAGTCGCGCGAAAGGTTGGCAGCGCTCGTTCCTCGGCCGCCGCCGCGCGCGCGGTTCCCTCGGCGGCGCGCACGCCGGCTGCGCGGATCCCGCGGCCCCGGCGGCCTCAGCGTCCCGCGTCCGGCGGACGAAGGTGGCTCCGCGCCTCCGCCTGATGCACCTTTCAACCCTGCGCCGGCTCCGCCTGTCTGATCGGGAGCCATGTCCACCGTGACCTGTGGGGCCATTCCTCTGGAAAACGCGGCGATCAGCACCCCGGCGGGAGCCGACGGAGCGGATGTCGAGGACGCGAAGGGGGGCGATGCCCGGGCCTTCGAGCGCCTCTATCGCCGTCACGTGCCGCGGGTGCACGCGCTCGCTCGCCGCATGATCGGCTACTCCGACGCCGACGAGGCGACGCAGGACGTGTTCGTCCGGGCGTGGCAGAAGCTCGGAACGTTCCGGGGCGAGGCGGCGTTCGGAACCTGGCTGCACCGGCTCGCGATCAACGTGCTGCTGTCCAAGCGCGCGGGCCTCGGGATCCTGCGGAGCCGGTTCCTCCCGGACGACGCCGCGCTCGAGACCCTGCCCGGCCGGCCGGCCGCTCGCGAGCAGCGCATGGACTTCGAGAGCGCGATCGCGAAGCTCCCGGACGGGGCCCGGGTCGTGTTCGTGCTGCACGACGTGGAGGGGTACAAGCACGAAGAGATCGCCGGCCTGCTCGAAGTGACGACCGGTACGACCAAGGCCCAGCTCCACCGCGCGCGCATGATGCTTCGCCGCCACCTGGAGGCCTGACCCGATGAACGCGCACTGGACCGACCGGCTGTCCGAATACCTCGACGGCGACCTCGACGGCGCCGAGCACGCCGCGTGCGAGTCGCACCTCGCGACGTGCGCCGAATGCGCGCGGACGCTCGAAGACCTGAAGGCGGTCGCCGGACAGGCGCGCGCGCTCGGCTCGATGGCGCCCGATCGGGACCTGTGGCCCGCGATCGAGCGGCGCCTCGACGGTCCGCGCGCACTGACCTTCGGCGGGCTCGGACGCCGGCGCTGGACGCTCTCGCTGCCGCAGGCGCTCGCCGCGGCCGCGGCGCTCGTCGCCGTCACGGGCGCAATCACCTGGCTCGCGACCTCCGGGCGCCTGTCGCCCGCGGGCCGCTCCGCGACCGGCGACTCGCCGCTCGCGCGCGCGACCGCTCCGCCTCGCGCGTCCGCGCCCGCGCCCGGCGCCGCGACGAACGCCGCGCGCTCGCGTCCCGCGCGCGACGCCGAAGGCCAGATCGCCGCCGAGCCCGCCGACTTCGGCACCGCCGAATACGACGCCGCGATCGCCTCGCTCGAGGCCTCGCTGCGCCAGCATCGCGACCGGCTCGACCCGCGCACGGTCGAGGTGGTCGAACGCAATCTCGCCGTCATCGACGCCGCCATTCGTGAGGCGCGAGCCGCCCTCGCCTCGGACCCGGCGAGCCCGTACCTCAACGCCCACCTCGCGAGCACGATGCGCCGCAAGGTCGAGCTGTTGAAGCGGGCCGCCAAATTCGCGGGCGACCGCATCTAGGAGAAGACCATGACCCTGCTCACCGCCGGCCTCGTCGTGCTCGCGCTCGCCGCGCGCACGGACACCACGCTCAACGTGGCTCCGAGTTCGCGGCTCAAGCTCGAGAACTTCGGCGGCGACATCCAGGTCCAGACCTGGAGCCGCAACGCCGTCCGTATCGAGGCCGATCACGGCCGCCGGGTGGACGTGACGATCGATCGCTCGAGCGGCGAGCTCACGCTCGGGGCCGAGACCCGCTTCGGCGCGCCCGCGACCGTGGACTGGCGCCTCACCGTGCCGGCGACGCTGTCGCTCGAGCTGTCGGGCGTCTACAGCGACGTCCGCGTGGACGGCGTGTCGGGCGAGGTGCGCGTCGAGACCGTGCAGGGCGACGTCACGATCACGGGCAATCCGAAGGAAGTGTCGGCGTCGTCCGTGCAGGGCCAGGTCCGCATCGAGGGCGGGCACGGCCGGATCGAGGCGAGCAGCGTGAACGAGCGCGTGACGCTGCTGGATGCGAGCGGCGAGATCCAGGCCGAATCCGTGAACGGCGACGTGCTGATCCGCGGCGGCGGTTCGGACCGCGTCGAGGCCAGCACCGTGAACGGCAACATCCTGTTCGAGGCCGCGTTCGCGAAGTCCGGCGAGTACAGCTTCAGCTCGCACGGGGGCGGGCTGTACGTCGCCGTGCCGCAGAGCGCCGACGTCGAGGTGTCGGTCTCGACCTACCAGGGCTCGTTCGAATCCACGTTCCCCTACACGAGCGACTCGCGCCGCAAGCGCGACTTCAGCTTCACGCTCGGCAGCGGCGACGCTCGGCTCGACCTCGAGTCGTTCCAGGGCGAGATCCGGCTCTTCCGGCCGGGCGAATCCGTTCCCGACCTGCCGGACTTCTTCGACCGCGAAGACTCCGCCGGCCACGGTGCGAAATCGAAGGCGAAGTCCGAGGTCAAGGCCAGCCTCAAGGACAAGAAGTCCGGCTCGAAGGACCCGCGCAACGGCGACGAGTCCGACGAGGAGTCCGAAGGGGAGGACGAGTGAGCTTCGCGGCGCCGTAGCGCCGCGCCGGGTGTCCGCTCGTGGGACGAGGCGATCCCACGAGCGGACACTTCCACTCGTACCCGCGGCGGGCGCGGCCCCGGCGCCCGGTTCGCGCGCAACGAGTTGCGGCGTTCCGAGCGACTGGAACGGTTCTTCCAGTGCGATCCGGTCCACGCACTCCGGAGGCGGTCCTTGGACGTTCCTCGCGCACGCAAGCCGAATCGGGCTCCGTTCATCATCGGCGGGGTCGCCGGCGCCGTGATCCTCACGACGCTCGGTCTCTCGCAGCTGCGCCCCGCGGCGCCGACCGTGGAGCGCGCCGCGCTCTACTTCGACACCGTGAAGCGCGGCGACGTCGTGCGCGAAGTGCGCGGCAACGGTTCGCTCGTGCCCGAGGACCAGCGCATCGTCTCGGCGCTCGTCTCGGGACGCGTGGACCTCGTGCGCGTGCGCGCCGGCGAGCGCGTGGACGCGCAGACCGTGCTCGTCGAGATGAGCAACCCGGACGTGCAGCTCGAGTCGCTCGACGCCGAGCGGCAGGTGAAGCTCGCGGAAGCCGATCTCGCGAGCCTGCGCGCCGCGCTCGAGACCCAGCGGCTCGCCGCGCAGTCCGCGCTCGCCTCGGCGACGCGCGAATCGCGCGACGCCGAGCGCGCGGTCAAGGTCGCCGAGCGGCTGATGAGCGAAGGCCTGAGTTCCGAATTCGAGGTCGAGCGCGCCCGCGACGCCGCCGAGGACGCGCGCGTCCGGCTCGCGAGCGAGCGCGACCACCTGAAGGTGACGACGGAGTCGCTCGACGCGCAGCTCGTGCTTCGCCGCTCCGAGGTCGAGCGGCTGCGCGCGATCGCGTCGTTCCAGCGCGAACGCGTGTCGTCGCTGCGCGTGCGCGCCGGCGCCGCCGGCGTGCTGCAGGAGATGGCGCTCGAGCCGGGACAGTGGGTGCAGTCGGGCCAGCGACTCGCGCGCGTGGCCGGCACCGGGCGGCTCAAGGCCGTCATCCGCGTCCCCGACACGCAGGCGAAGGACCTCGCGGTCGGACTCGAGGCGGTCGTGGACACGCACGACGGCGTCGTCCAGGGACGCGTGAGCCGCGTGGACCCCGCCTCGCAGGGCGGCACCGTCACCGTGGACGTCGCGCTTCCGGACACGCTGCCGAAGGGCGCGCGCCCGGACCTCGGCGTGGACGCGAACATCCGCATCGACCGGCTTCGGAACGTGCTGTACGTCGGCCGCCCGATGGACGGCTCCGCCGAGTCCACGGCCGAGCTGTTCCGCGTCGAGAAGGGCGGCGGCTCGGCCGAGCGCGTCGTCGTGAAGCTCGGTCGCGGTTCGTCGAACGCCGTCGAAGTGCTCGAGGGCCTCCAGGAAGGCGACCAACTCATCCTGTCCGACATGTCCCGCTGGGCGACGGCGCAGCGCGTCCGCCTCAAGTGAACCCCGCTCCCGACCCGAAGGAGAAACCCATGACCGCGACGCTCGCTCCCGCGCCCCGCAGCACGTCTGCGAACGGCGCCCGCGAAACGGCCACGAGCCTCATCCGACTCGACAACATCCAGAAGGTCTTCTACACGGACGAAGTCGAGACCCACGCGCTCTCGGGCATCCACCTCGAGATCCGACGCGGCGAGTTCCTGTCGATCGCCGGACCGTCGGGGTGCGGCAAGTCCACGCTGCTCTCGCTCATCGGCCTGCTCGACGCGCCGACGGCGGGCCAGTACTGGCTCGACAACCGCGCCGTCGAGAGCCTGTCGTTCGCCGAGCGCGCGCGCATCCGGAACCGGCAGATCGGGTTCATCTTCCAGAGCTTCAACCTGATCGGCGACCTGACCGTCGAGGAGAACGTCGAGCTGCCGCTGACGTACCGCGGCATGCCAGCGGGCGAGCGCAAGCGCGCGGTGTCGGAGTCGCTCGAACGCGTGAACATGGCGCATCGCGCGCGTCACCTGCCGAGCCAGCTCTCGGGCGGCCAGCAGCAGCGCGTCGCCGTCGCTCGCGCGCTCGCGGGCAGCCCGCTCATCCTGCTCGCGGACGAGCCGACCGGAAACCTCGACTCGTCGAACGGCGAGTCGGTGATGAGCCTGCTGCGCGAACTGCACGCGCAGGGCGCGACGATCTGCATGGTCACGCACGACCCGCGGTTCTCGCGCTACGCCGACCGCACCGTGCAGCTCTTCGACGGCCGCATCGTGGACGAGAACCGGGGGGCGTGATGGACGGCTGGCTCCAGGATCTGCGCTTCGCGGCGCGCTCGCTGCGCCGCACGCCGGGCTACACGGCCGTCGTCGTCGCCGTCATGGCGCTCGGCATCGGCATCAACACGATGGTGTTCGCGATGGTGTACGGCGTGCTCTACCGGCCGCTGCCGCTGCCGCAGGCGGAACGCCTGACCGCGATCCGCAGCAGCGATCCGCGCAAGCCGAAGGAACGCTACGAAGTCTCGTTCATGAACCTGCGCGACTACCGCGGAATGAAGTCGTTCGAATCCGTCGGCGGGTACTGGGACCACAACGCTCTCGTGAACTTCGGCCAGGACACCGAACGCCTGTACGCCTCGACGGTGACCTACGACCTGTTCGACGCGCTCGGCGTGAAGCCGATCCTCGGGCACGCGTTCCGGGCCGAAGAGGAGCCGATCGGCCAGAACTGGACTTCGATCGTCATCAGCGAGCGCATCTGGAAGTCGCGATTCGGCGGCACGCCCGATGTGCTCGGCAAGACGGTTCGCATGAACGGGCGCACGCGCACGATCGTCGGCGTGATGCCGGCGGGATTCCGCTGGCCCGAGATCGCCGACTTCTGGATCCCGATGGGCTTCGATCCGAAGGACGAGAAGCGCAATTCGTTCGGCATCCAGGCGGTCGGCCGGCTCAAGCCCGGCACGACGGCGGCGCAGGCGGACGCCGAGATGCGCGTGCTCATGGCGAGCCTCGAGAAGCAGTACCCGCGCGAGCTGAAGAACGTCAGCGCGGTCGTGATGCCGATTCGCGATTCGTTCAACGGCGACGACTTGAAGCTGATGATGCTCATGCTCCAGACGTCCGTCGCGTTCGTGCTGCTGATCGCGTGCGCGAACGTCGCGAACCTCATGCTCGCGCGCGCCGCCGGCCGCCGCCGCGAGATCAGCCTGCGCCTCGCGCTCGGCGCGTCCCGCGCGCAGGTCATCCGCCAGCTCCTGATCGAGGGCATCGTCGTGTCGCTCGCGGGCGCAGCGATCGGCGTGCTGCTCGCGATGTGGGGCCAGCGCCTGTGGCTCTCGATGATCCCGCTCGAACTGCCCATGTTCCTGAGCTTCCCGATGGACGCTCCGGTGCTGCTGTTCACCGTCGGCGTGTCGGTGCTCTCGGGCCTGCTGTTCGCGCTCGCTCCGGCGCTGCACGCGAGCGACGAGCGGCTCAGCGAGGCGCTGCGCGACGGCGCGTCGCAGGCGGGATCGTCGCGCGGACGCAACCGGCTCCGCTCGGGACTCGTCGTCGCGGAGATCGCGCTGTCGCTCGTGCTGCTCGTCGGCGCCGGACTCATGCTGAAGAGCTTCACGAACCGCGCCCAGCTCCAGAAGAACCTGCGCATCGACGGCGTGTCCACGGGCGGCGTGCTGATGCCGGTCGCGACCTATCCCGAGAACCGCCAGAAGATCGAGTTCGTGCACGGCCTGCTCGCCGACCTGCGCGGAACGCCCGGCGTCTCCGAGGTCGCGCTCGCGCAGACGCTGCCGCTCGGACGCAACGGCTGGGGGCGCGGGCTCATCACGCCCGAGATGAAGGACCAGGATCCGTCGAACGCCCCGCACGTCCGCTACGGCATCGTGACGCCCGGCTACTTCCGCGCGCTCGGCATCCCGATCGTCGCGGGCCGCGACTTCAACGAGCAGGACACGCCGACCTCGCAGCGCGTCGTGATCGTGAGCCGTGCGCTCGTGCAGAAGCACTGGCCCGGCCAGGACGCGGTCGGCCGCCGGCTCAAGTTCGCGGGCGAGCCCGACTCGCTCGGCTGGGCGACGGTCGTCGGCGTCGTCGGCGACGTGCTGCAGAACATCGAGGACGACGACAAGCGGCTCGAGCAGGCGTACGCGCCGCACGACCAGGACCCGGTGCAGATGATGTGGATGGCCGTGCGCTCCGACCGTCCGAGCGCCGAGGTCATGGGCCGGATGCGCGAACTCGTGCGCGGCCGGGATGCCGACCTTCCGCTGCTCGAGCCGCGCACGTTCCGCGAGCACGTGCGCTTCTCGATGTGGACGCACCGGCTGTTCACGAGCCTGTTCGGCACGTTCGCGGTGCTCGCCCTGCTGATCGCCGGCATCGGCATCTACGGCGTGATGTCCTACTCGGTCGGCCAGCGAACGCAGGAGATCGGCGTGCGCATGGCGCTCGGCGCGGACCCCGCGGCCGTCGTGCGGATGGTGACGCTGCAAGCCGTGCGTCTCACGCTGCTCGGCATCGCCCTCGGACTCGCGGGAGCCTTCGGGCTCACGCGCTTCATGGCGACGATGCTCTTCCAGGTGAGCCCGACCGATCCGCCGACGTTCACGATCGTGTGCGTGCTGCTCGCGCTGTCGGGCATCGTGGCCGCGTGGCTGCCCGCGCTGCGCGCCTCGCGCGTGGACCCGATGGTGGCGCTGCGTTACGAGTAGTCGAAGGAATGCCGCGGGGGACGGTCCGACCGGGAGCGGTCCCCTGACGGCGGCGCGCGGGGAAGCATGGGCCTCGCGCGCGAAAACGGATCCGCCCGGATCGTGGGTGGAGCCCCCCCGGGGCGCGCGGCCGTCGCCGCGCGCCCTCTTCCTTCGATCGCCGCGGGCGGCGCCCGTCGCTTCGTCCGCAACTCCTTCGCGCGCCGCCGCGCCGCGACGTGCCCGACCCGACGCGTGCTAATGTGCGGATCACTCCGGCTCGCGCCTCGACGGCGCGGCGGAGGACGCCCGCGATGACCGACGACGCGACCGCACTCCGAATCCTCGTCGCCGACGACGACACCGACGTGCTCGCCGCGCTCCAACTGCTGCTCCGGGGCGAGGGCTGGCAGGTCGAGACCGCGACGTCGCCGGCGCTCGCGCTCGCGGCCCGCGAGTCCCGCGACTACGACGTCGCGCAGCTCGACCTGAAAAACGCGCGCGACACGACGACCGGGCAGGAGGGCCTGCAGCTCATCGAGCGGCTGCGCGCGCTCGACTCCACGCTGCCCGTGGTCGTGATGACCGCGTGGGGGAGCGTCGAGGGCGCGGTCGAGGCGGTGCGGCGCGGCGCGCGCGACTACGTGCAGAAGCCGTGGGACAACGCGCGCCTCGTGACGACGCTCCGCAGCCAGGCCGAACTCGGACAGGCGCTGCGCTCGGGGAGGCGGCTCGAATGGGAGAACCGCCTGCTGCGGCGCGACGGCGCTCCCGAGATGATCGCCGACGCTCCGGCGATGCGCGCGGTCCTCGACCTCGTGGCGCGCGTCGGGCCGTCCGACGCGCACGTGCTCGTCACCGGCGAGCACGGCACCGGCAAGGAGCTCGTCGCGCGGCTCCTGCACGCCGCCTCGCCGCGCGCGCACCGCCCGCTCGTCACCGTGAACATGGGCGGCCTGCCCGAGAGCGTGTTCGAGAGCGAGATGTTCGGTCACGTGAAGGGCGCCTTCACGGGCGCGAACGCCGATCGCGCGGGACGCTTCGAGCTCGCCGACGGCGGCACGCTGTTCCTGGACGAGATCGCGAACGTCCCGCTCGCCCAGCAGGCGAAGCTGCTGCGCGTGCTCCAGACCGGGGAGTTCGAGCGCGTCGGGTCGTCGCGCACGCGCCGCGTCGAAGTGCGCTTCATCTCGGCGACGAACGCCGACCTGCGCGAGGAAGCGCGGCTGGGGCGGTTCCGCGAGGACCTGCTGTTCCGCATCAACACGGTCGAGATCCACCTGCCGCCGCTGCGCGACCGGCGCGAGGACGTGCCCGGTCTCGCGCGCCACTTCCTGGATCTCCACGCGCGGCGCTACCGCAAGTCGCTCTCGGGATTCGACGCGGGCGCGATGGAGGCGCTGCTCCACCACCCGTGGCCGGGCAACGTGCGCGAGCTGGACCACGTGATCGAGCGCGCCGTGCTGCTCGCGCGCGGCACGGAACTCGGCGGCGCGGACCTCGGACTCAGGCCCGCGGGGGCCGGCGGCGCGGCCGCGCTCGAACAGCTCACGCTGGACGAGGCCGAGCGCGTGCTCATCCAGCGCGCGCTCCAGCGCGCGAGCGGCAACGTGAGCGACGCGGCGAAGCTGCTCGGGCTCTCGCGCAGCGCGCTCTACCGGCGGCTCGAGCGGCACGGGCTGTGACGCCGAAGCGCGCGCGCCGCCGGAGCGGCCCCGTGCTCGAGGCGCGCCTCGCGCTCACGGCGATCGCGGGCGGCGTGCCGGCGCTCGCGCTCCTCGGCTGGGCGCTCGTGCGCGCGCGCGCCGACGGACTCGTCGTGGCGACCGCGTTCACGATCGCGGGCCTCGCGTGGCTCGCGGCGGCGATCGCGATCCACGAGCAGCTCGAGCGGCCGCTGCGCACGCTGTCGAACATGCTCGCCGCGATCCGCGAGGGCGACTACTCGATCCGCGCGCGCGGCGCCGATCCGCGCGGCGCGCTCGGGCTCGCGCTGCACGAAGTGAACGCGCTCGCGGACGGCCTGCGGCTGCACCGGCTCGAAGTCACCGAAGCGGCGGCGCTGCTGCGGCACGTCATGGACTCGATCGAGGTCGCGGTGCTGGCGTTCGACGACGCGCAGCGGCTGCGGCTCGTGAACCGCGAGGGCGAGGCGCTGCTCGGCCAGCCGGCCGAGCGCGCGCTCGGCGCGAGCGCCGCGGAACTCGGGCTCGGCGCCGCGCTCGAGGGCGACTCGCCCCGCATCGTGGAGCTGCCGGGCGCGGCGCGCGGCGGGCGCTACGAGCTGCGCCGCGGCGAGTACCGTCACGAGGGGCGGCCGCACGCGCTCGTCGTGCTGTCCGACGTCACGCGCGAGCTGCGCGCCGAGGAGCGCGCCGCGTGGCTGCGCCTCGTGCGCGTGCTGAGCCACGAGATCAACAACTCGCTCGCGCCGATCCAGTCCATCGCCGGCAGCGTCACCGCGCTGCTCTCGCGCCCGTCGCCCGACGCTGCTTCGCTCGCCGATGCGCGGCACGGCCTCGAGGTGGTGGAGGCGCGCGCGAAGAGCCTCGGCCGCTTCATGCACCACTACGCGCAGCTCGCGCGGCTCCCGGCGCCCGTGCTCGGCAGCGTGGACGTCGAGCCGTGGGTGCGGCGCGTCGCGGCGCTCGAGACGCGGCTCCCGGTCGCGGTCGAGGGCGGCCCGCGCGCCGTCGTGAGCGCCGACGGCGACCAGCTCGACGCGCTGCTCATCAATCTCGTGCGCAACGCGGCCGACGCCGCGCTCGAGACTTCGGGCGGCGTGCGCGTGCGCTGGCGGATCGACGCGGAATCGCTCGTGGTCGAGGTCGAAGACGACGGCGCCGGGCTCGCCGACACGGTCAACCTGTTCGTGCCGTTCTTCACGACCAAGCCCGACGGCTCGGGGATCGGCCTCGCCCTGTGCCGCCAGATCGCCGAGGCGCACGGCGGCCGGGTCGCGCTCGAGAACCGCCCGGGCGGCCGCGGCGCGCTCGCGACCGCACGCCTGCCGAGGCACGCCTCGACCGCGGGCTGAGCCGGGCCGGCCCGGGTCCGCGGCGCCACGTGTCCCCTCGCACGGCCCGATTGCGTTCGGGGAGGGGAAGCGCCGTTCCCGCCGCCCGTCCGTTTGCGAGGCCCTCATGCTCCAACGCATCGCTCCGCGCCGCGCGCGTTCGCTGCCCGTCCTCGGTGGGGCAGCGTGGATCGCGCTGGCCCTCGTTTCCCCGGCGCGCGCGATCGAGACCGTGCGCCCCGACCTGTGGGTCGCGAACGGCTCCGTGCTCGCGATGGCGCGCAGCGGGAACACACTGTTCCTCGGCGGCTCGTTCGACCACGTGGGGCCCGCGACCGGCTGCTTCGCGTGGGTGGACACGTCGAGCGGCGCGCCCACGACGCCGACGGACCGCGTGCTCGCGAACCTCGGCGCCGACTACGGCGTGCTCGCTATGACCGACGACGGCGCCGGCGGCTGGTATCTCGGCGGTCGCTTCTCGCACGCGGGAGGCGTCGCGCAGACGAACCTCACGCACCTGCTCGCGGGCGGCGCGCGCGATGCGTCGTTCAACGTGGCCGCGAACGGCATCGTGCGCGCGGTGAGGCGCGTCGGCACGACGCTCTACGTCGGCGGCGAGTTCACGACGCTCGGCGGGCTCGCGCGCAACCGGCTCGGCGCGATCGACCTGACGACCGGCGCCGTGACGGCGTGGAACCCCGCTCCGAACGCGGTCGTGCGCGCGCTCGAGGCGGGCCCCGAGTACCTGTACGTCGGCGGCGACTTCACGTCGATCGCGGGGCAGACGCGGCGCGCGCTCGTGGCGTTCTCGCTCGCGAGCGGCGCGCTCGCCGCCTGGAATCCGGGCTCGGACGGCCGCGTGTGGGCGCTGCATCTCGCCGGGCCCACGCTGTACGCGGGCGGCGGCTTCGGATCGCTCGGGGGCGCGCTGCGCAACAACGTCGCGGCGGTGGACACGGGCACGGCGCTCGCGCTCGCGAGCTGGAACCCGAACGCGAACGGCAACGTGCTGTGTCTCTCGCGCGCCGGGACCACGCTGTACGCCGGCGGACAGTTCACCGCGATCGGCGGTGCGAGCCGCAACTACGTCGCGGCGCTCGACGCGGGGAACTTCGGCGCGGCGAAGCCATGGAACCCGTCGCCCGACGCGAGCGTGAACGCCGTTGCCGCGACGGCGACGCGCGTCGCCGTCGGCGGGTCTTTCTCGAGCGTGGGCGGCGGCACGGGACGCCGTTTCTTCGCCGCCTTCGACGCGGCGAGCGGCGCGGTGCTCGACTGGGGCGGGGGCGCGGGCGCGACCGTGCACGCGATCACGGCGTCCGGCGGATCGTTCTTCGTGGGCGGCGACTTCCGCAGCCTCGGCGGCATGCTGCGCTCGCGACTCGCGAGCCTCGACCTCGTGAGCGGCGCCGCGACCGCGTGGAATCCCGGCGCGAACAACGCCGTACAGGCGCTGTGCGCCGCCGGCGACACGCTGTACGCCGGCGGCGCGTTCTCGACCACGGGCGCGCAGGCGCGCGCCTCGCTCGCGTCCTATCGCATCTCGACCGGCGCGCTCACGGCGTGGAATCCCGGCACGAACAGCATCGTGTACGCGCTGTCCGCGGGCGGCGACCGGCTGCACGTCGGCGGCGCGTTCACGACGATCGCGGGACAGCCGCGCAATCGCGCCGCCGCGTTCACGCGCTCGAGCGGCGCGCTCGAGGCGTTCGATCCGAACGCGAACGGCATCGTGTACGCGTTCGCCGACGCCGGCGGCGCGCTGTTCGTGGGCGGCGCGTTCACGACGCTCGGCGGCCAGCCGCGCAGCCGGCTCGCGCGCCTCGATCCCGCGACGGGCGGCTCGGCGCCGTGGGGCGCGACGCTGAACGGCGACGTGTACGCGCTCGCGCGCAAGGGCGGCGTGCTCTACGCGGGCGGCGGGTTCACGTCGGTCAACACCACGTTCACGGGCTGCACGGCGGCGTTCGACACGTCCGGCACGCCGCTGCCGTGGACGACGCTCGTCGGGAACACCGTGTACGCGGTCGCGAACGCGGGCGCGTCGCTCTACGCGGGCGGCGGCTTCACGAGCGCGAGCGGGGGACAGCAGCGCTTCTACCTCTGCGCCGCCGATGCCGCGGGCGGCGCGCTCCTCGGCTGGAATCCCGCGGCGGGCGCCGCGGTGCGCTGCCTCCTCGCGGAGCCCGGACGCGTGTGGGTCGGCGGCGACTTCCCGTACGTGTCGCTCGCGCCCCACAGCGGAATCGCCGAAATCGCCGACCCCTCGACCGCGGGGGTGGACGACGCGCCGCCGCTGCGGGCGCAGGCCCTCGCGCTCGCCGCGGCGCCGACGCCGGCGCGCGGCGCGACGACGCTGCGCTTCGCGCTGCCGGTCCCGGCGCGCGTGACGCTGCGCGTGTTCGACGTCGCGGGCCGCGAGGTCGCGCGCCCGCTCGACCGCGCGCCGCTCGCGGCCGGCGCGCACGCGGTGCCGCTCGCGCTGGCCGCGCTCCGCCCCGGGCTCTACGGGTGCGGGCTCGAGGCGGACGGAGCGCGCGGGGCCGCTCGACTCGTCGTCACGCGCTGAAGGCGCCGTCCCGTCGCGGGCCGCGCGACGGGACGGCGCGCGCGGTCAGCGGGCCGCGCCCGTGAGGTCCGCGGGCAGGCGCGGCGAGGCGAGCAGCGTCTCGTAGAGCGACCAGCGCCGGTCGGGATGCGCCTCGTCGCCGCCGTTCGCCGCGAGCCAGTCGTTCACGATCTTGCGGCCGAGCCAGTAGTTCACGACGTACGTGCGGTAGCGCCCGGCGAAGCTCAGGTCCTTCTCGGCGCGCTCCTTCGTGCGCAGCCCGAGCGTCGTCGCGCGCTCGATCGCCTGCTCGCGCGTGAGGTGGCCGTCCAGCCACTGGCGCGCGTTCTCGGTGCCGAAGCCCGCGAGTCCCTCGAGAGCCTCGCGCACGCGCGCGTAGCGGTCGTACTCGCGCGGATCGAGCCCGGCGAGCGGGAACAGCGTGCCCTTCTCGAACGCCGTCCGCTCCTCGCCCGGGAACGCGATCTCGGGCGCGACCACCGCCGTGCCCTCGGCGATCAGCGACTGCGGCGAATAGAGCGGATAGATCTGGAACTCGCGCCAGCCGCGCTCGCGCGCGAGCGCGCGCTCGAGCAGCAGGTTGTAGACGTGATGGCCGGGGTAGCCCTCGTGGCACGCGAGGTCGATCGCGCGGTCGATGTAGATCGGCAGGTCGGTGTTCACCTGGATCAGGCTGCGCGCGCCGCCCTGGTACCAGTTGTAGCCGCTCCACGGCTGGTCCTTCACGTACTCGACCGTGAACGTCTCGGAGTCGGGCAGCGCGAGGTGTGCCTTCGTGCGCCGGCGCGCCTCCGCGATCGCGGCGTCGAACACCGCCGCGAACTTCTTCGGCGGGATCACGAAGCGCCGGCGGTAGGCCTCGAGCCGCGCCGTGAGCGGACCCGGTCCGGGCAGCAGCGAGTCGAGCGCCGCGAGCGCGGGCGCGAGCGTCGAATCCTCGACGGGCGGCGCGACGACGTCCGACAGCGCCTTCGACTCCGCATCGAAGCCCGGCTTCTCACCCTCGAGCATGCGGGTGCGGAACGACAGCGCGGCGAGCTGCGCGCGCACGTAGCGGTGGCGGAGCGGCCACAGCGAGTCCGGGCTCGCGGCGGGCGCGCCCGCGAGTGCCCCCACGATCGAGTCCGCTTCGGCGCGGATGCGCGCGAGCGAGATCGAGTCGTGATCGGCCTCGACCTTCCACTCGGGCGGCCCGTAGTAGGCGTCCACGTAGTCCGGGTCGTGGCGCCCGAGCGCGAGCGCGAGCTTCACGTAGCGCTCGGCGGCGCGCTCGAGCACGGCGGGGTCGGGCGACTTCGCGGCGGGCGCGCAGCCAGCGAGCGCCCCGAACGCGATGAGGGCGATTGCGGCGAACGGGCGTCTCGAGGATCGGATCACGTCGGTCATGCGGGCTCCTTCGGTGGGAATCGGGGCACGCTAGCACGGCGACGCGAAGCCGCGAGCGCTGCATACCCCGCGGCGTGACCACCGCCGGCGCCCGGCCGACGGGCGCGCGAGCCCGGGAGTCTCCGGCGCGTGCGGTATCCTGCGGCTCCCGAGCGTTCGCACGCACACACGACGAGGTCCGACATGTCGCACGAATACCAGGTGTTCCTCGACACCCTCGATGCGGAGGCGCCCCGCACGATCGCGCTGCTCAAGGCGCTGCCCGAGTCGCAGTACGACTTCCGTCCCGACCCGGCGCTGCGCTCCGTCGGCGAGCTGGCGTGGCACCTCGCCGAGATCGAGGCGCTGATGGCGCACGGCATCACGAAAGGCGCCTTCGCGCTCGGCGACCGTCCCGCGGGCAGCGAGCGTCCGCGCACGATCGCGGAACTCGCGCCGGGCTTCGAGCGCGTGCACGCCGACGCGATGGCGAAACTGCGCGCGCTCGCCGGCCTCGACTTCGACCGACCGCTGACGTTCTTCGGCGGCCGCACGATGCCGATCCGCCGCATCCTGTGGGACGCGATGCTGCACCATCAGCTCCATCATCGCGGCCAGCTCGCGCTGCTCTGCCGGCTCGCGGGCGGCGTGCCGCCCGGGCTCTACGGCCCGACGCGCGAGGAGATGGCCGCGCTGCGCGCGAAGGGCTGATCCGATCGGCGCCGCCGCGCGCGGCGGTGGCCGTTCGCGCGCCCGCTGCACTATCCTGCCGGGCCATCGTCCGCGCCGCGGACGGTGGCCCTGCCGTTCGCGCGCACTCCACCGGGACCGACGCCGCATGGAATTGATCGAGTCGCACCTCGACACGAAGAGCGAGGAGTTCCAGACCAACGCCGCGCACCACCGGGCGCTCGCCGCCGACCTCAAGGCGCGGCTCGCCGCGGTGAAGCAGGGCGGCGGCCCCGAGCTGGTGAAGCGCCACACCTCGCGCGGCAAGTTGTTCGTGCGCGAGCGCATCGAGCGCCTGCTCGATCCCGGCACCGCGTTCCTCGAGCTGTCGCCGCTCGCCGCGAACGGGCTCTACGAGGGCGAGGCTCCGAGCGCCGGCATCGTCACCGGCATCGGCGTCGTGAAGGGCCGCACCGTGCTCGTCGTGGCGAACGACGCGACCGTGAAGGGCGGCAGCTACCTCCCGATGACCGTGAAGAAGCACGTGCGCGCTCAGGAGATCGCGCTCGAGAACCGGCTGCCGTGCGTGTACCTCGTGGACTCCGGCGGCGCGTTCCTGCCGCTCCAGGCCGACGTGTTCCCCGACCGCGACCACTTCGGGCGCATCTTCTACAACCAGGCGCGCATGTCGGCGCAGGGCATCGCGCAGGTCGCGATCGTCATGGGCTCGTGCACCGCGGGCGGCGCGTACGTGCCGGCGATGAGCGACGAGGCCGTGATCGTGAAGAACCAGGGCACGATCTTCCTCGGCGGCCCGCCGCTCGTGAAGGCCGCGACGGGGGAAGAGGTGACGGCCGAGGAGCTGGGCGGCGGCGACGTGCACACGCGCATCTCGGGCGTGGCCGATCACCTCGCCGACGACGACGCGCACGCGCTCGAGATCGCGCGCGACATCATTTCGCACCTCGGCGCGGTGCCGCGCGCCGCACTCGACCTCGCCGCGCCCGAGCCGCCGAAGTACGACCCGGCCGAGATCTACGGCCTGCTGCCGACCGAGCTGCGCAAGCCGGTGGACATGCACGAACTGATCGCGCGGCTCGTGGACGGCTCGCGCTTCCACGAGTTCAAGGCGCGCTACGGCACGACGCTCGTCACCGGCTTCGCGCACCTGAACGGCGTGCCGGTCGCGATCCTCGCGAACCAGGGCGTGTTGTTCAGCGACAGCGCGCTCAAGGCGACGCACTTCATCGAACTCGCGAGCCAGCGCGGCACGCCGCTCCTGTTCCTGCAGAACGTCAGCGGCTACATCGTCGGCAAGCAGTACGAGCACGGCGGGATCGCGAAGGACGGCGCGAAGATGGTGCACGCGGTCGCGAACGCGCCGGTGCCGAAGCTCACGGTGATCGTCGGCGGCAGCTTCGGCGCCGGCAACTACGGCATGTGCGGGCGCGCCTACCAGCCGCGCTTCCTCTTCATGTGGCCCGGCAGCCGCATCAGCGTGATGGGCGGCGAGCAGGCCGCGAGCGTGCTCGCGCAGGTGAAGTCGGCGCAGCTCGAGGCGGCGGGGAAGTCGCTCTCGGCCGACGAGGAGCGCGCGATCAAGCAGCCCGTGCTCGAGAAGTACGAGACCGAGGGCAGCCCGTACTACTCGACCGCGCGCCTCTGGGACGACGGCGTGATCGATCCGGCCGAGACGCGCACGGTGCTGTCGCTCGCGCTCGCCGCGGCGCTCAACGCGCCGATCCCGCCCGCGAAGTTCGGCGTGTTCCGGATGTAGGAGGGGGGAACGTGCGCGCGATCGAAACGCGGACGATCCAGAGCTGGTCCCACCTGCAGGACGAGCTGTTCCTCGACGCGCTGGACCAGCGACTGGACCGCTTCCGTTCGCCGTTCCTGTTCCGCGGCATGGATCGCGCGACGTGGAACCTCGCGACGACGCTCATGCGGCTCGGCGGCGAATTCGCGCGGCTCGAGCGTCCGATGCTGCGCAACTTCCGAAAGTACGCGCCCAACGCCGTCGTCGAGCAGGACACGGTGTGGAACTGGCTCGCGCTGGCACAGCACCACGGACTTCCCACGCGGCTCCTCGACTGGACGTTCTCGCCGCTCGTCGCCGTGCACTTCGCCGTGTGGAAGGACGAGCACATGAAGGAGCCCGGCGCGATCTGGATGGTCGACTCCTGGGACGTGCGTCGGTACTACCCGGAACGAGTCGAGAAGGTGGCGCGTCGCGAGTACGCGGCCGGACTGGACGTCCACATGCTCTCGGAGGTGTTCCAGTCGCTCGACCAGCTCGACGAGTTCGGCGACCCGCCGATCGCTCTGTTCTTCGAGCCGCCCTCGATCGACGACCGCATCGCGAATCAGGCCGGAGTGCTCTCGGTGCTGTCGGACCCGGGGATCGCGATGGACGACTGGCTCGTCACGCGTGACGTGCGAACGATCAAGCTCGTGATCCCGCCCGAGCGGAAGTGGGAGATCCGCGACAAGCTCGACCACTGCAACATCAACGAGCGGGTGCTGTTCCCGGGGCTCGACGGCCTCAGTCAGTGGCTGAAGCGCTACTACAGCCCGGGTGCTGGGCGGGGAAAGCCGTGAGCCCTGCGCCGCAAGGCGCCTTGTAACTCCTTCCGCGCCGGCCGCCCGATTCCACAATCCACACGCCGCGCCTCGCCGGCCGGCCCGCGAAGCCGTTGCGCCGCACCGTGCCGCTTCCCGGCACGCCGCTCGCTGGCCTTGGACTCCGGCTCCCAACGGCCGCGAGAGGAGGTCCCGATGACCGCGTTCACGATCCCACCCGGAGTCCGCTTCGTCCGCCGCGTGCTGGCCGGCGGCCTCGTGCTCCTGATCGCGCTGCTCGTCGGCGTCGCGATCGCGCGCGCCGGCGAGATCGTCCCGTCGGTCGGGCTCACGCGCCCGGTGCACGGCGACGAGACCAAGACGTACGTCGGACTCGCGCTGCGCGGAAACCTCGTGCCGGTCGTGCAGACCGAGGTCGCGATCGCGCTCCGGGGCGAGGATCGCTTCGGCGACGCGGGCTCGGTGAAGCTGTGGCCCGTCACGGCGTCGCTGTGGCTGACGCCGGTGCCGACGCTCTACGCAGGCGCAGGCGTGGGCTGGTATCACACGACGGTCGAGTCCCCGCTGCCCGGCGGCTCGAGCTCGACCGACGAGCAGTTCGGCGTCCACGTCGGCGGCGGCTTCAAGGTGCCGGTCGCGCCCGCGGCGGCGATCGACCTCGGCGGGCGCTACGTGATGATGCGCGAGCAGTCGGCGCGCCTCGTGCCCGAGCGCTTCGACCCCGACTTCTGGACTCTGTCCGCAGGCCTCGCGGTGCGCTTCTAGTCGCCCCTTCCCCCGACGCACCGCCGCGCGCCGCCCTTCAGTGACCGGGGGCGGCGCGCCCTTTTGGCCCCCGCGACGCCCGGCCGAAATTCCCTCTTGACGAAGTTTGACCCGAGGTTCAAATTTCGACGCGACGTTCAAGTTCGTCCGGAGGTTCGTCGTGTCGCCTGGCCGATCCACCGTCGCGAAGTCCCCGCACGTGCGCGCGAAGCGCGAGCGCCGCCGCGAGGAGATCCTGCACGCCGCGCTGCGCGCGTTCCGCGAGCGCGGCTACCACGCGACGACGCTCGACCACATCGCCGAGCGGCTCGGCGTGCGGAAGACGGCGCTCTACCACTACTTCCCGGACAAGGAAGCGATCCTCCACGAGTGCCACCAGGATTCGCTCGTCCAGCTCGAGCGCATCCTCGAGGCGTCGCGCGCGCTGCGCTCCCCGCGCGAGCGGCTCCGCTACCTGATCCGCGAGCACGTGCGCGTCATGACCGACACGCTGCGCGGCTCGCCGCTCGCCTTCGAAGTGCAGGCGTTCTCGGAGGAGCGCCGCACCGAGATGATCGCCGGGCGCGACGCCTACGAGCGCGAATTGCGCCGCACGATCGAGCGCGGCGTGCGCGCCGGCGAGTTCCGGCCCGTGGATCCCAAGCTCGCCGTGTTCGCGATCCTCGGCGCGATCAACTGGATCGCGCGCTGGTACCGCCCCGAGGGCGAGCTGCAGGCCGACACGATCGGCGACGCGTTCGCCGACCACCTCATGACCGGACTCGGCCCCGCGCCGCGGCTGTCGCTCGCCCGGCGCCCGCGCGCGGCCGCGCCGGCCGCAACCCGGAAGAGAACGACGCGATGAAAGCGATTCGGCTGCTCGAAGGAGGCGCGCCGCTCGAAGTGCGCGACGTGCCCGATCCCGTGTGTGGCGACGACGACGTCGTGGTGCGCGTCGCGGGCTGCGGGGTGTGCCACACCGACATCGGCTTCTGGAAGGACGGCGTGCCGACGCGCAAGAGCCTGCCGCTCACGCTCGGGCACGAAGTGAGCGGCGTCGTCGAGTCCGCGGGCGCGGCGCACGCGGCGCTCGTGGGCCGCGAAGTGATCGTGCCGGCCGTCATTCCGTGCGGCGACTGCGACCTGTGCCGCGCCGGCCGCGGGAACGCGTGCCGCCGCCAGATCATGCCGGGCAACGACCTCGACGGCGGCTTCGCCGAGCGGCTCGCGGTGCCCGCGCGCGGCCTGTGCGTCGTGAAGGAGCGCGCCGGCTACGACCTCGCCGAGCTCAGCGTGATCGCCGACGCCGTCACGACGCCGTACCAGGCGGTCGTCCGCAGCGGGCTTCAGCCGAACGACCTCGCGATCGTAATCGGCGCCGGCGGCGTCGGCGGCTACGCGGTGCAGGTCGCGGCCGCACTCGGCGGGAAGGTGGTCGCGGTGGACGTGGACGACGCGAAGCTCGCGCTGATCGCGGAGCACGGCGCGTCGGCGACGTTCAATTCGCGCACGACGGACTTCAAGACGCTCAAGAAGGAGATCGGCGCGAAGGCGGCGGCGTGGGGCTGCCCGCCAATCGGCTGGAAGGTGTTCGAGTGCTCGGGCTCGACCGCGGGGCAGGAGACGGCGTTCGGACTGCTCGGGCACGCGGGCACGCTGCTGGTCGTGGGCTTCACGCTCGGCAAGATCGAGGTGCGGCTCAGCAACCTCATGGCGTTCGACGCCACCGTGCAGGGCACGTGGGGCTGCCGCACCGAGCTCTACCGCGAGGCCGTCCAGCTCGTCACGAGCGGGCGCGTCACCTTGAAGCCGTTCATCGAACGGCACCCGATGAGCCGCGGTCCGGAAGTGATCCGGCGCGTGGCGGACCACGAGATCACGAAGCGGGCGATCCTCGAGCCCGACTGGAGCTAGGACCATGCTGAAAGTCCACACGCTGATCGAGAACTGGAAGCCGCAGCACATCCGCTACGAACTGAAACCCGCGCGCGACCCGAAGGGCAACGCGGTGGACGGGCTCTTCAACGCCTGGATCGTGATCGACAATCCGCCGCAGCTGAACAGCTACACGACCGAGATCGCGCGCGAGATCGTGCTCGCGTTCCGCGAGGCGAGCATGGACCGGCGCGTCGTGGCGGTCGTGTTCACGGCGACCGGCGACAAGGCGTTCTGCACCGGCGGGAACACGAAGGAGTACGCCGAGTACTACGCGGGCAATCCGCAGGAATACAAGCAGTACATGCGCGTCTTCAACGACATGATCGACGCGATCCTGCGCTGCGACAAACCCGTCATCAACCGCGTGAACGGCATGCGCGTCGCGGGCGGCCAGGAGATCGGCATGGCGTGCGACTTCAGCATCGCCGTGGACACCGCGCGCTTCGGACAGGCGGGGCCGAAGCACGGCTCCGCGCCCGACGGCGGCTCGACGGACTTCCTGCCGCTCTACGTCGGCTTCGGTCACGCGATGGAGAGCGCCGTGCTGTGCCAGCTCTGGAGCGCGCACAAGGCCGCGTTCCTCGGGCTCATCAACGAAGTCGTGCCGGTGCTGAAGGTGGACGGGCGGTTCGTTCCGAACCCGCTCGTCGTGACGGATCGATTCGTGGACGAGTGGGGCCGCATCGTCTACGGCGACTTCCGCACCGGCCCCGATGCCGAGGCCGCGAAGGCGACCCTCGCGAAGGCGACGACCGACCTGTCGAAGCTCGACGAAGCGGTCGAACGCGCGTGCACGCAGCTCCTGATGCTCATGCCCGACTGCGTGTCGAAGACCGTGAACAGCGTGCGCAAGCACAAGCAGCGTCACTGGGACCAGAACAGCATCACGAATCGCGAGTGGCTCGCGCTCAACATGATGACCGAGGGCCGCGCCGGCTTCCGCGCGTTCAACGAAGGTCCGAAGGACCGCCGCGAGGTGGACTTCATCAAGCTGCGCCAGCTGCTCGCGCAGGGCCATCCGTGGGACGACGAGCTCTATCGCGCGATCTCGCCCCAGTGTCAGACCGAGGGCGCGCCGCGCTGAGCCGCGGCGCCGAAGGGAGCGGGCGGCGGTGGATCTGGGACTGAAGGGCCGGGCGGCGATCGTCACGGGCGGCGCGTCGGGGATCGGCGCGGCGGTCGCGGCCGAACTCGCGCGCGAGGGCTGCGACGTCGCGATCGTGGACCTGAAGGCGCCCGCGCCGGACTCGCCGCCGATGCGCGCGATCGCCGACGCCGGGCGGCGCGCGCTCGCGTTCGCCGCCGACGTGCGCGACTTCGCGCTCGCCGAGCGTACGGTGAAGGACATCGCCGCCGCGTTCGGCCGCCTCGACGTGCTCGTGTGCTCGGCCGGCATCACCGACGACGCGCTGTCGTGGAAGATGGACGAGGCGCAGTGGGACCGCGTGCTCGCCGTGAACCTGAAGGGCTGCTTCAACTGGTCGCGCGCCGCCGCGGCGATCCTGAAGGAGCGGCGCTTCGGCCGCATCGTGAACGTCGCCTCGATCAACGGCCTGCGCGGCAAGTTCGGTCAGGCAAACTACGCGGCGTCCAAGGGCGGCGTGATCGCGCTGTCGAAGACACTCGCGCGCGAGCTCGGCAAGTTCGGCGTCACCGTGAACGTCGTCGCGCCCGGCATGGTGCGCACCGAGATGGCGTCGTCGCTGCCGCCGGACGTGATCGAGAAGGCCGTGGACGAGACGGTCGTCGGCCGCATCGCGAGTCCCGAGGACTGCGCGGCGGCGGTCGCGTTCCTGTGCTCGGAGCGCGCCGCGCACCTGACCGGGCAGATCGTGAAGGTGGACGGTGGCCAGTACCTGTGAGCGCGGCGTGAGGGGCGCGCGATGAGCCGCGTCGCGGTCGTCGGCATCGGGCACACGGCGTTCGGCCGCCGCGCCGACGCGAGCGTGCAGGAACTCGCGTGCGAGGCGTTCCGCGAAGCGCTCTCCGACGCGGGCCTCGAGCGCGACGCGATCGAAGCCACGGTCGTCGGCTCGGTGCCCGAGTACCACAAGCAGCGTTCGCTCGCGGGCGTCGTGAACGAGTACCTCGGACTCGCGCCGCGCCCCACGTGGCTGACCGAAGCGGCGTGCGCGTCGGGGAGCGCCGCAATCCGCACCGCGTGGACGCAGATCCGCGCCGGGGTGCACGACGTGGTCGCGGTGATCGGCTGCCAGAAGATGACCGAGCTTCCGACCGCCGACATCCTCGCCCTGATGGGCCGCGTGGGCGAGGTGCAGTGGGAGTCCGTGTTCGGCACGACGTTCCCCGGCTACTACGCGATGTTCGCGCGCCGTCACATGCACGAGTTCGGCACGACGCGCGAGCAGCTCACGGCGGTCGCGGTCAAGAACCACCACTACGGCGCGCTCAACCCGCTCGCGATGTTCCGCAAGGAAGTGACGGCCGAGAAGGCGCGAGCGTCCGAAGAGGTCGCCGCCCCGTTCAACGTGTACGACTGCTGCGCGAACGCCGACGGCGCCGCGTGCGTGATCCTCGCGTCCGAGCCGCGCGCGCGTTCGCTGGCGAAGCCGCCGGTGTGGCTCGCGGGACTGGGTGCTGCGAGCGCGAGCATGAGCGTGCTGCGCCGGCCATCGCTCGCGGGGCTGCCGAGCGCCGAGCGCGCCGCCGCCGACGCGTACGCGATGGCGGGCGTGCACGCGAAGCGCGTGCGCGTCGCCGACGTGCACGACTGCTTCACGATCGCCGAGATCCTCGCCTACGAAGACCTGGGCTTCTGCGCGCGCGGCGAGGGCGGACGTCTCGCCGAGTCGCGCGCGACGTGGATCGGCGGGCCCGTGGCCGTGAACGTGGACGGTGGCCTCAAGGCGAAGGGCCACCCGATCGGCGCGACGGGCGTCTCGATGACGTGCGAGATCGTGAAGCAGCTGCGCGGCGAGGCGGGCGAGCGGCAGGTGCCGAACGCCGACGTCGGGCTCACGCACAACGTCGGCGGCATCGGGCAGTACTGCTTCGTGCACGTGCTCACGCGGGAGTGACGCGATGTTCAAGTGGTTCGGGATCGTCAGCTTCACGCCGCACACGAAGGTCGCGGCGTTCGCCGAACACCTGAAGGACGGGCGCATCGTGGGCTCGCGCTGCACGGCGTGCGGTGAGCGTAGTTTCCCGCCGCGCGCCGACTGCGAGCGCTGCCTGTCGCCGGCGTTCGAGTTCGTCCCGATCGCGCCGCGCGGGCGACTGCTCACGTGGACGCGCATCCACGCCGCGCCGACGGGGTTCGAAGCGCTCGCGCCGTACGCGCTCGGCGTCGTGGACCTGGAAGACGGCGGCCGCGCGCTGGCGCCGTTCGGCTCGAGTGTGACGCCCGACCTGATTCGAATCGGAATGGAACTGGACCTCGTGCCGCGCCTGCACGAGGAGATCGAGGACATCCGGGTGGACTACACGCTCGAGCGGCCGGGCGCCGGATCGGGCGCGGCGGCGGGCACGGCCCCGCCGGGGAGGAGTTGAACGATGGCGTTCCAGCACACGATCGAAGACGGCGTCGCGACGCTGACGCTCGCGAGCCCGCCGCTCAACATCCTCACGCGCGCCGCACTCGCCGAACTGCGTGCCGCGCTCGAGGCGCTCGCGCGCGAGCCGGGGCTGCGCGTCGTGCGGCTCGTCGCCGCGGGGAACCACTTCTCGGCCGGCGCCGACGTCGGTGAGCACCTGGCGCCACAATACCGCGAGCTGATCCCCGAGTTCGCGAGCACGATCGAAGCGCTCGCCGCGTTCCCGCTGCCCGTGATCGCGGCGGTGCGCGGGCGCTGCCTCGGCGGCGGCTTCGAGCTCGTGCAGGCGGCCGACGTGATCGTGGCGGGCGAGGGCGCGTCGTTCGGCCAGCCCGAGATCCTGCTCGGCGTCACGGCGCCCGCGGCGTGCGTGCTGCTGCCTCGGCTCGGCTCGCGCGGCGCGGCGGCGGAGCTGCTCTTCACGGGCGATCCGATCCCGGCGAAGCGCGCGCTCGAACTCGGATTCGTGCAGCGCGTCGTCGAGGACGCCCGCGTCGAGGACGAAGCGCTCGCGCTCGCGAAGCGGATGAGCCGCCACAGCGCCGTCGCGCTCGAGTTCACGAAGCGCACGCTGAACGAGACCGCGCCGCTCGCGCGCGGTGCGGCGCTCGGCGTGGCCGCGTCGATGTACGTGAACGAACTCATGAACGCCGCCGACCCGAACGAGGGCCTGCGCGCGTTCCTCGACAAGCGCCCGGCCGAGTGGAGGCACGCATGAACGCGGTGCGCGTGTTCCCCGAGTGGCGCGGCCTCGAGCTCGACGACACGCTGCGCGCGTGCGTGGACCTGCTCGAGGACACCGACTTCCCGACCGCGAAGCGCTGGCGCGAGGCGGGCGGCAAGATCGTCGGGCACTTCCAGGTGTACTTCCCCGAAGAGATCGCGCACGCGGCCGGCATGTTGCCGTTCAAGATGCGCGGCGCGCCGATCGAGCCCAAGCGCGCCGACTCGCGCTTCGGCTCGTACCTGTGCTCGATCCTCAAGACCTCGCTCGAACTCGCGCTCTCGAACCGCGTCGAGCTGGAACTGTTCGTCACGCACCCGATCTGCGACGCGGCGCGCAACCTCGCCGCCGTGTTCGGGCGCAACTTCCCGTACCCGTGCCAGATCCTCTACCTGCCGCAGAACGCGGCGTCGCCCGCGGCCCGCACGTACCTGCGCGGCGAATACGACCGCGTGCGCGAGCTGTGCGGCACGATCGCGGGTCGGCCGGTCACCGACGACGCGCTGCGCGCCTCGATCGCCGTGTTCGACCGCAATCGCGCGCTGCTCCGCGAGCTGTACGCGATCAAGCGCGAGACGCCGTGGCTCGTCGCCGCGCACGAGGCGTACGCGCTCGTCGCGCTCGGCGGACTGATGCCGCGCGAGGAGCACAACGAGCTGCTCGAACACGTGCTGCCGCGGCTGCGCGCCCGCGGCCTCAAGCCGCAGGACCGCGTGCGCATCGTGTTCGAGGGCGGCTTCTGCGAACAGCCGCCGTTCGAGCTGATCCGCTCGATCGGGCGCTCGTGCTACGTCGTGGACGACGACCTGCTGATCGGCCTGCGCTGGATCCTCGAGGACGTCGGCGCGTCGGGCGATCCGCTCGACGCGCTCGCGCACGCCTACCTCGACCGCTCGAGCTACAGCCCGGTGCAGCACGACCCGAGGAAGCCCAAGGAGGCGATGCTGCTCGAACGCGTGCGCCGCTCGAATGCCCAGGCCGTGATCCTCGCCGCGGCGAAGATGTGCGAGCCCGGGCTCGAGGAGCAGGTCGCGTACGTGCACGCGCTCGAAGAGGCGAAGCTGCCGTACTTCGTGACCGAGTTCGAAGAGAACATGACGAGCTTCGACACGCTCGAGATCCAGCTCGAGACGTTCGTCGAGAACCTGCTGTTCGTGTGAGGGAGGGGAGATGAACGGAGCGAACGAGACGAACGGCCTCGTGGGGCGCGCGAACCGCGAAGGCGCGCGGCTGTTCCGCGAGTGGTTCGACGGACTCGGGCAGGCGGCCGAGGAGGGACGGGGCGGAGCGTACGTGTTCGTCATGGGCAGCCTCGGCGAGCTGCTCACGACGTTCGACCTGCCGCTCGTGTTCCCCGAGATCAACTCGCTGCAGACCGCGGTGCGGCGCCAGGCGCACGACTACCTGAACGAGGCCGAGGACGTCGGCTACTCGCCCGACATCTGCGGCTACGTGAAGGCCGACGTCGCGACGCAGCGGCGCGGTGGCGCGCTGCCGATGGGGCGCATCCCGAAGCCGTCGATCGCGGTGCTCACGAACGCGTGCAACACGTACATCAAGTGGGCCGAGATCTGGGAGCGCATGTACGGCATGCCGTCGTACGTCCTCGACGTGCCCGCCTCGCGCCAGGACGGCCAGCCGGTGCGGCGCGGCGCGATGGGCTTCGAGCGCGACCGCGCGTACGTCGCGGCGCAGCTCAAGGAGCTGATCGCGGTGCTCGAGGACGTCACGAAGAAGCGCTTCGACATCGACCGGCTGCGCGAGGCGATGGGCCACGCGAACGCGATGAGCCGCGCGTGGAAGCGCGTGCTCGAGCTGAACCGCAGCCGGCCGTCGCTGTTCAACGCGCTCTCGGACGGCACGATCTACCTGGGCGTGTGCAACGGCTTCCGCGGCAAGGCCGAGGGTGCGCGCTACTTCGAGGACCTCGTCGAAGAGATGGAGTTCAAGCGCGCGAACGCGATCGGCACGCTCGTGGACGAACGCTTCCGGCTCGTGTTCGTCGGCGTGCCGTGCTACCCGATCTTCCGCCGCTTCACCGAGCTGTTCTCGGAACACGGCGGCACGTTCGTCAGCTCGACCTACCTGTGGTTCGCCTCGGGCGGCACGAACCTCGGCTTCGAGTACGACCTGAAGGACCCGATCGAGAGCCTCGCCGAGGGCGTGCTCGTGGGCGTGAGCGACGCGATGGACAGCATGTTCTTCCAGACCGACGCCCTCGCCTCGATCGTGGACGAGTTCGGCGTGGACGGCGTCGTCTACCACCCGATCAAGAGCTGCCGCACGACGTCCACCGGCCTCGCCGACAACCGGCGCGCGCTGATGGAGCGCCGCGACGTGCCGAGCCTCTTCATCGAGTCGGACATGATGGACCGGCGCGTCGTCTCGGAAGCGCAGCTCAAGAACCGTATCGACGCGTTCTTCGAAGGCCTGCAGTCGCGCCGGAACCAGGCCGCGGCCGTCTAGGGAAAGGGCATCGCGATGGCGTACGCAGCGGGCGTGGACGTCGGCTCCACGCAGACGAAGGCGGTGGTGGTGAACGAGCGCGGCGCGATCGTCGGCCGCGCGCTCACGATGACCGGCGCGAACGTGACGCAGGCGGCCGAAGAGGCATTCGCCGCATCACTCGCGAACGGCGACGTGCGCGAGGAAGAGGTCGAGTACGTGATCGGCACCGGCTACGGCCGCTACAAGGTCACGTTCGGGAACACGCAGGTCACCGAGATCAGCTGCCACGGGCGCGGCGCGGTGCACATGTTCCCGGGCACGCGCACGGTCGTGGACATGGGCGGCCAGGACACGAAGGCGATCCGCGTCTCCGAGCGCGGCGAGATCGTGGACTTCTGCATGAACGACAAGTGCGCGGCGGGCACCGGGCGCTTCCTCGGCGCGGCGTCGTCGGCGCTCGACATCCCGCTCGACCAGCTCGGCGCGACCGCGCTCCGGGGCGAGCGGCCGGTGAAGATCTCGACCACGTGCACCGTGTTCGCCGAGTCCGAGGTGCTGTCGTGGCTCGGCAAGGGCAAGAAGATCGAGGACATCCTGCTCGGCGTGCACCAGAGCATCGCCGGCCGCTCGACCGGTCTGCTGTGGCGCGTCGGCATCGAGCCCGAGGTGACGTTCACGGGCGGCGTGGCGAAGAACGTCGCGATGATCGAGTCGCTCGAGAAGTCCATCGGCGCGAAGGTGAACGTGAGCCCGGACTCGCACTTCATGGGCGCGCTCGGCGCCGCGCTGTTCGCGCTCGACCACATCCGCGCGAGCCGCACGCCCGCGGGCCTCAAATCGGGGGTGGCGTCGTGAGGATGACGGCCGGCATCGACGTGGGTTCGACGTACACGAAGGCCGTGGTCGTGGACGAGTACGGCGCGATCGCGGGCCGCGCGATGGAGCCGACCGGCTTCCGGCTCACCGAGGTCGCGAACCGCACGCTCGAGGCGGCGGCCGCGAAGGCCGGCTGCCGGCGCGAGCACGTCGCGTACGTCGTCGCGACCGGCTTCGGGCGGCACCAGGCGACGTTCGCGGACATCCACGTGACCGACCTGACGGCCGCGGCGCGCGGCGCGTCGAAGCTGTTCCCGCTCACGCGCACGATCCTCGACGTCGGTGGCCAGACGATGAAGGCGACGAAGCTCACCGAGGACGCGAAGGTCCACTCGTTCCGGCTCAACGACAAGTGCGCCGCGGGCACGGGGGCGTTCCTCGAAAAGACCGCGCGCTACATGGGCTACGCGACCGAGGAGATCGGGCCGCTCGTCGAGACGTCGAAGGGCACGACGAGCATCTCGGGCGTGTGCGCCGTGTTCGCCGAGTCCGAGGTCATCAACCACCTCTCGCAGGGCGTGGCGCCCGCGGACATCATGCACGGCGCGATCGTGTCGCTCGTCGGCCGCTCGGTGCAGCTCATGAAGCGCGTGAAGGCCGAGCCCGAGTACACGCTCGTCGGCGGCATCCTGCGATTCGAAGCGATGGGGCGCGTCGTGCAGGAGGCGATCAAGACCGAAGTGAACGTGCCCGCGGGCGACCTCGTGCAGTTCGTCGCCGCGTACGGCGCGGGGCTGCTCGCGCAGCGCCGGCTCGACGTGCGCTCGGCCGGGGGCGCACGCGCGACGAGCGCGTGAGCGTCGGCATGGGCAACGCCCCGGAATCGGACGCGAAGGACGAGCGCGCGCAGCGCTCGCTCGCGAACCTCGTGCGCGCCGAGGCGCTGCGGGCGGATGCCGAGGAGCGCATCCGCCCCGATCCCGCGCGGCTCGAGCAGGGCTGGACGTTCCGCTTCGCGATCGAGTCGTCGCGCGCATCGGATCTCGTGACGCTCTACGAGTCGAGCGGCTTCGAGGTGATCGCCGATCCCGTGAAGGTCGAGCAGGTCGGCGACGAGTGCGCCGACTGCCGACTGATGCTGCAGCGCACGTACGTCGCGATCTACACGCGGACGCGCGAAGCGGGCTGAGCCCCTACCCCCGCTCGATCAGCTCCCGGAGCATCGCGGGGTCCACGGGCTTCGTCAGGTGGTGGTCGAAGCCGGCGTCCTTCGCGCGCCTTCGATCCTCTTCCTGACCGAGACCCGTCAGCGCGATCAGGCGCGGGCCGTCGCCGTTCCGCTCGCGCAGCGCGCGCGCGACCTCGTAGCCGCTCATCCCCGGCAGCCCGATGTCGAGCAGCACGACCTTCGGGTTCCCGAGCCCGAACAGCTCGATCGCCGCGGGGCCGTCGTGCGCGACCTCGACGTCGTGACCCCAGAGCCGCAGCAGTTCGGCGAGGCTCTCGGCCGAATCGCGGTTGTCGTCCACGACGAGGATGCGCATCGCGTCGGCCGCGGGTCCCGTCGCGGCGGAAACACGCGCGCCGCGCTTCACGCGCTCGGCCGCGTCGGCGGGGGCCGCGACGCGCGTGAGCCGCAGCGTGAACGTGCTGCCCTTGCCCGTCCCGCCGCTCTCGGCGCGGATGCCGCCGCCGTGCATCTCGGTGAGCCGCTTCGCGAGCGACAGTCCGATGCCGAGCCCGCCCTGCGCGCGCGTCACCGTGGGATCGAGCTGCGTGAACGGCTCGAACACCCGCTGCAGCATCTCCTTCGGAATCCCGACGCCGTCGTCGCTCACGCGCACGATCGCGTCGCTCGACGACGTGCTCAGCGCCAGGTCGATGCGCCCGCCGTCGCGCCCGTACTTGACCGCGTTCGAGAGCAGGTTGCCGAGGATCTGCGCGATGCGCGTTGGGTCGGCGTGCACCCACACGGGCTGCGCGGACGGGGTCAGGCGCAGCGACTGGCTTCGGGCGCGCGCGAGCGGCTCGGCGTCCTCGGCCGCCTCGGCGACGAGCGCGTTCAGCTCGACGGGCTCGCGGCGCAGCACGATCTTGCCCTGGCTGATGCGCGACGTGTCGAGCAGGTCGTCCACGAGCCGCGACATGTTCTGCACCTGCCGCCGCATCATCGCGTGCGCCTGACGCTCCTCGGGCGGCGTGCCCTCGGCGCGCGCCTCGAGCACGTGCAGTGCGTTGCTGAGCGGCGCGAGCGGGTTGCGCAGCTCGTGCGCGAGCACGCTCAGGAACTCGTCCTTGCGCTCGTGCGCGATGGACAGCTCGCGCATGCGCTCGTCCATGCGCTGCTCGGCGGCGACGACGCTGCGCGTCACGGGCAGCGCGGTGCTGCCGCCCACGATGATGCCGGCGACGAGCATGACGAGGACCGCGATCAGGCCCACGCGGATCGCGCGGCGCGCCGCGTGCTGGGCCTCGACGACGTCCGTGCTCGACAGGCTCTGGATGCCGTCGGCGATCAGCAGCTCGAGACGCTTCGACACGTCGAGGAAGCGGTCGAGCGTGCGGTTCATGCGCTCCCCGGCATCGAACGCCGCGTGGCCGCGCGCGACCACCTCGTCGAAGCCGGGCTGAAGGTGCGAGAGCGCCTCGAGTTCCTCGGGGCCGAGCTTCATCTCGTGGTAGCGCGCGAGCCGCTGCTGGAAGTCGAGCGCGATGGTCTGGATGCGGCCGCGCGGCTCGGGCTCGCGCAGTCGCAGCGCGACGCCGAGCGTGCGCGACAGCGCCGCCGCGTCCGCTTCGAGTGCTGCGGCCTCGCCGATCTTGCGCGGGCCCTCCTTGCCCTTGCCGTCGAGGAGCGGCACGAGGTCCTTGCGGAACACTTCCTCGAGCGCCTCCGAGGCGCGCGCGAAGTCCGACACGAGCGCGCGCCGCGCGTCGCTCTGCGTGAGCAGCGAATCCGCGAGCGCCGCAAACCCCGCGTGCGCTTCGACCATGCGGCGACCGATCGCGCGCGAGGAGTCCGTGCGCGCGATCGTCGCGTAGCGCCCGACGAGGCTGCGGAACGCGCCGTAGCGCGCGACGATGCTCGAGTAGTCGGCGTTGCGCGCCGTCGTCAGCTCGCGCAGCACGGCCGCGCGCGTGTCGCTCACGTTGAGCGCCAGCTCGAACGACTGCGACGTCGGCGGGTCCTGCACCGCCATGATCGTCGTGAGCGCGCGGTCGATGAGCGCGAGGCGGTGCGCGACGAACAGGCCGATGCCGACGAGCAGCAGCAGCAGCAGTCCGAAGCCGAGTCCGAGCTTGGTCGCGGTGTTCATGGGCGCGGCAGTATAGCGCCCGGACCCGCGCCGGACGCGGTCCGCGCCGTCCCCGCAGCGCGCGGGTGACGCGCCCGCCGCACTTGCCCGCGGGCCGCCGCGGCAGGCATCTTTGCGGCCCCCGCAGGACCCGCGATGACCCCGGAGCGCCCATGTCCCACGATCCGCTGCGCCGCGACTTGTACCTGCGCACCCTCGCGCGGCTGCGCCGGAGCCTCGATCACGAGCTGCGCTCGCACGCGGGCAGCGTGTCGCTGCAGCTCGACCTGATGAGCGAACTCGTCGCGCGCGGCGTTGCCGACGGCGCGAAGCTCGAGACGCCGATCCAGCGCGCGAAGACCGGGCTCGAGCGGCTGCGGAAGACGGCGGCGGCCGTGGTCGAGGCGACCGACGTCGAGCGTGGACGAAATGGCGCGGACCTGGGCGCGGTGCTGCGGGGTATCGAGGGGCTGCTCGCGCCGCGCGCGCGCGAGCTCGGGGTGACGTGGGCGGCCGTGGCGCCGCTCGAGCCGGTGCCGCTCGCGGGCGATGGCGACGCGGTGCGCGAGGCGCTCACGATCGCCGCCGTCGAATCGCTGGAGGCGCTGCCGAACGGTGCGCGCCTCACGCTCGCGGCCGCGGTGGACGGCGGACGCGCGGCGGTCGCGCTCGAAGGCGCGATCGCCGATCCCTCGAGCCCGACGCTCGCGCTCGTGCGCGCCGCGATCGCCTCCGCCGGCGGCGAGGCCGTCGCGGGCGACGACGGCGCGCCGCGCTTCACGCTGCCGCTCGCCACCTGATCGAAAGAGGAGCCATGGTGCCGCTCGCACTGGTCGTGGACGACGACGCCGAACTGAGGGCGGCACTCGCCGACATCTGCCGGCTCGAGGGCTTCGACACGGCCGAGGCCGGCTCGCTCGCCGAAGCGCGCGCCGCGCTCGCGCGCCGCACGCCCGACGTCGTGCTCACCGACCTCGTGCTGCCGGACGGCAGCGGCACCGACCTCGTGCCGGCCGCGACCGACGCGCCGCGCCCCGAGATCGTGCTCGTCACCGGTCACGCGAGCGTCGAGTCCGCGATCGCCGCGATCCGCATCGGCGCGCTCGACTACCTCGTCAAGCCGCTCGACGTGCAGCGACTCAAGTCCATCCTCGCGAAGGTGACGCCGGCGCGCGCGCGCAAGGCCGAGATCGCCTCGCTGCGCGGCGCCTCGAAGCAGGACGGGCGCTTCGGCCCGCTGATCGGCTCGTCGCCCGCGATGCAGCACGTCTACGACCTGATCGCGCGCGTCGCGCCGACGAGCGCCACGGTGCTCGTCACGGGCGAGAGCGGCACGGGCAAGGAACTCGTCGCGCACACGGTCCACGAGCTGAGCCCGCGTCGCGAGCGTCCGTTCGTCGCCGCGAACTGCGGCGCGTTCCCCGCGAACCTCATCGAAAGCGCGCTGTTCGGCCACGAGCGCGGCAGCTTCACGGGCGCCACGCAGCAGCGGCGCGGGCTGTTCGAGCAGGCCGACGGCGGCACGCTGTTCCTGGACGAGATCACCGAGATGCCGGTCGAGCTGCAGCCCAAGCTGCTGCGCGTGCTCGAGACCGGGCGGCTCACGCGCATTGGCGGCGAGGGCGAGTTCCCGGTGGACGTGCGCGTCGTCGCGGCGACGAACCGCGCGCCCGCCGACGCCGTGCAGAAGGGCCGCCTGCGCGAGGACCTCTACTACCGACTCAATGTGTTCCCGATCGAGATGCCGCCGCTGCGCGCGCGCGGCGACGACGTCGCGCGCCTCGCGCAGCACTTCCTCGACGCCGTCGGCCGCGGCGCCGGCGAGCCGTACCGCTTCGGCGCCGACGCGCGCGCCGCGTTCCGCTCGCACAGCTGGCCCGGCAACGTGCGCGAACTCAAGAACTGGGTCGAGCGCTGCGCGATCCTCGGCCGCGACGTGGTCGAATTCGGCCGCACCGCCACACCCGCGAGCGGGCCGGCCGCAGCGGGCGGCGCGTTCACGAACCTGCGCGTCGGCATGACGCTCGACGAGATCGAGCGCGTCGTGATCCTCGCCACGCTCGAGCACTGCGAGGGCGACAAGCGCCGCGCCGCCGAGACGCTCGGCATCAGCCTCAAGACGCTCTACAACCGGCTCAACGAGTACGAGGCGCGCAGCAGCTCGTCGCCGGACTGAGGCTGGAGGTCGCGCTCGCCGCGGCTCGCCTCGCATGTAGGGCCTACAAAGGGCGCGGCACCTCTTACACCGTGGACGCCCCGCCGGCGGATCCGCGACGCACTTCCAAGCACTTGCGCCGCGAAACCGGATGGCACGCACGCTGCAAAGCGTCGCGAGCGAGGTCCTCGGTCGCGGGGTGGAACTGGAGAGCAACCGCGCTTCCGAGCCTCAGCCAAAGGTGCTCCGGGATCCGAAAGCACGTGGGGAGCGGCCAAGGTCCCGGAGCGCCAGGAGGTTTGAACCCTTGCGGTGGTCGCTGAGTTCACTGGCGATCGTGCTGTGGCTGATGGGCATGGTGACGGGCTACACGCTGCGTGGCTACGTGCACCTGCTGCCGCTGATCGCGATCGGAATCGTCTTCACCGCGCGTCGCCGCGATGCGCGGCTCCATCGAAGAAGCGCGTACTGAATCACTCCGGCATCGACGGAAGAGCCCGGGCGCACGACAACCGGGAACCGACTACGAACCTCGGGTTCTTCTGAAGGTGCCGGGTTCCTCGGCGAAGGCACGGCGTTTCGCATCTCGATGAGTCGAATCGCCGCCGCGCCGATCACGAGGATTCGGACGGGGCTCGGCCGGGTGCGGCCCCCGGCTAACACCGATCCGAATGACACGCCGGGTGCGAGGCGATCCGCAAGGACCGCTCTTTCGCCCGGCGATGTCGTTTGGGGGCGGGAGTCCGTGCGCCTATCCTCGCGCGCCCATGACCGCGCTCACGCTCGTGCTCGTCCTCGCCTCGGCGGCGATCCATGCGACGTGGAACCTGTGGACGAAGCAGATCGGCCACACCGCACGCTCGGGCACGCTCATGTGGGCGTTCACGGCGATCTCGTCCGTGCTCTATGCGCCGTTCGCGCTCGCGCTCGCGGCGCGCACGGGCTGGCGGCCCGATGCCGCATCGTTCGGCTGGATCGCGGGCAGCGGCGCGATCCACGTCGTCTACTTCCTGCTGCTGATCCGCGGCTATCGCGCGAGCGACCTCTCGATCGTCTATCCGGTCGCGCGGGGCACCGGGCCGCTGCTGTCGGCGGCGGCCGCGATCGCGATCTTCGCCGAGCGGCCGACGGCGCTTTCGGTCGCGGGCGCGCTGCTCATCGTGCTCGGCGTGCTCGCGCTCACGGCGCGCGTGCCGGGCGCGGACGGCGGACGCGCGGCCGCGGGACTCCGTTACGGGCTCGCAGTCGGCGGGCTCATCGCCGTCTACACGCTGTGGGACGGCTGGGCCGTGAAGCGCGCCGGCATCCCGCCGCTGCTCTTCTACTGGGGCGGTGAGATCACGCGCGTGCTGCTCTTCACGCCGGCGGCGATCGCCGACCGCGGCGGGCTCGTGAAGCTCCTCCGCGCGCACGGGCCGCGCGTGTTCGGCGTCGCGGCGCTGAGCCCGCTGAGCTACATCCTCGTGCTGATCGCGCTCACGATGGGCGCCGTCAGCCACATCGCGCCCGCGCGCGAGCTGAGCATCCTGATCGGCACCTGGCTCGGCGGCCGCGTGCTGAGCGAGGGCGAACGGGGCCGGCGCCTCGTCGCGGCCGCGGCGTTCGTCGCGGGCGTCGTCGCGCTCGCGTTCGCGTGATGAGATGAGCGGTCTCGCGGCACCTCGGATCCCAGCGGGAGGCCGGCGCGCGCCGCGCGGCGCCGGGCGGCCTGCCGGGCCGCCGGCCGCACCGCGCGATCCCGCGCTCCTCGCTGGCGCACTCGCCGCCGTCGTGACGGCGATCGCGCTCTGGATCTTCCGCCGCGCGCTCGACGGCTACTTCTCGCCCGACGAGTTCATCTTCCTCGAGCGCGCACGAGGACTCGCCACGTGGGCCGCGACGCCGTGGCGCGCGCTCTCGGGGCCGGCCTACTGGAATGCCGCGCTGCGCCTCTTCGGCACCGACCCCGCGCCGTACCACGCGGTCGTGTGGACGCTCCACGGGCTCAACGTTCTGCTGCTGTTCTCGCTCGCGCGCCGCCTCGGCTCCTCGCTCGCGGTCGCGACACTCGCGGCCGGTCTCTTCGGCGCCACCCGGCTCTCGTACGTCGCGGTCTACCTCTCGGCCTCGGTCGGCGAGCTGGCATCGCTCGCGCTCGCGCTCGGCGCGCTGCTCGTGGCTCTCGGGCGGCTGCGCACGCGGGCGCCGATCGCGGCGGCGATGTTCGCGTGCGCGCTGCTCTGCAAGGAGAGCGTCGCGCCGCTTCCGCTCGTGCTGCTCTTCGTACGGGCGCACGGGACGTCGCCGGCGGATGCCGTCGGGGCCCGCCTGCGAGCGCGCTTCGCCGTCGTACTGCCGCTCCTCGTCGTGAACCTCGCCTTCGCCGCGCTCCTGTTCGCGTTCGATCGCACGCCGGGCGGGCTCGGCGGACCGGCCTACGCCTGGCGTCTCGGTTCGAACCTGGTCCTGAATCTCGGCGACTATGCGGCCGCCGCACTCGACCTCGCCACGCCGGCGCCCGACCCGGCGCTCGCGCTCCACACGGTGGCGGGTCTCGTCGCGCTCGCGCTGCTCGCGATCGCCGCGTCAGTCGTCTGGCGCCGCTCGCGTCTCCCCGCGCTCGGCCTCGCGGGCTTCGTGCTCGGGCTCGCGACCGTGCTGCCGCTCGTCACGACGCGGAACCTCCACTACCTGTACTCGCCGACCGCGTTCCTCGCGCTCGCCGTCGCGTCGCTCGCGTTCTCGCCGCTCGAAGCGGCGTGGTCGGCGCCGGCGGCCGCACGCCGCGCGGCGATCGTCGCCGCGCTCGTGCTCGTCTCCGCGCACGCCGCGCTCACCGAGTCGCGCCTGGCCGCGCGCCACGCGGCACGCACCGCGACGCCGCCGCTCGCGCAGGACAACCTGCTCCGCCGCTGGGAATTCGCGCGCAACGTCGTCGAATCCCTGCGCCGACAATTCCCGCGCGACACCGTGCGCCTCGGCTGGATTCGCCCCGAGGGCACGACCGTCGAGCTGAGCGCGCGAACGGGCGAGGGGCTCGCAGGCGCGCCGGCGGCCCGGGCGCCGCGCGTCGATTTCGCCGATGCCGTGCTCGATCACGGTCGCGCGATTCCTGCGATGCTCCCGAACGTGCGCGACGTGCTCATGACGCGCGGCTGGGAAGCGGCGCTCGCGGGTCGCGTCCTTTTCACGAACGAGCCGAGCGGGAGGCCCGTCGTGCTCGGCCGCGCCCCGCGCGCTCATCGGCTCGTCGCGCGGCTCTGGGAGCGGAACGCCCGGCGCGAAGAGGCGATCCGCTACCTCGAAGGCGCCATCGCTGCGGGCGAGGGGGGCGCGGAGGTCGAGTCGACGCTCGCGGGACTGCGCGCTCGCGCCGGCGCGCGCTGAGCGCGGGCGAACGGGGCCGGCGCCTCGTCGCGGCCGCGGCGTTCGTGGCGGGCGTCGTCGCGCTGGCGTTTGCGTGAAGTCCCGCCGTCAGGCGCCCCGTCTGGAAATCACGACGTGCGTCGCCTTCTCGGACGCCGCGCGCTCCGTCACCTCGTAGCCCAGGGCCGCGAGGTCGAGGCCTTCGAACAGCGGCTCGCCGCTTCCGAGCAGCACGGGCGCGATCGCGAGGTGCATCTCATCCACGAGCCGCGCCTTCAGGTACTGGCGGATCGTGCTTGCGCCGCCGCCGAGCCGCACGTCGCGCGCGCCCGCGGCCGCCTTCGCACGCGCGAGCGCCGCTTCGATGCCGTCCGTGACGAAATGGAACGTCGTGCCGCCCTTCATCTCGAGCGGCGGACGCGCGTGGTGCGTCAGCACGAACACCGGCACGTGATAGGGCGGCGTCTCGCCCCACCAGCCGCGCCACGAGTGGTCCGGCCACGGGCCGCGCACGGGGCCGAACATGTTCCGGCCGAGGATCCACGCGCCGAGGTTCTCGACGCCGCGCGCCGCCCACGCGTCGTCGAGGCCGGTCGCGCCGCTCGCGGCCGCGGGATCCGCTCCGGTCATCTCGGCGTGCATGCGCTGGAACGTGCGCGTCGGAAAGACCCACTCGTGGAGCGCCATGCCGCCGGCTCCCATCGGCTGATCGAGGCGCTGGTCGCGCCCCGCGCCGAAACCGTCGAGGGACACGCTGAATGCCTGCACGCGGAGTCGCGACATGCTCCGTTCCTTTCGTTGCGGGTCCGGGACGGCCGCGGCGTCCGCACCGCGGGCGTGCACGTTCGATCGTTACTCGCTCGCCGCGAGGCGCTCGACGTCGGCGAGCACGCGATGGAGCCGTGCGCTCACTTCGTTCGCGATCTCGGCGATGCCGGGCGCGTCCACGATCTGGCTCATCACCTTCGGCTCCATCGCCGTCACGACGCGGTGCGTGCCCTCGTCCCACACGACGACGTTGCACGGCAGCAGCACGCCGACGTGCGGCTCGGCCTCGAGCGCGCGGTGCGCGAACGGCGGATTGCAGGCGCCGAGGATCTTGTAGGCCTTCGTCTCGATGCCGAGTTTCTTCTGCAGCGTCTGCTTCACGTCGATCTCGGTCAGCACGCCGAAGCCTTCGCGCTGCAGCGCCTCGGTCGCGAGCCGGATCGCGTCTTCGTAGCTCGCCTTCGTCGTGATCTCGAAAGCGTACGTGCCGGTCGTCTTCATCGCCGTCCTCTCGTGTCGAACGTTGGGGCCGGACGGGCCCACGGGGGTCGTCGCGGCCGGAGACTCGCGCGCCGCGGGCCGTTCCGCAAGCCGCGCCGCGTCTGCTAAGGTGCGCCCCGGCCCGCGTTCCGAGCGGTCGGAACGCCCCCGGAGACCCTGATGAGCCCGCTCGTCGAAGTCGTTCGCGACCGCGCGGTCGCGCGCGTGTGGTTCAACCGCCCCGAAGTGCACAACGCGCTCTCGGCCGAACTCGGCGGCGCGCTCGCGGACGCGCTGCACGCGCTCGCGAGCGACGCCGCGGTGCGCGTCGTCGTGCTCGGCGGCCGCGGGCCGTCGTTCTGCGCCGGCGCCGACATCGGCGCGATGAAGGCGTCGGCCTCGATGTCGTTCGAGGCGAACTTCGCCGAGGCGCAGAAGCTCGGCGGCGTGTTCGCGGCGCTCGCCGACTTTCCGAAGCCGGTCGTCGGCCGCGTGCACGGCGGCGTGTACGGCGGCGGCGTCGGGTTCTGCTGCGCGTGCGACCTCGCGATCGCGAGCGACGACGCGAAGTTCGGACTCACCGAGGTGCGGCTCGGCATCGTGCCCGCGCTCATCAGCCCGTACGTGATCCGCCGCCTCGGCGACCGGCGCGCGCGCGAGGCGATGCTCACGGGCGAGCGCTTCGGCGCCGCGCGCGCGCTGGAGCTCGGCATCGTGAATGCGGTCGTGCCCGCCGCCGGGCTCGACGCGGCGGTGGACGAGCGCGTCGCGGCGCTGCTCGAGGGCGGCCCCGAGGCGCAGAAGCGCATCAAGGCGCTGCTCGACCGCTGGGCCGATTCGACGTGGGAGGAGTACCGCTCGTCGCTGCCGCGCACGCTCGCCGAAGTGCGTTCGGGCGACGAAGCGAAGGAAGGGCTGTCGGCGTTCTTCGAGAAGCGCAAGCCGAAGTGGACCGAGGGATCGGAGGGAACCGCATCATGACGAAACGGATCTTCGGAGCCTCCGCGATCGGAACGCTCGCGCTGCTCGCGACGCTCGCGGGCTGCGGCGGCGGCGGCAGCGGCGATGCGCCGACCGGGCCCGTGCTGCCGCCGAGCGGCACCGCGCAGGACCTCGCGAACATGATCTCGGGCTCGTTCGTCGCCGGCGCCGTGCTGCCGACGAACGTGGACACGACCGCGAGCCTGCTCGCGACGATGAACGTGAACGGCCTGCGCGCGGGGCTCGTGCTGCTGCTGTCGCCGACGACGGGACTGCAGGACGGCGGCGCGATCTCGCTGCGCACCGGGCTCGCGGGCTCGACGAGCGAGACCGCGCTCGACAAGCTCCAGCTGCGAGTCTCCGGCCTGATCCAGACCGTGTACACGACGCTGCCGAGCCACCCGCTCGGCGTCGTGCTGCCGTTCGACGCCACGACGCACCACCGCTTCACGGTGCCGGGTGGCACGGGCGTCACGGCGTTCGAGGACAGCGTGCTGTCGGTGACGTTGCCCGCGATCGCGTCGCCCGCGGCGAGCGCGACCGTGAGCCGCGCGGCGGATCTCGTCGTGAGCTGGTCCAATGCCGGCGCCGACACGACCGTTTACTGCCTCGCGCTCGTGCGGTCGCAGGTGGACACGACGATGGGCGCGATCAGCGCGCTCGTGCGCGACCCGGACGCGCAGACGACGATCACGACCGCGCGGCTCTCCACGCTGCCCGCGGGTGCGGCGCGCCTCGCGCTCGCCCGCTTCCGGCTCGTCCACCACTCGGTCGCGGGCGGCCGCAAGGCCGACCTCGTGAGCGAGGCGGTCGAGACGCGCTCGATCACGCTCAACTAGGGACGATGCCACCACCATGTTCCGCAAGGTGCTGATCGCGAACCGCGGCGAGATCGCGTGCCGCGTCGCGGGGTCGCTGCGCGAGATGGGCGTCTCGCCCGTCGCGGTGTACTCCGCGGCCGACCGCGAGGCGCTGCACGTGCGCGTCGTGGACGAGGCGGTCGAGCTCGGCGCCGCCGAGCCGCGCGCGTCGTACCTGAACGTCGAGGCGATCGTCGCCGCCGCGAAGCGCGTCGGCGCCGAGGCGATCCACCCGGGCTACGGGTTCCTGTCCGAGAACGCGGCGTTCGCCGAAGCGGTCGAGGCGGCCGGGCTCACGTTCATCGGGCCGACGCCGGAGCAGATCCGCGCGATGGGGGACAAGCGCGCGGCGCGCGCGCTCGCCGTGAAGGCGAAGGTGCCCGTCGTGCCCGGCGCCGAGAGCGGCGATCCCGCCGTGCTCGCGAAGGAAGCGGCGAAGATCGGCTTCCCGGTGCTCGTGAAGGCGGCGCTCGGCGGCGGCGGCAAGGGCATGCGCGTCGTCGAGAACGCGCGCGAACTCGCCGAGGCGATCGAGAGCGCGCAGCGCGTCGCGGCCTCGGCGTTCGGCGACGCCGCGGTGTT
The DNA here is from genome assembly GCA_044222065.1 of Candidatus Eiseniibacteriota bacterium. Taxonomy (GTDB): domain Bacteria; phylum Eisenbacteria; class RBG-16-71-46; order RBG-16-71-46; family RBG-16-71-46; genus JBGAOA01. The sequence goes on from JBGAOA010000003.1 coordinate 82,301, forward strand.
CGTCGAGAAGCGCGTCGAGCGCGCGCGCCACGTCGAGGTGCAGGTGCTCGGCGACGGGCACGGCAACGTCGTGCACCTCGGCGAACGCGAGTGCTCGCTCCAGCGCCGGCACCAGAAAGTGATCGAGGAGTGCCCGTCGCCGGCCGTGGACGCGAAGCTGCGCGAGAAGCTCACGACCGCGGCGCTCGCGCTCGCGCGTTCCGTGAAGTACCGCGGCGCCGGCACGCTCGAGTTCCTGCTCGCCGAAGACGGCGCGTTCTACTTCCTCGAGATGAACACGCGGCTCCAGGTCGAGCACCCGGTCACGGAACTCGTCACCGGCATCGACCTCGCGCGCTCGCAGGTCCGCGTCGCCGCGGAAGGGAAGCTGCCGTTCGCGCAGGACGAGGTCGTGCTGCACGGCTCGGCGATCGAGGCGCGCGTCTACGCCGAGGACGCGGCGCGCGGCTTCCTGCCGCAGGCGGGGCAGGCGCTGCGCGTCCACTGGCCGCGCATGCCGTTCGTGCGCGTGGACGCCGGCATCGAGACCGGCGACCACGTGCCGGTGCACTACGACCCGATCCTCGGCAAGGTGATCGCGCACGGGCGCGCGCGCCCGCAGGCGCTCGCGCGTCTCGGCGCGGCCCTGGATCGCGTGCGCATCCACGGTGTCGTGACGAACCTGCCGTTCCTGCGCGCACTCGCGCACTCGCCCGCGGTCGAGCGCGCGGCGTTCGACACCGAGTGGATCGAGCGCGAGTTCCTCGCCGGCTTCACGGCGCTCGCGAACGCGCCCGCGCCGGAACTCGCGCTCGCCGCGGCGGCGCTCGCCGAGCTGCTCGGCGTGTCGCGCGCGCCGGGTGTGACGCCGATCGAGCGCGGCGCGTCGCCCGCCGAGGCGTTCCGCACGACGGGACACTGGCGCCAGCCGGGGCTCGCGTGACGTGAAGAGCCTGTGGAAGGACGGCGACCGCACGCGCGAGGTCGAGATCGAGGCGCAGGGCTCGGGCTGCTGGCGCGTGAAGGTGGACGGCGTCGCGCTCGAGCTGTGCGTGGAGACGCTTCCGAACGGCGACCTCAGGCTCGCCGAACCCGAGCGCGGCCGCGTGACGATGGCCGAGGTGACGGCCGCGGGCGCGCGGCGCTTCGTGCACCTCGCCGGCGCGGACTACGTGATCGAGCGCGAGTCGGGCGGGCGGCCGCGCGGGCGCGCGGGCAGCGGCAGCCTCGAGGCGCCCATGCCGGGCGTCGTCACGCGCGTGATGGTCGCGGCCGGCGATGACGTGAAGCAGGGGCAGCCGCTCGTCGCGATCGAGGCGATGAAGATGGAGCACGTGATCCGCGCGCCGCGCGACGGACGAGTGAAGAGCGTCGCCGCGCGCACGGGTGAGATGGTCAATCCGGGCCTCGCGCTCGTCGAACTAGAACCCGAGGCGGTCTGAGCGACCCGAGGTGCGGGCGACATTCGCCGCGTCCCCCGGATTTCGCCTCACCGGCCCGCACGAACCGGGCGTAAACTTCCGCCCGAGTCCCCGCTCCGGCCGCGGAGATCGCGGTCGCTTCCGGGCGCCGTGCCGCTGCCACGCCGCCTCTCGGAGTTCGTCATGACCCGCGTCCCGATTCCGGGCGCGCGCCCCTCGCCGTCGCTCGCGGAACCTCGCACCGCGAGTCCCGGCCCGATCGGTCGTGCGTTCGCGCTCGCCCTCGCCGCGCTCGCGCTGTTCGCGATGCCCTCGTTCACTCGCGCCGAGATCGTCTTCGACTCGCGCTTCCGCCTCGCCGATCTCGCCGCCCAGCCCCGCGGCCTCGCGACCGGCGACTTCAACGGTGACGGCCGCGCCGACGCCTGCGTCGCGACCGGGCTCGGTCCGTCGTACATCGAGATCGTGCTCGCGGGCCCCGACGGCGCACCGCTCGTGCCGTGGCGCATCACGCCCGGGCTCGGCGCCTCCGAGGTCGCGGTCGGCGACGTGAACGAGGACGGCCTGCTCGATGCGATCGCCGGGTCGACCGCGGGATTCAGCGTGCTGTTCGGCAACGGCGACGGCACGCTCGTCGACGGTCCGACGGTCGCGCACGGGCTCCAGCCCTCACTCGGCCTCGTGCTCGCGGACGTCAACGGCGACGGGCACCGCGACGTCGTGTCGGTCGCGGTGAGCTCGAGCGAGCTCCGGACGTTCTTCGGCGTCGGCGACGGGACGTTCCAGGCGCCGGTGCCCGACACGCTGTTCGGCTCCATTCGCGGGCTCGCGAGCGGACGACTGAACGGCGACGCGCGCGACGATCTCGCGTGCCTCGTGGGCGGCATCGTCGGCTACTGGCAGGCGACGGCGCTGCTCGGGCGCGCGGACGGTCACTTCGACTTGTCGGACGACTTCCCGTTCTCGTACGGAACGTCCGATCCCGGCCCGATCGGACTGCTCGCGGACCTCGACGGCGACACCGATCTCGACTACCTGTGCGGACGCGACTGGTTCGCGCAGGTCCCGGGTTCGGACGGGCGCCCGATCTTCACCTGGAGTTTCGTCCTCGGCGTGACGGGGGACCTGCAGGGCTGCGCGGACGCGAACGACGACGGCTACCCGGACGTGTTCGACGCGAACGCCGTCACGAGCTACGGCTTCGAGCGTTACCCCGTCGCTCCGACGCCGCAGCCGCCGAGCTTCCACGTGTCGGTCGAGTCCATCGAGCGTCTCGCGCTCGGCGACGTGAACGGCGATACGTTCCCGGACGTCGTCGTCGCCGGCCAGGGGGGCGCCCACATCGCGTTCCATCGCAACGACGGCGAGGGCGGATTCGGCGATGGCATCCCGACGACGATCTTCGGCGGCGCGCCCGCGCCGCTCGAATACGTGGACGTGACGGGCGACGGCGTGCGCGATGCCGTATTCGCGAACGTGACGAACCCGAACGCGCTGAACGTGCTCCCGGGCACGGCCGGCGGCGGGTGGGGCGTGCCCTACGCGTACGGACCGATCCCGACGTTCAAGGCGTTCGCGCTCGGCGACCTCGACGGCGACGGCGACCTCGACGCCGTGTTCACGCACCCGGCCGCGAATCGCGTGTCGTGGTGCTACAACGGCGGCGGCGCGTTCGGCCCGCGCGACTCGATCGCGGTCGCGAACGGTCCGTACGCGGTCGCGCTCGGCGACGTGACGAACGACGGCGCCCTCGACGCCGTCGTGACGTGCTCGGGCTTCAACCAGATCGCGCTGCTGCGCAGCACGGGCACGGCGCCGAACGGCGTCGTCGGCTACTTCACGGCCGGCAACAACCCGGTCGCGATCACGCTCGGCGACCTCACGGGCGACGGGCGGCTCGACGCGTTCGTGCTGTATCGCTCCACCGCGTCCTCGTGTCAGCTCGCGCTGCTGCGCGGCAACGCGGTCTCGACGTTCCTCGCGCCACAGAACTTCACCGTGAACGGCGCCTCGAAGCCCGTCGGCGTCCGGCTCGCCGAGGTCACGGGCGACACGATCCCGGACGTCATCGCGCTGACCGAGGCCTCCGCCGCCGTCTACCCGGGACTCGCGACGAACACGCTCGGCGCGCGCGTGTCGCCGACGTCGCCCGTGCGCGGCGTCTCGATGGACGGCACGCCGACGTTCGCGATCGCGGACTTCGATCGCGACGGCGCGCTCGACCTCGCGATCCCCGATGCGGGCGGCAACGGCGTCGAGATCCTGCGCGGACTCGGCAACGGCACGTTCGAGCCCGAGCGCGGCTTCGGCGTGGGGCGCGGCGCGCGCGGCTGCGTCGCGCACGACCTCGATGAGAACGGAACGCCCGATCTGCTCGTGGCGCTCGCGAGCGAAGGCGCGATCGCGACCGTGATGAACCGCACGCCGCCGCTGAGCGCCGCGCCCGAGTCCGGCGTTGTCGCGTCCGCGCCGGTCCTGCGCGTGACGCCGAATCCGTCGCGCGGTCCCGTCGCGCTCGAATTCGCGACGGCGGAGACGTCGCCCGTGCGCTTCGAGTGCTTCGACGTCGCCGGCCGGCGCGTGTGGTTCCAGGTCGTGACGCCCGCGGGCGGCCGCGCGCGCGCCGAGTGGCGGCCCGGCGAGTCGCTCGCCGACGGCCTCGTGTTCGCGCGTGCGACGCAGTCCGGTCGTTCGGCGGCGGCGCGCATCGCGCGCGTGCGCTGAGCGGTCTCGGCCGGGACGCTCCCCAGTGGATCGGAGGAGCGCCCGGCCGCACGCGCGTCGCCACGAGCAGCACCGGTCGGTCCGGGCTCCGCAAACTCGCGCTCAGGCCGCGCGGGCGGACGGCCGATACCCCCGCTGACCCGCGACAAATGCGGGGAAAACGGTGGAAGTCGCCAGGAATCCTGTGCTACGGTCCCGCGCGTCGCGAGCCCCCGGGCCACGCGACCCGATCCGGAGGTCACCCTTCGGTTGAGCATCCCTGGATCGCCAAGGATTGAGCCCAAACAGCGCATTGCGACGCACAACTCCGACGCTCTTGGCCAGGTCCCGCCAGGGACCGACTCGGTCAAGAGTTTTGCGCTTTCTAGGCCCTAGGGAGATCTCCCTGCCGTGATGGTCAAAAAGTTTCCCGTCGAGCACCTCGAGCCCCTCGCGCTCCTGGGTCACAACGACTCGAACCTCCGCCAGATCGAATCCGAACTCCCGGTGCGCATCACGCTCCGCGACGGCACCATTTCGATCGCCGGCGACGAGAAGGCCGTGGCGCACGCCTCGCGCGTGTTCCACGAACTCGTCGAGCTCGTCGAACGCGGCAAGGTCGTCGAAGAGGCCGACGTCGCGACCGCGCTCGGCGCGACGCGCCGCAACGGCAATGGCAACGGCCACGGCAACGGGCACGGCTCGACGCTGGCCGAGGCGTACGAAGGCGCGCCCGGATTCCACTTCGAGCGCAAGGCGGTCAAGCCGCGCACGCCGAAGCAGGCCGAGTACCTGAAGGCGATCGAGGAGCACGACGTCGTGTTCGGCATCGGCCCCGCGGGCACGGGCAAGACGTACCTCGCGGTGACCGCTGCCGTGCACGCGCTGCGCACGAAGCGCGTGGACCGCATCATCCTCGTGCGTCCCGCGGTCGAAGCGGGCGAGAGCCTGGGCTTCCTGCCCGGCGACATGCAGGAGAAGGTGGATCCGTACCTGCGCCCGATGTACGACGCGCTCGCCGACCTGATGTCGTACGAGAAGATGCGCCGCTTCATCGAAATGGGCGTGATCGAAATCGCGCCGCTCGCGTTCATGCGCGGCCGCACGCTGCACAGCTCGTTCGTCATCCTCGACGAGGCTCAGAACACGACCGTGCGCCAGATGAAGATGTTCCTGACCCGCCTCGGCGTGAACTCGAAGGCGGTCATCACGGGCGACGTCACGCAGATCGACCTCAAGGACCCGACCGCGTCGGGGCTCGTCAAGATCCAGAGCATCCTCGGGGGCCTGCGCGGCGTGAACTTCGTCTACTTCCATCCGGAGGACGTGGTCCGGCACCGCCTCGTGCGCGACATCATCCGCGCCTTCGACGACTTCCACGCCCGCGGCGAGGGCATCGACGACGACGGCGTCGGCACGAGCCTCGATCCCGACTCGCCGCCGGCCGCGTCCGCGCCGGGCGACGACCCGGACACGGCGCGCTGATCCGGGCCCGGGGGGACTCACCCCCGGGCGCACGAATGAGCGAGATCCAGGGCCTCACGCTTCCCGCGCTTCCCGACCGTCAGCGGAGCTTCCGCTGGCGCTATTACCTCGTGCGCGGCGTGCTCGTGCTCGTGCTGCTCGCGTTCGCGGCGCTGCTGCCGCGCAGCGACGCCGAGCGCGAGCGCTACCGCTACCGCGAAGGCGACATCGCGCGCGAGCGCGTCGTCGCGCCGTTCGACTTCCGCGTCGAGAAGGACGAGGTCGTGCTGCGCCGCGAGCAGCAGTCGGCCGCGGCCGCGGTGACGCCCGTGTACATGCTCGACGCGCGCGTCTCGACCGAGATGCAGACGCGCTACGCGCTGTTCCAGCAGAAGGCGCTCGAGGTCGCGCTCGACCCGGCGGTGCGCGCCGCGGACCGCACGCAGCGCCTGCGGGCGCTCGGCGTGCCGCTCGGCGAGGAGAGCGCGACCGCGCTCGCCGCGCCCGGCCGCGCGCGCCGCGTGCTCGAAGGGCTCGGCGTGTGGCTGCGCGAGGTGTACGACGCCGGCATCGCCGCCGAGAAGCGCGGCGACCTGCTGCAGGGGTACCGCACGGTGAGCCTGCGGACCGGGGACACCGAGGCGCCGCACGCGGCGAGCCTGTTCCTCGACCGTCGCGAGGCGCTCGCGCTCATCGACCGGCGCGCCCGTCCGATGTTCGACGGCGACGAGCGCGGCCAGCGGCTCGTCGCGGAACTCGCGAGTGCGTTCGTCCAGCCGAACATCGTCTACGACCGCGCCGAGACCGAGTGGCGCCGCGTGCAGGCGCAGAGCGTCGTGCCGTCCACGATCAGCACGGTGAAGAAGGACGAGCTCGTCGTGGACGCGAACCAGCGCATCTCGCGCGACGCGCTCCTCAAGCTCCGGTCGCTGTCGAACGTGCTCTCGGCGCGCCGCAGCCGCACCGAGTTCCTGTACCCGCCGGTCGCGCGCATGCTGCTCATGCTGCTGTTCATCGCGGTGTTCGCGGCCTACCTGCGCGTCGAGCTGCCCGCCGTGTACCGCGACAACTCGATGCTGACCATGTTCACGATGCTGTCGGCGATCGTGATGCTGTGCGCGGAGCTGCTCGTCGGCCAGCTCGGTTACTCCGAGTTCGTCGTGCCGCTCGCGCTCGCGCCGCTCGTCGTCGGCTCGCTGCTCGAGAAGCGTCCGGCGCTCGTCTTCACGCTCGTGCTCGCGGTGACGATCTCGTCGGTGATGGAGCTGCGCGCGCCGTTCATGCCGGTCGCGGTCATGGGCGGCCTCACCGCGGTGTACTCGGTGTCGCGCCTGCGCCACCGCCTGCACTTCGTGCGCGCGACGCTCGTGATCGCGGCCGCGAACGTCGCCGCGATCCTCGCGTGGGACCTCGCGCGCGCCTCGTCGGCGACGGTGCTGCTGCGCGATCTCGGATGGGGCGGCCTCAACGCGGCGCTCGCGACGTCGCTCGCGTTCCTCGTGCTGCCGCTCGTGGAACTCGCGTTCCGCATGACGAGCGACATCACGCTGCTCGAGCTGTCGGACCTGAACCGCCCGATCCTCAAGCGCATGCAGCTCGAGGCGCCCGGCACGTACCACCACAGCATGGTCGTCGGCTCGCTCGCCGAGGCGGCCGCCGAGGCGATCGGGGCGAATTCGCTGCTCGCGCGCGTCGCCGCGTACTACCACGACATCGGCAAGCTCGCGAAGCCCGAGTACTACGCCGAGAACGAGCCGGCGTCGTCGCGTTCGCGCCACGAGAAGCTGACGCCGAGCATGAGCGCGCTCGTCGTGAAGTCGCACATCACGGAAGGCCTCGAGATCGCGCGCAAGGAGCGCCTGCCGCGCGCCGTGCGCGACGCGATCCCCGAGCACCACGGCACGATGGTGATGGCGTTCTTCTATCACAAGGCGCTCGAGGCCGACGAAGGCGCGCGGCGCGAGGACTACAGCTACCCCGGGCCGAAGCCGCGCTCGCGCGAGACCGCGATCCTCATGCTCGCGGACGGCGTCGAAGGCGCCTCGCGCGCGCTCGCCGAGCCGACGCCGAGCCGCATCCGCGGGCTCGTGCAGCGCATCATCGACGAACGCGTGCGCGACGGTCAGCTCGACGACTGCGATCTCACGCTGCAGGAGCTGGCGAAGATCCGCGAGGCGTTCATCCCGGTGCTGACCGCGATCTTCCACGTGCGCGCGCCCTACCCGACGTTCAACGTGCCGAAGCGCGCCGATGCCGATCTCCGTCGCAGCGCCGACTGAGCGGCGCGCCGTCGCAACGCCGCTGCGCGCGATCGTGCGCGCCGTGCTGGCGGGCGAGTCGCGGCGCGCGGACGAGGTCGCGGTCGTGATCGCCGACGACGCGCGGCTGCGCGAACTGAACCGGCGCTGGCGCGGGATCGACCGCGCGACCGACGTGCTCAGCTTCAACTACGACGAGGGCGAACGCGGCTGGCGCGAAGCCCCGATCCGCGGCGACCTCGTCGTCTCGATGGACCGCGTGTTCGCGCAGGCGAAACGCTACCGCGTGACGCCGGGCAAGGAACTCGCGCGGCTCGTCGTCCACGGCGCGCTGCACCTGTGCGGGCACGACCACCACGCGGCGGGCGAGCGGCGCGTGATGCGCGCGCGCGAGCAGGCGGCGCTGCGCTCGCTCGGCGGCGCGATCCGCCGGCTCGACGGAGCGCTGCGATGCGCGCCCGCGCGCCGCGCCTCGCGCGCGCGTTCCGCGCCGCCGCCGCGCTGCTCGCGCTCGCGGCGCTCGCGGGCGGCTGCGCGGGCGGCCGGCCGCGCATCGAGCGCGACTTCCTCGACACGATCAAGCACGCCGAACGCGTCACGGTCTCGCGCTGCGAGTTCCCCGATCCGACCGAAACCGAGGGCGAAGCGGTCGCGAAGTCGCCCGACGATCCGTTCCCCGACCTCGTGCGCGTCGCGAGTGCCACGCCGGACGCGCGCTGGACGGCGCGCGCCGCGGGCAAGCTGATCGGCAGCCTCGAGTACGCCCCCGATCCGTACGCGCCGTGCCGCTCGTGCCCGCTCGAAGCGGTGTTCGAGCTGCGCTTCGAGCGCGCCGGACGCGTCGCGCGCGCGTTCGTCTTCCCGGCGCGCCACGAGGTGCGGCTCTATTCGGCGACCTTCCCGCAGGTCTGGCGCCCGCGCCCGGACCGCGTGCCGCACCTGCTCGCGCTCGTGCGCGAGGCGCTCGCCGCCGACCCGCTCACGATCTCGATGGACGCGAAGGGCCACCTCGATGCCGACGGCTTCCGCCGTGCGCATCCGTCCATGAACTTCTTCGAGGTCCTGCCCGAACTGCTCGTCGCACCGGACTCGATCGCGCCGCACTACCCCGAATCCGCGCGCGCGGCCGGCATCGAGGGCATGGTCCTCCTGAGCGTGCACGTCACGGCCGAGGGCGCGGTGGACAGCGCGCGCGTCGTGCGTTCGATCCCCGAGCTGGACGCGGCCGCGATCGAGTCGGCGTACCGGATGCGGTTCCGCCCCGCGCGCTCGTTCGGCGAGCCCGCCGCGACGTGGATCGCGGTGCCGGTGAGCTTCAAGCTCCGCTGAGCGCAACGCGCGCGCCGCCGCGTGACCGCGCGCGCGCGAATCGCTAGAGTCCCCGCCGCACGCTTCATTTCGTCCACGCCGGACCCGCAGCGTCCCCGGACACGAGACCATGGGCCGAATCCGCAACTACCTCCTCACCGGACTCATCGTGCTCGCCCCGACCGCGATCACGATCACGGTCTTCTACCGGCTCCTGAACTGGGTCGACAACCTGCTCGGGCGCTACCTGCGCTTCGAGGCGCTCGACTACCACCGCATCCCCGGGCTCGGCCTGCTCGCGACGCTGCTGCTGCTCGTGATCGTCGGCTTCGTCGCGTCGCGCATCGGCGCGCGCCCGCTGCTGCGCGTCTGGGACCAGCTGCTCATGCGCATCCCCGGCGTCGGCATCGTCTACGGCTCGACGAAGTCGCTCGGCGAGGCGTTCCTGAACAAGAAGGAGCAGGCGTTCAAGCAGGTCGTGCTCGTGCCGTGGCCGCGCGAGAACGTGTGGCGCGTCGGCTTCCTCACCGGCCGCGCGAACTCCGACGTGCGCGAGAAGCTCGGCGGCGACGTCGAGGTCGTGTTCGTCCCGCACACGCCGAACCCGGCCTCGGGCTTCGTGCACTACTTCCCGAAGAAGGACGTCGTGTACCTCGACTGGCCGATCGAGGACGGGCTCAAGGTGATCGTGTCGGGCGGCGTCGTGCAGCCCGACGTCGCGGCGCCGCGCGCGGGCGCCTGAGCCCGCGCCGGGTCGCGGGGGAACGGATCCGCCGTGGCGCTCGTGACGAGCGAAGGCATCGTCCTCAAGATCCAGGCGCTCGGCGACACGAGCCGCATCGTCACCGTCTACACGCGCGATCACGGCCTGCGGAAGTTCGTCGCGAAGGGCGCGCGCAAGACGCCCGCGCGTTTCGGTTTCGCGCTCGAGCCGCTGTCGCGCGCGCGCTACGTCTTCTACCTGAAGCCCGACCGCGACCTGCACCTGCTGTCGCAGGCCGAGGTGCTCGACGCCTACGGCAGCCGCGTGACGAGCCTGCGCCGGCTCGCCCACGCGCAGGCGGCGCTCGAGCTGCTCGACCGGCTCGTGTGGGGCGAGGAGCCGCACTCCGAGCTGTTCGAGCTGCTGCGCGACACGCTCGCGGCACTCGCCGCGGCGCCCGACCGCGCGCTCGCGACGATCACGATCGCCTACCAGCTCCAGGTCGCGGGGCTGCTCGGCTACCGCCCGCGGCTCGACGCCTGCGCGCACTGCGGCGGGCCTCTCTCGCCGCGGCGCGTGTTCTCGGCCGCGCGCGGCGGGCTGCTGTGCGACGCCGACGCCGCGCGCGAGGCGGGCACGGTCGTGCTCAGCGCGGACGCGCTCGGCGGGCTGTCGCTGCTGCTCACGCGCCCCGTCGGCGAGGCCGGCGACTACGTCGAGCTGAAGAACGCGGGCGAGATCCTGCGCGTCGTCGAGCTGTTCCTGCGCGAGCACTTCCTGCGCTTCCGCGGCCTGCGCTCGCTCGAGGTGCTGAAGTCGCTGCCGGGGGAGGACGCCGCGCCGCGCGGCTGAGCCGCGCCGCCGCCTTCGGCTCGACGTTCGTGAATGCGTCAGGCTAGACTGCCGCGCTTCCGACCGCGATCCACTCCTTCCGAGACGCCGCGCCATGTCCGCTCCCGATCCCCGCCAGTCCCTGCAGGCGATGATGCTCGCGCTCGAGACCTACTGGGCCGAGCGGGGCTGCGTGATCCAGCAGCCGTATCCGTCCGAGGTCGGCGCCGGCACGTTCAACCCCGCGACGTTCCTGCGCTCGCTCGGCCCCGAACCGTGGCGCGTCGCGTACGTCGAGCCGTCGCGGCGGCCGAAGGACGGGCGCTACGGCGAGAACCCGAACCGCTTCCAGCAGTTCTTCCAGTACCAGGTGCTGCTCAAGCCCTCGCCCGGTGACGTCGTGGACCAGTACTTCGACTCGCTGCGCGCGATCGGCATCGAGCCGCGCGAACACGACCTGCGCCTCGTCGAGGACGACTGGGAGTCGCCGACGCTCGGCGCGGCCGGGCTCGGCTGGCAGGTGTGGATGGACGGCACCGAGATCTCGCAGTTCACGTACTTCCAGCAGTGCGGCGGACTCGAGCTGCCGGTCGTGTCGGCCGAGCTGACGTACGGCCTCGACCGCATCGGGATGATGCTGCAGAAGAGGGACCGCGTTCAGGACCTCGCGTGGGCGCCCGGCGTCACGTGGGGCGACCTGTGGGTGCGCAACGAGTGGGAGTGGTCGCACTACAACTTCGAACAGGCGCCGGTCGAGGCGCTGTTCGAGATGTTCCGCGTGTGGGAGACGGAAGCCTCGCGGCTCCTCGACCTGAAGCTCGTGGCACCCGGCTACGACGCCGTCATCAAGTGCTCGCACGTCTTCAACCTGCTCGATGCGCGCGGCGCGATCTCGGTGAGCGAGCGCGTCGGCTACATCGGGCGCGTGCGGAAGATCGCGCGCCAGGCGGCGCTCGCGCATCACCACCTGCGCGCCGAGCTCGGCTACCCGCTCATCCCGGATCCGGCCGAGCGCCAGCGCTGGCTCGACGCCTACGCCGCGCAGCAGGAGAAGGCGAAGGGCGCGAAGAAGGCCGGCGAGGCGAAGGCCGCGAAGAAAGCCGGGGCGGACGCGTGAGCCGCGACCTGCTGTTCGAGATCGGCGTCGAAGAGGTTCCGGCCGGTTACATCCCGCCGGCGCTCGACCAGCTCGAGGCCGGCGCGCGCGCGCTGCTCGCGGATCTTCGGCTCGCGCACGGCGACGTGCGCGTGAGCGGCACGCCGCGGCGGCTCGCGCTCGAGGTCGCGGGGGTCGCCGAGCGCCAGCCCGATGCGACCGAGGAGGCGATGGGGCCCGCGGTGAAGGCGGCGTACGACGCGAGCGGCCAGCCGACGAAGGCGCTGCTCGGCTTCTGTCAGGGGCGCGGCGTCGAGCTGTCGGCCGTACGGCGCGTCGAGACGCCGAAGGGCGAGTACGTGGCCGTGACGGTGCAGCGTGTCGGCAAGCCCGCGGCCGAAGTGCTCGGCGTCGGGCTCGCGACGCTCGCGACGAAGCTGCAGTTCCCGAAGAGCATGCGCTGGCTCGACGACGACACGCGCTTCGCCCGGCCGGTGCGCTGGCTCGTCGCGCTGTTCGGCGCCGACGTGATCCCGGTGCGCGCGTTCCAGCTCGACGCGGGCCGCGTCACGCGCGGCCACCGCTTCCTCGCGCCCGGACCGCTGGAAGTTCCTGACGCCGCGGCGTACGCCGCGGCGCTCGCTTCGCGCGACGTGACCGCGGATCCGGCCGCGCGCGCGGCCGACATCGAGGCGCAGCTCGCGCGCGAGGCGCAGGCCGCCGGCGGCCGCGTCGTCGCCGACGCCGAGCTCGTCGAGATCAACAACTTCATGGTCGAGCGGCCGACGGTCGTGCGCGGCGCGTTCGACGCGCGCTACCTCGACCTGCCGCGCGAGGTGATCGTGACGGCGCTGCGCGAGCACCAGAAGTTCTTCGCGGTCGAGGACGCGTCGGGCGCGCTCCAGCCCGCGTTCCTCGCGGTCCGCAACGGCGACGATCGCGGTCTCGATCTCGTGCGCAAGGGCAACCAGGACGTGCTCGTCGCGCGGCTCGAGGACGCGAAGTTCTACTGGGACACCGACCTCAAGACCGCGCCCGCGGCGGCGGTCGAGAAGCTCGGCGCGGTCGTGTGGATGGAAGGGCTCGGGAGCCTGCGCGAGAAGGCGGCGCGGCTCGAGTCGCTCGGCGGCTGGCTCGCCGAGCGGCTCGCGCCCGCGGACGCCGCGCACGTGCGGCGCGCCGCGCTCCTCTGCAAGACCGATCTGCTCGGCGAGATGATCGGCAGCGGCAAGGAGTACGCGGTGCTCGAAGGCGTGATGGGCGGCCACTACGCGCGGCGCGCGGGCGAGCCCGAGGCCGTCTGTGTCGCGATCGCCGAGCACTACCGGCCGCGCGGCGCGAGCGACGCCTGCCCGGCCTCGGCCGCGGGCTCGCTGCTCGCGCTCGCCGACAAGCTCGACCACGTCGCCGGCGCGTTCGTCGGCGGCAAGATCCCGTCGGGCTCGGAAGACCCGTACGGCGTGCGGCGCGCGGGCAACGGCGTCGTGCGCATCCTGATCGAGCAGGACCGCCGCCTCGACCTGCGCGATGCGACGATGGAGAGCACCCGCACGTTCTTCGCCGCGAACCCCGAGCTGCCGCAGGCCGACGTCGTGAAAAAGCTCGGCGAGTTCTGGCGCGGCCGCGTGGACGTGGCGCTCGAAGACCGCGGCGTGCCGTACGACGTGCGCGAGGCCGCGCTCGAAGCGCGCCTGCCGATGGAGGGCGCGGGACGCAGCCGCCCCGGCTGGATCGACCCCGCCGACGCGCTCGCGCGCGCGCGCACGCTCGTCGAGTTCCGCGGCGACCGGCGCTTCGAGCCGCTCGTCGTGCTGTTCAAGCGCGTCGCGAACATCCTCGCCAAGTCGTCCGACGCGCTGCCCGCGGCGCTCGACCGCGCGCGGCTCGGCGAAGCGGCCGAGCGCGACCTCGCGGGCGCGCTCGACGCCGCGCGCGCGGCGTCGGCGCCGCTCTGGGAAGCGCGCGACTACGCGCGCGTGCTGCCCGCGCTGCTCGCGATGGAGCAGCCGATCCACGCGTTCTTCGACGCCGTCATGGTCAACGTCGAGGACGCGCCGACGCGTACGAACCGCCTGCGGCTGCTCGCCGACGTGCGCGAGCTGTTCCTGCGCGGCTGGGACCTCTCGAAGATCGTCGTCGAGGGCGAGAAGGGCGCGTAGCGGCGCGCGCGTCCGCGGCCGGACGGCGCGGTCGTGCGGAGTGCGAGCCTCAGCGCGCGGGCGGCGTGGGGAACGAAGGCGGCCGCGGCGCGTTCGCGGGCACGCCGTTCGCCTCGAGATCGCGCACGGTGTCCGCGAACTCGGCCGAGTCCGCGGGCGCGGACGCGGCGTAGCGCGCGAAGTCCGCAGCGGCGCCCGCGCGATCCCCGAGCCGCGCGTTCGCCCGGGCGCGCGCAGCGAACGCCGAACCGTACGCCGGGTCGAGCGCGCGCGCGGGGTCGGCCTCGGGGCGGGCGTCCGCGGCGGAGCCGGCGGCGAGGGCGGCGAGCGCGGCGTTCTTTCGCAGCTGCGGTACGGCGGGGAAGCGCGATGCCGCGCGCGAGCAGCACCGAGGCCTCGGCCGCGGCGCCGCTGCGCAGCAGCGCGTGCCCGAGCTGGTTGAACGCGATCGCCTGCGACGAGTCCTCCTCGAACGCCGCGCGCAGCCTGGCGCACGGCGTCGTTCCAGTTGCCGTCGGCGATCGCGATGTCCGCGAGCATCGAGTGGGCGTAGCCGCGCAGCGCGCGCTCGCCCGCGCCGCCGTGGTCGGCGAGCAGCTTCGCGAGCCGCTGCGCCGCCGCCGTCGGCGCCGCGCGCGAGCTGGACGCGCGCGAGGTTGAGCTGCTCGCCGTAGCCGGCATCGAGCGCTTCCAAGCGCGCAGCAGCCGCTCCGAGGCCGCTTCGACGTCGCCGCGCGCGAGGGCGGCGACGGCTTCGTCGTTGAGCCGCTGCGCCGCGGCCCGGCGTTCCGTTCGCGCGCGCGCGCAGGACCGGCGGCAGGACGAACAGCAGCGCGACGCCGAGGACGACCGCGATCGCGAGCCCCGCGAACAGCGCCCGCGGGCGCGCCGCGCCGCGCGGGGGATCGGCGCGGGGACGCCCGCGCCGGCCCGCGCCGGGAGCGGACGCGCGTCGAGCGCGGGCATCGCCGCGGTCGCCGCTTCGGCGCCGAGCGCGGGCATCGCCGCCGTGGCCTGCCCGCCGAGCCGCTCGACCTCGAGCGTCTCGGTCACGGGATCGAGACGCGGCGGCGCGCCACCCGCGAACGCCGCGAGCGCGCGCGCCGCCGCGCCAGCGTCGGGACGCAGCGCGAGGTCCTTCGACAGCAGCCGCTCGACGAGCGACACGAGCGCGGGATCGAGGTTCGCGCGCCGCGCCTCGAGCGGCGCGGGGGCGTCGTTCGCGATCGCGTACAGCAGCGCGAGCGTGCCATCGCCCGCGAACGGCAGCGCGCCCGAGAGCATCTCGTAGAGCACGACGCCGAGCGCCCAGACGTCGGCCGGCGCGCCCGACTGGCCGCGCACCGACTCGGGCGCCATGTAGGCCGCGGTGCCCATCGCCGTGCCGGTCATCGTGAGGCGCGACGCCTGCGCCGCGCGCGCGAGCCCGAAGTCGGTGATCTTCACGCTCCCGTCCGCGTCGAACATCAGGTTCTCGGGCTTGATGTCGCGGTGGATCGTGCCGCGGGCGTGCGCGTGCTGGAGCGCCGCGGCGACGTCGCGCGCGATCGCGGCCGCCTCGGCCGGCGCGAGCGGGCCCGCCGCGAGCCGTTCGCGCAGCGTCGGCCCGGCGAGCAGCTCCATGTCGATGAACGGGCGCTCGGCGTCGCGCACGAACGCGTGCACGGTCGCGATGTTCGGGTGCTTGAGCTTCGCGGCCGAAACGGCCTCGCGCTCGAAGCGCTGCAGGTGCTCGGCCTCGGAGGCCAGTTCGGGCGCGACGAACTTGAGCGCGACCGGACGGCGGTCGAGATCGAGGTCCACCGCCTCGTAGACCTCGCCCATGCCGCCGCGGCCGAGCCGGCGGACGATCTCGTAGTGGGAGACGCGCGTGCCGATCATCTCGGGCGCGGACCGTAGCACAGGCGCACGCGGCGGCGGCCGCGCGCGCCGCAGGCGCGACGGCGGACGGCGCGCGAGCACCGTCCGCCGTGCGATGCCGGGCGCCGGGGAGACGGCGTGCCCGGCGGTTCGATCACTTCAGCCACACGAACGTGTGCCGCCGCTCCTCGCCGTCCACGCGCAGCTTCGCGAAGTACACGCCGGCACGCGCACGGGCGGAACCGTCCGCCGCGCCGTCCCACTTCGCCGCGTGCCAGCCGGCCTCGAGCACGCCGTCCGCGAGCGTCTTCACCCGGCGGCCGGCGACGTCGTAGAGGTCGAGCCGCACGCGGGCGCGGCGCGGCAGGCCGAAGCGCAGCGTCGCCGCGCCGCGCGCCGGATTCGGCATCACGGGCGCGAGTTCGAGCGCGAGCGGCGCCGGCTCGACGTCGGTGCTGCCGAGGACCGCGAACGGCTCGCTCATCGCGAGCACGCCCTCGACCTGGAGCGGCGCGTCCACGATCGCGAGCGTCGAGTCGGGCGTGAGCTGGTTCTCGACCCAAACGATGGCGACGCGCACGCCCTCGCCGATGCGGGCGGGCGCCGTCCACGTGTAGCGGCCGTCGTTCGCGACGTGGTCGGCGTCGAGCGTCCACAGCGAGTCCCCGGGGAACTGGTGCAGCACCGCGACCCAGTTCACGTGGAGGTCGCGCGGCGTCTCCCAGTCCATGTCGGCCCGCTCGCCCGGGTGCAGGTCGCGCGGCGGAACGGGGCAGTGGACGCGGCCGTACTTCACGCGGATCGTGTCGCAGCCGGCGAAGCGCAGGCCGGACACGAGCCCGGTGACGCACACCTCGACGCTGTCGCCCGGCGCGACCGCGAGCATCACGGCGCGGCGGTCGAATTTCACCGTCAGCGTGCTCTCGTTGCAGTCCGGCGTGCCGTCCTCGTCGTCGTCGCGATCGTCGCCGTCGCCGTGGCCGTGGCCGCCGCCGTTCGCATCGTCACCCGCGCCGGCGTAGCCCGAGTCGTCGCCGTGGCCGTGATGGTGCGTCGTGTCGGCCGGCACCACGCCGTTGAGCCGCAGGCTCGCGAGGTCCACGTCGCACGCGCGGTACGGCGCCGGCAGCGTGATCTCGCCCGTCACCCAGCGGCCGACCGAGCGGATGTTGAGCGTGCTCGGACGGAACTCGAAGTCCACGGGAACGACCGGCAGCGCGTCCGGCGTGCCGATCACGCGCACGGTGCCGTCGCCCGAGTTCACGACGTACAGGCGCACGAGTCCGAGCGGATTCACCGCGAGCGCCGTCGGCGCCGGACCGGTGGGGATCGTGCGTTCGAGCGTGAGCGACACCGGAGCGACCGGCAGCACCGTCGAGGCGCCGCTGCCGGCGCCCGTGCCGATCACGTAGACGAGCACGACGTTCTGGTCGTAGTCGGTGACGAACGCGCGCGTGCCGTCGGCGCTGATCGCGACGGCGGTGCCGCCGCCCGAGCCCGTGTTCACGGTCGTCACGACTTTGTACTGGTTCGTGCCCGGCGCGAGCTGGATCACGAACAGCTGGCCCGCGGCGTTGAGCGCGACCGCCATCGTGCCGTCGGCGCTGATCGCGACCGCGGTGCCGCCGCCCGAGCCCGTGTTCACGGTCGTCACGACGCGCTGCGTGCGCAGGTCGATGATCACGACGCCCGACGCGCACGCGACGAGCGCGAGCGTGCCGTCGGCGCTGATCGCGACGGCGGTGCCGCCGCCCGAGCCGGTGTTCACGGTCGTCACGACCTGGTCGAACGTCGCGTTGCCCGGATTCGCGTCGATGACGCTCAGGTCGTTCGTGCCGGAGTTGAGCACGAACACCTTCGGGCCCGCCGCCGACACGACGATGTCCACCGGCGCCTCGCCGACCGGGATGCTCTGGATCACGCGATGGTAGTCGGGAGAGGCGGGATCCACGTCCACGACGCTCACGCTGTTGCTGCCGGTGTTCGCGACGTACGCGCGCAGCGGCGCGGGCAGGATCGCGACCGACTGCGGCCTCAGGCCGACCGTCACGCTCGTGATGGACGTCGCGGCGACGAGGTCGAGCGCCGTGAGCGTATTGAGCGACGGGTTCGTGACGTAGCCGCGCTTGCCGTCCGGGGTGATCGCGAGGTCGCGGATGCCCTGGCTCGCGTCGAGGTCGCCGACCGCGCCGCCGAGCGTGGGGTTCGGCGGCAGCACGATGAAGTTGACGCCCGGGCTCGTCGCCGCGTTCGCGGTCACGGTCACGGGACCGCTCGTCGCGGCGAGCGGCACGACGCTCGTGATCGAGCCCGGTTCGGCGCCCGTCACGGGTCCGGCCGTGCCGTTGAACGTCACGACGTTCTGCGCGGCGATCGCGTCGAAGCCCTCGCCCGCGATCGCGACCGCGGCGCCGACGGGGCCCGCGGGCGGCTGGATCGCGGCGATGCGCACGGCCGGCGGCGCCTGCACGGTGAACGACGACGTCGCGCCCGAGGCGAGCGGCTGCCCGTCCGTGTCGCGCGCGCCCGGCTGCACGGTGATGACGCAGTTCGCCGAGTACGGCAGCCGCTGGGAGGGCTGGAAGACGAGGAAGCGGCCTTCGTCCTCCGCCCGCCACGTGCCCGCCACGGACGCGCCGTTCGCGCTCAGGCCGATGGCGCTCGTCGCGTTCGCCGCCATCTTCTGCGTGAAGCGCACGGCGATCGGCGTCGTTGCGTTCAGGTTCGTCGCGCCGTCGGGCGGCGAGATCGCGGTGATCTCGGGCGCGATCTCGGCGTCGCTCAGCACGACGTGCGCGGTGAGCGTCGCGTGCGCGGGCTCGACGCCGAGCACGCGCGCGTTCAGGTACGCGTTCGCGCCCGACGCGGGCAGCGTCCACGGCACCGACGCTTCGCCGTTCGAGTCCGTCGTGCGCACGAGCAGCGTCGTGTTCGCGCCGGGGAACGAGCCGCTGCCGGACGTGAGCGCGAACTCGACGAGCGCGCCCGGAGCGGGCTGGCCCTGCGGACCGGTCGCGCGCACGCGCGCGGCCTGCGGCAGCGTCGTTCCGGGCGGCCCCGACTGCTGGTCGCCGGCGACGACGGCGAGCTGCGTCGCCTCGGTCGTCGTGACCGTGCGGATGCGCGCGGTCGCGCCGAAGCCGCTCGCGGTTTCGAGCGTCGTGACGAACAGCGTGCGGCCGTCCGCCGTGCGCTCGACCGCGTGCGTCCGTTCGCCGAACGGGAAGGACGTCGCGCGGAGCGGGCTCGCCGAGGCGTCGAAGCGGTAGAGCGAGTCGCCGTTCGAGACGACGTAGAAGTCCTCGAGGCCGCTGCCCGGCACTGCGCCGAAGTAGCGCTGGACGGGGGCGCCCGCCGGGAGCCCCGCGAACAGCACCTGCCCGACGGGACCCGCGGCCGGGTCCATGTTCCACACCACGAACGACTCGACGCCGGTCGTGTAGATGCCGAGCGCGCGACGCCCGTCGGCCGAGAAGCGGATCTGGCTGAAGATGCCGCCGCTCGGGACGCCGGGATGATGCGCGAACGAACTCGCGACGCGCGCCCCGGTCGTCATGTCGAGGATGCGAACGCTGTCGTACGCCGCGATGAGCCAGCGGCCGTCGGGCGAGATGCCGATCGCGCTGACCTGCGCGACGGGCGACCAGGGCAGGAGCGTCGGCGACCCGTCCGGCTTGTAGAGGCCGAGGCCCGACAGGCTGCCCGTCGTCGAGCCGAGCGCGACGTAGCGGCCGAGCGGATCCACGGCGATCGCGCGCACGAGGAAGTGCTCGGTCAGTCCGAAGGTGCCGACGAGCTGCCCGAACGTCGGGCTCGCCGGATCGGTGTCCACGACCCGCGCGCCGAAATTGCGGGTCGCGACGTACGCGCGGCGGCCGTCGGGCGAGAACTCGGGGCCGCGGATCGGATCGAGCGCGACGCTCGCGTCGTCCACGTCCACGCGGCCGAGCACGGTGCCGAAGTTCTGGCTGCCGTTGCGCGAGACGTCGTAGAGGTCGAGGAACACGCCGACGTTTCCGGTCTGGCGCAGGATCGCGAGCGTGCGGCCGTCGGGCGAGAGC
Source organism: Candidatus Eiseniibacteriota bacterium (assembly GCA_044222065.1). GTDB lineage: Bacteria > Eisenbacteria > RBG-16-71-46 > RBG-16-71-46 > RBG-16-71-46 > JBGAOA01. Next base: position 102,144 of record JBGAOA010000003.1, read on the forward strand.
CGCGCGCTGCTCAGGAACCCGACGTACGGATCGGGTCCCGGCTGGATCGTGTCGCGGACCGGCAGCGTGCCGACGACGCGCGGCTGGAAGTTCGCGAGCGCGTCCACGACGCGGAACGGCAGCCCGTAGCTGCGCTGGCCGTCGCCGCGCTGGACGACCGCCTGCGTCTCGGCCGCGGGCAGGCCCGGCACGCGCGCGCCGACGCCGTCGCTGCCGGCGAAGAGCGCGGCCGCGTTCGCGAGGCCGAAGTCCACGGTCGTGCCGGCGCCGAACGCCGACGACGAGTCGCCCTGCACCGCGACCACCTGGCCGGGGATCGCGACGTCCGGGACGACGCGCGCGATCGGGGGCGCGCTGCCGAGCACCTGGTAGATCGAGAGCGAGCGGCCGCCGCGGTTCGCCACCGCGACGATCGTGCCGTTCGCTCCGAGCGACACGGCGACCGGGTGCAGGCCGCTCGGCACGTTCGCGACCGAGCGCCCGAACAGCGCGCCGGTCGCGGGCCCGAGGCTCACGACGTCGAGCTGGCTCACCGATTCGTTGACGACGTAGGCGGCCTGGCCCTGCGGCGTCACGACCACGTCGCGCGCCGAGCCGTCGAACGCGAACGGCCCGCCGTTGATCGCGAAGCCGCCGGTCCCGCCGCAGGTGAGCGCGTTCGTGCCGTCGAGGCCGATCGAGATGCCGCCGCGCACCGGCGTCGGGAAGATGGGCGAGGGATCCGCCGAGCGAATTGCGTTCGCCCACACGCCGGTCGGCGTGCCGAGCAGCAGCGCGTTGCCGCGCGGATCCACGGTGAGCGAAACGAACGCGCCCTGGCCGCGATCGAAGCCGTGGTTCGCGACGACGCGGTAGAGCGTCGAGCCGGAGGCGAGGTCGACTTCGTAGATCGCCGAGTCGTTCGCCACGGTGACGAACGCGCGCCGGCCGTCCGGCGAGAGCGCGACCTGGTCGGGCGCGCCGTCGATCGGGATGGACGCGATCGCGCTGCCGAACGTGCCGAGCGCCGGGTTCGCCTGGAACACGACGACCGCGGAATCGGCCGGCGCGGTGACGACCGCGCGCGCGCCGTCGGGCGTGATCGCGATCGACTTCGCGGGGCGGGCGGAGCGCGACACGGGCGTGCGCAGCGGCCCGCCCGAGGCCGAGGCGAGGTTCACGGTCGCGACGCCGCCGTCGCCGACGACGAACGCGACGTCGCCCGCGGGAGCGAGCGCGACGTCCTGGGGCGCCCAGCCGAGCGCGATCTCGCCGCCCTGCGGCGACGGCGACGGCAGCGACGCGGGCGCGAGCACGGTGATGGAAAGCGGGTTGCTCACCTCGCTCGGGTCGGCCTGCGCGCGCTCGCGGGCGGCCTTGCTGGGCCCGGCCGTCGGGAACTGCTCCACCACGACGAGCGTCGAGCCGGGCGGCAGTCCCTGCGGGACCTGGACCACGATGCTGCTCGGCGAAATGAGCAGCGGCGAGACTTCGATCGGCGAGCCGCCCGAGGGATAGAACGCGACGAGCGTCGCGACGATCGCGGACTGGGGCGTGTAGCCCGAGCCGGTGAGGGTGATGTAGGCGCCGGCGGGCGCCGTGCGCGGTTCGATGTTCGCGATCGAGACGGGCGGCTCGGGCATCGTCGTGAACGCCGTCACGAACGGCCCCGCGAGGTGCACGCCGTTGCGGTCCGCGAGCGCGGTGCCGATCTCGAGCTCGTAGGTGGCGTCGAACGACAGCGGATCGGACGGCGTGAAGACGAACGTGCGCCCGAAGTTCGACAGGATGCCCGACCCCGCGAGCGAACTCGTGAGCCCCTGCACGCGGAGCTTGAACGCGTTCTGAAGCGTGGCGGCGTCGATCGGCTCGCTGAACGTCACCTGGAGCGCGCCGTCGATCTCGATGCCCGTCGCGCCGTCGGCGGGACTCGCCGACAGCACCGTCGGCGCCGTCGTGTCGAGGTTCGTCACGACGTCCACGCCGGCGAGCGCCGCACCGGCCGTGACCGCGAGCGTGCGCTTCGAGGCCGGATCGTCGGAGGCGGTCTCGACGTCGCTCGCCCACTCGGGCTCGAACGTGCGCGCCGAAGCGATGTCGAGCAGCCGCTGGCTGATGTAGATCGGCGTGAGGCCGTCGAGCACGGAGCCGTCGAGCGCCTGCACGTGCACGCCGTAGTTCCCGGGCGGCAGGCGCAACAGCCGGTACGAACCGTCCTCGCGCGTGTAGTCCGACGCCACCGTGTCCGCGGGCGCGCCGGACGGATCGAGGCGCACGGCGGTCACGAGCGCGCCGCGCACGCTCGGATCGCCGGCCGCGACGGTGTCGCGCCGCACGCGCCCGGTGATCGAGCCGAACGCGGCGAGCGCGGCGGCGTCGGGATAGGCGCCCGAGATCGCCGCCTCGTCGTCGGGCGAGAGCGTCGAGGCGAGCGCGCCCGGCAGCTGCACGAAGTACATCGTCGCATCGCTCACGCCGCTGTGGCTCAGGCCCAGCAGGTGCCCGACCTCGTGCGTCGCGACGCTGCGCAGGTCCCACGTGCCCGGGTGCGAGGGCGTCGCGAGCGAGGCCGCCGGGTTGAACAGGATGTCCGCGTCGAGGATCGAGCCCGGAAGCTCGAGGCGGTCGTCGAACGCGCCCTGCTTCACGAGCGACAGCGTCGGCGTGACGGCGAGCACCTCGGGCGAGAACGGGAACGAGTTGTCGGCGAACGTGATCAGGTTCACGCCGTCCGTGGCGCTCGCGAACTTCTGCGCCGTGACGGGCTGCTCGAGCAGCGGCACGTTCGCGCCCGCGACCCCTCGCCACGCGGCGAACGCCGCGTCGATCGCGCCGTGCGCCTCGCCGGTGCCGAACTGCGCGATGTTCTGGTTCGAATAGGCGTAGCGGATCGGCCGGCGCGCGTTCGTCCACGATTCCACGTGGTGCAGCGTCGCGTTCGCGTCGGGGCAGCCGTCGCCGTCGGCGTCTTCGCCCGCGCTCGAGAGCTGCGGGCACGCGTCGCGCTCGTCCGGCACGCCGTCGCCGTCGGCGTCGTGGCCGATCGCGATCACGCGCACGTTGTCGAAGAACGGCAGCCGCGTCGGCGCGCGATCCACCGCGAAGTTCCCGATGAGCGCCTGCTCGTAGCGGTCCTCGACCTGGAGGAAGAACTGCAGCGAGTCGCACGGCGCCGAGAACTGGAAGTCGGACGGGTACTGGATCACGCGGTTCGTCACGAGCGGCGACAGCACGTCGGTGCCGCTGAAGAACTGCATGAACACGAAGAACGACGGCGCGCAGAACAGCGGCCGCTCGGCGCCGGCGTTCTTGCCGCGCACCCACACGGTGAACGCCTTGCCCATGTTGCGCAGCGGGAACTTGCCGTCGAACACGAAGCCGACCGAGCCCGTCGTGTGGACGTTCGAGGGCACGGGGTTCGCGACCCACGGCGCCGTGAGCCGCTCGAGCACGTTGTCGGGCACGAAGCCGCTCGCCGAACCGACCGTGAACACGCACGACGCATCGCTGAAGTCGTAGCCGCTCTGGACGCCGGCGATCGTGTTCGGGAACGCGCCGTCGCGCGAGTACCACTCCTGCACGCCGGGCCCCGTGTGAGTCGCGTTGTAGGCCGCGAGCGTCCACGCGCCGATCGAGCCGTCCTCGAAATCCACCGGCGGAACGAGATCGGTCGCGCCGTCGCGCAGCGTCACGTTGTCGAGCACGGCCGCCGCCTGCGCGCCCTGCTTGAGCCCGTCCTCGTCCGAGCCCGTGATGTTCGTCTGGACGACGATGCGGACGCGGCGCACGCCGGTGACCCCCGCGAAGGTTCCCCGCACGCGGTAGGTGCCGAACGTCGAGATCGGACCGGAGGTCTCGACGTAGCCGCCATTGATCGCGATGAAGGTGGACATGCCGAACCCCTGCCATCCGCCGAGACCGTCCTCGATCTGGAGGAACAGGAATTCGTTCGCGTTCGTGAAATTCGCTTGATCGGGCGAGCCGCCCGAGCCGCTGACGCCGTCGAGTTCGACCGTTGCGTCGAATTCGAGCGTCGCGTTCGGGTGCGCGCTGAAGTCGATGGGCGGCGAAACGAGGCGCTGGCTCCAGTCGTTGCCGTAGCCGTGGTCGCGCACCCAGTCCTTCACGACGTCCGCGTGCGTCGTCATGTCGGCGCCGACGCGCAGCGCTCGGGCGCCCATCTGGACCCCGATCGGCACGCCCGCCGCCAGTTCGACGCGGCCGTCGGCGCGCACGCGGTAGACGAGCCCGTCGTTGGCGCTCGAGACGTAGACGCCGCCCGCGCCGTCGCCCGCGGTGCTCGTGATCGAGTGGAACACCTGCTTCGGTCCGAGGTCGGCTTCGGCGGCGCTGGCGTACAGATCGCTGCCGCCCGCGACGAGTTCGAAGCTCGAGCCGTTGAGGCGCCAGATGCGCTCGCGGAACGACATCAGCAGCGAGCCGTTCGAGTAGTCGAGCTTCTTGAACGACGCGCCGCCCGGCGGCGGGAAGGACGGCTCGGTCAGCACGGGGTTCGGGCCGAGCGGATCCTGGATCGCGTAGAAGTGCACTTCGGTCGACAGGTAGAGCACCGAGGCGTCGGGCGTCACCGCGAGGCCTTCGGTGATGTCGCCCTGCAGCGGCTCGCCGCCGATCGTGACGATGCGAAGGTCGTTGCGACGCAGCACGCGCACGGCGCCGCTGATCGCGTCGAAGTACACGTTGCCCGCCGCGTCCACCGCGAACTGCGTGAAGCCGGCGATGAGCGCCTCGGCCGCCGTCGTGTCGGCGGGAACGGCGCCCGCGCCGACGAGCATCGTCGCGGTGCCGTCGGGCGTGACGGACCACAGCTGGCTGCCGCTCACGCTCATCACGACGCCGTGCGTCACGGGGTCGTACTCGACCTGGTCCGGGGCGCCCATCGGCAGCGCCGGGAGGCGGCGCATCACGTTCTGCCCCGGATAGAGGACGAACGCCGCTCCGCTCCAGCCCGCGTCGCGGTCGGAGTAGAACACCTGCCCCGAGTCGAGCACGGCGATCGCGCCGGGCGATCCGAGGCGCGTGCCGAGCAGCGCCGTGCTCGCGGTCGCGGGCGGCGTGGCCGAGCGCTCGCCCGTGTAGAGCGGCCGGTTCGTCACGAGGTTCGTGACGTTCATGAAGATCTGGTTCACGCGATCCTCGAACCGCCAGCCGCGTTCGTCGCACAGGTTCGCGAGCGTCTGGAACGAGTGCGACATCGCGTACACGGTGTCGGGCCCGGCGTTGAGCGTCGGGAGCGACGAGACGTCGCGGAACTGCGCGGGGAGGATCTTCGGGAGCGCGTTCGCGGTCGTGGCGGACGGCGCGGCGTGCGCGCCGGCCGCGGCGTGCGCGCCGGCCGCGGCGTTGAGCGCCGCGGCGATGAGCGCGGCGAGCGCGATCGGGCGGAAGCGGCGGAGCGCGTTCATCGTCCGCCCTCCTCCGCCAGGACGCGGCGGACTTCGGCGAGCAGGTCGTCGAGCGCGAGGCTCGGCGCGGCCTCGCCCGCGCGCAGCGGACGCAGCGACTTGAGGTCGCCGACGCCGAGCCCCGGGAGCGAGCGCTGCACGGTCGCGCGCCCGGCGGCGTCGCGGCGGATCTCGAACTTGCCCTGCGCGAGGCCGTTCACCTGCGCGCGGCCCTGCGGGTCGCGCCACACGAACAGCAGCGCTTCCTCGCCGGGGGCGAACGCCGCGCTGCCCTCGATGTGGTAGCGCAGCCCGTCCACGACGCCGCCGAGCTGCGTGAGCGTCAGCTCGCCGCCCGCGCCGCCCTTGAGCCGCGACTCCACGCGCACCGTGACGTCGGTGAGGATGCGGGTGCGGCTCTCGTCCCAGTAGGAGCGGGTCGCGGAGACTTCGCCGACGACGATGTCGCTCGAGCGCGTGACGAGCGCCCGCGTGTCCATGCGGACCACGGTGGTCGCGCCGGCGGTGGCGGCGGCGAGCACGAAAGGAAGCAGCAGCAAGGCGCGGAACGGGCGCGGCACGGGGAGTCTCCTTGCAAAGAGGTGGGCCCGCCGGCGCGGGGGACGCTCGGCAGCTCGGAAGCGAGTGTGTGTGCGAGCTACGGAGAGTTCTTCGTGAGTTCCAGCGCTCTCTGGAATTCGTTCGCGGCCTGATCCATCAGGCCTGCGGCGCGGTAGGCGCGGCCCAGCGCTTCGTGCGGGGCGGGAGCGTCCGGCTCGAGTGCACCGAGCCGCTGGAAGCGGGAGATCGCGTCGTGCAGCACGCCGCGCGCGAGCAGGTAGGAGCCCGACAGGTAGAGCGCGGCCGGGCGTTCGCGGCCGCCGGCGCTCTCGTCGATGCGCGCGAGGTCGGCGCGCAGCGCGCTCGAAGCCTCGGCGCCCATCACGCGAAACGCGCAGGTCTCGGCGCGCAGCGTCTCATCGCCCTTGTGCGCCTCGACCGTCCATTCGTATTCGGCGTCGGCCGCGAGCGGCTCGGCGTCGGCGGGCCAGGTCAGCGTCGTGCCGTCGGTCTCCCGCGACCACAGCGCGCCGCCGTCGCCGCTCACGCGCACGACGTAGCGGGTGGCGCCGGGCACGGCGCGCCACGCGAACTCGGGGCGCTCGCCGAGCACGGCCGATTGCCGCGGCGCGAGCGCGCGCGCCGACGTCTCGGGCGCGCTGCGCATCTGCGAGATCGCGACGAGGCCGGTTTCGCGCGAGCCGCCCGTGACGACCTTCGAGACCTGCGCGTAGACGTTGCCCGGCAGGGCGCCCGGTCCCGCCGCGGAACGGTTCGCGACGCGGCCGCCGACCGTGACGGAGCTCTTCTCGCCGAGCTCGATCACGTTTCCGTCCGAGAAGTAGATCGTGGCGGCGCCGCCGGGCCCGACGGTCACCTTGTCGCCGCGCTCGAGCGCGCGGCCGAAGCTGGCGCGCGCGGCGGTCCCGCCCCATCCGGGCGTGACCTCGACGCGGCCCTTCGCGCTCGCGAGCAGCGCGAACGGCTCGGCGTGGGCGAACGAGGCGGAGAGCGTGAGGACGAGGACGGCGAGAATGCTGGATCGACGGCCGGCGAGCGGCATGCGGATCTCCGGATCGAGGCAAGGGTCCGAGCGAAGACGAGCACTCGCCGGAGCGGTGGGGGCGCCGACGACCTGGCCGCGAAGGGAGCGGTCCGAGCGCGAAGACAGTAACGGCGCGGCTCCTGCGCCCTCAATGGAAAACGTGCTTGGGCGGAACACGGCCGCTTCGGCGAGACGAAGCGCGGACCGCGGGGCGTGAGCGGCCACCGTCAGCGCGAGGTCCGGCGCGCGCGGCTGCCGCACTTGCCCGCTCTCGGAGCGCCCGGCTATGTTGCGCGAACCGCAGGCCGCACATCGCGCTCCGGGCGCCTTCCGGGGAGCGGTCCGCATCCATCGATGCGGCGGGGGCCGACCCGCCGGACAGAGGTTCCATGTCGCTTCGCGAGAAAGCCGAGATCGTCGACGCGGACGGACTGCGTCGCATCGTGACCCGCATCGCCCACGAGATCGTGGAACGGAACAAGGGCGTCGAGGACCTCGTGCTGGTCGGGATCCGGCGCCGGGGCGTCCCGCTCGCCGAGCGGATCGCGGCGAAGATCGCGGAGTTCGAGGGCCGCGCGCCCGCTCAGGGAGCGCTCGACATCACGCTCTACCGGGACGACCTCTCGACCGTGGCGCACCAGCCGGTCGTCGGGGCGACCGAGATTCCGGTGGACATCAACGGCAAGATCGCCGTGCTCGTGGACGACGTGCTCTTCACGGGGCGCACCGTGCGCGCGGCGATGGACGCGCTCATCGACTTCGGCCGGCCGCGCTCGATCCAGCTCGCGGTCGTGATCGACCGCGGGCACCGCGAACTGCCGATCCGCGCGGACTTCGTCGGCAAAAACGTCCCGACGTCCAAGCGCGAGGTGATCGGCGTGAAGCTCGTCGAGATCGACTCCGTGGACAGCGTCGTCATCAAGGAGATGGACGCCTAGCGGCGCACTCCGCGCGAGCGCGACCCGCGAGCCGTCCCCACACCGGGCGCGCCCATGAGCCTGCGCGACGAAGCCCGCAACACGAGCGAACTCGAGGGGTCCGACCTCCGCGAGACGTGGCGGCTGCTCACGCCCGAGGAGCGCTACGAGGCGTTCGAGGACCTGCCGCGCGCGGAAGCCGAGGACCTGTTCCTCGAGCTCGGGGCCCGCGACGAAGCCGAGCTGCTGCTGAACATGCCCGCCTCGCAGCGCCGCTCGTGGATCCGGCTGCTGCCCCCGGACGACGCGGCCGACCTCGTGCAGGAGGCGCCCGAGGACGATCGCGCGGCGGTGCTCGAGCTGCTCGACGAGCAGACGCGGCGCGAGGTCGTAGCGCTGCTCGCCTATGCCGAGGACGACGCCGGCGGCCTCATGAACCCGCGCTACGCGTTCGTGCGCGCGGATTCCAGCGCCGACGAGGCGATCCGCTACCTGCGCAAGCAGGCGCGCGAGGTGCTCGAGACGATCTACTACGTGTACGTGATCGACGCCGAGCAGAAGCTCGTCGGCGTCGTGTCGTTCCGCGAGCTGTTCGCCGCCGCGTCCGAGAAGCTCGTGCGCGATCTCATGTCCACGGATCTCCTCACGGCCCGCGAGGACATGGACCAGGAGGAGCTGTCGCGGCTGTTCGCCGAGTCGGACCTGCAGGCGATCCCGGTCGTGGACGCGGACGGCCGCATGAAGGGCATCGTGACGGTGGACGACATCGTCGATGTCATCCAGGAAGAGGCCACCGAGGACATCCAGAAGATCGGCGGTACGCAGGCCCTCGATGCGCCCTACCTCGAGACCGGCCTCGTCGAGATGCTCAAGAAGCGCGTCGGCTGGCTCGCGATCCTGTTCGTCGGCGAGATGCTGACCGCGACCGCGATGAGCCGGTTCGAGGACGAGATCAGCCGCGCGGTCGTCCTGTCCATCTTCATCCCGCTCATCATCTCGAGCGGCGGCAATTCGGGTTCGCAGGCCTCGACGCTCGTGATTCGCGCCATGGCGCTCGGCGAGGTGACGCTCGCGGACTGGTGGCGCGTGATCCGGCGCGAGCTGTTCCAGGGCGCCGCGATGGGCGCGCTGCTCGGCGTGCTCGGCTTCGCGCGCGTGCTGCTGTGGCAGGCGGCCTTCCACAGCTACGGCGAGCACTCCCTGCTCGTCGGCGTCACGATCTGGGGCAGCGTCCTCGGGGTCGTGACCTTCGGAACGCTCGCCGGCTCGATGCTGCCGTTCCTGCTGCGGCGCTTCGGCCTCGACCCCGCGAGCGCCTCGGCGCCGTTCGTCGCGACCTGCGTGGACGTGACCGGGATCGTCATCTACTTCACGATCGCGAGCCGGGTGCTCAAGGGCACGCTGCTGTAGCCGGTCCACGCGGCGCGCGAGGCGGCCGTGATTCTTCGCGCCCCCGCCCGGTCTCACGCTTCCGGAAACCGTCCCGATCCTCCGGAGGCCGCATGCGCCGCTTCGCCCTCGTCGCCATCGTCCTGCTCGCACTCGCAGCACCTCCGGCCTCCGCGCCCGCTCACGCCGCGCTCGGCTACGCCGTCGGCGACACCGCCGTGGACTTCGGCGCCTACGACCAGAACGGGACGTTCTATTCGCTCTCGGACTTCGCCGGCCAGTGGGTCGTGCTCGACTTCTGCGCCTCGTGGTGCTTCCCGTGCCGCGCGATGGCGCCTGCGGCGCAGCAGCTCTACGACGCCTGGTCCGGCAATACGCCGTCGCTCGAGTACCTGACCTGCCTCGTGCAGGGCCCCACGTTCGCGCCCTCGACGCAGGACGACGCGAGCGCGTGGGCGGGCGAATTCTCGAACACGCGCCCCGTGCTCCACGCGGGCGGCGGCGTCAACGCGCCGCTGCGGACCTGGTTCTACGGCGCGGGATTCAACGCCGTGCCGACGATCGTCTACGTGGATCCGGACCGCGTCATCCGCTCCATTCACGTCGGCTTCCAGTCCTCGCAGGCCATGTACGACACGCTCGTCGCGCTGATCGCGCCGCCGGCGCCGCCGCCCCCGCCGCCGCCGCCGCCGCTGCCCGTCGTCCAGGACGCGAACTTCTTCGTGCGCTTTGGCCCCGGCGGCGGGGCGACTTCGTCCACCGCGCCGGGCGAGCCGCTGGTGTTCTCGGACTTCGGCGGCGGACTCGACGGCGTCACGAACGCCGCGGGAGTCTTGTCGCGCTCGGCCGACCTCACGACCGGGATCGAAACGTGGGACGTGCGCTTCGGCGACTTCCTCGGCGAGCCGATCGGCGTCGCGCAGGCGTGGACCGTGCGGATCCTGTCGCCATCGTGGTCGGATGGCCAGCCGCGCGAGCGCGTGCCCGGAAGTCCGAGGCCGAAGCTGCGCGTGTTCTACCTCGACGGCTTCGGCGAGCAACAGGAGCTGCCGACGAACGTCGAGATCGCGGACACGCTCACGGCGACCGGGCTCGAACTGGGACCGGTCGCGCTCTCCGCGCTGCCGGGGCTGCCCGCGAGCACGTTCGGGTTCGGCATCACGCCGATCCAATTGCGGCGCGTGCTCGCTCCCGGAAACGTCGGCGTCGAGGACGGCGCGCCCGCGACCGCGGCCGTCGCGCCGTTCGCGCTCCGCGCGCCCGCGCCGAATCCCGCGCGCGAATCCGCCACGATCGGCTTCACGCTCGCCCGCGAGGCGCGCGTGAGGCTCGAGATCGTGGATCTCGCGGGGCGCCGCATCGCGCGACTCGCCGACGGCGACCGCGCGCCCGGGGCTCATGCGGAGCGCTGGGACCTGCGCGACGACGCGGGACGGCTCGTCGCGCCCGGGCTTTACCTCGCGCGGCTCTCGAGCGGGGCGGCCGCCTCGGTGCGGCGGATCGCCGTACTGCGTTAGGC
>JBGAOA010000078.1:0-18072 GCA_044222065.1 Candidatus Eiseniibacteriota bacterium
CGGTGCACCTCGTGTTCCGCGTCAACCCCGGCCCGGGCAACTACGTGACGGCTGGCTCGAAGGCCAGCGGTCTGCGCAAGGTGCCTGCGAATCCGGCCGCCATCGCTTCGGGCGACGGCTCGTTCTGGGCGACGTACATCGCGAACAACGGCGATGGCACGTACCCGAACGCCGGCGGCGCGAACAACCACGGCACGACGGGCTCGTTCGCGACCCGTTGGAACTCGCTGGCCTGGAACGCGGCGCGCATGGACACGGCGGAAGTGTTCGCCTTCCCGGTCGCGGCGCGTAACTTCAACATCAGCCCGGCGACGGGTCTGTATGCCACGACGTACCACGAGAGCGATCCGCACGGCGGTATCGGTGCGCCGCTCGCGCTGGTGCGCAACCTGTGCTTCGTCAACGACCTCGCGGGCTCGCTGAACGACATCACCTGCGGTCGTTCGAACGAGCCGTCGTGGCCGCCGGCGTGGGTCACCTCCGAGGTTTCCGGCACGAATCCGGCCGGCATCCCGGTGAGCCTGCAGTCGGGCGAAGCGACGAAGATCTTCCCGGACGGTCTGTTCACGCCGGGCACGCACGTCCAGTACTTCTTCCGTCGTGAAGACGGCTCCAACCCGGTCGCTGTCGTGCCGGACTCGGAAGTCGTGTTCACGCAGGCGAACGAAGGCTCGTCGGACGCGCATCGCTGGCAGCAGTTCGCCGTTCTTCCCGACATGTGGAAGAAGCCGGCGTACGGCGGCGCGAATCTGCCGTGCATGCTGTACGTGGACTGGAACGATCGCCGCGGTAACGAGCGCGTTTGGGTCTCGGTTGCGGACTCGATCGGCGCGACGGCCTCGACGAAGTGGGGCGCCCACAACGGCTGGCACGCCGCTGGCGGCGCGAGCGTCAACGATCCGGCGGCGTTCGTGTACAACAAGAACGAGCAGCCGGGCACGACCTGGGACATGTACGGCGTCAAGGCGGCCGAGTCGCTCAACAGCGGTTCGGGACACATCGGTACGCGTACCTCGCACCGTGAGTCGTCGCCTGCTGCGCGCGCGTTCGGCAAGGACGCTCGCAATGCCCCGACGATCGACATGCTCGAGGCCTACTACAAGATCATGATGATCACGACGGGCGACCTGAACTCGGCGATCTTCGGACCGTTCAACGACAAGTCGTCGAACGACGAAGGAATCATCGAGCAGTGGCTGCTCGGCGCCACGAGCACGGCGAACCGTGGTCTGTGGCTCATCGGTGACGGCGCGGTCGAAGCGACGGACGGTGATCCGTGGCTCAACAACTTCTCCGTCTCGCTGGCCTCGAACTCGTACCTGCTCGCTTCGGGTAACACCGCCGGCTGCGCGGACCTGATCGTCTACTCGCCGATCACGACCAACGACGACATCTACGGCGTCCGGAACGGCTGTACGTTCACGGACGACGTGCTGAACGTCGAAGCCGGTGGCGCGATGGGCGCCGAGTACACCAACTTCGACAACGCGGCTACGCCGTACGTCGCGTCGGTGTACCACGCCGCTACCGCCCCGAATTACTGGGAGTCGATCGTGGACGGCTTTGATATCGAGAACCTCCGCAGCCGGTTCTGCGATAACTCGGTCGGTCGCGTGTCGCACTTCTTCAACGCGTTCTCGAACGTCTTCAACTCGATCTGTGCGGTTCAGGGCACGCCGACGATTACGTTGGACACCCCGAACAACGGCTCGGGCAAGCTCTTCGTCGATGCGATGAGCCTTGCCAACTCGCCGCTGCGCACGGGCGAGGCCACGATTCGTCTCTCCTTCTCGAAGGAGACGCGGTCGACGGTGAAGATCGTGGACGTCGCTGGCCGCCAGGTTCGTACGCTGGTGGATGGCCAGGTCTTCAAGGCTGGTGAGCACCCGCTCACGTGGGACGGTGCGGACAATGCTGGTCGCACGGTGCCGCGCGGCGTGTACTTCGTGATTCGCCTCGACAACGGCAAGATGGTTGCCAACCGTTCGATGGTGGACCTGAAGTAAGCTCGCTGAGCTCGCGGTAACCGGACGGCGGGGCGCAAGCCCCGCCGTTCGCGTTTTCGGGGCGCGGGCTGTCCGCCCCGTGCGAGCCGGGTGCGCGAACCGAATTCGGGTCGATGCCCGCAGCCCTTCTCGACCTCCGCGGCCGCGCGCGGCGTGAAATCGCGAACTTCGAGGCAGTTGCGCGTCCGCTGCCCGGGCTTTGCGCTTGACGGCGGGGAAGCACGGTTGCTAGCTTCCGCCCACTTCCCTACTACAGGACTGGGCGTGCCGGGGGGCGTTGATGCGCTTTCGTGCTGGCGTTTTGCTGTGCGTTTTTGCTGTCCTTTTTGCGGTCGGATGCCGCAAGCCACTCGCACCCAACATCGATCGAAACCAGGCGCCCGAGACCTGGATCACGGCGGCTCCTCAGGACACGCTGACGCCGCGTGACGCCTCGGGCAACCCGATCTCCACCAATCCGGTTTCGCCATCGAGCATCGCGTTCCGCTTCCGCATCTACTGGGCAGGAAGCGATCGTGATGGCGCAGTGGTCGGCTACTACGTCGCCGTCACGGAGACGGTCTCCACGCCGGGCCTCGGCGAGCCCTCTCTGCCTGGTCCGAAGCCGTCCGACTACCAGTACACGACGCGGTCGGACAGTACGATCGTGTTCACCGTGTTCCGTGATCGCCCGGATCGCCGTCACGGCTTCTACGTGTATGCCGTGGACGACAAGGGCAAGGTGGACGCGACCCCCGCGAAGTTCATCTTCAACGCGGTCGATCAGTTCCCGCCCGTACCGATCATCGACGTGTCCGAGGGCGAAGCCGACGTCTTCGACATCAACGACAACGTCGCCGGCGTGCCGCTTTCGACACACCACCGCACTTACACGATCCGCGATACCGCGCGCATCGGCGCGATCGCGCGCGACACGATTCCCTCGAGTTCGCGGCTGAGATTCCGGTGGCACGCCGAGGAGCGCGTGCTGGACAACCCGGCGAGGTCGTACCAGTACAAGCTCACCGAGGCGACCTTCAACACGGTGCCCGCGACGATCGACACGGCGAACTACGCGGCGGGCACGTTCGGCGTCGGGAACCGCGTCTTCACGTTGCTCGCGATCGACCAGGCCGGAGGTGCGCGCACGTCGCCGACGACGACGCGGTTCTTCCACGTGAATTTCACGCCGGACACCTGGTTCGCCGGCCCGAATCCCACGCCGACCACGAATCCGACCTACTACTCGGTGGACCGCAAGGGACGCTATCGCAGCATGCCGAGCTGGGTGGGGCTCCCCGGCACGGCGTTCCCCGGCAGCTACTTCAATGCGGACTCGGCGGTGGTGCTGCCGAAGGATCGCTTGCGGCGCAACACGTTCTTCGAGTTCTACGAGGATCGCGTCTACGTGCGGCAGGAAGGCGACACGGTGAACATGAACTCGTTCGTCGTGTTCACGGGAGGCGGTTTCGACTCCGACTCGCCGTACAACGTGCGCGTGAACGGCTTCGGCATCGACACGACGCTCGGCGCCGTCTTCCACAAGCGGCCGATGAACGGTTCGCCGAGCGGCTTCCGGCTCTACGTGCCCGTCTATCTCTTCCCGAGCGGCGCGCAGAGCGGTTACCCGCTGAGCGCGGTGTTCCCGCTCGACGAGGCGTTGCTCGTGCCCGAGCGGCACATCCACGGCTTCTTGCCGATGCAGCAGTCCGGCACGGCCTACGCCACTCTGCGCGCGGTGGACGGCGACGGCGAGGAGGACGCCCGCATTCCGCCGAACGTGAAGGCGTTCATGGACTCCTCAGACAACATCATGCACCCGGATCGCGTGCCGTTGAAGAGCCGGGTCATCAAGTTCTTCGTCAATCGCGCGCCGTACTTCCTCTACGACCTGAACGGCGGAACGCGCCCCGTGCCGACGAGCTCGCTCACGCGCACGATCGTGTTCTCGGCAATGACGCAGGCGACCGACGACGATCCGTACGACGGTACGAGCCGTACGCCGGGCGGCGCCGCGGGCTCGGCGCCGACTCTCCGCTGGACGATTCAGGTCCGGGGTCAGAACGCCGCGGGCCGCGACACGACGTACATGCCCCCGACCGGGTATTTCCGGACGACCACGCCGCCTTCGAACATCACGGTGCCCGACTACATCGTCGGCACCCAGGTGCGCGTTCTCGTCGAACTCTCCGACTTCCCCACGGACACCTACGTGGACGGACAGGGCCGCTCGCGTCTCTACACTTTCGACGTGACCGTCCCCGCGCCCACCGCGGCCCGCTCGGCCGCAACGAATGCCTCCTCCTCACGACCGGGTGAACCGAGCGGGGCGATTGGGAGCAGACGCCAATGACCCGGACAGGTTGGATGAAAGCGATCGCGCTCGCCGCGGTCGTCCTGCTCCCCGCACTTGCGGGCTGCAGCAAGAAGACCGTGAACAACGAGTTCCCGAATCAGTCGCCGACGGTGCGGCTGACGAACGCCCCGACGAGCACGCGGCAGGTGGACGCGTACTACTACGCGATCACGTTGAACTGGGTCGGATTCGACCCGGACGGGCGTGTCGCGTACTACCTGTACGTCGTGGATCCTCCGGCGACGGGCGACACGACGTGGACGCGCACCGAGAAGAACGAGACGGTCATCCTGTTCCCGTCGACGCAGTCGAACACGACGACGGGCAAGGCGGACGACCCGCACACGTTCGTCATCAAGGCCGTTGACGACGACGGGGCGATCTCGCCGTTCGTCTACCGGTCGTTCTTCTCGTTCACGACCGCACCGACCGTCCAGATCCTCGCGCCCCGCCCGTTCGCGAACGGGCGCAAGTACGTGACGCCGGCCGTGCGCATCACGTGGGACGGCGAGGACGTGGACGGCGTCTTCACGAAGAAGCCCGTCAAGTACAAGTACAAGATGCTGACGACCTCGACGGAGGTCACGCTCTCGACCGCCCTCGCGGATCGTGATTCGGTCCGGCGCTACTACGCGCCGAGGAACTGGGCCTCGTGGGATTCCACGACGGCCGAGAACCCGCAGGTGAGCTTCACGAACCTCGTGCCCGACCAGGAGTACATCTTCTGTGTCGTTGCGTTCGACGAGGCCGGGGCGTATTCGCCGGTGTTCACCCGTTCGACGAACATGCTGTACTTCCGCGTCACGTTCGCCGGGCAGAACAACCCGATCATCACGTTCTTCAACGAGTTCTTCACGTACACGTACGGATCGGGTTCGTACGAGCCGAACAACCGCAACCGCTACGTCATTCTGGAGCTGCCGGCGGCACAGCCGATCACGTTCAACTGGTTCGCCGTGCCGGTCGAAGGCTCCGAGATGCGCAGCTACCGGTGGTCGCTCGACATGGTGGACCTGAGCGACGAGACACCACGCAACAGCCCGACCGACTACTCCCACTGGAGCGCGGCGTCCCTCAACGTCACATCGGCGACGATCGGCCCCTTCCCGGGCTCGGCGACACCCCACCGGTTCTTCCTCGAGGCCGAGGACATCAACGGCTTGAAGAGTCTCGGCATCATCGAGTTCACGGTCGTGCAGGCGACCTTCGAAAAGAGCCTGCTCGTCGTGAAGGACACGCGCATGCTCGCGGACAACATCCTGCCGGGTCAGTCGTGCGTGGACCGTCCGAAGGGACGCTGGCCGACGCAGGCCGAGCTCGACACGTTCCTGTTCGCCCGTGGCGGCGCCACCTGGCGGTGCTACCCCGCCGGTACGGTGACGAAGCCGGGGCTGTTCTCGGGCTTCGCCTTCGACACGCTCGGCACGCGCACCGGCGTCATCAACCAGACCGTGCCGCTCTCGAAGCTCGGTCAGTACCAGCACGTCGTCTGGATCTCGGACAAGAACGGCACGCAGAGCGACAACGACGGATCGAATCCGCAGACTCCGGAGAACGCGCTGCGATACATGTGCGGACCGAACCGACTCAACACGCTCGGGGCTTACCTCAAGCAGGGCGGGCGCGTCTGGCTCGTCGGCGGCGGGGCGCTCACCGCGACGGTGATCAACTTCGACCGGGTGCCGAACAACACGGTGCTGCCCGCGCCGTGCCAGACGTTCGACGAGCCGAACGGCGAGCTGATCCCCGGTCGCATGGCCTACGACTTCGCCAAGTGGCGGAGCCAGATCAAGGACATCCTCGCGATCCTCCAGATCCGCAGGGATGCCGCGGCGCTGGGACGCAACCAGTCGAATCCGTTCTACACTTCGGCGGCGCTGCCGGCGAGCCTCACGGCGCACTCCGAAGCTTCGGGTGACTCGATGCCTCCGAACCGCACGACCCGTTCGGACTTCTTCTACACGAACATGGACATCGAGTACTTGAGCCTCCCGAACGACTATCAGGAGGACATCGACCCGACTCCGGGCGAGAACTTCGCGCCCGCGATCGACTCGCTCTACCGTGCGGTCGGCTCGACGCTCGTCGCGCCGTCGCTCAATCCGGCGAACACCTGCATGACGGTCTATCCGGCGCGGGAGCTGTGGGGCGTGAACGACTTCCCGGCCAGGCCCACGCTGATCGCGACGGGATTCGACCTCTGGAGTTTCCAGCGTGTTCAGACCCGTGCGCTCGTGGACTTCGTGCTCGGCCAGTTGTGGGGCCTCCCGCCGGCCGGTCCGTCCGCTCGCGCGTCGCGAGCCGCTCCCGCAACTCCCGGCATCACGACACCTGCCGGCGGAACAATCCAACCGGGAACCGTCTCCACCTCGCGGTCGCTCAGGACCGCGCCGACTCCGGACCGGAAGTCCGCTCGGTAAATCCATGAAAGCGTTTCAGGGCTCTCCTTCGTCGCTCTTCGTCGCGCTCACCGTCGCGCTCGCCCTCGTGGCGGGCGCGACGAGCGTGCGCGCCCAATCCGCCTATCCCCCCGGATTCCCGCGAATCCCGATCTGGTCCTGGGCGGGCGCCTACTGTCCCTCGTGCGGCGCCGACAGCGTCGTCGCGCGCGCTCGCACGACCACGGTGCGGTTCAAGCGCGACCGGCGCGCGGAGGCGCGGGCGGACTTCGGCGGCTACCGCGTCTATCGCGTCGTGAGCGTGCCGGATTCGACGCGCATGATGCTCGTGCGCCGCTTCTCGGTGAATCCCGGCAGCGAACTCACCTGGTCCTTCTCGCGAGTGGACACGAGCACGCTCGAGTTCAAGTTCGGCAACAGCGTCGCGGGGGACAGCATCGTGTCGTTCGTGGATCCGGATTCGAACGGGAACTACGTGAAGGTGTGCCGGGTTCGCGACGAGTTCGACCGCTGCATCTCGCGCGGTGATTCGGTGTGGATCCTGCAGGCCCCCCCGGGCCCTCACGACGGCTTCGCGACCTACTACGCGATCACGTACGAAGCGCGGAACGGTCCCGACGTCGGCACGTACGAGGACCTGTACGTCCGTGGAGCGCTGCGCGACACCTCCCGGAACTACGCGAACTGCGGGGTTCCGGGCGACTCGACGACGTGTCCCTACGTGAACCTGATGCGCAAGGACCTCAACGTGACCGGTCCCGTGTATCCGACCGGCGGACCGACCGTGGACCTCGAGCAGGTGCGCGTCGTTCCGAATCCCTACCGCGCCGCGGAAGTGTGGGACGCGCCGGGCGCGAACGAGATCCACTTCATCAATCTTCCCTCGCGCGCGACGATCCAGATCTTCACGGTGAGCGGCGATCTGGTTCGCAGGCTCGAGCACAACGACCTCGTCCACGATTACGAGCGCTGGGATCTGAAGAACGGGAAGGACAAGCCGATCGCCTCCGGGATCTACATCTACCGGGTCGAAGCGGGGTCGTTCGCGTTCCAGGACCGCCTCGTCGTGATCCGCTGACCGCGCGCGGCGGCCCTCGCGAGGGGGACGCCGCCGCGCCCCTCGACCGGGCGATGCGCATCCAGATCGACGTGCAGGTGTGGCGGGGCGCGATCCGCGAGTCGCGGCATCGCGTGCACGCGGTCGTCTGCGACGCCGCCGGCCGCCGCTTCGCGAGCACGGAAGACGCGGAACTCGTGACGAGTTTCCGCTCCTCGGCGAAGCCGTTCCAGCTCCTGCCTCTGGTCGAACGCGGTCACGCCGAGCGCTTCGGCTTTCGCGACGAAGAACTCGCCGTGATGGCCGGCTCGCACACGGGCAGCGCGTATCACCTCGGACTCGTCCGCGGCATCCTCTCGCGGCTGGGCCTCACCGAATCGAAGCTGGCGTGCGGCTATCACGATCCCGTGGATGCGGATTCGCTGGCGCACGTGCAGAAGCACCCCGCGGACCGCACGGGGCTCTACAACAACTGTTCGGGCAAGCACGCCGGCATGCTCGCGCTCGCGGTCGCCGAGGGCTGGCCGCTCGCCGGCTACGAACGCGACGACCACCCGCTGCAGCGCCTCATGGCCGCGACCGTGGCCGAGTGCTGCGACGTTCCGGTCGCGAGCCTGCAGCTCGGCGTGGACGGCTGCAGCGTCTGCGTGTTCGGGCTGCCGCTCGCGGCGATGGCGCGCGGCTACGCGCGAGCTCGCGGCCGCGCGCGGCGCGGGGAGGCGCGCGAGCGCGCGCTCGCGCGGATTCGCGGCGCGATGCAGGCGTTCCCGGTCGCGACGAGCGGCGTCGGACGCTTCAGCACCGTGCTCATGGAGTCCGCGCCGGCGGTGCTCGTCGCGAAGGCGGGCGCGGAAGGACTCGAGTGCGTCGGCCTCGTCGAACGCGGCCTCGGAGTCGCGCTCAAGTGCGAAGACGGCGCCATGCGCGCGCTCGCGCCCGCGACGGTCGCGCTGCTCGATCAGCTCGGCTCACTCGACGGCGCGGCGCTCGAGAAGCTCGCGGCGCAGCGGCGCCCCCTCGTCACGAACGCCGCCGGGATCGCCGCCGGACACCTCGAGGCCGAGATCCGGGTTCTCGCACCCGCGTCCGCATGACTCGCACGCTCGGCCTTCGCCTCGGCCGCGCGCTCGCCCTCGCGTTCGCCTGCGCGGCGATCGTCCCGGGCGCGGCCGCCTCGGCCGGGCGGATCGATCCGGCGCTCGCGTCCGCGGCTCCCGGAGACACGCTCGTCGTGCTCGTGGAGTTCACCGATCGCGGCGAACGCGATGCGGCGGACCTCGCGCGGCGGCTCGCGGCGGCCGAAACGGCGCTCACGCCCAGGAGCCGCGCCCGCCGTCTGCGCGCGCGCGTCGCACCGCTCGTGGACGAGCGCGACCTGCCCGTCGCGCCCGCGTATCTCGACGCGCTTCGCGCCCGCGGTTTCGCTCCGCTCGCGGTGTCGCGCTGGCTGAATCGCGCGGCCGTGCGCGTGGCGGGCGCCGACCTCGGCCGGCTCGCGGCTTCGCCTGCGGTGGGGCGCGTCACCTCCGTTCCGCGCGTCGTGCGATCCGCGGATCCGCCCGGCGACACGGGCGTCGTTCCGGTCGGACGCGTCGCGCCGCGCGGAGAGCTCGCGGCCGCGTCGGACTACGGCCTGCTCGCGGCCGCGGTGTCGCAGATCGGCGTGCCGGCGCTGCACGACTCGGGCTACGCGGGAGCGGGCGTGCTCGTGTGCGTGACCGACGAGGGCTTCAATCGCTGGGACACGCACGAGGCGCTCCGCAACACGGCGATCGCGCCCGGCATGACGCGCGACTTCGTCCAGGGCGACACGATCGTCGTGGACACGACGCAGACCGGACTCTTCACGCACGGTACGTGGGTGCTCGGCTGCCTCGCCGGCAACCGTCCCGGGACGTACGTCGGAACGGCCCCGGCGGCGTCCTACGCGCTCGCGCGCACCGAGAATTCGGCCTCGGAGCTGCCGGTCGAGATGCTCAACTGGGGGCTCGCCGCCGAGTGGGCCGACAGCCTCGGCGCCGACGTGATCGCATCGTCCGTCGCCTACGGCGCGTTCGACGTGCCGGCGCCCGCCTACACGTACGCGAGCCTCGACGGCCGCACGACCGACATCTCGCGCTACGCGGAGATCGCCGCGAGCAAGGGCATGCTGGTCGTGAATTCGGTGGGCAACGAAGGGCAGCACACGTGGCACTGGCTGCTCGCGCCCGCCGACGTGCACGGCGACAGCCTCGTCGCGGTCGGGGCGGTGGACGATCTCGCACAGCCGGCGGCCTTCTCGAGCTACGGGCCGACGCCCGACGGCCGCGTGAAGCCCGACCTCGCGGCGCGCGGCGTCGCCGTGCCGTTGCCCGCGACGACCGGCGGCCCCGCGGCCTACACGACCCAGAACGGCACGTCGTTCTCGGCGCCGCTCGTCGCGGGTCTCGCGGCGTGCATGCTGCAGGCCCGGCCCGCGTGGACGCCGCGCGACGTGATCCGGGCGCTGCGCGCGAGCGCCTCGCGCTCGAGTTCCCCGGACGACCGCGTGGGCTATGGGATTCCGAACGGCGCGCTCGCGCTCGGCTGGACGCCGAGTGGGGGGCTGCCCGTGCCGGGTACGGCGATCGTGCTCGGTCCGAGTCCGATCGAGCCCGGCGGCCCGGGAGTGCGCGTGCGGTTCGTCGCCGCGGGGGTCGGCACCGGCGCGAATCGCGGCCGCGTGCGCGTGCTCGACGTCGCCGGCCGGGAACTCGCGACGCTGTGGCGCGGCGAGATCCAGCGCGGACAGTCGGTGGACGTGCGCTGGACCGGCGCGGACGACGCCGGCCGCCGGGTGCGCTCCGGCATTTACTTCCTCGCGCTCGATGCGGGCGGCGACGTCGTCGCGGCTCGCGTCGTGGTGCTCGATTGAGGGCCCGCCCGACGGGCCGACCGTGAAAGGACGCCGTTCGATGCGACGATCGTTGTGGACCCTGCCGGCCGCCGCCCTGCTGTTCGCGGCGCCCGCCGCGCTGGCCGCGCCCGAGGTTCGGGAGCACACGCTTCCGAACGGATTGCGCGTGCTGCTCGCCCCCGATCCCGATGCCTCCGGCGTGGACGTCGGCGTGTGGTACCGCACCGGAACGCGCAGCGAGCGTCCCGGCTCGCGCGGGGCGACGCACCTGCTCGAGCGCCTGATGTTCCGCGGCTCGAAGAACTATGGCCCGGGCGAGCTGCGCCGCAGGGTGCGCGCCGAGGGCGGAGTCGCGAACACGTTCTCGACTTCGGACTACTCGTGCTTCTACGAGACGCTGCCCGCGGACGCGCTGCCGCTCGCTCTGTCGCTCGAGGCCGACCGCATGAGCGGTCCGCGCCTCACCGCCGCGGCGTTCGCCGCCGAGAAGGCCGACGCGCGCGACGACCAGCTGCGGCGCGGCGCCGCGCCGCTCGCCCTCGGGCTCGAGCGTCTCTTCGCGACCGCCTACGGCGACCATCCGTACGGCGCCCCGGTCGCGGGCCGCGTGCGCGATCGCGAGGGCGTGACGCTCGCCGCGCTCACGGCGTTCGCGAACGCGCGGCTCGGCCCCTCGAACGCGTGGCTCACGATCACGGGGCGTTTCGATCCCGACTCGGCCCTCGCGCGCGTGCGCCGGACGTTCGGGGCGCTTCCGGCGCGCCCGGTCGCGCCGCTGCCCGCGGCCGCGCTTCCGGCCGACGGCGACGAGCGCCGCGGCGCGGCACTGGCGGCGATCCCGTCGCCGCTCGTGCTCGCGGGCTGGCGCGCGCCCGGCGCCGAGGACACGTCGCGGGTCGCGCTGCGGGTGCTCGCGCACCTGCTCGCGGACGGCGGCGGGTCCGCGCTGTCGCGTGCGCTCGTGCAGATCAAGGAGCCCTACCTGATGAGCGTGCAGGGCGACGTCGACGTGCGGCGCGAGAGCTCGCTGTTCTACGTGTTCGGTCCCGCGCGTCCGGGCGCGGACAGCACCGCGGTCGAGGGCGCGCTCGCCGCCGAGGCGGCGCGCTTCGTGCGCGACTCGGTGCGAACGGAGGACGTCGAGCGCGCGAAGAAGGCGCTCGCGCTCGAGTGGCGGCTCGCCCGCCAGACGGTGCGCGGGCGCGCGCAGTCGCTCGGCGAGGCCGCGATGCTCGCGGGCGACTGGCGCGCGGCGGACGGCGATCTCGAGCGGCTCGCACGCGTCACGGCGGAGGACGTGCGCACGCTCGGCGCGGCCGTGCTGCGCAACGACCGCGTGTCGTTCGTCTGGGTGCGCCCGATGGCGGCGCCCCGCAAGGAGGGTTCGCGATGACGCGCTTCGACCGATCGATCGTCCGCGGCATCGCGGCGGCGTGCGCGGTGGCGCTCGCGCTGGCGGCGGCCCCCGTCCACGCGGCCGCGCCGCCCGCATCGCGAACGCTCGCGAACGGGCTCGTCGTCACCGTCCTCCCGGACGACCGCTCCGGCACGGCGCACGTGCTGCTGCGCGTTCCTGCGGGACTCGACCGCGAGCCCGCGGGGCAGCCCGGCGTCGCAAGCCTCACGGCCCAGCTGCTGCTCGCGGGCACGTCCTCGCGCACCGCGTCCCGCTTCGCCGACGACGCCCGCGATCACGCGCTCGTGCCGCGCGCCGCGGCCGCTCGCGACTACGCGACGCTCCAGACGTCCTGCCTCGCCGGCGAGCTCGACGCGGCGGTGGAGCTGCTGGCCGACGCGGCGATGCATCCGGTGTTCTCGGAGCGCGAGTTCCAGCTGCTCGCCGCGCAGGGTTCGCGCGCCCTGCTGCAGGCGCACGCTGCGGCGGCGAGCGCGGCCGACGAGCAGATCTGGCCCTGGGCGCTGCCCGGCGATCCGGCGGCCGGGCCGCTGCTCGGCACCGTGCCGTCGGTGCTGACGCTCACGCGCGAACAGCTGCGCCAGTTCCATCGGGCGCACTGGCGTCCGGACGGCGCCGAACTCGTCGTCGCCGGCGCGGTCACCCCCGAGCGCGCCTTCGCGCTCGCCGAGGAATGGTTCGGCCGCTGGAGCACCGAGCCCGCCCCGGCCGCGGGCGAAGCGCCCGCGCTGCCCGCGGGCGCGCGCGTGAGGATCGTCGACCTGCCGTCCGCTCCGGCCGCCGAAGTGCGGCTCGCGTGGGCCGCGCCGGGCCGCGGCGCCGCGGACGAAGCCGAGCGCGCGATCGCCGCGCGCGTGCTCGAAAGCCGCCTCGAAGAGCGCTTCGCGAACGCGCGCATCGGCCGGGACGCGCGCGTGTCGCTCGCCGCCTTCGGCCGGCGTGCGCTGTGGATCGTGTCGGCCTCGGCGCCGCCCGAATCCGCTGGCGTGCTCGTCTCCCGACTGCGCGCCGTGACGCAGCGCGCCCTCACGACGGCGCCGGCGGCCGCGGAAGTCGACGACGCCGCTCGCTCGCTCGGCGGCGCTTACCCGCTCCAGTACGAGACGCTCGCGGCGCGCGCTGCGCCGCGCGACCGCGGGTCTCGATCGCGCGTCCGACGACGGCGCCGCCTGGCTCGCGGCCGTGGCCGCGGCCACGCCGGCCCGCGTGGCGGCCGCCGCGCGCGGCACGAACGCGGCCGACGTCGCGATCCTCGTCGCCGGTCCCGCCGAGAGGCTGCGCAAGCCGCTCGCGGCGCTCGGCGCGCCCGACGTGCTGAAGCTCGATCCGGAGCGCGGCGCCGCGGCGGCCGCCGCGGCGGCGCCGGCGCCGAAGCCCGAGGATTTCGCCGCGGGCCGCCGCATCGTGCAGGAGGCGATCGCCGCGCACGGCGGGATCGAGGCACTGCGTCGCGTCGTGGACTCCGTCGTGGACGCCGACCTCGTGCTGTCGCTCCAGCAGCAGCGCCTCGAGGGCACGCTCAAGATCGTGCGCCGCGAGCCGGGGCAGATGTCGTACCTCACGGAGATGCGCGACTTCCGCAGTTCCCAGGTGCTGAGCGGTGATTCGGCGTGGACGATGATCCAGAACGCCGGACAGATCCAGCCCGCGGACAGCGCCGGCGTCGCGGCGCTCAAGGCCGGCTTCCGCTCCGACATCGTTCATCTGCTGCTCGACGCGGTGGATCCGACGGCCCGCGCGGCCGCGAACGGCGAGGGCGACATCGCCGGCGTGCCGGCGCTGCGCGTGGATTGCTCCGGCGGCGCCGGCGGCACGCGCACCTTGTGGTTCGACGCCACGACGAAGCGTCTCATCGCGCTCGACCACGTCGAAGCCGTGGCGCGCGCCGGCAACGTTCCGGCGCGGCGCCTCTACCGCGACTTCCGTTCGGTCTCGGGCGTGCTGTGGCCGTATCTCGAAGAGCGCGTGCTCGACGGCCAGCCCTTTATGTCGGTCCGCGCGCGCGACGTGCGCGTGAACGTCGGCATCGGCGACGTCCAGTTCGCACGCCCCACCGTTACTGAAACGAAGTCGCGCTGAACACGGCGCGACACGCGCCCGAACTCCGCGGCGGGTCCGTATCGAACGGACCCGCCGCGCTCACTTGTGGGGCCTTCACGCGAGGACTACGCTGCGTGGGAAAACCCCCACAAGGAGGGAGTGCCGTGACCGATACGATCAGTGCTCACGACGCCGGGTCCACCGCGACCGCGGCGATGAAGTTTGTGTACTCCTTCGGTGAAGGCAAGGCCGAGGGCAACGCTCAGATGAAGGACACGCTCGGCGGCAAGGGCAGCGGGCTCGCCGAGATGACGAACGCCGGCGTGCCGGTGCCGCCCGGCTTCACGATCACGACCGACGTGTGCCGCTGGTACTACGCTCACGGCAAGTCGCTGCCGGCGCAGTTCGAAGCCCAGCAGGCCGACGCGCTGTCGCTCCTGGAGCGCCGCATGGGCAAGCGCCTCGGCGACGCGGACGACCCGCTGCTCGTGTCGGTGCGCTCGGGCGCCAAGTTCTCGATGCCCGGCATGATGGACACGATCCTCAACCTCGGCCTCAACGACCGATCGGTCGAGGGGCTCGTGCGAAAGTCGAACAACCCGCGCTTCGCCTGGGACTGCTACCGGCGATTCCTGCAGATGTTCGGCTCGGTCGTGCTCGGGCTCGAGAAGCGCGACTTCGAAGAGCACCTCGAGGCGTTCAAGCACAAGAAGCGCGCGAAGACCGATCAGGACCTCTCGGCCGACGATCTGAAGAAGCTCGTCGCCGACTTCAAGGCTCTCGTGAAGAAGCGCACCGGCCACGAGTTCCCGCAGGATCCGCGCACGCAGCTCGCGATGGCGCGTGATGCGGTGTTCCGCTCGTGGATGAACGACCGCGCGATCTACTACCGCAAGCAGAACAAGATCGCCGACGACCTCGGCACCGCCGTCAACGTGCAGGCGATGGTCTTCGGAAACCTCGGCGACACGTCCGCGACCGGCGTCGGCTTCACGCGCAACCCGGCCACGGGCGACAACCACTTCTACGGCGAGTACCTCACGAACGCCCAGGGCGAGGACGTCGTCGCCGGCGTGCGCACTCCGCACCCGATCGCCGACCTCGAGAAGGAGCTGCCCGAGGCGTTCCGCGAGCTGCGCGCGATCACGTCGCGCCTCGAGAAGCACTATCGCGACGTGCAGGACTTCGAGTTCACGATCCAGGAGAACAAGCTGTTCCTGCTGCAGACCCGCGTCGGCAAGCGCACCGCGCAGGCGGCGGTGAAGATCGCGGTGGACATGGTGAACGAGGGGCTCATCACGAAGGAGGAGGCGATCCTCCGCGTCGAGCCCGCCTCGCTCGACCAGCTGCTGCATCCGCGCCTCGATCCGAACCAGAAGCTCACCGTCGCGGCGCAGGGCCTCGCGGCCTCGCCCGGAGCGGCGGTCGGCGTGGCCGTGTTCGATGCCGACACGGCGGCCGAGTGGGGTCACGACAAGAAGAAGGTCATCCTCGTCCGCAAGGAGACGACACCGGATGACATCCACGGCATGGACGCGGCGCAGGGCATCCTGACCGCGACCGGCGGCATGACGTCGCACGCCGCGGTCGTCGCCCGCGGCATGGGCAAGCCGTGCGTCTCGGGCGTCTCGGCGCTCAAGGTGGACGACAAGGCCCGCCGCATGACGGTGGACGGCAAGATCGTCAAGGAAGGCGACTGGATCTCGATCGACGGTTCGACGGGCCGCGTGTACGTCGGCGCGGCGAAGACGATCGCGGCCGAGGTGAGCGGCGAGTTCGGCACGTTCATGCAGTGGGCCGACGCGATGCGCCGGCTCAAGGTGCGCTCGAATGCCGACGTGCCGCGCGACGCGAAGCAGGCGCGCGCGTTCGGCGCCGAAGGCATCGGGCTGTGCCGCACCGAGCACATGTTCTTCGCGGAGGACCGCCTGCCGTGGGTCGTCCAGATGATCATGAGCGCGCCGGAAGCGAAGATGCTGCGCGTGAAGATCGCGGCGCTCGAGAACCAGATCGAGGGCGCCGACAAGGTGCTCGCGAAGAAACTCAAGACGGATCTCGTCGCGCTCAAGAAGCGCGCGGCGGCGCCCGAGAAGGCGTACCGCCAGGCGCTCGCGAAGCTGCTGCCGCTGCAGCGTTCCGACTTCAAGGGCCTGTTCACCGCGATGGACGGCTATCCGGTGACGATCCGCACGCTGGACCCGCCGCTCCACGAGTTCCTGCCGAAGCGCGAGGACCTCATGGTGGACATCGCGCGCCTGCCGCGCGCGACGGCCGCGCAGAAGAAGGAGATGGCGAAGAAGTACCGCCTCACGGTCGCCGGCCTGAAGAAGGGCATGCCCGGACTGCTCGAGCGCGTGGAGGAACTCCACGAGTTCAACCCGATGCTCGGCCACCGCGGCTGCCGTCTCGGCATCACGTACCCGGAGATCACCGAGATGCAGGCGCGGGCGATCTTCGAGGCCGCCGTCGAGTGCGCGAAGAAGGGCATCAAGGTCGTGCCCGAGGTCATGATTCCGCTCATCGGCATCGTGAGCGAGCTGAAGGACCAGGCGGCGATCGTGCGGCGCGTCGCGGGCGAGGTCATCGAGAAGGGCGGCGTGAAGGTGGACTACCTCGTCGGCACCATGATCGAGGTTCCGCGCGCGGCCGTGACGTCGGATCGCGTCGCCGAGGAGGCGCAGTTCTTCTCGTTCGGCACGAACGACCTCACGCAGCTCACGTTCGGCTACTCGCGCGACGACGCGGGCAAGTTCCTGCCCGAGTACGTGCAGAAGAAGGTGCTGCCGCACGACCCGTTCGTGTCCATCGACCCGGACGGCGTCGGCGCGCTCGTGAAGTGGTCCGTGGAGCGCGGCCGGTCGACGCGCGCGAACCTCAAGGTCGGCATCTGCGGTGAGCACGGCGGGGATCCCGCGAGCGTGGAGTTCTGCCACGGCGCGAACCTCGACTACGTATCGTGTTCGCCGTTCCGCGTGCCGATCGCGCGGCTCGCCGCGGCGCAGGCCGCGGTGCGCGGGCGGGTGTCGGGCAGCGACCAGCGGTGAGCGGTTTCGTGACGCGCGGCGGGGCGGTCCACACGGACCGCCCCGTCGTCGTTCCGTCGCCGGGAGCGTGATGCTCGCGGCGGACGTGCTGGTGCCCGCGCTGGACGAGGAAGCCGCGCTGCCGCGCGTGCTCGAGGCGCTCCCGCGCGCGGGGGAGGGCTGGCGCGTGCGCCGCGTGGTGGTGGTGGACAACGGCTCCACCGACCGCACCGCCGAGGTGGCGCGCGCCGCGGGCGCGGAGGTCGTTTCCGAGCCGCGCCGCGGCTACGGCGCCGCCTGCCTCGCCGGCCTCGCGCACCTGCGGCGCGATCCTCCCGGGGCGGTGGTGTTCCTCGACGCCGACCACAGCGACGACCCCGCCGACCTGCCGCTCCTCCTCGCGCCGCTCGCGGCAGGCGCGGCCGACCTCGTGATCGGCTCGCGGGTGCTGGGCGCGCGCGAGCGCGGGGCGTTCACCCCCGCGCAGGAGTTCGGCAACCGCCTCGCCGCGGCGCTGATGCGCCTGCTGTACCGCGCGCGCTTCACCGACCTCGGGCCGTTCCGCGCGATCCGCTGGGAGGCGCTCGAAGCGCTCGGCATGCGCGACCGCGACTACGGCTGGACGGTGGAGATGCAGGTGCGCGCGCTGCGCGCGGGACTGCGCTGCGAGGAGGTGCCGGTCGCCTACCGCCGCCGCCGCCTCGGACGATCCAAGGTCTCGGGCACGATCCGCGGCGTGATCGGCGCGGGCTGGAAGATCCTCTCCACCCTCGCCCGGGTGCGGCTCGGCGGCTGAGGGCAGGACGGCGCGGGATGGGCCTCCGCGCGCCGCGCTTCAGCGCGACGCGTCCTCCGGGTGCTCCATGCGCGCGAGCAGCGAGCGGTGGCCGGTGGTCGCCGCCTCGTAGCCCGGATCGAGC
>JBGAOA010000079.1:0-17619 GCA_044222065.1 Candidatus Eiseniibacteriota bacterium
GAAGCGGTCCTGAAGAGTGGCGCTCGTCGCCATCGCGTCTTCGAGCGCGCGGCCGTCGAGCCACGCGATCCACACGCGGCTCGGGCCGGCGGGGGCCGCGAGCGCCGCGGCGGCGAAG
The DNA here is from genome assembly GCA_044222065.1 of Candidatus Eiseniibacteriota bacterium. Lineage (GTDB taxonomy): Bacteria > Eisenbacteria > RBG-16-71-46 > RBG-16-71-46 > RBG-16-71-46 > JBGAOA01. The sequence goes on from JBGAOA010000079.1 coordinate 119, forward strand.
GCACAGCAGGCGAGCAGGGACGACGCGAACGCTGCGAGGTGGCGGGGCATGGCGGGGGGCTCCGGGATGGGCGCTGGGACGACGTCGCGAGCGAGTGCGCGCCGAGTCTCGCCCGCAGGGCAGGACGGGTCAATCGCGCATCGCGATGCACCTCGAGAATCCGCCGCCGAGTTCGTCGAGCGTGAACGATGCGCCGCACGCTCGAACGCCGCGCGCCGTCGAGCCCGCGCATCGACGTGGCCGCGCGGCCCGTTCGCCTCCGGCGTCCGCGGCGCCGCGAGCGTCACGCGTCCGAACGCCGTGCGACCCGCGCGCCTCGACGTGCGCAGGCCCCCCCTTGCGCCGCCACGCCGCGCCCGCGCACTCTGGCCGCGTGACGCTTCCGCCCTTAGACCCTCCGCCCGACGACGCCGACGAACTCGAAGCCCTCGGCTACGTCCCGCCCGACGAGAACGAGCCGCCGCCTGTGGAATTGTGGTCCGCGGTCGGCGACGTCCAGCCGTGGGCGACGCTCGTGCTGCTGCTCTCGTGGGGCGCCGTGTTCCTCGCAATGGCGCTGCGCCGCGAGGTGGGGGACTCGGCGTCGCTCTTCGCGTGGGGCGCGAGCGCGACGGGGCTGCCGTGGCGCGAGACGGCGTGGCGGCTGCTCGCCTCGACGTTCCTCCACTCGGGCGCCGCGCACGTGTTCTTCAACGCGACGAGCCTCGCGATCCTGGGCCCCGCGGTCGAGCGCTGCCTCACGCGCTCGGGCTACTGGCTCGTCGTGGCGCTCGGCGGCGTCGCGGCCTCGCTCGCGAGCCTGCTCGTGCGCGCGGCGAAGAGCCCCGTGACGAGCTACAGCGTCGGCGGCTCGGGCGTCGTGTTCGCGCTCGGCGGCGCGCTGCTCGTCGTGGCGTTCCGACTGCGCCATCGTCTCGCCCCGAGCCGCGCACGCGCGCTCGCGGCGGCGCTGCTCTACCTGCTCGTGCCGGCGTTCGTCGCCGGCCTCGAGCGCGTCGGCACGGACAACGTCGCGCACGCGGGCGGCCTCGCGGCCGGCGTCGCGCTCGGCGCGGTGCTGCCGCTCAGCGAACGGCTCGGGGGACCGCGCGGCGGAGTCGTGACGCGCGCGCTCGGCGCGCTCGCGGCACTCGCGCTCGCGGCGGCACTCCTGCTCGCCGTGCGCGGCGGACTCGCACTCGTCTGAGTCCGCCGGCGCACGCGGAAGGCTTCAGGCGGCCTTCTTCTCCTGGCAGGTCTGGAGCGCCTTGATCACTTCGTTCGACGCGTGGAAGTACGCGCCCGTCGGCGAGAGGAGCCGTTGCGCCTCGTCCTTCTTGCCGGCGTCCGCGAGCTTCACGATCTCCGCGGCCTGACGGTGAAACTCCGCGTGCGCGGTGAGGAGCTTGAGGAAGTTCGCGTTCCCCGCCATCTGCCCGCGCATGGACTGGATCCACTTCCCGAGTTCGCACTGGTCGTCGCGACCGACGGTGAGGGCATCGAGCTTCTCCTTCGAAGTCCCGCCCACGTAGTCACTCAGACGAATGCGCCAGTCGCGGTGCGCCTGGGTCCACTTGTTGAAGTCGGCCATGACGTGGTTCTCCCGTAGAAACGAACGGCCTCCCTGGCTCGGTGCATTCGCGTAGGAAGGCCTGTGAAAAGGTCGCGGAGCGAGTCGCGCCGGGGTCGAGTATCGGCAGCCCAAGCCCGACTTGAGCGCGACGCACCGCGCGCGCACCACGATTCGGATCGGCCGGCCTTCGTTCGCGACACCTCGATCGGGCGTTGCGCACGGTCGGTCCGCTCGCGCGCTCGAAGCGGAAGACTCGGCTCCTCGAATCGTCCGCTTCTGCCTGCCAGCCGGGGGAAGTGGCAGGGATTTCCGCCGCGCGCGCGAACATCAAGCCGGTGTCACGCCGCTAAGCGCTTGCGAATGGCCTTCGTCGTGACGAGGCGTGTGCGCGACGCGCGGCACAGGAGTTGCGGCCACGTCACGCTTCGGCGCCTCGGGGCACCGTAACGAGGCGAACGAACTCGGTCGCGACGCGGAAGAGACGCGCTTCCGGCGCCCGCGACGGGAGGTGTGTCGTGAGCGCGGAACCTTCGGTTCTCGCGAGTCCGACCGTAGCGCTCGAGCGCGCGGATCTCGATCGCCTGATCGATTCGCTCGCCGGACAGGGATACGAAGTCCTCGGACCGATCGTCAGGGACGGCGCGGCCGTGATCGCTCCGATCCGCGGCACCTCCGATCTTCCGGTCGGCTGGCGCGACGAACAATCCCCCGGCACTTACCGGCTCACGCGCACGAACTCGGCTCTGCTGTTCGACGTGCTGCTCGGCCCCGACGTCTGGAAGCGCGCGCTCCATCCGCCGCGCGTGCGGCTGTGGCGGGCCGCGAAAACGGGGCGTGATTTCGAACTCGTGGATGGGCCCGAACCGGCGCGCGCGCGCGCGTTCTTCGGCGTCCGGCCGTGCGACCTCGCGGCGATCGCGATCCAGGATCGCGTCTTCCTCGGGGGCGGCGTGACGGACCCGGTCTACGGCGCGCGCCGCGACGGGACGTTCCTCGTCGTGGCGCAGTGCGTGCGCGCGGGTGCGACGTGCTTCTGCGCCTCGATGGGCGCGGGCCCGGCGGCGACCGCGGGCTTCGACCTCGCGCTCACCGAACTCGACGGCGAAGGCGGCCCGGCGTACGCCGCGGTCGCGGGCTCCGAGCGCGGGCAGGCGCTGCTCGATTCGCTCGGAGCGCGCGGCGCGCCCGAAGCGCTCGCGCAGGCGGCCGAAGAGGCGCACGCGCGCGCGGCGGCGACGATGGGGCGCACGCTCGACACGCACGGGCTCGCGGAGCAGCTCGCGCGCTCGCGCGATCACGCGCACTGGAACGAGGTCGCCTCGCGCTGCCTCGCGTGCGGCAACTGCACGCAGGTCTGCCCGACCTGCTTCTGCACGAGCGTCGAGGACCGCCTCGACCTGGGAGGCGCCGGCGCCGAACGCGTGCGGCGCTGGGACTCGTGCTTCTCGCTCGACTACTCGTACATCCACGGCGGCAGCGTGCGGCCCTCGATCCGCGCGCGCTACCGCCAGTGGCTCACCCACAAGCTCGGGAGCTGGCACGACCAGTTCGGCACTCCGGGCTGCGTCGGCTGCGGGCGCTGCATCACGTGGTGCCCGGCCGGCATCGACTTCACCGCGGAAGCGGCCGCGTTCAAGCGCAGCGCGGTCAAGAAGGAGCGTCAGGGTGGAAACGCTTGATCGGACTCTCGTGGACCTCCCGCTCTTTCGCGGGATGAAGCCGGAGCACCTCGCGGAGATCGCGGGATGCGCGTCGAACGTTCGCATCGGACCGGGTGAGTTCGCGGCGCACCGCGGGCATCCGGCGGACCGTTTCTGGATCGTCCGCCAGGGGCAGCTCGCGGTCGAGATCCACGCGCCCGCGCGCGGCGTGCTCACCGTGCAGACGATCGGCGAGAACGAAGTGCTCGGCTGGTCGTGGCTCGTGCCGCCGCACCACTGGCACTTCGACGTGCGCGCGCTCACGCTCACGCGCGCGCTCATGTTCGACGGCCGCTGCCTGCGCGCGAAGATCGAGCACGACCACGAGCTGGGCTACGAACTGCTCAAGCGTTTCGCCCAGCTCATCGTCCAGCGGCTCGAGGCCACGAGCCTGCAGCTCGTGGACGTCTATGGCGACCATTGACGCCGCCCCGGGGGCCGCGCGCGCCACGTCCGACCCGATGCGGCCGTCGCTGTGCCGGATCCTGAAGCGCAAGCCCGAGACGCACGACACGTTCACGATCACGCTCGCGGCGCCGAAGGGCGACCGCCCGTTCGCCGCGTCGCCGGGCCAGTTCAACATGCTCTACACGTACGGCGCGGGGGAGGTGCCGATCTCGATGAGCGGCCCGGTCTCCGACGCGAAGCACGTCGTGCACACGATCCGCTCGGTCGGCCCCGTGACGCAGACGCTCTCGCGCCTCAAGGCCGGCGACGTCGTCGGCGTGCGCGGACCGTTCGGCACCGCGTGGCCCGTGGACGAAGTCGAGGGCCGCGACGTCGTGCTGATCGCGGGCGGCATCGGGCTCGCGCCCATCCGGCCGGCGATCTACCACCTGCTCGAGCACCGCGAGCGCTACGGGCGCGTCGTCATCCTGATCGGCGCCCGCACGCCCGACGATCTCCTGTACCCGAAGGAGATCGAGGCGTGGCGCGGCCGCTTCGACGTCGAGCTGCTCGTCACGGTGGACCGCGCGTCTCAGCCGTGGCGCGGCACGGTCGGCGTCGTGACGCAGCTCGTCGGCCGCGCGCGGCTCGATCCGCACACGACGACGGCGTTCCTGTGCGGGCCCGAGATCATGATCACGTTCTCGGCCATCGAACTCGCGCAGCACGGCATTCCGCCGCAGCGCATCTGGGTCTCGCTCGAGCGCAACATGAAGTGCGCGATCGGGCTGTGCGGCCACTGTCAGATGGGTCCGCTGTTCATCTGCAAGGACGGCCCGGTGTTCCGCTACGACCGCGTGGCGGGACTGCTCGGCGTCCGGGAGGTGTGACGTGGCGACCGCCCGCAAGAAGCCGGCGCGCCCGAAGCTCGCGGTGTGGAAGTTCGCCTCGTGCGACGGCTGCCAGCTGAGCCTGCTCGACTGCGAGGACGAACTGCTCACCGTGGCGTCAGCCGTGCACGTCGCGAACTTCATCGAGGCCTCGCGCGAAGTCGTGCGCGGCCCCTACGACCTGTCGCTCGTCGAGGGCTCCATCACGACGCCGCACGACGCCGAGCGCATCCACGCGATCCGCCGCGCCTCGAAGGTGCTCGTGACGATCGGCGCCTGCGCCACGGGCGGCGGCCTGCAGGCGCTGCGCAACTACGCGTCGGTGCCCGAGTGGACGTCGCTCGTGTACGCGAACCCGGGCGTGATCGACACGCTCAAGACGTCCACGCCGATCTCGAACCACGTGCGCGTGGACTACGAGCTGTACGGCTGCCCGGTGGACAAGCACCAGCTGCTCGAAGTCGTGAACGCGTTCGTGCACGGCCGCAAGCCGTCGCTGCCGTCGCACTCGGTCTGCCTCGACTGCAAGGCGAGCGGCGCCGTGTGCGTCACCGTCGCGCGCGGCGTGCCGTGCCTCGGTCCCGTGACGCACACGGGCTGTGGCGCGCTCTGTCCGCGCTACGCCCGCGGCTGCTTCGGCTGCTTCGGGCCGGCGCGCGGCATCAACACCGATTCGCTGGGCGAGGTCTTCCGCCGTCACGGCGCGACCGACGCGCAGCTCGTTCACGTGTTCCGGAGCTTCCATGCCGCGGCGGAGCCCTTCCGCCGGGCGAGCGAGAGCCATGAAGTCCCCAAGAACTAGGACGATCGAGGTCGAGGCGCTCGCCCGCGTCGAGGGCGAGGGCGGCCTCACCGTGAAGGTGAAGGACGGCGTCGTCACGGAAGCGTCGCTGCGCATCTACGAGCCGCCGCGCTTCTTCGAACCCCTGCTGCGCGGGCGCCGCTATGCCGAGGCGCCCGACTTCACCGCGCGCATCTGCGGCATCTGTCCCGTGGCCTACCAGATGAGCGCGACGCACGCGATCGAGCGCGCGTTCGACACCGTGATCTCACCCGAGGTGCGGGCGCTGCGCCGCCTGCTCTACTGCGGCGAGTGGATCGAGAGCCACGTGCTGCACGTCGCGATGCTGCACGCGCCGGACTTCCTCGGCTACGAGAGCGGGCTGCACATGGCCCAGGACCATCCCGACGTCGTGAACCTCGCGCTCGGTCTGAAGAAGGCCGGCAACGACATCGTGCGCCTCGTCGGCGGCCGCGAAATCCACCCGGTGAACGTGTGCGTCGGCGGCTTCTACCGCGCGCCCCGCCCCGGCGAGTTCGAAGCGATCATCGAACGTCTGAAGCGCGCGCGCGACGAAGCGGCCGCGCTCGTGCGCTGGGTCGCGGCGTTCGACTTCCCGGACGTCGAGCGCGACTACCACTTCGTCGCGTTGCGGCACCCGGACGAGTACCCGCTCAACGAGGGCCGGCTCGTGTCGTCGCACGGGCTCGACCTCGACGCGATGGAGTACGAGACGCGCTTCGTCGAGGAGCACGTGCCGCGCTCGAACGCGCTGCACTCGCGCATCGTCGGCGACGACGACTACCACGTCGGTCCGCTCGCGCGGTACGCGCTCAATTTCGACCGGCTCGGCGCGTTCGCGCAGTCGCTCGCGCGCGAGGCGGGGCTCGGCGAGGTGTGCCGGAATCCGTTCCGCAGCATCGTCGTGCGCGCCGTCGAGACGGCGTTCGCCGTGGACGAGGCGCTGCGCGTGCTCGCCTCCTACGTGCCGCCGGACCCGCCGGCCGCGGCGGTCGAGCCGCGCGCGGGCGTCGGCTGCGCGATCACCGAGGCGCCGCGCGGAATCCTCTACCACCGCTACCGGATCGCGCCCGACGGCCGCATCCTCGATGCGAAGATCGTCCCGCCGACCGCCCAGAACCAGCGCGTGATCGAGGACGACCTCAAGTCCGTGGTCGAGCGGCATCTCGACCTGGAGACGCCGGCGCTCACGTGGAGGTGCGAGCAGGCGATCCGGAACTACGACCCGTGCATCTCGTGCGCGACGCACTTCCTGAAGCTCCAGATCGAGAGGACGTGACGGCCGGCGTGCTCGTGATCGGCATCGGCCACCCGGACCGCGGCGACGACGCCGCGGGCCGGCTCGTCGCGCGCCGGCTCGCGGGCGCGCTCGAGCCCGCAGCGTCGCTCGTCGAACTCGACGGCGGCATGGTCGAGCTGATGGACGCCTGGAGCGGTCACGCGAACGTGGTCGTCGCGGACGCGGTCCGATCGGGCGCCCCGCCCGGCACGCTCGTCCGTCACGAGGTCGGGCGCACGCGCCTGCCGCTCGCGTCGGACCCCTCGACGCACGGCCTCGGACTCGCCGAGGCGATCGAACTCGCGCGCGCGCTCGGCCGGCTGCCGCGTCGCCTCGTCGTGCACGGCATCGAGGGCGCGCGCTACGACCTCGGCGCGCCGCTCACGCCCGAAGTGGAAGCGAACCTCGGAGCGCTCGCCGACCGCGTCGCGCTCGAAGTGAGGTCGCTGCTCGCCGAACGCGCGGACGCCTGATCCGGCCGCACGCCCCGGCGCGGGAGCGTCAGGCCGCTTCGCGCCGCTCGAACGCCTCGATCGCGGCGATGACGTCGTTCGAGGCGCGGAAGAAGGCCGATCCGGGCGCGAGCATGCGCATCGCGTCCTCGCGCCGGCCCGAGTTCTTGGCGTGCACGATCTGCGCGGCGAGCCGGTGGAACTCGGTGTGCTTCGCCATCAACGCGGCGAAGGTTCCGCCGCGAGCCTGCGTCGCGCGCTCGGCGAGGATCCACTGGCCGAGTTCGCAGGCGTCGTCGCGGCCGACGGTCGCGGCGTTCAGGCGTTCCTTCGACTTGCCGTTCACGTAGTCGAGCAGGCGCGCCCGCCATTCGCGGTGGGACCGGACCCAGGGCGATTCGTCGGCCATGAGCGTCTCCGCGTGAGGGTGGGGGCGCGAGCCGGGCGCGACGTCGTCGCGCGCGGGCGCCGGGTTCGGCGTCCGGACGTAGTGCGTCCGAGTATCGGCCGGCCCCCGGGAACTTGAGATCGCGGGACGGACCTCGCGCTCGGTTCGAGTGCGAAGCCGCGGACGGACCATGTCCGCCCGGGCGCGCGTTCGACGCCATCGGAGGCGGCGAGTCCCCTGCGATCCCCCGAACCCCCGCGCTAAGACGCGGGAGCGAGGACCCGATGCCCATCCCGACTTCGAACGGTCGTCCCGCGCGCGCTCGTCGCGCCGCCGCGACCGGCCTGCTCTGCTTCGCACTCCTCGCGGCGTTTGCGGCCGCGGCGTCCGCCGCCGCGGTGGACCCGCGCCTCTGGGTCACGAACGGCCGCGTCAACAAGCTGCTCCGGCAGGGCTCGACGCTCTACCTCGGCGGCAACTTCTCCGTCGTGGGACCGCAGACGGGCGGCGGCATGCCGGTCGACGCCGCGACCGGCGCCGTGGACCTGGCCTCGCCGCAGGTCACGGGCACCGTCAACGCGGTCGTTCCGGACGGCGCGGGCGGCTGGTTCATCGGCGGCTCGTTCGACTCGGTCGGCGCGTACGCGCGCGCGAATCTCGCCCACGTGCTCTCGGACGGCAGCGTGGACGCGGCGTGGAACCCGGGCACGAGCGGCACGGTGAACGCGCTCGCGCTCGGCGACGGCCTGCTGTTCGCGGGCGGCACGTTCACGAGCGCGGGCGGCGCGGCGCACACGTTCCTCGCCGCGATCCGCGCCGCGACCGGCGCCGTGAAGCCGACGTGGACCGGCTCGGCGACGAGCAACGTGAACGCGCTCGCGTACAAGAACGGCCTGCTCTACGCGGGCGGCCTGTTCAACTTCGTGAGCGGCCAGCCGCGCGTCGGCATCGCGGCGCTCGACACCGCGACGGGCGCCGCGACGCCGTGGAACCCGAACCCGAACGGCGGCGTCAACGCGATCGTGTGCGGCGACTCGATCGTCTACTTCGGCGGGCTGTTCACGACCGTCGGCGCGACCGCGCGCAACCGTGTCGCCGCCGCGATCACGACCTCGGGCACGCTCACGCCGTGGAATCCGAACTCGGGCGGCACCGTCTCGGCGCTCGTGCTCGACGGCGCGAGCGTGTACGTCGGCGGCGGCTTCTTCTCGATCGGCGGCGGCGTGCACAGCTACCTCGCGGCCGTGGACACGGCGACCGGGCTCGCGACCGCGTGGAACCCCGGCGTCGGGCTCAACGGCGGCATCGCCGGCATGACGCTGCTCGGTGACACGCTGTACGTCGGCGGCACGTTCACGGGCTACAACACGACGCCGCGCTACTACCTCGCGGGCTTCGCGCGCTCGAACGCCGCGCTCGCCGTGTGGAACCCGATCGCCGGCTCGAGCGTGAACGCGCTCGCGAGCGCGGGCACGAAGGTGTTCGCGGGCGGGCTGTTCTCCACGGTCGGCGGCGTGCGGCGCCGCTACCTCGCGGCCCTCGACCTCGCGACGGGCCTCGCGTCGGCGTTCGATCCCAACCCCGACGGCGTCGTGAACGCGTTGCTGTACGCGAACGGCGCGCTCTACGCCGGCGGCGCGTTCCTCTCGGTCGGCACGCCGCAGGTGACGCGCCAGTACCTCGCCGCGTTCACGCCCGACTCGGGGAAGGCGCTCGCCTGGAATCCGAACGGCGCCGGCACCGTGAGCGCGCTCGCCTCGGACGGCGCGACGCTCTACGCGGGCGGCAACTTCACGAGCATGGGCGGACAGTCGCGCACGCGCCTCGCGGCGTTCGATCTCGCGAGCGGCGCGTTGCTGCCGTGGAATCCCGCGGCCACCGGCGCCGTGAGCACACTCGCGTGCAACGGCGGGCTCGTGTACGTGAGCGGGAACTTTGCGAACCTCGGCGGCGTCGCGCGCAACTACGTGGGCGCCGTGGACGGCGCGACCGGCGTCACGGCGCCGTTCAACCCGAATCCCGGCGGCGTGCTGAGCGCGATCGTGATCTCGGGCGGCACGATGTACGCGGGAGGATTCTTCACGACGGTGGGCGGACAGCCGCGCTCGATGCTCGTGGCGCTCGACCTCGCGACCGGGCTGCCGACGTCGTGGAACCCGGGCGCGAACAACGGCGTGAACGCGCTCGCCCTGAACGGCACGACGCTGTACGTCGGTGGCGGCTTCACGACGATCTCGTCGCAGTCGCGCACGATGCTCGCCGCGCTCGACCTCGCGACCGGAGCCGCGCTGCCGTGGACCGCGCCGGTGAGCGGCTTGAGCGTGACGTCGCTCGCGCTCGGAAACGGCGCGGCGTTCGCGGGTGGCGACTTCTCGATCGTCGGCGGAGTCCGACGCCGGAACCTCGCGGGCGTGCTCGACAGCTCGCTCACGGTCTCGGTCGGCGACGCCGTCGCTTCGTCGCCGGCGCTCGACCTCGCCGCGCCGTTCCCGTTGCCGATGCGCGCCGCGAGCACCGTGCGCTTCACGCTCGCACGCGAGGCCCGCGTGGACCTGAAGCTCTACGACGCCGCCGGCCGCCGCGTGCGCGAGCTGCTGCGCGCGGCCCTGCTGCCGGCGGGCTCGCACGCGTTCCGGATCGAACGCGCCGGGCTCGAGCCGGGGCTCTACTTCCTCGAGCTGCGTCACGACGCAGGCCGCGCGAGCCGCAAGCTGGTCGTGCTGGAGTAGGCGGGGCGCGCGTGCGCGATCGCACGCGCGCGGGTGAGCGCGGCTCTCGCGTCGCGCTCGCTCGCCGCGGAGCGGACGAGACGCCCGCTCGACGCGGGGGCGCGCGGCGTGGCTCCGCAGCGGAGCGGGCGAGGTCCCCGCACGTCTCGGAGCGAGTGCCGCGCGGCTCCGCCGCGGATGTCTCGGGGCTCTCGATCGCCTCGGGGCAGGTGCCGGACGGATTCGCCAGGGAGTTCTCGGCCGCGCGCTGTGAGTTCGTCACGCATCGCGCGCCACCGCGATCGGGGGGCGCGGCAGGGAAGAAGCGGGCGAGAGCTGCTGGAGCGCCAAACGCAGGCGCTCTTTCATCGTCCGCTCTTCGAGCGTGTCGCACGTGCGCGCCACGGCCCGCGCCCTCTCGAGCGAGCAGCCGAGATGCCGCAGCCACGGGACGACGCTGCGATCGGGGTCGTTCTCGCGTGCCTCGCGTGCTTCGCGTTCCCGCTTCGCTTCGGCCGCGCGCTCGCGCTTCGTGTTCATGAAGCGCTCGCCGAGAGTTTGCTCGGCCTCGTACTGGTTGTGGGTTCGGCAGCGAAGCCTGAGATTGCCGACGGTCGAAGCGCCGCCTCTTGAGACGGGCGTTACGTGATCGAGTTCGAGGCGCGTGCGTGAGTCGCAGCGCTCGCCGTTCGTGCCGACGAACGTGCAGCGCGATTCATCGCGCGCCCACACGGCACGCTTCACTTCGGCTGGCACGTAGCGCGACTTACCGTCGCTCGTGCGCCGACCGGGGCGCGTCGTCTCCGCGCAGCGCCGCTTCTCGAGCTGCGCGATCAGCGCATCGAGCGCCCGATCGAGCACCTGCGCGACGTTCTTGTCGGGGATGGCGTGACTCAGAAGCTCGCGCGCGTGCTCGAGCTTGCGCTGCGTGTCGCCCGAGATCGTGACTTGAAGCGCGAAGCGCTCCGGAGCGAGCGGCGTCGTGCGGGACGGCGTGGCGTCATCGCTTTGAGCATTCGCAACGACGCGCTCGCTTTTCGCCCCGGGGCGAAAACGGTCGTCACGGCGGCTCCGGCCGACGGCAGCGCCACGAGCGTCATCGGGACGCCGGGCTTCGGGAAGCGTTCCGCGAGCAATCGTTCGACGTCGGCCCGCGTCCCGTTGCTCGCGGCATCGATCAGAGCCTCTGCGTTCGCCCCCGTGAGATGCGGGGCGAGCAGCAGCGCCGTGCTCAAGTTCAGGCGGCCGTCGGCGAGCCGCTCGAAGATCGAGGGAAATCGGCGCGCGGCGCTCGCGACGCGAGTGCGCTTGTAGGCCATGTCGTCCGAGAGCTTGAGCACGCGCACGCAGTACTCGTGCATGGACGGGTACCCGGCCGGCGCGTAGAGCCTGCGGGCGTCGAACTCGCCGATCAGCGCGACGACTTCGGCGAGCGTGGCGCGCTCATCGGCCGAGCGGGTGGCGAGGCGATGGGTGAGCGCGTCATCGGCCAGGTGCGACAGCGTACAGTTCTTCACGACGCAACTCCGCCGGGGGCGGGTCACGCGGGGGCTGCGCGCAATTCATAGCACGCGTGATTTCGAGCGCCGTGCGTGCGCGGAGTCGCGTGATCGCGGCGCATCGAGACATCGCGCGAGCGATCGGCGCTTCGGTGCGATCCGCGCACGACGCTCGCAACGTGACGCGCCGCCGCCGGTCGACCGCCGAGTCGAACGAGGCGCCCTCCGAAATCCCGTCAAGGGCCATCGTGTCGCGCTCGCCACGCGCGGATCGTCAACCCGTGGGGCGGCGTGTCACCAACATCGAGACAGCGCTAGACTGCGGCCACGCTCGCCGCGAAACGGCATCGCGCGGCGGCGAGCGTCCGCCAACGCTTCCGCGCCCGGACCGAACGCGCGTCGCACGAGGTGCTCGTCATGAACGCGAACGACGCTTCACGCTTCGAGCCGGACGCGCCGGCAGCGCCTGCCGCGCACGGCGCGCTCGCGTCGCGCCGGCTCCGGCGCGCGTTCGCGGCCCTCGCGCTGCTCACGCTCGCGGCGTCGCTCGCGACACTCGCGCCCGCCGCGGAGGCGGGCGCGGAGCCCGGCTTCGACCGCGCGACCGGCGACTGGCACGGCCGGATCGACGTGTTCGGCCAGCTCCTGAAGATCGCCGTGAACTTCGGCGTCGCCCGCGGCGCCGACGGCGCCGACGTGCTGCAGGGCACGATCGGCATTCCCGCGCAGGGCGCGAAGGGGCTTCCGCTCGACGCCATCCGTCTCGCGGGGGACAGCCTCCAGTTCCGCATCCAGGGCGTTTCCGGTGAGCCGACCTTCCTCGGAGTCTTCGCGGGCGATTCGCTCGCGGGCGCCTTCCGGCAGATGGGCATCACCGCGAAGTTCGCGCTCTTCCGCGGCGTCGCGCCGCGCGAGGCGCGCGCTCAGGATCCGAAGCCGCCGTTCCCGTACCGCAGCGAGGACGTTTCGTTCGAGAGCGTCCCCGGTGTGACGCTCGGCGGCACGATCACGACGCCGCTCACCGGCGCGGGCGCCGTCGCCGCGGTGCTCGTCAGCGGGAGCGGGCCGCAGAATCGCGACGAGGAGATCGCGGGGCATCGGCCGTTCGCGGTGATCGCGGACGCGCTGAGCCGCGCGGGCGTCACCGTGCTGCGCTACGACGATCGCGGCGTCGGCGCATCCACGATCGCGGGCACCGATCCGACGACGCGCGACTTCGCCGACGACGCGGCCGCGGCGGTGAGGTACCTGCGCGGCAGACCCGGCGTGAAGCGCGTCGGCGTCATCGGGCACAGCGAAGGCGGAATCGTCGCGCAGATCCTGTGCGCGCGTTCGAAGGACGTGGATTGGGCGGTGATGCTCGCCGGGCCCGCCGTCTCGGGGCGCGAACTGAACGTCGAGCAGGTCCGGCAGATGCTCCGCCTCGTCGGAGCGCCGGACTCGACGATCGCCGCTTCGGCCCGGGACGCCGCGATCGTCGACAGCCTGATCGAGCGCGGCGCGCCGCCCTCCGAAGTGAAGGCGCGCATTCGAGCGGCCGCGCACGCGCAGGGCCTCCGCGACTCGGCTTCGGTGGAGCGGCTCGTGAACACGCAGGCGGCGATGGCGTCGTCGGCCTGGTTCCGGGAGTTCCTGGCCTACGATCCGGCGCCGAACCTCCGCCGGATCCGTGTCCCCGTGCTCGCGTACTTCGGCGGCAAGGACGTGCAGGTGCCCGCCGCCCAGAACGAGGCCCCGATGCGAAGCGCGCTCGCGTCGAATCGCTCGGCGACGATCAAGACCTGGCCCGGGCTCAATCATCTCTTCCAGACGGCCGGAACCGGGCGCGTGAGCGAGTACGAGTCCATCGCGGAAACGTTCAATCCCGACGTGCTCGCCGAACTCGTCGCGTGGGTGCGGGGGCGGGCCGCGAAGTAGCGCGCGAACTCACCGTGTGCCGCGGTCCGCGCCGTAGGGGCTCTCGTCGCGTTCTCGTGCTCGTCGCTGCCCTCGAGCACGCCGCACCGCGCGCGCCGAAAAAGACGCGACGCCCCGCGGGAAGGCATCCCGCGGGGCATTTGCGTCAGCGGCGCGGCGTCACGGCAGCACGACGAGCCGCTTCACTCCGCGCTCCGATCCCGCGCGCACGCTCACGAAGTACACGCCCGCGGCGAGCGGGCGGCCGCCGTCGTCGGCGAGCGTCAGCACGCGCTCGTGGCGCCCCGCGCCGAGCGGGCCGCGCACGAGCGTGCGCAGGCGGCGGCCGGCGAGGTCCACGAGTTCGGCGCGCACGTCGGCCGCGAGCGGCAGGTCGAACGTGAGCCGCGACGTGCCGCCGCGCACCGGGTTCGGCGCGATCGCGAGCGCGAGTCGCGACGGCGCGACCGAAGGCGCGGGGCCGTCGTCCACGCCGCCCGTGCCCGGCGAGGTCGGGACCGCGGGCAGCACGGCGAGGCCGGCGCTCGCGGCGATCCGGTTCGGCGGTCCCGGGCGCGAGCGCGTCGCAGAGGTCAGCACCGTGCCGGGAGTCACCACGACGAGGTCGTCGTGGCCGTCGCCGGTGACGTCGCCCGCCGCGATGTCGGCGAGCCGCGTCGCCGGCCAGATGAACGTCGCGTCGTAGTCGAGCAGGTACGGCGGCGACGCCGTGCCGCGCAGCACCGAGACGGTGCCGTACTCGTCGGGGGAGGAGTACGAGACGAGCAGATCGGGCACGTTGTCGTCGTTCACGTCGCCCCACGTCAGGCCCGAGGCCGTGCTCGAGCTGAAGGGGAACACGAACACGCCGTTCGTGCTCAGATCATTGCGCACGCACTGGACGAGCTTGAAGCCGAAGACATCGCCCGAGCGCACCGCGATCAACCGCAGCGGATCGCTCGCGCCGAAGGGCCGGAGCGCGAACGGCGGCGGGAAGAGGGACGGGTAGGTCTCGAGCGTCACCGCCAGAGGCACGCTCGCGGAGTCGCCGAACGTGAAATTCGGAGCCGGATCCATGAACCAGATCTCGAGCGCGTTCGTGTCGATGTTGAGCGTCGCGAGATCGAGCCGCCCGTCCGAGTTCCAGTCGACGGCGATCAGGCCCTGCCGCGCGCCCGATACCGTGAAGTCGGTCGCGCCGAGTGCGTGATCCACATGCACGGCGGTCGTGTTCGCGAACGAGTCGAAGAGCAGCCGCGCGTGGTCCGTGCTGCCGTCGTCGTCCATGTCGGCGACGTCGAATCCGGTGACCTGGTAGACGTACAACGCACTCCAATCCTGAAGCGAGCCGTCGGGGTTCACGGTAGAGCTCGCCATGAAGTTGTCCGACGCCATCGCCAGTTGGAGCGGCCCCGTCGGCGACGGCCGGAACGGCGTCATGCGTTCCACCGGTCCGAACAGGACGTCGTCTGCCGCCGACGGCGTCGTCTGCAACAGCCCGCCGCCCATCTGGCCCGTGAACGTGCGGATCGGATAGCTCGGAAACGTGAAGTTCACGTCCGTTCCGCCCACCGCCACGTCGGCGATGCCGTCGGCGCTGAGATCGGTCGCGATGATACAGGCCGCCTCGAGCGAGCCGAGGCCGTACGTCGTCGTGTTCGCAAACGATCCCAGGCCGTCGCCCGGGAGCAGCAGGAGCCGCGCGGGAACCGTGTTGGGCTGCGAGAGCGCGAGGTCGAGGAGCAGATCGCCGTCGAAGTCCGCGATCGCGACCGAGCGCGCGCCGAGGTTCGGTCCGCCGAGCGCGACGAACGTCGTCGAGAACGAGCCGCTTCCCATGTTGATGGCGACCTCGTAGCCGGGCGGGGAGAGGAACGACACGACGAAGTCGAGGTCGCCGTCGCCGTCGAGGTCGGCGCTCGCGATGTCGGACGCGTTCGGGGATCCCGTCGCCGCCGTCGGCACGACGTTCGTCGTGAACGCGTACGGCGGGCCGCCGGGCTGTCCGAGCAGCACGCGCACCGTGCCGTCGAGTTCGCGCACGATCAGGTCGTCGGTGGAATTGCCGTCGAACCTGCCGACGAACATCTGCTGGTTTCCGGACACGCCCCCGACCGGCACGCGCTGGTAGCCCCAGCATCCCGAGTTGCCGCCCCCCGCCCCCGCAGAGAAGGTGGACGTGAGCCACACGTTCGCGTGGACGAGCAGCGCGGCTTCGTTCGTGCCATCGCCGTTGAAGTCTCCGATCGCGCTCCCCCCCACGAAGTGCGAGGCCTGCTCGCAGTAGCCCGAGAGGTCGGTGCTGTAGGTCATCTTCGGGAACGGCTGAGTCGTTCCGAATTCGGGCAGGTACACGAACATCGGCGGATCGAAGATGGAGCCGCCGGGGACGAGCAGTCGCCATCTCGGCGTGGGGTCGCCGTTCGCGGGCAGCGTTCCGGGATTGCTGAACGGGCCGTTCATCGGAATGTCCACGAGCGCGCCCGTGAGCGAGGCGTCGGAGAAGACGCCGCCGAGGTCCATGCGAATGCTCCACACCTCGGGGGCCGGGGTGTGCGCGGCATAGAGGAACTGACCGGTCCGATATCCGCCGCCGGGGGAGACGGCCGGCTCGTCGGTGTACGAGACGAACGGTGTGCCGTAGAGCTCCGGTCCGATTCCCGCGCTCGCGATGAAGGCCATGTTCCAGCGGCCGGCATCGCGCTTCCACACGCGCAGGGCGCGATCCTGGAACGAGCCGAGGATCTCGGGCACGCCGTCCTGATCGATGTCGCCGGCCGCGAGGTCGGTGGCGTGCCCCATGATGGCGTCGAACGGGATCACTTCGGGGCCCTTGAGCCGCGTTGCGGCCGAAGCGGACGGCGCGATCGTCGCGGCGAGAAGCAGGGCGGACAGAGCGGACCAGCCGAATCGAGGGACGGGCGAGGGGTGCCGAGGGCGCATGCCGGGACTCCGAGGGAGAACGTACGGGTGCCCCGGCTCGTCCGGGGCAGGACACGTGTGCCAACGCACGTCGCGGCGGCCGATCACACGCGGCGTGCGAATTTCGACCTCGGTGAGTGGGGGCATCGCACCGGCGCCACGGCCCTCTGCTATTCTGCGCCCCGTCGCACGATTCCACGGATGGAACCTCGACCCCGATCCCTCGCCGCCCTGTGGGCGTTGCTCGCCGCCGCGCTGTCGTGCGCGGCCGTCGCCGGGCGTCTCGCCGCGGCCGACCCGGGGCCCGCGCACGCCGACTCCGTCGAACGCTCGCTCGATCGCGCCGCCTTTCCCGTGGCCCTCGGCGACTTCTCCACGACCCTCGTCGGGAGCCTGCCCGCGCGCACGGCAAACATCGCGCGGGCCGCCGCCGCGCTCGACGGCATCGTGCTGCGTCCGGGAGAGCAGCTGAGCTTCGATGCGATCGTGGGTCCACGCACCGAGGCGCGCGGATACGCCTCGGCGCCCGTGATCCTGCGCGATGCGCGCCAGTTCCAGACCGGGGGCGGCGTGTGCCAGGTCGCATCCACCTTGTTCGTCGCCGGGCTGCTCGCGGGGCTCACGCCGGTCGAGCGCTTCCGTCACTCGACGCCCGTGGACTACATCCCGCTCGGCTGGGACGCGACGATCGCGTGGGGCGCGAAGGACCTGAAGCTGCGCAACGACCTCGAGCAGCCGGTGCGGCTCCGGATCGAGGTGCTCGGCTCGACGCTCGCCGCGCGCTTCGACGGCGAGTCGCCGCTCGGCGAGTCGTTCGAGCTGGACGCCGTCGAGCGCGAGCTTCCGGGCGTCTACGCGGGCGGCTCGAGCGCGCCGGGGCACGAGGTCGAGCTCTATCGTGTGCGCCATCGCGACGACGGCACGACCGAGCGCGAGTGGCTGCATCGCGACGTGATTCCGCCGGTGCAGGCGTCGCGGGGGCCGCGATGAAGTCCGCGCCGGCCGCGCGGTCGTCGAGACCACCGG
>JBGAOA010000080.1:0-17807 GCA_044222065.1 Candidatus Eiseniibacteriota bacterium
CGCGGCGATCGCCGCGAGGCGGGCGCGCGCCTCCTGCACGGCGTCCGCGCGGCCGCGATTCACCGCCGACTGGAGCGCGCGCTTCGCGCCGGCGAGCGCGGCGGGGTCGGCGTGGGCGGCGCCGCAGGCGAAGAGGAGCGCGGCGAGCGCCGCGGCGCGGGTCAGGGTCGAGCGAACGTTCACGAGCGGACTCCTTTCGAAGGGAAGGACGGGACGGCTTCGACGACGGGCAGGCGCAGCGTCAGCGTCGTTCCGGCGCCCGGGCGCGAATCCACCTCGAGCGTGTGGCCGGGGCCCGCGACGCGAAGGCGTTCGCGGACGGAGTGGAGCCCGAAGCCGGTGCCGCTCGGCGGGCCGTCCGAGAAGCCGGGGCCGTCGTCGGCGACGACGAGCACGAGCGACTCGCCCTCGCGCCGCGCGCGCAGCGTGATCGTCGCCCCGCGCTCGCTCGGCGAGACGGCGTAGCGGACGGCGTTCTCGACGAGCGGCTGGAGCAGCAGCGCCGGCACCGGCAGTCCCTCGAGCCCCGGCGCGACGTCCTCGACGACGCGCAGCCGTTCGGCGAAGCGCGTGTGTTCGATCTCGAGGTAGTTGCGCAGGAACGCCAGTTCCTCGCCGAGCGTCACGTGGTCGCGCTCGCTCGCCGTGAGCGTGTAGCGGAACAGCTCCCCGAGCCGGGTCGTCGTCTCCTCGGCCGCGCGCGGGTCGAGCGTGATGAGCGATGCGATCGTGTTGAGCGTGTTGAAGAGGAAGTGCGGGTGCACCTGGGCGCGGAGCGCCCGCAGTTCGGCCTGCGCGAGTTCGGCGCGCGTCTGCTCGATCGCGCGCGCCCGCGAGACCGCGAGCCGGTAGAACTCGCGGGCGAACGCGATGCCGCTGAAGAGCACGGCGAACAGCAGCGTGTAGAGCCCGGAGACGACCCACGCCCGCGGGCTGCCGAGGAACCCGCGGCCGAACGTCAGCTCGAGGATGCCGGCGGCGAGGTAGCTGCACAGGATCGCGGCCGCGACGTACGCGGCGCCGATGCGCCAGCTGCGGCTCCACTCGCTGCCCTCGGACGGCACCGGGATGTGCGGGCGGATCCACGTCTCGACCGCCCACATGCCGAGTCCGATGCAGTACGAGAAGACGAGCGCCGCGCCGTACGACCACAGGTAGCGCTCCCAGCCGCCGCCGAAGATCGTCCCGAAGAACAGCGCGAACGGCACGGCCACGAGCGGCTGGCGCACGAGGGTCCACAGCAGTCGGCGTGCGGGACGGCGGGGCGGGTCGCAATCGTTCGGGTTCGTCATCGTGTCCTCCGCTCACAGCATCGGGGCTCGGCGGAGCGGTGTCGCGACCGGAGCCGACGAACGGTCGTCCGGGACGGATGAACGGTCAGCGGGGGGCGCCGCCCGCGGGGAGCACGCGCAGCGCCATGACGGTGATGTCGTCGCCGGGCTCCGCGCCGGCGAGGAACTCGCGGACGCCTTCGAGCACGCGGTCCACGACCGCCTGGCTCGACAGGTCGCGCGGCAGCGCGTCGAGCAGCGCGTAGAGGCGCTCCTCGCCGTACATGTCGCCGTCGGCGCGCGCCGCCTCGGTGACGCCGTCGGTGTAGAACACGATGCGGTCGCCTTCCGCGAGCGCGAGCGACTCTTCTTCGTACGGCGCGTGCTCGATCATGCCGACGACGAGGCCGCCGCGCTCGAGCAGCACGCGCTCGCCGCTCGCGCGCTGCAGGACGGGCAGGTTGTGGCCGGCGTTCGTGAAGCGCAGCGTGAGGCTCGGCTCGTGGATCGCCGCGAGGAAGAACGTCGCGAACTGGCCCGTGCTCGCGCGCTGGCACGCGAGCGCGTTGATCGTGCTCATCATCGCGGCGGGCGAGGCCACGGCGCCGGCCTGCGTGCGCAGCGAGGCCTGGAGCATCGAGGACAGGATCGCCGCCGGGACGCCCTTCCCGGAAACGTCGGCGATCGCGAGCAGGATCTCGGCGTCGTTCGGCGCGATCACGTCGTACACGTCGCCGCTCACCTGCTTCGACGACACGTTCACCGCGTGCACCTCGACGCGCGAGCGGCGCGGGAATTCCGAGAGCAGGAACGAGCGCTGGATGCGTCTCGCGAGCTGGAGCTCGCGTTCCGAGCCGGCGTGCTCCATCGCGCGCCGGTAGAAGTTGATCGCGAGCGCGATCGCCATGAAGCCGGTGCCGAACAGCAGGCTGTACGTGAGCGACAGCACGATGCCGCGGGCGTTGCCGAGGAACCCGGGCACGATCCACTGGTTCACGACGAGCATGGCCGCGATCGTGCCGAGCAGGCTCATCACGAGGTGCGCGCCCGCGATCCACCAGGTGCGCGGACCCTCGTGGCGGAAGCGCTGCGCGAGCATCGGCCGCAGCGCGTGGTGCGCGACCCACAGCGCGCCGTGGATGCAGAAGCCGAACACGCCCGCGACGAGCAGGAACCCCGTCAGCGTTTCGCGGCGGCCGTCGTTCGTGAACCAGAAGAACACGCCGAACGGCAGCGCGCTCGCCGGAGCGCGCCACAGGATGTGGAGCAGGTCCGGCAGCGGCGCGGGTTCGGCGCGCGGACGGCGGGGCTTCGGGGCGGCGCTCATGCGGAGCAGCGTCGCGCGCGCGGCCCGCGGACGGGAGAAGACGGGCGACGAACGGTCGAACGCGAGGGACGAACGGTCGTCGCGCGCCCCGGGCTCACGGCGCGAGCCGCTCGCGCCGCCAGCCCGTTCCGTCGGGGCGGTAGCGGATGCGGTCGTGGAGCCGGTGCTTGCGCCCCTGCCAGAACTCCCAGGCCCCGGGGACCAGGCGATAGCCGCCCCAGAAGTCCGGGCGCGGGGGATGGCCGTGCGGGTGTTCGGCGAGCAGCCGCTCGACGGCGGCTTCGAGCGCGCGGCGATCCGGGACGACGCGGCTCTGGGGCGAGGCCGCGGCGCTGAAGCGGTGGCCGAGCGGACGCGAGGCGAAGTACGCGTCGGCCTCGGCGGCCGCAACCGTCTCGACGCGGCCCTCGATCCGCACCTGGCGCTCGAGCGGCGGCCAGTGGAAGACGAGCGCGGCGCGCGGATTCGCGCGCAGTTCGTCGCCCTTGCGGCTCTCGAGATTCGTGTAGAACACGAGCCCGCGCTCGTCGAGCCCGCGCATCAGCACGATGCGGACGGACGGTGCGCCGTCGGGAGTCGCGGTCGCGAGCGCCATCGAGACGGCTTCGTCGCCGACCGCGCGTTCGGCGTCCGCGAGCCAGAGGCGGAACTGCGCGAGCGGGTCGGGATCCGCGTCGGCGGCATCGAACGGCGTCGTGAGCGGGTCGCGCATCGGCGGCACACTAGCAACGCGCGATGGCGCTCGCCAGCGGCGCTTCAGGCGGCGGCGCGCAGCGCGCCGTAGGCCGGGATGCGAATCGTGAAGCGGCTGCCGACGCCGGGAGCGCTCTCAAGCTCGATCGTGCCGCCGTGCGCTTCGACCACTCCGCGCGCGATCGACAGCCCGAGCCCGAGCCCCGCGGACCCGAATTCGAGCGTCGCCGAGGAGTGGTGCTTGGAGTGGTCGTAGACGGTGATGCTGCGATCGAAGAGCGTCGCGTGACGTTCGGGCTCGATGCCGACGCCGTCGTCCTCGACCTCGAGTTCGAGCCGGTCGTGGTGGCGCCGAGCCCGCACGACGACGTGACCGCCGTCGGGCGTGAAGCGGATGCCGTTCGCGACGAGATGGAACAGGCACTCCGAACTCTGCGCCGCGTCGAGCAGCGCGCCGTCGAGCCCCGGCGCGACCTCGGTCGTGACCGACACCCGCCGGTCCGGGCCCGCCGCGAGCGCGGCGCGGACGGCCGCCTCCACGAGTTCTCCCACCCGGGCCTCGGCGCGCTCGAGCCGCAGGCCCGTGCTGCGGATCTGCGCGAACCGCGTCGCGTCCTCGGCGATCTTGAGCAGCGTGCGCGCGCTGTGGCCGATCGCGTCCAGCGCCTCGCGCTGCTCCGCGCTCACCGGGCCGAGCAGTCGCTGCGACATCATCTCTTGGTAGCCCTGGATGACGCTGATCGGCGTGCGCAGCTCGTGCGAGGCGACGCTGATGAACTCCGACTTGAGACGCGTCACTTCCTCGAGGCTCGACACGTAGCGGCGATGACTCTGTCGCATCGCATCGAAGCGCCCGGCGAGGTCGCCGAGTTCGTCGCGCCGCGCGCGGTCGAGCGGCGCTTCGTAGTCGCCGTGCTCCATCGCCTCGGACGCCCGCACCATGCGCTGGATCGGGGCGACGAAGCCGCTCGAGACGAACAGGTTCACGAGCACCGCGACCGCGAGCACGACGAGGCCGAGCCCGAGCATCTCGGCCTGAGCCCGGCGCAGCCCGGCGAATTCCGCGCGCAGCGAGCGCTGCAGGACGTAGCGCTGGCCGAGCGCGGGATCGGCGTTCGGCAGCGGCCGGACGAGCGTCAGGAACACGTCGTCCTCGACGCGTGTCTCGGACAGGCCGTCGCCGACGAGCGGACGGAGCGGGGCGCCGGCGAGCACCGCGGTCCGCCGGCCCTCCTCGAGCGTCGAGGCGGTCGCGACGCCGCCGCTCAGGAACGACACTTCGCTGCGCGTGCGCGTCTTGAGCTGCTCGGCGAGCTCGCCGCCGACGCGGGCGCCGAGCACGAGCACGCCGACGACGCGGCCGCCCGCGACGACCGGCGAGGCGTTCACCTGCACGAGCACGCCGCGCACGAGCACGGTGCGCGAGACGGGACGTCCTTCGAGCGCGGGACGCGCGAGCTCGGCGCGATGCGGTTCGCCGACGCTCTCGCGGCCGACGCTCGCCACGAGCGCGCCCGATTCGTCGAGCACGTCGAACACGTCGTGACCGACGATCGCGTTGAAGTCGCGCGCGACCCCGGCCATCGTCTCGCGCAGCGTCGGGTCCGCGGCGCCGCCCGGAATCGTGAGCGTGGCGAAGAACTTGGGGTCCTGCGCGATGACCTGCGCCTCGCCCGCGAGTTCGTGCGCGCGCGTCGCGAGCAGGTCCTCGAGCACGCCCGAGGCGCGCCGCAAGTCGCCGCGCAGCGTCGCGTCGGCCTGCTGCGATACCGCGCGCCCGAAGATCGCGAGCGTACCGGCGACGATCACGACGATCGGTGGAAGGGTGAGCAGCAGCAGCCGGACCCGGAGCGGGATCCGGCGGATCACAACGCCAGCTCCGTCCGCGCCTCGCCCTGATCCGGCACGTCCACGTCGCGCTCGGTCTCGGTGAAGTCCGGGTGCCACACGCGCACGCGATACCGGCCGGCCGGCAGGTCGGGCAGCGTGAAGTTGCCCTCGCGGTCCGGGCGGGCGAAGACGGGGTGCGGGATCACGAGCACGAAGGCCTGCATGTGCGAGTGGATGTCGCAGAACACGTTCACGAGCCCGGCGCGCGCGAAGGTGACGCGGCGGCTCTGGCCCTTCGGGTACTTGCCGAGGTCGAAGCGCTTGACGGGCGAGGGGCTGAACACGTTGTGGTAGACCGGATCGTCGTTCGGAAAATCCACGGAGCCGCCCGTGGCGATCGCAACCACCCGCGGCTCGAAGCACTCGTTGCGCTGGCGCAATTCGGGCCGCTTCGCGCGCACGGCGTAGATCGAGTCCGCGCTCGCGGGCGCCGTCTGCACGAACACGACCGCGTCGGAGACGAGTCCGCGCGGCATGCGGCGGGCGTTCGCCATCGCGCTCGCCTGCCCGGGGTAGGCGTGCAACTCGGGCGCGGCCGCCGGCGCCGCGCTCCGCACGACGATGCGGCCGCTCAGCGTGCCGGCGGAGGCCGGGGCGGCGAGCGCGAAAGCGAAGACGACGAGGGTTCCGAGGGGTGCGGGTCGCATGAGGTCCTGGGTGCGGGAGGGGCAGCGGCCGGCGGACGGAGGCTCCCGGGCGTTTTCGACCCGACGCCGGAGGCGCTTGAGCCGGAATCGGCCGCGATCGGCTGCGATGGCGCGTGCAACGGCGGCCCGAAGCGCTTCCGGAAAGGTCGCTTGCGCGAAGCCCGCGGCGCGCAACCGACCGGAGGCGTCGCCGGAACCTGGGGGGGCCGGCGTCACGCGGGCCCCGCGCGAGCGACGACGCTGACGTGAGCGCACGACTCCTTCGAATCGGGCTTGCGGGGCTCGCGGTGGCGATGGCCGCGGCCGTGCCCGCGATCGCGCGCGCCGGGGGGCACGAGGCCGGCCAGCTTCGGCTCGCGCCGGTGGCGGGCGCGACGAGCGTGTGGGCCTACGAAGGCGGGTCGGACGACGAACGCCTCGCGTGGGGCGGCTCGCTCGAGTACTACGCCACGCGCCGCGCGGGCGTCGCGCTCGACGTGCTCGGCTCGCACCAGGACAACCCGTATCCGCAGTACTACCGCGAGTACTCGTCCTCCGAGCTCATCCTCGGACTGACGCTGCGCGGTTACTTCCTGCCCGACGCTCCCGTCACGCCGTACGGGATCGCGCGCATCACGCGCACGTCGCGCTCGACGCACGTCCTCACGCCCTGGTACGAGTCGAACACGGACGACGCGTGGGCGGGGCTCGACGTCGGGCTCGGGTTCCAGGCGCCGCTCGCACGGACCGGGCTCGAACTCGGCGTCGAAGCGAGCGTCGGCGGATTGCCGCTGCCGCTGATCGCGCTCGGCGGCCGGACGATCCTGCTCGCCCGGCTCAGCGTGCCGCTGCTCGCGACGCGCTGAGCGGGACGGAAACGCGAACGCCCGGCGCTCGGGGCGCCGGGCGTCGCGCGGGACTTCGCGGCCGCGGTCAGCGGTACGCGGCGAGACCCGTCACGGCCTCGCCGAGCACGAGCGTGTGGATGTTGTGCGTCCCCTCGTAGGTCTTCACCGACTCGAGGTTGCACATGTGCCGCATGACCGGGTACTCGGCCGTGATGCCGTTCGCGCCGAGGATGTCGCGCGAGCGGCGCGCGACGTCGAGCGCGATCTCGCAGTTGTTGCGCTTCGCCATCGAGATCTGCTGCGGCGTCACGCTGCCGCGCTCCTTGATGCGGCCGAGCTGGATCGCGAGCAGCTGCGCCTTCGTGATCTCGGTGAGCATGTCGGCGAATTCCGACTGCACCATCTGGAACGAACCGATCGGCTTTCCGAACATGATCCGCGACTTCGAGTATTCGGCCGCGGCGTGGAAGCACGCCATCGCCGCGCCGACGACGCCGAACGCGATGCCGAAGCGCGCCTGCGAGAGGCAGCCGAGCGGTCCCTTGAGTCCCGAGACGTTCGGCAGCAGGTTCGCTTCGGGCACGAACACGTCCTGCAGGATGAGTTCGCTCGTCACCGATGCGCGCAGCGAGTGCTTGCGCTTCTGCTCGGGGGCGCTGTAGCCCTTCGTGCCCTTCTCGACGAGGAAGCCCTTGATCTCTTCCTTGCCGGTCGCCTCGTTCTTGAGCTTCGCCCACACGACGGCGAGGTCCGCGACCGTGCCGTTCGTGATCCACATCTTCGCGCCGTTCAGGACGTAGCCGCCGTCCGCCTTCTTCGCCCGCGTGATCATGCCGCCCGGATCGGAGCCGAAGTCGGGCTCGGTGAGGCCGAAGCAGCCGATGACTTCGCCCTTCGCGAGCTTCGGCAGCCACTTCACTCGCTGCTCCTCGGAGCCGTAGGCGTAGATCGGCCACATCACGAGCGATCCCTGCACCGAGGCGAAGGAACGCAGGCCGGAGTCGCCGCGCTCGAGCTCCTGCATCGCGATGCCGTACGCCGTGGCGGACACGCCGGCGCAGCCGTACTTCTCGGGCAGCGACGCCCCGAGCAGGCCCATCTCGGCGACCTCGGGGATCACGTCGGCGGGGAAGTAGGCCTTCTCGTACGCGTCCTCGATCAGCGGGAGGTAGCGCTCCTCGACCCAGCCGCGCACGTGATCGCGGATCTGGATCTCGTCTTCGGTGAGCAGCGAGTCGATCTCGTAGAAGTCGACGCCGGTGAAGCGTGACATGGGTTCTCTCCGGGAAGCGGCGCGGATGCGCCGATGGAACGTCGCGGAAGCGCGCGGAGTATAGGCGGCGCTCTCAGGCCCCTCAAACGCGGCCCGCGATGCGTTGCCTCGGAATTTCGCGCGCGTCGGGCGGCCGTGCCGCGTCCCGTTGCGGCGGCAGCGCGCCGGCGACTAGGCTGCGCGCCGTGCGCCGCACGTCCACCCACGCGGAGGATGCGTCATGCCTCGCCGAACGCCCGCGCTCACGCTCGTGTGCGCGATGGGACTCCTGATGAGCGAAGCGATGGACCAGACCGCACACGCCGCGCGCGGGAACGCCACCCGCTCCGTCGTCTACGGTCGCCACGGAATGGTCGCGTGCGCGCAGCCGCTCGCGGCCCAGGCCGGGCTCGAGATGCTGAAGAAGGGCGGCAGCGCGGTGGACGCGGCGATCGCGATCAACGCCTGCCTCGGCCTCATGGAGCCGACCGCGAACGGACTCGGCGGCGACCTGTTCGCGATCGTGTGGGACCCGAAGGCGAAATCGCTCGAGGGCCTGAACGCGAGCGGGCGCGCGCCGCTCGCGCTCACGATCGACAAGGTGCCCCCCGAGAAGGACGGGACGATTCCGCTCTACTCGCCCTACGCGTGGACGGTGCCGGGTGCGTGCGACGGCTGGTTCGCGCTGCACGCGAAGTTCGGGAAGCTGCCGATGAAGGAGGTGCTCGCTCCGGCGATCCGCTACGCCGAAGAGGGCTTCCCGCTTTCGCCCGTGATCGCGGGCGACTGGCAGCGCTCGGTCGCGCGCTTCAAGGACAAGCCCGGCTTCGCCGACGTGTTCCTGCCCGGCGGCCGCGCGCCGGCCGAAGGCGAGGTGTTCCGCAATCCCGCCCTCGCGCGCACGCTGCGGCTGCTCGCGACGAAGGGCCGCGACGCGTTCTACCGCGGCGAGATCGCGGACGAGATCGTGAAGTTCTCGAAGGCGAACGGCGGGTTCTTCGAAAAGGAGGACTTCGCGCGCCACACGTCCACGTGGCAGAAGCCGGTCTCGACCGACTACCGCGGCTGGACGGTGTGGGAGCTGCCGCCGCCCGGGCAGGGCGTGACGGCGCTCCAGCTGCTGAACCTGATCGAGAACTTCGACCTGAAGGGCATGGGGCGTGAGTCGGCCGACTTCTGGCACCTGTTCGTCGAGGCGAAGAAGCTCGCGTTCGCCGATCGCGCGCGCTGGTTCGCCGATCCCGAGTACGCGAAGGCTCCGATCGCGGAGCTGCTGAGCAAGGACTACGCGAAGCGCCGCGCCGTGCTCGTGGACCGTGCGCACGCCGCGACCACGGACGCGCCGGGCGAGGTGAGCGCGCTCAACCAGAAGGAGACGACGTACCTGTGCGCCGCGGACGGGAACGGCATGATGGTGTCGCTGATCCAGAGCAACTACACCGGCTTCGGCAGCGGCTACTGCGTGCCGGCGGTCGGCATCGGGCTCCAGGACCGCGGCGGGCTGTTCTCGCTCGACCCGAAGCATCCGAACGCGCTCGCGCCCGGCAAGCGTCCATTCCACACGATCATCCCGGCGTTCGTGACGATCGCGGGTGAGCCGGTGATGGCGTTCGGACTCATGGGCGGGGACATGCAGCCGCAGGGCCACGCGCAGGTGATCGTGAACCTCGTGGACTTCGGCATGAACCTGCAGGAGGCGGGCGACGCGATCCGCTTCCACCACACCGGCTCGACCGAGCCGACGGGCACGGTCATGACGGACGGCGGCGTCCTGCACCTCGAGGACGGCCTGCCGGCGGAAGTGCTCGACGAGCTGAAGCGCCGCGGTCACGTGATCGAGCCCGAGCCCGTCGGCGCGTACGGCGGCTATCAGGCGATCTGGCGCGATCCGAAGACGGGCGTCTACTCGGGCGCGACCGAGAAGCGCAAGGACGGCTGCGCGCTCGGCTACTGAGCGCGCGCGACGGAACGGGGCCCGCGGCGGCGCGGGCCCCGTTTCGCGTTCGAGGCGGCGCGCCGTTCAGCGCGGCGCGGGCAGCGTGAAGCGAGCGCCGACCGCGATCGCGCTCGCGTCCGCGCCCCCCGACGTGCCGAAGCGTCCCGTGAGCCGCGCCTCGATTCCCGGCCGCAGTTCACAGCGCAGCCGGACGAACCCGCCGGCGCCCTCGTACGGTCCGCCGGTCGCGAGGCCGGCGTGCACGTGGAGCGGGCGCCAGTTCATGCGGCCGCCGCCGCCGATCGTCAGGTAGCCGCCGTCGGAATAGAGCGGCACGCCTTCCATCCACTCGACGGCGAAGAACTTCTCGTCGCGATCGCCCAGGCGCAGGTGCGCGCTGATGTCGTTGAGCGGATGGTCGTCCGCTTCGCGCGCGCCTTCGCCCGCGGTCGGGAATTCGCGCTCGTGCAGCACGACGCCGATGCCCGCGCCGCTGTGCGGGCCCTCGAGCGCGAGGTAGGGGTTCACGTAGCGGTTGTCTGCGGGAGCTTCCGCCGCGGGCGTCGCGGGATCCTCGTCCGGGTCGTCTCGCAGCACGCCGCCGCGCACGCCCGCGGTCAGTCCCGGACCCGCGAAGCGGTGTTCGAGCTGTGCTCCGGCGTCGGCGAAGTGCACGAAGTCCTGGTCCACGATCTGTCCTTCGCACCCGCGCGAGATCAGCGCGTACTCGCCGTAGCCGGCCCCGAGTTCGAGCGTCGTCTCGGACGAGGCCGTGTCGCGCGGCACGTCGAACGCCAGCGGCGTGGCGGCGGACAGCACAACGATCGCGATCAAAGATCGGTTCATGGCGACCCTCCTGAGTCGTCGTCGTCCCGGGCCGGTGCGTGTGACATGCTACGATGCGCGCCCCCGCGCGTCACCGCTCGGGCTCCGGCCGCCGACCGACATCCGACGGAGGTTCGTTTCGTGGCGTACCGCTCTCTCGCTCGCATCCCGGCGCGCGCCTCGTGCGCGTTGCTGCTGCTCCTCCTCGTCGCGCCCGGGGCGCGCTCCGACGTCCGCCCGCCCGACTCGAAGAACGCCGCCGAGATCCGCGAAGCGCTCGCGAAGCTCCAGGTGACGGGCAGCGTGCTGTACGTCGCCGCGCACCCGGACGACGAGAACACGGCGTTCATCGCGTGGTGCTCGCAGGGCCGGAGGCTCCGGACCGGTTATCTCGCGATGACCCGCGGCGACGGCGGACAGAACCTGATCGGCACCGAGATCGGCTCCGAACTCGGCGTGCTGCGCACGCAGGAGCTGCTCGCGGCGCGGCGCGTGGACGGCGGCGAGCAGTTCTTCACCCGCGCGCTCGACTTCGGCTATTCGAAATCTCCGGACGAGACGATGCGCGTGTGGGACCACGACCGCGTGCTCGCCGACGCGGTGTGGGTGATCCGCCGCTTCCGCCCGGACGTGATCGTGACGCGCTTCGGCGTGGACGGCAGCGGCGGGCACGGCCACCACACGGCGTCCGCGATGATCGCCGAAGAGGCGTTCGAGGCCGCGGCCGACCCCGCGCGCTTCCCCGACCAGCTCGCGCGGGTGAAGCCGTGGCGCGCGAAGCGGCTCCTCTGGAACAACTGGCAGGCGAAGCGGACGCCCGAGGGGCCGCCGGTCCTCGGCATCGATCTCGGCGACTGGAACCCGCGGCTCGGCGCGGCCTACACCGAGATCGCCGGCCGCAGCCGCAGCATGCACAAGAGCCAGGGCTTCGGCGCGCCCGAGCGCCGCGGCACGATCCCGAACGCGTTCGAGCACCGCCTCGGCGAACCCGCGGCGCGCGACCTCATGGACGGCGTCACGCTCGACTGGACGCGCGTGCCGGGCGGCGGCGCGGTCGCGCGCGCGCTCGAGCAGGCGAGTGCGGCGTTCGATCCCGAGCGGCCGGCCGCGATCGTTCCCGCGCTGCTCGATGCCGACGCGGCGATGGCGTCGCTCCCGGACGAGCCGCTCGTGCGCGCGAAGCGCCGCGAGCTGAACGAGCTCGTGCGTGCGTGCGCGGGACTGTGGATCGAGGCGCTCGCCCAGCGTCCGACGACGTCGCCCGGGGCGACGCTGCGCGTCGCGACCTCGGTGCTGCAGCGCGCGGGCGCGCCGTTCTCGGTCGAATCGGTCGCGCTGCCGGGCGCCACCGAGACGCGCTGGTCGGGCGACCAGCCGGGCGCGGAGTTCGCGCCGCTGCGCGCGGCGCCGCTCGCCTCAGCGGGGCCGTTCGCGCTCGAGCCGAACCGCACGCTGCGCGCGGAGCAGTCGGTCGTTCTGCCCGCCGACGCGCCGATCACGCAGCCCTACTGGCTCGAACGTCCGGCGCGGCCGGGTTCGTTCGAAGTGGACGATCTCGCGCGCATCGGTGCGCCCGAGAACGCGCCGGCGCTCGTCGCGCGCGTGACGCTCGCGCTCGGCGCGCGGCGCTTCGTCGTGGACGCGCCCGTCGTCTACAAGTGGACCGATCCCGTCGAAGGCGAGCGCTACCGGCCGCTCGAAGTCGCGCCGCCCGTGACGTGCCGCCTCGACGAGCCCGTCGTGCTGTTCGCGAGCGCCGCACCGAAGACCGTGCGCGTGATCGCGCGCGCGAGCGTGTCGGACACGGCGGCGACGCTGCGGCTCGAAGCCCCGGCGGGCTTCCGCGTCGAGCCGGCCTCGCGCGCGGTGCGCGTGCCCGCGGGCGACGCCGAAGTGACGGCCGAATTCACCGTGACGCCGCCCGCGGGCGCCGCGACCGGCGTGCTGCGCGCGGTCGCCGAGGTCGGCGGCCGGCCGTGGTCCCACCGGCTCGTGCGCATCGACCACTCGCACGTCCCGATCCAGACGCTGTTCCCGCCGGCCGAGGCGAAGCTCGTGCGCGCCGACGTGCGCGCGAGCGGCGGCGAGGTCGGCTACGTCATGGGCTCGGGCGACCCGGTCCCCGAGGCGCTGCGGCAGCTCGGCTTCAAGGTGACGCTGCTCTCGGACGACGAGCTCGAGCGCGCGCCGCTCCAGCGCTTCGCCGCGATCGTCGTCGGCGTGCGCGCGTACAACACGCGCGAGCGGCTGCGTGCGCTGAAGCCGCGCCTCTCGGCCTACGTCGAGGGCGGCGGCCGGCTCGTCGTGCAGTACGACACCGCCGACACGACGCTCGACGACCGCATCGGCCCGTACCGCTTCCGCATCTCGCGCGACCGCGTGACGGTCGAAGAGGCCGAGATGCACTTCAAGAACGCGGCGCACCCGCTGCTCACGACGCCGAACCGCATCGGCGCCGCCGACTTCGACGGCTGGGTGCAGGAGCGCGGCCTCTACTTCGCGGGCTCGTGGGACCCGCGCTACGAGACCGTGCTGTCGGCGAACGATCCGGGCGAGTCGCCGAAGGACGGCTCGATCCTGTACGCGAAGTTCGGCAAGGGCGTGTTCGTCTACACCGGGCTCGCGTGGTTCCGCCAGCTGCCCGCGGGCGTGCCGGGCGCCTACCGGCTGTTCGCGAACCTCGTGAGCGCGCCGAGGCCGTGAACGCGCGGACGGGCGCGACGGACGAGCCCGAACCGCCGGTCCCGGGCGGCTGGCGCGCGCTGTACGCGCTCGTCGTGCTCGAACTCGCCGCCGTGATCGCGGCGCTCGGGTGGCTCAGCCGCCGCTTCGGATGAGCGCGCTCGACTGGCTCGTGATGTTCGGCACGCTCGGCGCGTTCGTCGCGTACGGCGTGTGGCGCGGTCGCGGCGCTCGCGATCTGTCGGGATTCCTGCTCGCGGGCCGCAGCCTGCCGTGGCCCGCGGTCGCGCTGTCCGTCATGGCGACGCAGGCGAGCGCCATCACGTTTCTCTCGACGCCGGGACAGGGCTACGCGGACGGCCTGCGCTTCGTCCAGTTCTACCTCGGCCTGCCGCTCGCGATGGTCGTGCTGTGCGTCACCGCGGTCCCGATCTTCCACCGGCTCGGCGTGTTCACGGCCTACGAGTACCTGGAGAGCCGCTTCGACCCGAAGACGCGCTCGCTCGCCGCGGCGCTGTTCCTCGTCCAGCGCGGGCTCGCCGCCGGACTGACGATCTACGCGCCGGCGCTCATCCTGTCGGTCGTGCTCGGCTGGGACGTGCGCTGGACGTGCGCGCTGATCGGCGCGCTCGTCGTCGCGTACACGGCGACAGGCGGCAGTCGCGCGGTGAGTCACACGCACGTTCTCCAGTTCACGATCGTCCTCGCCACGATGGCCGCAGCGTTCGCGCTCGCGGTGCGCGCGCTGCCGGAGGGCGTCGGCTTCGGCGGCGCGCTCCAGACGGCGGGCGAACTCGGCAAGCTGCGCGCGCTCGAGACGCGCTTCGACCCGAACGACCGCTACAACCTGTGGTCGGGACTGATCGGCGGGTTCTTCCTGCAGCTCGCGTATTTCGGCACGGACCAGTCGCAGGTCGGCCGCTACCTCACGGGGCGTTCGATCGGCGAGAGCCGGCTCGGGCTGTTGTTCAACGGCGTCGTGAAGATCCCGATGCAGTTCGCGATCCTGCTGCTCGGCGTGACGGTGTGGGTGTTCTACCTGTTCGCTCCGGCGCCGGCGTCGTTCAATCCCGGCCAGCGCGCGTCGCTCGCGCGCGGGGCGCTCGCCGCGGACGCGGCGGCGGTCGAGCGCGACCACTCGGCCGCGTGGGGCGCGCGTCGCGACGCGGCGCGCGCGTGCTCGTCGCGGCGATCCGCCGGAGGACGCGCCGCTCGTCGCGCGCGCGCGCGAGCCGTGCGCGACGCCGATCGCGGTCGACGCGCGCTCGCGCTGGAATTCGCTCGCGAAGCGCGCCGATCGCGGCGCCGTCGAACGACGCGAACTACGTGTTCCTGGCCTTCGTGCTCGGGGCGCTGCCGGCCGGCCTCGTCGGCCTCGTCTTCGCGGCCGTCTTCGCCGCGTCCATGAACTCGACCTCGGCCGAGCTGTCGGCGCTCACCTCGACGACGGTCGTGGACGTGATCCGCCGGCTCCCGGGCCATCGCGCGGACGAACGGCTGCGACGTCGCGACGTCGCGCCTCGTGACCGTGGTCTGGACGCTGTTCGCGATCGGCTTCGCCCAGTGGGCGAGCGGGCTCGGCACGCTCGTCGAGGCCGTGAACATCCTGGGGTCGCTGTTCTACGGGACGATCCTCGGCATCTTCCTCACGGCGTTCTACCTGCGCCGCGTGGGCGGCACGGCGGTGTTCGCCGCGGCGATCGTCGCCGAGGCCGTCGTGATCGCGTGCTTCGCGCTCACGAAGCTGTCGTTCCTCTGGTACAACGTGATCGGCGCGCTGCTCGTGATGCTCGTCGCGGCGCTGCTCGCCGCGGCCGGCGTCGGCCGGCGCGCGGCGGACGCGGCGCGCTAACGCGCGACGACGACGCGGCGGCGGACGGACTCGTTTCCGAACGCCGCGCGCACGAGGTAGAGCCCCGGCGCGACCGCGCGTCCGTCGCCGTCGCGCAGGTCCCACCGCAGGGTCGACGCGCCGGCCGAGCGCCAGCCCCGCGCGAGCGCGCGGACGTGTCGGCCGTTCACGTCGAACACGTCCACCGCGAGCGGCGCGTCGCCCGGGAGCGAGAACGCGAACACCGCCTCGGAGCGCACCGGGTTCGGCGTCGGCGGCGCGAACGCGAAGGCGGCCGCGCCCGGCTCGACGCCGGTCGTCGTGCTCGACATCGCGATGACGTTCGAGATCGAGGACCAGTTGAACGCCTCGTCGCGCGTCCGCAGCGCGAAGAAGTAGTTGGGGCCCACGGCGAGCCCCGGCACCGTGAACTGCTCCGGCTGCCCCGCCGCGCGCGGCGCGGCGAGCCCCGCGACGGGCGTCGCCTGCGCGAAGTTCGCGGCGTGGATCGGGGCGGTCGAGTAGCGGAGTTCGTACGCGGCGGCGCGGCCGACGACGCCGTCGTCGCCCGGTGCGGTCCAGTGGAGCGTGATCGAGACGGTCGGCGCGGCGGATCCGACGCCTGCAACGAGGAGACACGGAACGGCGAGGGCCAGCGCAGCGATGAGACGCATGCGTCCTCCCGGTGGGCGCGCGCGAGCGCGCGCCGCTCTGGCGAACAGCGGTCGTGTCGGGGAGTGGGACGTGGGAGCGGCCCGGTCACTCGAGGGGGATCCGAGTTCGTCGCGCGCGGAGCCGCGAGGAGGTGCGGAGGCGCGCGACGCGAGCCGGCGACGGACACTGCAAGCGCGGTGCCGCGACCGGCACGGCGGCGATCGGGCCGCGCATCGCGTTGCGGCGAGGCGCGCAGTGCGTTCGCACGCACGCGCGGCGGAGCGCGCGTGGAAGTTCTGCGCATCGCTTTGCAGAAATTGCAGCGCGGCCGATTCGCCGAGCGCGTCCGGGCGGGCGGATCGGGTTCCGCGACTCCGGATGCGCGCGGAGGCCGGAAACGCCCTCAACGACGCAGGCCCGCGGGCGAACCCGCGGGCCTGCGCGTGACGGAGTGCCGCGGGCGGACGGCTACTTCGCCTTCCACTCCGCGACGAGCTTCTCGAGCGAGGTCATGTCCGGCTTGTCGGCGCTCTTCTTGCCGTCCTCGATCGCGAGCGCGGCGCTCGCGATCGCGTCCTTCGTCTTGCCTTCCTTCGCCTGCCAGCGGGCGAGGAGGCCGAGCGTCGAGTAGTTCTTCGTGATCGCGAGCGCCTGGTCGAGCCAGCCGCGGCCCTCGGCGAGCGCCTGGTCGTTGTCGAGGCACCAGCGCGCGGCACTCACGCGCATCCGCCAGTCGTCGGCCTTCGCCGCAGCGAGCGAAGTGCGCGCGCCGCCGAGCACCGTGCCGGGGAGATCCACGGCGATCGGGACCGACACCGCGAGCTTCTCCCAGCGCAGCACGAGGTCGGCGGAGTTCGCGGTCAGGTTCTCGAACGAGAAGCGCATCCACTCCTCGTGCTCGGCCGCCGCGGGCTTGACCTTCACGCGCACGACGTCGCGCTCGGGCTTGTACGCGAACGCGCCCCACAGCTCCTTCTCGGAGTTGAGCGCCACGGTCCACTCGTCCTTTCCGGGGATCGTGACGAGCGCGTAGCTGCCGGCCGCGACCTGCTGGCCGCCGAACGTCACGTCGGTCGACACGGTGAGGTTCGTCGCTTCGTTCGCGCCCGTCCTCCACGGCTTGTCGTAGGGCACGAGCTCGCCCCAGATCGTGCGGTTCTTCACGCCGGGACGGCTGTACGAGATCGAGAGGTTCGTGACTCCGACCGTTTGCGTGACCGTGGCGTTCGGGCTCACGCGCGGCAGCTTGAGCTGCGCCGCGGCGGGGGAGGCGAGGATCGCGAGCGTCGCGACGAGCGCGAAACCCGGTGCAAGGCGATGCGTAGGCATGGTTCGATACTCCTCGAACGGATGGACTCGGTGACGCGGCCGCAGGGTGAGCGAGGCCGCGCACCATAAGCAGACCGCGCTCCCCCGGCAACCGGCCCCGCGGCCGCGAAGGAGAACCGCGATGGACGTTCGCGAGGCGCAGCGAGAGATCCACGACGTGTATTGGGGCGGCGGCATCGGCGCGCTCGTCTCGGCCGCGGTGTGGGCGGTGTCCACCGCGCTCACGGCGACCCGATCGGAATCCCTCGGCCGGGCGGCGCTGTTCATCGGCGGCGCGTTCATCTTCCCCGGCACGATGCTCGCGCTGCGGCTCCTCGGCCGGCGCGCTTCGATGTCGCACGAGAATCCGCTCGGCGCGCTCGCGACCCAGATCGCGTTCACGGTGCCGGCCGCGTTCCCGCTCGCGTTCGCGCTCGCACTGTTCCGCCCCGGCTGGTTCTACCCGGCGGCGCTCGTGATCGTCGGCGCGCACTACCTGCCGTTCATCTTCCTCTATGGCCGCGCCCACTACGGCGTGCTCGCAGGCGTCATGGCGGGCGCGGGGCTCGCGCTCGGGCTCTACCGGCCGCGCGAGGTCGCGCTCGGCGGCTGGATCGGCGCGGGGCTGTTAGTCGTCTTCGGCGCCTACGTTTTGATGACCACG
>JBGAOA010000081.1:0-17123 GCA_044222065.1 Candidatus Eiseniibacteriota bacterium
CGGCGCCGAGCGCGCGTTCGAACTCGGCGGCGCTCGCGAAGCGCTGGGCGGGATCGGGATCGAGCGCGCGCTCGATCGCTTCGACGAGCGGGCGCGGCAGCTCGGGACGCGCTTCGCGCAGTGCGAGGCGTTCGCCGCGCGCGAGCCGCGCGCGCACGTCGGCGAGCGAGGCCCCCTCGACCGGATACCGCGCGGTCAGCAGGCGGAACAGCACGACGCCGAGCGAATAGACGTCGGCGCGCGCCGTCGGTTCGTCGCCCGCGAGCACCTCGGGCGCCGCGAAGAGCGGCGTGCCGAACGCCGCGAGTCCCGCGCCGCGCGCTTCGGTGGCGGAGCCGAAGTCCATGAGCACGATGCGCCCCGAGCGGTCCGCGGCGCCCGCGGTGCCCTCGCGCATGACGTTTTTCGTCGTGACGTCGCCGTGCACGAGCCCCGCGGCGTGCACCGCCGCGAGCGCGCCGCACAGGTCGAGCCCGAGCCCCGCGGCTTCGCGCGCGCCGAGCGGACCGGACTCGCGCAGCGCGTCTTCGAGCGTGCGGCCGCGTACGAGCTCGGTCCAGATGCCGGCGCGGCCGTCGTGCTCGTCGGCGCCGAGTACGGACAGCACGTTCGGGTGACGGACGCGCGCGAGCCGCCGCGCCTCGTCGAGCCAGCGGCGTGCGCCGAGCGGCGACGACTCCGCGTCCTCGCGTCGCAGCTTGAGCGCGACCTCGCGCTTGAGCTGCGGGTCGCGGGCGCGGAACACCTCGGCGAACGAGCCCTCGCCGATCTTCTCGAGCGCCTCGAGCGCGCCCCAGCGGAACCGCACGTCCGCCGGAGCGTCGTCGCGGACGCGGGCGATCGCGGCCTCGAACGCCGCGATCTCGCGCAGGCGTTCGAGCGCTGGCGAACGGTCGGGCGTGCGCTCGCGCTCGCGTTCCCAGTCCACGGGCGTGCGGTCGGCGATCGCCTCCGCCAGCGTTTCGATCGCGTCTTTCGCGCGCGGCTCACGCTCGCTCATCCGGCTCCTCCATGGCTTCCGCGAGACGCGCGATCGCGCGCGAGACCGTCATGCGGGCGGTGTTCGCCGAGTTCTTGCCGAGCGCCTCGGCGATCTCGTCGTAACCGAGTCCCATTTCGATCCGCATGAAGACGGCCTCCTGCTGTTCCTCGCCGAGGCGCGAGAACGCCTCGTCGTAGCGTTCGACGAGGTCGCGGCCGAGCGCGGATTCCAGCGGCGACGGCCGTGGGTCCACGAGCGCGTCGCCCGGTTCTTCCTGCACGCCGCGAGTCGCCGAACGCGCGATCTCGTCCCGCATGACGTTGATGAGAATGCGTCGCAGATAGGCGAGGAACGC
Organism: Candidatus Eiseniibacteriota bacterium; assembly: GCA_044222065.1. Classification (GTDB taxonomy): domain Bacteria; phylum Eisenbacteria; class RBG-16-71-46; order RBG-16-71-46; family RBG-16-71-46; genus JBGAOA01. The sequence goes on from JBGAOA010000081.1 coordinate 1,338, forward strand.
CCCCGGGTGCCGGGGTTCGAACCTCTCCATCTGCTTCAACACCCGGATCATCGTGATCTGCACAAGATCGTCGGTGTCGGCGAGGCCCCGTGAACGGGCGGGCATGCGGCCCTGGGCCCAGCGGCGCAGGAGCGGCAGGTAGCGCGCGAGCAGGCGGTCGCGGGCGGCATCGTCGCCCGCGCGAACGCGCTCGAGCAGCAGGGCGGTGGACTCGGGGGCGGGCGAGGACATGCGCGCGAAGTGTAGGAAGCGGAAGCGGCAGCGACAACCGGGAGTTCTGACGTCGCCGGAACCCGCTCAGTCCGGCGGGCGGGCCGGCCGATACCTCCCGGGTCATGGCAGGCGGACTCGAACTCCTTCCGACCCCCGCGGGGCTCGCGGTGGCCGCGACGTGCGTCGCGGCCGGCATTCCGTGCGCGCTCGAAGGCTGGCGCGTGTGGCGGCTGTCGCGCGCGCTCGGCGGCATCCGGCGCGTCGCGGTCGCGGACGCGCACGAGGGCTTCGCCCATCTCGCGGGCAAGGTCGTGCTCGAGAGCCCGCTGTTCGCGCCGCTCTCGGGGGCCGCGTGCGCCGCGTACCGGCTCGAGTTCGTGGATCCGCACGGCGTGACCGTCGCGTCGCACTCCGAGTGCCGCCCGTTCGGCGTGCTCGACGGCGACGCCGTCGCCCACGTCGAACCCGGACGCGCGCAGCTCGACTTCGCGGTCACGACGACGCGCGAGGCGCTCGAGCGCGAGGCGCTGAGCGAGAACGTCGAGGCGATCCTCGCGCGCTCGCCCGAGGCGCAGTGGCTGCGGCGGAACGGTTCGGTGCGGCTCGTCGAGACGTCGCTCGTGGCCGGCGGCTTCTGCCACGTCGTGGGGCGCGTGCGGCACCGCGAGGAAGCGGTGCGGGTCGAGCAGGAGTGGCTGCGCACCGGCACCGACGACGTTGCCATCGGCGGCGAGACGACGCTGAGCGGCGCGGAGGTGTGGGTGGACGAGGGCGGCGCCGACGGCTTCCTGCTCGTGTCGGACCGCAGTCCCGAGGAGCGCGCGCTGCGGCTGCCACGCTGGCGCGCGCTCGGCCTCGTCGCCGGTCCCGCGCTCACGATCGCCGGGCTCGTGTACCTCGCGCACCTCGCCGAGCAGCTGCGCGGCGCGCGCGGGTTCTAGGGAGGAGCGATGGACGACCTTCGGTGGCAGTTCATCGCGGGCTGTTGCGTGATCGGCGGGCCGATCGCGTTCTACCGCGGCTTCCGCGACCTGCACGTGCGGCGCCTGATCGACAACACGCCGACGTCGAACATCGCCTCGATGGCGATCGGCATGGTCGAGGTGAACGGCTCGACGATCGGCCGCAGCCGCACCGTCGCGCCGTTCTCGGGCCGCGAGTGCGTGTACTGGCAGATCGAGGTCGCCACGCGCGGACGCCCTCGCGACGGCTGGCGGACCGTGCACAAGAACGCGTCGGGCAATCCGTTCTTCCTGCGCGACCCGAGCGGCGTGGCGATGGTCTATCCGCGCGGCGCCGAGTGCCGGCTGCAGCACGGCGTCGAGGAGGACTGCCTCGGCATCAGCCTGCCGCCCGTGTACGCGGACTACTTGAACGAGGTCGTCGGGGCGCAGTCGAAGCTGTGGCGGCTCGGGCACATGCGCTTCCGCGAGCGCCTGCTCGAGGAGGGGCAGCGGATCTACGTGATGGGCTACGCGGCCCCGAAGGCCAACGCGCTCACGATTTCCGAGCCCGAGGAGGACCTCGAGGCCACCGGAACGGAGAACTATTCCGCGCGCCGCATCCGGCCGATACAAGACGAGGTCTCGGCGGTGATCCGCCAGGGACAGAACGAGAAGACGTTCATCATCAGCCAGGACTCGGAGAAGACGGTGTCGCTGATGTACGGCCTCAAGGCGAGCGGGAAGCTCGTCGGCGGACCGATCGCGACGCTCGCGGGACTGGCGTACTGGCTCGATTTCCTGAGGCGGATGAGCCACTGACGGCGCATCCGCGATTTCCGGCCGCAACGCACGGGGGAACCCGATGAATCATCCGGGAGAGATTCTGGTCACCGTCGCTCTGGGCTTCATGGTCGTGGGGCTCTTGGGCTACGCGATCTCGATCTACAACGGCCTCATCGCGCTGAGGAACAACATCGGCCGTGCGTGGGCGAACATCGACGTGCTCTTGAAGCAGCGGCACGACGAGCTGCCGAAGCTCGTGGCGACGTGCGAGGGCTACATGCAGCACGAGCGCGCCGTGTTCGACAAGCTGTCGGAGGCGCGGGCGGCGCTCGCCGGCGCGCGCGGCGTCGCGCAGCGGGCCGAGATCGAGAACCAGATCACGCGCGCGATCGGCCAGATCTTCGCCGTCGCCGAGCAGTACCCCGTGCTCAAGGCCGACCAGGCGTTCCTCGCGCTGCAGAGCCGCATCAGCCAGCTCGAGAACCAGATCGCGGACCGCCGCGAGTTCTACAACGACACCGTGACGACCTTCAACACGCGCATCCAGCAGGTGCCGGACATCATCGTGGCGAACTGGCTGTCGTTCCAGCCGAGCGAACTGTTCAAGGTCGCCGAGTCCGACCGCGAGGACGTGAAGATCCAGTTCAAGATGGCGGGGTGACGCAGTAGCATCGCCCCCATCCGCGGCGCGCCCCTCGGCGTCCGCCGCGCCTTCTCAGGGATGGAGGGCGGAGCATGAACGGAATCGAATCGAGACGGGCACCGTGTGAAGCGGTGCCCGTTGGTGCCTCCAGATCACTGGCGAAGAGCGGCGCGCGATGCCGCTGGCGGTCAGCAGCGCTCGTGCTGGCCTCGATCGTTTTCGTGAGTCCCATCTGCCTCGCGTCGAGCCGCTTCCTGGCCCCCGCGCACTACACTTATGCGGGATACGGAGATCCCTTCGTTCGCTCCGGCGGCTTCGCCCTGGGGGACTTTGACGAAGACGGAGTGGTGGACGCGGTCTCGCTATCGCTCGTCGGCGACGGGGTGGCCGTCCTGCTCGGCCGCGGGGACGGGACCTTTTCGCTCGAGCACGGATTCGGAGTGGGTCGCCCGCGCTGCTTCGCCGTCGCCGACTTCGATCGGGACGGCCATGAGGACGTGGCAGCGTTGGACGATCGAAGCTGCCGCGTCTACTTCGGAAGTGGGCCCTCACTTGATTGGCAGGAGGTCGCGATCGACCTTCCCTTGGCCGCCCAGCAGATGGCCGCGGCGGATTTCGATGGGGACGGGCAACCGGACCTCGCTCTCGCGAGTTGGTCAAATGAGCTCCGCGTGCTGATGAGCCGACCGAGTCGCGCCTTCTCCCAGATTGCCAGCCCAGAGGACAGCATCGATGGCACGCCGATCGACCTTCTCTCGGCCGATCTCAATCGAGACGGCCTCGCGGATCTCGTGCTGAGAAGCTCCCCGATTCAGGCTCTGTTACTCACCTCTCGCGGCGATGGGACGTTTCATCGGCGCACGATGGAGTCCCAACTCCTCGGCAATGACCTCGTCGTCACGGATGCGACTGGAGATGGGATTCCCGACCTCGTGACGGCCGGCTGGTTCTCGGTCGCGGTTCTTCCCGGGCTCGGTGACGGGACCCTTGGGCAGCCGACGACGACGAGTTCGTACTTCTGGCTGCACGAAGAGCCGCAAGGGGTCGCCGTTGGAGACGTGACGGGCGACGGGATCGATGACGTGCTGGTCACGCTTCAGTCCAGGGTCGCCACGTTCGCCGGGCTTGGGGGAGGCGTCTATGAAGCCCGGTCGGACGTCTGGGGTACACCGACACTGGGGGAACCGCTGTTGACGGATCTCAACGGTGACGAGCGACTCGACCTGATCTCCACTGAGCTGGAGAACTCGGGCATCAGCAGCATGCTTGGAGATGGGGCCGGCAGATTCGGCGAGCGAACATCTCCGGCCTGTTGGGCCGGACCGAACGCACTGCCCGTCGCGATTGCAGATGTCGATGAAGATGGACGACGCGATCTCATCGCGTTGAACTTCTCGAACGATGGCCTGCAGTACTGGACGGGTGTAGCACTCTCCCGTGGGGTCCGAGGATTCGAATACGTGGGAAGTCCCGCATTCCCGCCTCATTTGAATCGCATGCAAGTCGAGGATTTCGATCAGGACGGACATCTCGACTTGATCGGTTGGGGGCAGGGCAGCTTCGGCTATTTGCCTGGCGATGGCGCCGGGAGCTTCGGAGAGCATCGCACGCTCCCGTCGGCCCTCGACTCGCGAGTCGCCGATGTCAACGGGGATTCGCGTCCGGACATCGTGAGCGCCTCCGGGAATTCGATTCGGGTCAGGTTGAATCTCGGGTATGGCGAAGTCTCGAGCGAGATACTCACGGCCCTTCCCCCCGGGGTCCGCTTCCACCACTTCCTCGTCGGTGACCTGAATGGCGACTCACGGTCCGATCTGGCAGCAGCCGCTTACTCCACGGGTGAACCAGTCGCCTGGACTACGAGCCTGTTGGCCTATTCGACGGGAGACGGGCACTTTGAATTGCAGGAGCGGATCTGGACAGGACAACCGAACGAGCCCGCGATCTTCGACGCGAATGAGGACGGGCGATTGGATTTCGGGGTCTTGGAGCGAATGCAGACCGCGGTTGGGTACTCGAGCGTAGAGGACCTTTGGCACATCCGAATTCAAGACTCCAACGGCAACCTGGGTCCGGAAGTTCTCGAAGAGTGGCCCGCTCGGTCGACCCCGGGCGGCAGCCGAATGTCGCTTGGTCCTGGTGAGGTGCCGACCTGGTTCCTCCATCGCTCGGCGTTCGGTGTGAGGCGAGGGGACGAGTCGGGTCGAACGATCGAGTGGGATGAGTATTCCGGGCTCGATCCCTATCCGCCTGATCCGGTGTTCGGGGACCTCGACGGAGACGGACGCTCGGAATTCACCATCCGCCGTTTGGAGGGCGGGCCCCAAGGCGACAGCTTGCGCATCTTCTGGGGCCGCGACCCCGAGCCTCCGACCGGCATCGTGTACGAGCCGCCGGGCGGGCTCGTGATGGCGGCTGGGCACGTGAAGACCCTGCGCTGGAAGGCGCAGGACAACCGCGGGCTCACGACGACGGACCTGTTCTTGTCCCGGCACGGCCGCCGCGGACCGTACGAGCGCATCGCCCTCGAGCTGCAGGACGCGACGTCGTACGACTGGAATGTGACGGGGCCGCTGTCGGATAGCGTCGCGATCAAGCTCGTGATGCACGACGTGGATCGGAACGTCGGACTCGCGATCACGAGCGAGATGGGGCGGATCGTCGAGACGCTCGATGCGAGCGACGAGGGTTCGCGCCCGCGCGCGCTCGCGATCCGCGGCGTGACGCCGAACCCGGCGCGCGAGTCCGTGTCGTTCGACCTCGACGTGCCGGCGGAGTCGGCGGTGACGCTCGACCTGATGGACCTGCAAGGGCGGCGCGTGGCGCGGCTGTGGAGTGCGGAGCGGGAGCCCGCGGAAACGCGGCGGCTGACGTTCACGCGCTCACAGCTTCGTGGCGCGAGCGCGGGGATCTACTTCGTGCGGGCGCAGGCCGGCGGCGCGACGGCCGTCCGGCGCGTGGCGCTGCTCGACTGAGCCGCGCGGCGCGAACTCCCGCACACACGAATGCCCCGGGCGGTTGGCCTGCTCCGAGATTCAAAATGCTGGTGCGCCCGATCCGCCGTCACCTTCGAAGGACGAGAGGTCAGGGAACCCGTCCCTCTCCTTCGCCCCTCCTCTGCGGTGTATTCTCCGCCTCGGTCTGATCGCGAAACCGAGCCGTCGCGTGGAAGCGACGCGGTCGTTCGAACGGAGCAATTTCATGTCTGAATTCATTGGCTACGACGCCATGGACCTCGCCCGTCTCTGCTCGCGCTGGAGAGTGCGGGAGCTGTCGTTCTTCGGCTCGCTGGCCGATGGCACGTTCGGCGAGTCGAGTGACGTGGACGTCCTCGTGACGTTCGACGCGAGCGCCGGCTGGAGCCTGGCGGACCTCGTCGAGATGCGAGAGGAACTGGTCGCGTTGTTTCGGCGCGAGGTCGATCTCGTCGAGGAAGCGGCGCTCCAGAATCCTTTCCGCCGTGCGGCGATCTTGAAATCGAAGCGAGTGGTTCATGCGGCCTGAAGAACGGGACGCAGCTCACCTCTGGGACATGCTTCGCGCGGCCCGCGAAGCGCACCGCTTCGCTTCCGAGGTATCGGCACATTCGTTCGCAACCGACCGCATGCGACAGCTCGCCGTCGAGCGCGCGGTCGAGATCATCGGTGAGGCCGCGAATCGCGTCTCGGAAGCGTGTCGCTCGAGGCATCCGGAAATCCCGTGGCGCTCGATCATCGCTCAGCGAAACGTCCTCGCGCACGAGTACGGAGAGATCAGGCAGGAACGCATGCACGCGCTCGCGACAACGAGGCTTGTGGAACTCATCGCGCAGCTCGAGCGGGTCGTGCCGCCCGCTCCAGAGGCGCCTCCCGCGGGATAGAGCCGCGACCGCGCTCCGCACGAACGCCCCGGGCTGCTTCGCCCGGGGCGTTCCGTTTCGCGCGGGCCCTTGCCTTCCGCGCGATCCGTCTTCGCGCTACTTCGCCTGCGGCATCGCGTGGCCCTCGTCGAGCCAGCGCTTGAGATCTGTCATGTCCTTCGCGTTCTCGGCGAACTGCGCGCCGCGCTTCGTCAGCTTCGTCGAACCGGGCTTGCGCACGTGGCACGCGGTGCAGCGGCCGAACGACGAGCGGATCTGGTCGTAGCCGTCGAGCGTCTTGCGCGCCTCGAAGTACTTGCCGCGGTCCGTGAGCAGCTTGCTGCCCGGCTTGTCGTGACACGCGACGCACTGCTGCCCCGTGTCCTTCGCGAGCTTCTCGGACGCCGCGGCGAAGCTCGCGAGCGCGAGCGACGCGGCGACGGCGAGGACGACGATTCCCAGCGTCTTCATCGAACGTTCCTCTCTCACCGGGTCACTTCCCGGAGAAGGCCTTGCTGAAGCCCACGGAGACGGTCCACTGCGAGTGGTCCACCGACGCACCGGGGCCGAACGGGTTCACGTTCTGGTTCGTGTTGTTGTTCGTCTGCGACGCCTCGAAGCCGCGCTCGAGCGCGAGGTTCAGCGTGTTCGCGCCCCACGTGTAGCCGAAGCCGAGCGCCGCGTGCTGTTCGACCGTGGCGGGGAACAGCGGGTTGAGCGTCTCGTCGGGCACCGGGCTCGCGCCGAAGTTGTAGCCGCCGCGCAACGTCAGCGCGTCGGTCGCGCGGTACTCGACGCCGCCGATCCACGTCCACTCGTCCTTCCACTCGAACGTGAATGGCATCGTGACCGTGGACATCATCGCGGGCAGCGGCTGGTCGGGATTCGTGCCCTTCACCTTGATGAGGCTCACCGCGTCGCTCCACAGGTAGCGGCGCGCGTCCACCGCGACGCGCCAGCGCTCCGCGGGCTTGAGCTGCACGCCGAGTCCGACCTGGTCGGGCCACGTGAAGCCCTCGACGGTCGCGTCGTAGTGCACGACGCCGGCGCCGATCGAGTTCATGTTCAGCGACAGCGTGCCGTTCTCGTAGTCGCCCTGCGTCTTCGTCTGGTAGATCGCGCCGAGCTGCAGCTCGGGCAGCGCGCTCCACATCAGGCCGACGCGGCCGCTGTAGTTGAGCGCGCTCGCGCGCTTGTTCAGGTTCGCGCCGAAGAACGCCATGTCGTCGGTCGGATCGAGCGGCGTGCCCATGTCGTTGTAGTAGCTGGTATTCGGATAGAAGCGGAACTTGAGGTCCGAGTAGCCGACGTTCGCCGACACGCCGATCGAGAAGTCCTCGACGGGCGTGAACGCGACGGTGGGCGTGGCGGTGAGGAAGCGCACTTCGCTGTACGTGCCGTCCTTCGTGCCGAACGGCGTGCTGTAGCCCTCGAACTGCGCGCCCATGCCGCCCTGGCTCAGGAGGCCGAAGCCCCACGTCCACGGCGAGCGCGCGCCGCCGCGCACGTACGAGATCGACGGCATCGCGAAGATCGCGTCCTTCGCGTCGAGCGAATTGCCGAACGGATCGCCGCCGTAGTGGAGGCTCGGCGCGAGCAGCTGGAGGTCGGCGCTCAGGTGGCCGCCCTGGAGCTGCGCGATGCCGGCCGGGTTCGCCTGCAGTCCGAGCGCGCGGTCGGCGACCGCGATGTTCGCGCCCGCGCGGCCGGCGGCTTCGCTGCCGTACGCCGCGAGGTACATGCCGTTCGTGGCGAGCGCGGGGCCCGCGGCGAGCGCGACGAGCGCGATCGCGGCGAGGGCGCGCGCGGGAATCGGGATTCGGGTCATGGGTGAGTCCTCCTCACGGCCCGACCGGGGGCGATCGCGCCGTCCTTCGGCGGCGCGACGAAACCCGCGATGCGGGCGATCGAGACCTCGGCGTCTCCGGGAAACAACGTGGCGAGTTCGTCGCGGCCGAGATCGGTGAGCCGTTGCAGCGTCGCGAGGCCGGGCGCGCATCCCGTGCGCGCGGCTTCCTCGCGGTATCGAGCGATGACGTTCCAGTGCCGGTGCGTGAGTCGCGGGATGCCGAGCGCGCGCGCGGCGAGCGCGGCGCGGTCGGGCGTCCATTCGGAGGCGGCCGGCCGGAGGCCGCGCGGAGTCCGCGTGCGCGTCACGGCCGCCTCAGCAGCCTTCCTTCTGCTTCTTGCGCGCCGCGGGAGTGCCGACGGGACGCGGCGGCGCCTTCGGCGCGATCGTCGAGCCGCCCGCGTCGGTGGCGCCCGCGACCGGCAGCGCGAACGCAGCGCCGGCGGCGGCGGACGACGCCGCGCGCGGCGCGCCGCCGAACGAGCGCGCGACCTCGGCCGCGCGCGCGAACGCCGCGAGCGACTCGCGCGACGAGTCCGACGGCGCCGCCGGATAGAGCACGTCGTCCTTCCAGCCCTCGAGCCCGTCGTAGAGGATCTTCGCGCCGGCGAAGCGCTCGGCCTCGAGCAGGAACCACGCTTGCGCGGCGTGCACGCCGCCGTCCGAGTAGAGGACGATCGTCTCGTTGCGCTGAAGCCCCGCGTCCATGAGCCGCGCGACCGGGACGTTCTCGGCCGTCGGAATGTGGTACGCGGCGTACGCGCTGTCCGAGCGCAGGTCCACGAGCCGGTAGTCCGAGCGGGCCTGCAGGATCCAGTCGGCGAGTTCGCGGGCGGTGACGTGGTCCACCGCGCCGCCGACGATCGTCGCGAGTCGCCGCGAATCGAGCCGCACCGCGTGACCGGTGTAGGGATCGCCCGCGAGCGCCAGCACGCCGAGCCCGAGCGCCGCCGCGGCGAGCGCGCGGTTGCGCGTCCAGAGGAAGCGGGGCGTCGCGTTCACGGCCGCGCCTCCGCGCCTTCGCGTCTACCGAAGCGGCGCTCGACCCACTCGGCGCCCGCGAAGCCGCCGAGCGCCATGAGCACGACGAGCAGCACGACGAGCCCGTACGGGAGGTGGAACGCCTTCGGCAGCGTGAGCGTGCCCATGGCGCCGCTCTCGTAGAACGGCTTCACGAACGGGAACGACTCGCCGAACGCGAACACGCCCGCGAACACGCCGGCGACGAACACCATCGCGTCCACGCGGCCCGTCGCCATCGCGACCATCGAGGTGCCGGGGCAGTAGCCGCCGATCACGAAGCCGAGCCCGAGCACGAGGCCGCCCGCGATCTGCGGCCACAGGAACGTCGGCGTGAGCGAGACGAGCGACAGGTCCACGACACCGGCCCACGACAGGTAGAACACGCCGAGCATCGCGGTGACGATCGCCGTGAACATGACCTTGAACACCGCGAGATCGTTCAGATAGAACTGCGAGACGAGCTTCTTCGCGCTGCCGAAGCCCGCGCGCTCGAGGAAGAACCCGAACGCGATGCCGATCGCGAACGCCACGACGAGCGACGTCTCGCCGCCGAACGCGCCGAACTTGTAGAAGGGAGCGTTCATCGCCACTGCCTCCTCACGACGGCGGCGAACGCGTAGGCGCCCGCGAACACCATCATCATGAAGGCCCAGCTGCCGGCGTTGAGCAGCGCGCCGCCGGTGAGCGCCTGGCCGCTCGTGCAGCCGCGCGCGAGCTTCGCGCCGACCCCCATGAGCGCGCCGCCGAGGAACGCGAGCGCGAGCCGTCCGGCGTTCGAGATGCGCGGGCCCTTCTCGATCGTGCGCTGCACGCGGCCGGCGAGCAGGCCCGACAGGAACCCGCCGACGATCACGCCGAGCACTTCGAACACGAGCCACGCCTTGAGCGGATGTCCGAGGCCGCCCTCGGCGTACTCCTTCCAGAACGCGTTCGCCTGCACGTGTTCGGGGCTCGCGAGCCCGAGGAGCCACGAGATCGTGGACGACACGGCGCCCGAGGCGCCGAGCCCGCGGCCCATGACGACGAACGCGGTCAGCAGCACGAGGCCGAGTCCGAGTCCGGCGAGGTACGGATTGCTGTACGCCGCGGCGCGGGCGGGCGCCCGGTCGTGCGCGTGGTCGCGCGCGTCGGACCCGCTCGCGGCGTGGACGTTCGAAACGACGGTCATCGCAACTCCCTCCGCGTCACACCCGGCCCCAGTGGCTCGCCTGACCGGCGTAGACGATCACGATGCGCAGCAGCAGCCCGCCCGCGAGCACGAGCACGGGCGCCACCGGCGTGTGGCGCACGCGGTGACCGACCGCGAGCGTCTGGACGAACAGCGGTACGGCGATTCCGATCCCGACGACGCCGACCCAGAACACGCTCGTGTAGGGGCCGCCGAGCACGAGCCCGGCCGCTTCGGCGTGCACGCGCGTCGAGGTGACGAGGCCGATCAGGAACAGCGCGAGCAGCGCGAGTTCGGCTTGCAGGAAGCGGTTGTCGGCGCGCGCGAGGAACTCGCTCTCGGCGCGCTCCTTCGCGACCATGTGGACGAGCGCCGCCGCGCTCGAGAGGCCCGAGGCGAGGAACAGCGGCCCGAGCAGCGCGCTGTTCCAGAGCGGCCGCGCGCCGAGCGTGCTGAGCAGGATGCCGGTGTAGATCCCGAGCGCGCCGCCGAGCACCATGTTCGTCGCGGCCACGGCGCGCACGAGCCGCGCGTCGCGGTTCCACGCCTCGGACCACGCGGCGAGCGCTGGCGCGCGGTCGCCGAGCCACGCGGGCAGCCGCAGCACGAGGTTCGCGAGCAGCGCGGGGTAGACGGCGACGAGGATCCACGCGCCCCACGACATCGGCGAGGCCGGCTGGAACGCGACGTAGAGCCGCCACACGTAGAGCTTGTGCTCGAGGTCGAGGAACAGCGCGAGCATGCCGAGCGACAGCAGCACGATGCCGAGCCCCGGAAGCAGGTAGGCGACCGAGTCCGCGCGGCGGTGGCGGTCCGAGAACAGAAACCAGCCCGAGATCGCCATCATGCCGGCGACGAGTCCGCCGAGGAACAGGTACGCGGGGATCTGCCACGCCCACACGTGCAGCGTCGGGTCCACGAGGTGGTTCGCGCGCGTCGAGACGAGGTCGGTCATGGCGTCGCTCACGTGAGGAAGTGGATGCGCGGGCCGGTGCCGGCCTCGCTCAGCAGCGCGTGAGAACGGCGCGACGCGAGCAGCCGGCTCACCTCGCTGTTCGGATCGTCGAGGTCGCCGAAGTGCATGCAGCGCGTCGGGCACACCGCGACGCACGCCGGCTCGAGGCCCTGCTTCACGCGGTGAAGGCAGAACGTGCACTTGTCCGCGTAGCCCTGCGGGTGGATGAAGCGCGCGTCGTACGGGCACGAGGCGAGGCACGCCTTGCAGCCGATGCACAGCTCCTTCGCGACCTGCACCGTGGCGCCAAAGTCCTCGACGTGGCTCGCGCCGGTCGGGCAGCACGCGACGCACGGGGGACGGTCGCAGTGGTTGCAGCGCTCGCTGCGGATCTCGAGCCGCAGGTCCGGGAACTTGCCGCTCGTCTCCTGCACGATCCAGTCGCGGCAGTGGCCTTCGGGAACGCCGTTCTCGGTCTTGCAGGCCACGACGCAGTCCATGCAGCCGACGCAGCGCGCCGTGTCGATCACCATGCCGAAGCGGGCCACGTCAGACCTCCGGCTCGAGCGTGACGAAGTTGACGTTCATCGCGGTGCCGCCCATGAGCGGGTCCACGACGTAGCGCGTGACGAGCCCGGCGTCGCTCGCTCCGCGCTTCGAGCGCGGCGCGAGTCCGCGCGCCGAATGTCCGAAGCCGTGCACCAGGTAGACGCAGTCGCCGCGGATGCGCTCGGTCGCGCGCACCGCGACCGGCGCGCTCAGCGCGCCGTCCTGGTTGCGCAATCGCACGCGCGCGCCGTCGTCGAGGCCGAGCCGGCGCGCGACGTCGGCGTTCAGCCACACGACGTTCTCGGGCATCATCTCGAGCAGCAGCGGGTTCGTCTGCGTACGCCCGAACGAGTGCACGGGCGCGCGGCCGAACAGCAGGCGAAACGAGCCCGGGGGCGGCGCTTCGTGCGCGCGGAAGCGCGGCACCGGGTCGAATCCCGCGTCCGAGAGGCGCGTGGACCAGAACTCGATCTTGCGGCTCGGCGTCGCGAACTCGGCCGGCACGCCCTCTTCGAAGTACACCGGGCCGCGCGCGCCACGCACGATACCGGTGGTCTTCAGCTCGTCGAAGCTCAGCCCCGCGTTGCGAAGGCGCGTCTCGAGGTACTCCTCGATCGTCTTCCACGGGAAGTACGCGCCGAGCCCGGTGCGGTGCGCGAGTTCGCGCGCGATCCACCAGTTCGGCTTCTGGTCGTGCGGCGGCGGCACGACGGGCTGGCGCAGAGCCACGAACGGGTCGCGGAACAGCTCGACGTTCAGGTCGTCGTAGCGCTCGAGGTAAACGCTCTCGGGCAGTACGACGTCGGCCCAGCCGGCGATCTCGCTCGGGACCACGTCCACGACGACGACGAGGTCGAGGTTCTGCAGCGCGCGGATCGTCTCGGCCTCGTTCGGCAGCGCCTGCAGGAGGTTCGTCGCGTACACGAACCAGCCCTTGATCGAGTACGGCTGGCCCGTGATCGTGGCTTCGCGCAGGCCGGTCGTCAGCACTTCGTCGGCGAATGGATGACGGTCGCCGGGATTGTCGGCGCGGCCGCGGTGAGGCTTCGCGTACGGCGGGTACGGGTAGGGTGGAACGCTCATGCGCTGCGGCACGAAGAAGCCGCCCTTGCGGCCCCAGCTGCCGAGCAGCGCGTTCAGCAGCGCGACCGCGCGGCTGCGCTGCGCGTCGTCGCCGTACCACGTCACGTGGCGGCCGGGGTGGACGAGGCTCGCGGGCCGGTGGCGCGCCATCTCGCGCGCGGTCTCGCGGATCAGCTCCGGCGCGAGCGACGTGCGCGGATAGGCCCACTCGGGCGTGTACGCCGCGATCTCGGCCGCGAACTCGGCGAAGCCGTAGCCGTGCGACTCGACGTACTCGCGATCGTACAGGCCCTCGGTGACGAGCACGTTCATCCACGCGAGCAGCAGCGCGAGGTCGGTGCCGGGCGTGATCGGCAGGTAGTACTTCGCCTTGCTCGCGGCGGTCGAGAAGCGCGGATCGACGACGATCACGGTCGCGCCGCTGCCGACCGCGTCCGCGAACTCCTGCACCTGCGAGTTGTGCATGTTCTCGCCGAGGTGCGAGCCGATCAACGTCAGGCAGCGCGCGTTCGCGATGTCCGTGCGCTCGGGCGAGCCGATGTCCTCGCCGAACGTGAGCTGGAAGCCGATGTCGCGCGGCCCGCGGCACTGCGCATAGGACGGCGCGCTGAGGTTCGGCGTGCCCCACGCCTTGAAGAAGTGCTTGAGGAAGTTGCCGCCGATGCCGTGGCTGAAGAGCGCCATGGACTCGGGGCCGTAGCGATCGCGGATCGCCTGCATCTTCGTCGCGATCGTGTCGAGCGCCTCGTCCCACGACACCGCGACCCACTCCTCGGCGCCGCGCTCGCCCTTGCGGACGAGCGGAGTCTTGAGCCGCTGCGAATCGAAGTGCGCGCCGACGCCGCCCGTGCCGCGCGGGCACAGCCGGCCGCGCGAGAGCGGATCGCGCGGATTGCCCTCGATCTTCCACAGCCGCTCGCCGCGGACGCTCGCGATCGCGCCGCACTTCCAGAAGCACACGTCGCAGAACGTCGGCACCGTCCGCACCGGCGCGTTCGGATCGTCCTGCGCCGCGAGTTCGTGCGCGGCGCGCGCGCCCGAGCCCGCGAGCGCGAGGCCCGTCGCGGCGGCCGAGATCTGGAGGAATCGTCTGCGTGAGAGTTCGGGCATCGTCCGGCTCCATCCGAGGTCCAACGAGGCGACCACGGTCGTAGAGCAGCGCCGATGCCACGGGCTAACCCGTTGTCGTTCAAAGGTCGCGTTGACGCGCGCAGGCGGCCGAACACGAAACGTCGCGACGCAACGTCGCGACGTGACGTTTCAGTGGAGTGGCCGAGCGGAGGAGCTTGGCGTCAGCTCGCGAGGCCGAACTCGCGCATCTTCCGCCACAGCGTCGAGCGGCTGATGCCGAGCGAGCGCGCGGCGTCCACGCGATTCCAGCGGTGGCGCTCGAGCGCCGCGAGCAGCGCGTCGCGCTCGCCCGCGGCCGGCGCGGTGGGCGCGTGGGCCGACGCGGGGGCGGGCGCCGCGATCGCCGGCGCGCTCGCGCGCGCGGCGGCGGCCTCGAGGATCTCGGCCGGCAAGTCGCGTTCGTGGATCGTCTGTCCGTGGCACACGGCGACCCGTACTCGAGCGTGTTCTCGAGCTCGCGGACGTTGCCGGGCCACGCGTGCTCGAGCAGCGCGCGCAGCGCGTCGGGCGCGACGAGCAGCGCGCGGCCCTGGCGCGCCGAGACGCGCGAGCGGTGGCGCGCGAGCGGCTCGATGTCCTCGCGCCGCTCGCGCAGCGGCGGGATCGCGATCGGGAGCACGCGCAGGCGGTAGTAGAGGTCGCCGCGGAAGCGTCCGTCCATGACGTCGCGCTTCAGGTCGCGGTTCGTCGCGGCGACGATGCGCACGTCGGAACCGCGCGACTCGCTCTCGCCGACGCGCTCGAACGTGCGCTCCTGCAGCACGCGCAGCAGCTTCACCTGAAGCGCCAGCGGCAGGTCGCCGACCTCGTCGAGGAACAGCGTGCCGTGGTCGGCGAGTTCGAAGCGCCCGACGCGGTCGCGCACGGCGCCGGTGAACGCGCCGCGCACGTGGCCGAACAGCTCGGACTCGAGCAGTTCGCCCGGGAGCGCGCCGCAGTTGACCGCGACGAACGGTCCTTCGCGCCGCGGCGAGTGCGCGTGCAGCGCGCGCGCGACCAGCTCCTTGCCCGTGCCGCTCTCGCCCGTGAGCAGCACGGTCGAGTCGCTCTCGGCGAGGTCGAGGATCAGCCGGAAGATGCGCAGCATCGAAGGCGAGCGCCCGACGAGCCCGGCGAAGATCGTCGGCAGCGCGGTCTCGGGCACGCTCGCGTCCTCGGCCGAGCGGATCACGATCATGTAAGCGACGCGCGGATCGCAGAGCGGCGACTCGATGCCCTTCACGGGCGCCGCCGAGAGCGACAGGAGCCGCGGCGCGCGGCCTTCGATCTCGAGCGTGGCGCCCCAGCCCTCGCGCCGCTCGCCCGCCGCGAGCGCTTCGCGCAGCGCGCCGCCCTCGCCGAACAGCTCGGCGCCGAGCGCGCGCTCGGCGGGCAGGCCGACGTGGGCGTTCGCGGCGCCGTCGCCGGCGATCGCATCCAACTCCTCGGACGCGTGGACGATCGTGAACGACGGATCGAGGCACACGAGCGCGCGGCCGAGGCAGCCGAACAGCCCGCTCACCGTGTGGACGAAGTGGCGGCTCAGCTCGGGATCGGGCGGACCGTGCGTCCCGTCGCTCACGCGCGCCTCAGCTCGGCGTCGCCGCCGCGGGGGCGGGCACCGCACG
>JBGAOA010000082.1:0-16673 GCA_044222065.1 Candidatus Eiseniibacteriota bacterium
ACGCCTTCGCGAAGCCGCGCGCGACGCGCGCGAGGTCCGCGCCCGCGCGCCGCAGTTCCTCGGCCTCGCTCGCGGGCGCCGACTCCTTCGCGCCCGGCCGCACGTCGCGCGGCGCGCCGAGCGGGGCGTCCGAGACGCGCGCACGAGGCAGCGGACCCGTGACGCGCTCGACGAGTTCGATCGCCGGACCCTTGTTGAAGCGGACGCCGTCCGCTTCGCCGACGTTCTGCACCTCTTCGCGCTGCGCGAGCGCGGAACCGACCTGTTCGCGCGTCACGAGGTGCGTCGTGAGGTCGGTCGTGCCGAGGCTGGCCATCGGCGTCCAGCGCGTGATGCCGCCCGGGATCTGCGACGGGTCCACGCCGCCGCCGATCAGCGGCGACCAGCCGATGTACGGGCCCGCCATCTCCCAGCTTACCCACGACGGCGCCCACTCGAGTCCGGGCAGCCACACCCAGCCCTGGAACGCGTCGTACAACCAGCGGCCGTAGTGGAACGTCGCCCAACCGAACGGTTCGGTCGAGACCCACACCCAGCCGTACACGTCGCTCGGCACCCAGAAGCCCTGCTCGTACGGCTGCCACGCGACGAAGTTCACGTCCGGGCGGAACACGTAGCCGTAGGGCTCGATCAGTATCCAGTCGCCGTCTTCGCGGAGCGCGTCGTAGAACAGCCGGTACTCGGGCGCGAGTCCCGCGCGCTCGGGCGACATCGTGGGCGTCATCGGCTGAAGGCCCATCGTGGCGCACGAGGGCAGCAGCGCGAGGACGAGCAGCAGGGCGAGGGCGCGAGGGCGCGTCATGGCGCGGCCATGATGGCACCGACGATTGGTGGCCTCAAACCCGTCCGCCGGGAGCGCCGTGTCGGAAATCTTTTCAGTTGTGCGGTTCGATTCCGGCTCTCTACCGTGGCGTCCGGCGGCTTCCCCCGTCACGGACC
The DNA here is from genome assembly GCA_044222065.1 of Candidatus Eiseniibacteriota bacterium. Lineage (GTDB taxonomy): Bacteria > Eisenbacteria > RBG-16-71-46 > RBG-16-71-46 > RBG-16-71-46 > JBGAOA01. The sequence goes on from JBGAOA010000082.1 coordinate 940, forward strand.
GTGCCGCAACGGTTCGCCGTCGGTCCCCGGCACGATCCTTCACGATAGAGGTCAGTGAGTTCCGTTCTCATCGAACGAGTCCGCCGCGCACGCCGCGGCCGGCTTCGCTCGAACTCGCTTCCCCCACTCCACGTGAAGGAGATGCGCATGTTCGCTCGCATCGCCACCCGAATCGCGTTCGCGCTCGCCGTCGTCGCCGCTTCTGCGGCCGCGGCGAACGCCACGACGCTCGTGCGCGAAGGCCTCGACAAGCTGACGCGCGGCAACGAGCAGGCGCTGCTCGGCAAGGTCGTCGCGCTCCACAGCTACTGGAACGCGGATCACAACTTCATCTACACCGACGTGCAGGTGCGGCCGAGCCAGTCGCTCAAGGGCAAGGTCACGGCCAGCGACGACGTGACGTTCACGCTCATGGGCGGCACGGTCGGTGAGACGACGGTGTTGATCGTCGGCGGCCCCGAACTCGTGCCCGGCTCCGAGTACGTGCTGTTCCTGAGCCACTCGGACCTCGCGGGCGGTCGCAGGGCCGCGCTCACGCTGTCGAGCCTGATGCAGGGCGTGTTTGATGTCGTCGAGAAGAACGGCGTGCGCCGCGCCGTGAGCCAGGCGTGGGATCACCCGCTCGTGCCCGACGACAGCGGCGAGGGCGTCGCCCCCGGCGGCGAAGACGGCCTCGAACTCGACACGATGCTCGCGCAGGTCCGGCAGCTCGCCGGCGAGCGCTGATCGCGAACCCCAACCGACGGAGGATCACGTCATGAAGCGAATCCTGACGTTGACGCTCGTGGTGGCGGCGCTCGCGACGCTCGCGGGGAACGCGCTCGCCTTTCGCATGATCCAGAACACCGGCGTGGGCCGCTTCTCGGCCGGCGCCGCGGTCGCCTGCAACAACTCGGGCGGCTTCACGCACTGGAACACCTGCAACATCAGTTGGCGGCTCAACACCGCGAATCAGGGCGCGGGCAAGACGACCGCGGTCCAGAACGCGATGGCGTCGTGGACGAACGTCGGCAGCGCGTGCCACGTGCTCAGCTACGCGGGCACGTCGAACGCCGGCTTCGTCACCGACGGCATCAACGTGCTGCGCTGGGCGACGGGCGAAGGCTGCTCGGGCAGCTGCCTCGCGCTCACCGCACTCGTGCTGCAGAGCGGGCAGCGCATTGTCGAGACCGACGTCACGTTCAACAACGCGGTGACGTGGACGACGAACGGCAACAACTACGACACCGAGGCGGTCGCGGCGCACGAGCTGGGCCACACGCTCGGACTGCACCACACGAACGTCGCGGGGTCGGGCACGTCCACGCGGCCGACGATGTACGCGATCTACTTCGGCTCGGCCGGTCGCAGCCTGCAGAGCGACGACCAGCAGGGCCTGCAGTGCTCGCAGAGCCGCTACAACCCGGTCGCCGCGCAGTTCGCGGCCGAGCCGGTCGCGACCGAGACGCCGGCGGCCACCGCGGGTCGCGCGGCGCTCGCGCTGTCGTCGCGTCCGCGCGCGGGCGGTGCACTCGTGCGCTTCACACTGCCCGCAGGGGCGGACGTGAAGCTCGACGTCTACGACGTCGCGGGCCGTCACGTCGCGAACCTCGTCAACGCCTACCAGGGCGCGGGCGATCACGAAGTCGCGTGGGACGGCGGGCACGCCGCCTCGGGCGTCTACTTCGCGCGGCTCGTGAGCGCGTCGGGGACGGCGCGCGCGACGGTGCTGCTGTCCGAGTGAAGTGACGGCCGCCCGCGCCGGATCGCGGGCGACTTCGGAGGCGGGAGCGAAGGGACCGCGCTCCCGTGTGACCGAAGGGAATCGGAACGGGCGGGCTCGCAAGGGCCCGCCCGTTGAGTTGCGCCCGACCGGTTCGCCTCGCTTTGCGGCGCGCGCCCTCGGCGCCTAGCCTTCGCGGCGCTCGCTCGAACCGGAGGACTCTCCCCATGACATCCGCGCGCATTCACGCGCTCGCCGCGGTCGCGCTCGCCACGCTCGTCGTCGCGCTCGCACCCGCACGCGCCGACGTTCGCCCCCGACCCGCCCTGTGGCTCTCGCTCGGCGCCGGCGCCGCCGAGCCCGTCGGCGACTTCGCCGATCACTCGGCGACCCAGTTCCTCGTGGACGTGAGCGCCGTGTACTTCTTCCGTCAGGCCGATCGGGTCGGCCTCGGACTGCGCTACTCGGACGAGAACTACGATCAGATCCACGGTCGCTACGACCTGCCCGGCATCGCGCTCGACCTGACCACGCATCACGCCCTGCGCTCGTTGACGGCCGGACCGCTCTGGCGCGTCGGCCGCGGGCAGGCCGAGCTGTGGCTGGAGGGCCGCGCCGGCATCGCGATCGCCGCGACCGAGACGGTCGTGGATCAGAGCTTCACCTACGCGCTCGCGACCAATCACTCGGACACGCGTTTCGCCGCCGCCACCGCGGCCTCGGCCGCGTGGCGCGTGCACGAGGGGCTGCCGGACGTGTATCTCGCCGCGGGCGTCGACGCGCTGTTCGCGCCCGGGCTTCGCTACGTGCCGGCCGGCGGCGCGCAGGTGAACGGAAACGCGCTCGAACTCACAACGGTGAAGAGCGATGTCGTCACGCTTGGCTGGCGCGCGGCCGTGACCCTCGCGCTCCGCACGCCGCTGCGGAAGTAGCGGCGCTCAGCGGCCGACGGGCCGAGCGCGCGGTGCGCCGGGTCGCGCGCGACGTCTTCGCCCCGGCGGGGACGTCGCGCCGCACCGCTACAGGTTCTTGTAGTCCGGCCCGCCGCCGCCCTCGGGCGTGACCCACGTGATGATCTGGTACGGGTCGGCGATGTCGCACGTCTTGCAGTGGACGCAGTTCGACGCGTTGATGTGCAGCTTCACGGCCCCCGCGCCCGCCGCTTCGTCCGGCACCATCTCGTACACGTGCGCCGGGCAGAAGTGCTGGCAGGGATTCCCGTACTCCTCGCGGCAGCGCTTCGCGCACACGCTCACGTCGGCCACGACGAGATGCGCGGGCTGGTCCTCCTCGTGCGTCGTGCCCGACAGGTACACGTCGGCGAGCTTGTCGAACGTCAGCTTGCCGTCGGGCTTGAGCGGAGCGGGTCTGCCATTGGGATACGCGTCGTCGAACTTGCGCATGCGCTGGTGCCCGGGATGGCTCGGCACGCGGTCGCGCAGCATGAGGTCGCGCCCGCCCGTCACCATGCCGACGCCGACGTTGAACATGCCGGCGAACAGTCCGCCGTCGAATCCCTGGTGGAAGTTGCGCACGGCCTTGAGTTCGTCGGCGACCCACGATGCGCCGACGCGCGTCTCGTAGCCCGCGAGCCGGTCGCCCGAGAAGTCGCCCGCGATCAGGCACTCGAAGATCGTCTCGGCGGCGAGCATGCCCGACTTCATCGCGAGGTGGATGCCCTTCAAGCGCGCGCCGTTCAGGAACCCGCCCGAGTCGCCCGCGAGCAGCACACCGTCGGCCGAGAGCTTCGGCATCGCCCACCAGCCGCCTTCGGGAATCGCCTTCGCGCCGTAAGCGACGGGCTTTCCTCCGGCGAGCAGTTCGCGCACGAACGGATGCGTCTTGAAGCGCTGCAGGTTGCCGTGCGGGTCGTTCGCGGGATCGGGGCTGTCGAGGCCGGTGACGAAGCCGACGGCCCAGTGGTGGTCGTCGAGGCCGTAGATGAACGAGCCGCCGAACGTGTCGGGCGGAAGCGGCCAGTTCATCGTGTGGATCACGCGGCCCTTCTGAACGCGGCCCGCCGGCATCTCCCACAGCTCCTTCACGCCGGTCGCGTACACCTGCGGGTTCTTGCCCGCCGAGAGTCCGAGCACGCGGTCCACTTCCTTCGCGAGCGTGCCGCGCGGGCCCTCGCACAGCACGGTCACGGGCGCGTGGCAGAGCGCGCCGGGCTGGAAGTTCGCCTTCTTCTCGCGCGTCTTCGAGATGCCGCGATCGGCGATCTTCACGCCCGTCACGCGGCCATTCTCGATGAGCGGGGCGGCGGCCGGCATCTCGGTCGCGATCAGCACGCCCTTCTCCTCGGCCTTCTCGGCGAGCCACGCGACGAGCTTGCCGAGCGAGACGATGTGGTTGCCGTGGTTCACGAACGGCGGCGGCGTCACCGGCAGGCGGAACTGGCCGCCCGCGGTGAGGAACAGCACGTCGTCGCCCGTGACTTCGGCGCCGAGCGGGCAGCCCTGCTTCGCGTAGTCCGGCATCAGCTCCTTGAGCGCGATCGGATCGAGGATCGCGCCCGAAAAGCCGTGCGCGCCGACGGTCGCGCCCTTCTCGAGCACGGCGATGTTCAGGTCGCCGAGCGCCTTGCCCGGAACGCCCGCGGCAATCGCCGCGTTGTGCTTCTCGACCAGGTGGGCGAGGTGGATCGCGCCGGCGAGCCCTGCGGGGCCGGCGCCGACGAACAGCGCGTCGAATTCGAGGACTTCGGGTTCGTCCATGATGATCCCGCGTGTGGAGGCCTCGTGAACGGCGGACGCGGCAGATTACCCCGAGCGCTCGGGCGGGGGCGAGTCGGACGGGGCGGCTCGTCGCGCGCCTTCGGGCCGCCGGAACGCGCCACGGGCCCGGAGCCAGACGGCGCTCCGGGCCCGCGGGGGATCGCGCGCGTGGCGCGCGCCGGGGCAATCAGCGCAACCGGACCACGCTCGCCTTCCGCACCTCGATGCGCGAGCCGTCGTCCACGCGCGCACGCACGAAGTAGAGGCCCGCGCCCGGCAGGTCGCGCGACAGCGGCAGGCGATGCGCGCCCGCGCCGAGCGCGCCGTCGGCGAGTACGGCCACTTCGCGGCCCGTCACGTCGTACACGCGCACCGACACGTTCGCCGCGACCGGCAGGTCGAGCGCGAGCACGGGGGAGGCGCCCGGCGAGCCGAGCGGCGCGAAGCGCAGCGCGGTGAAGGTGGAGGGCGCAGGCGTGTGGTCCTCGACGCCAAGAATCGGCAGCAGCACGACGACGACCACGCTGTTCCCGTTGTAGACCACGCCGAAGCGGCCGTTCAGCGGCTCGCCCTGTACGGTCACGTTGGCGAACGTGCCGCTCACGATGCCGGTGCACTGGATCACCGTGAAGCTGTCGCCGGGCACGCCGTTGAAGCTCGGCAGCAGTTTCAGCTCGAGCGTGCCGCCGAGGAACGCGTGAGTGGACTTGAGCGTGTCGTACTCCGAAGTCGCGTGATTGCCGAGCTCGACTTCGAGCGTGCCGTTCGACATCGATAGGGACGCCGACGTCGAGATCTTGCGAGCGCCCGTCCCGGGCGCGACGCGGCCCTTGACGACGAGGTTCTGGGTCAGGCTGCCGGCGCCGCTCAAGCGACCCGAAGTCTCGACGTTGAACGCGAAGCCCGAACCGCCGGTGAGGGTCGTGTTGTCCAGGACGACCTCCCCGTACAACGAGGTGTTCGAGGCTTGCTGGAGGGCGAGCACGCGCGACCGCGGCCCCTCGATCCGGCCGCGCAGGGTGAGGTCGTTCGGGCTCCAGAGTCGGCCGAGTACCAGCTGGTCGGTCGCGTGCACGACCGCGCCCGAATCCACCGTGACCGCGCAGTCCATAGCGCCCGCGCCATCGAAGCGCGCCCCGGCGAGGAACTGGACCAGCGTGCCGCTCGTGCTCGCGCCGGTGCCGTACATCGTGCCGGCGATCTTGAGGCCGGCCCCGCTCGTGATCACGTCGCCGCGCGGGGTGAACGGGCCGAAGATCGTGCCGTCGCCGACGAGGCGCTTGCCGGACTCGAGCACGCCGCCGCCCGCGGGCAGGTGCAGCTCTCCGCCCGACAGCTCGACGACGCCGACGATCGCCGAGTCGGGGTCGTGGATCGTCACGACGTTCGGGCCCACGTCGAGCAGGCCGCGGATCAGCACGTCGCCGTTGCCGGTGTCGCGCCCCAGGTCGAGCGCTCCGCCCGCGAGGATCATCACGGTCGTGTCGGTGCCGGCGAGGATGGACGAGCTCACGGTGCCGCCGCCGACGATGATCCCGGTGTCGCGAAGCAGCAGCGAGCCGCCGCTCCACGTGCCGCTGTCCAGTTCGATGTTGCCTCGCACGGTCATCGCGCCCTGCACGTTCACCGTGGCGTTCGTCAGCACGCCGATCGTGCCCGGCGTGCCCGGCCCCTTCCAGATCGTGCCCGCGACGACGGGGGCGAGCAGGTTGAGCGTCGCGCCGTCGTTCACGACGACCGTGCCGTAGTTGCCCTGCGCGAGCGTCGAGCCCGCGACGTTGAACGCGCCGGTGCTGTTGAGCATCGAGCCCGCGCCCGTCAGGAGCAGCGTGCCGCTCCCGGTCGCGGTCTCGCCGACGTTCACGCCGCTCGTCGAGACGATTCCGCCCGCGTCCACGGCCACGTACGCCTGCCCGGCCGAACCGACCACGAACGTGCGGTTGGTCGAGAGCGTGCTGCCCGCGCCGTAGACGTCCACCTGTGCGACCGAGCCCGCGTTCTGCGCGGCGATCACGTTGCCGCCGTTCGCGACCACGTCCGCGCCGCCGAGCACGTCGAACACCGCGCCGCCCGTCGAGGCGACGATGAGGGGCGGCGTCGCGGTCGCGCCCGTGAACGTCGCGGCAGCGCCGTTCATGAGCTGGAGCTTCGGCGTGTCGTTGCCGTCGGTCGCGCCTCCCGGGATCGTGAGCCGGTTCGTGAACGTCGAGAACGTTCCGCCGTCCACCTGCAGCAGCCCACCCTGCAGGTCCACGGTCGAGCCGGCGGGCTGCTGCAGAATGAGGTGCTTCGTGCGCATGCGGCTGTCGGGCTGGATCGTGATCGTGCCCGAGCTGCCGTCCGGATCGCCGACGATCGTCGAGTCGTCCACGACGAGCACGCCGAGCGAATCGAGCGTGATCGTTCCCGTGCCGCCCGCAGCACCGCTCGCGGGGTCGTAGGCGAGCTTGAGGCTGCCTTTCACCTTCACGGTCGAGCTGTCGATGACGTTCTTGCCCGTGATCGTGACGTCGCCGATGTCGGACGCGCCCTCGGCCACGACGAGATTGCGCCCGATGCGGAAGAGCCCGCCGTCCTGCACCTCGAGGATGCCGTGCCCGCCGCTGCGCCCGAGCCGGCAGTCGGCAGTCGCGCTGTCGGCGAGGAACTGCGCGCGCCGGGTGCCGCTGCCCGTCGCGCCCGCGCCGCGCACGCGCAGCGTGCCGAGGCTTCCCGCGTTCCGGCCGACGTTGACGTGGAAGGCGGGCGTGAACGAGGCGCCGTTGATCACGACGAGTTCGCCGGTGCCGGCGCTCGTCGTGCCCGAGCCCGCGATGTTCACGACCGGCCCCTCGCCCGAGGCGCCGAACGTGTTCTGCGTGACGTTCACGGTGCCGCCCGAGAGTCGCAGCGTTCCGGTCGCGCCGGTGCCCGCGCCGACGCTCGTGGACCAGCCGAAGCGCATGTCGCCCGACAGGAGTCGCGCGGTCGCGACGAGTCCCGCGGTCGAGGCGACGTGGAAGCCGGTGCCGACGTTGTGCAGCACGGACGGCGACAGCGTGACGTCGCCGCCGAAGATCTGGTGCGTCTGCACCGAGTCCACCGTGCCGTTGAGCGTCACGGTGTAGGTGTTCGCGAGGTCGAAGCGCAGGAGGTCGGCCACGGTCGGCACCTGCGCGGGATTCCAGTTCGCGGCGTTGGACGCGGCGCCGCCGGCGGCGTTCTGCCACACGAGCGTGACCGCGTGCGCGGCGAGCGGAGCGGCGAGCGCGCCCGCGAGGGCGAGCGGAAGGGCGAAGCGGCGCGGGTGGGCCGCGCGGATCGGAAACGGCATGGCAAGGACTCCTCGATGGTGTCGGGGACGCCGAATTCCGCCTCGGGGAGGGAGTGAGGCCGGAAGGAGTGGTGCGGGGGATGGCGTCGAATGCGGCCCGAAACGGACACGCCCCGCCGGAGCGTTCCGGCGGGGCGTGTCGGGGGGGCCGCTCAGCGCTTCTCGGCCGCCGGCTCCTCGGCGTGGACGTGCGCCTCGAGCCAGCGCTCGGCCTCGATCGCCGCCATGCAGCCCGTGCCCGCCGCGGTCACCGCCTGACGGTAGGTCTTGTCCGCGACGTCGCCGGCGGCGAACACGCCGTCGATGTTCGTGCGCGGCGTGCCGGGCTCGACGAGCACATAGCCCGCCTCGTCGAGATTCACGGCGCCGTTCAGGAACAGCGTGTTCGGCTGGTGGCCGATCGCGATGAACAGTCCGTCGATCGGCATTTCCGTGACCTGGCCGTCCACGAGGTTGCGAATGCGCACGGCCTTGAGCTTGCCGCTCTCCACGCCGAGGCACTCGGCGACTTCGCTGTTCCACATCACGCGGATCTTCGGGTTCGAGAGCACGCGCTCCTGCATGATCTTCGACGCACGGAACGCGTCGCGCCGGTGCACCACGATGACTTCGCTCGCGAGGCGGGCGAGATAGCTCGCCTCCTCCATCGCGGTGTCGCCGCCGCCGACCACGACGACGCGCCGGTTGCGGAAGAACGGCCCGTCGCACGTCGCGCACGCCGAGACGCCGAAGCCCATCAGCGCGTGCTCGCTCGGCAGCCCGAGCAGCTTCGCCGACGCGCCGGTCGCGACGATCACCGTGCGACCGCGGTACTCCTTGCCCTCGTCGGTCCAGATCGTGAACGGCTGCTTCGAGAAGTCCACGCGTTCGACCGCGCCTCCGACGATCTCGGTGCCGAAGCGCTCGGCCTGGCGGCGCATGACCTCCATGAGGTCCGGCCCCAGGATGCCGTGCTCGAAGCCCGGGTAGTTCTCGACCTCGGTCGTGATCGTGAGCTGGCCGCCGGGCTGCCATCCGGAGACGAGCAGCGGCTTCAGGCCGGCGCGCGCCGCGTAGAGCGCCGCGGTGTAGCCCGCGGGGCCGGCGCCGAGGATGAGCACGTCACGCACGTCGTTCACGTCGGACTCCAGGGTCGAAGGCTGCGAAAGAGGGCGGGATTCTAGACCAATCCCTGACGCGGGCGAAGCCGTCGCGCCCTATTGGAAGGCGCGCGCGCGAAAAGGATTCGAGGGCGCCCGAGCGCCGCGCATCAGGAAACGCGCACGAACGACGGCCCCTCTGCGGGGTGCGTGCGCCGCAGTCGCGGGAACGCCGCCGCGAGCCACGTCGCGACGGCGGCGATCCACGCGGCCGCTGCGGCGGCATAGGCCCCGGGGAGCCAGTCCGGAGGCATCGCCGCGGCGGCGAGGCGCAGCGCGAGCGCCGCGGCAACGCACGCGACGACCGGCGCGCCGTAGAGGCGCGACTCGTCGCGTTGCGGATGGCGGCCGTGCGAGATCGTGACGCGCGTCGCGATCCCGAGCGTCAGGAGCCCGAAGCCGCCGACGAACGTGACGTGCAGCGCCGCGATCTCGTGGGCGCGCGCGATCGCGGCGATCAGCAGGCCGAGTCCGGTCATCGACCCCGTCGCCCACAGCGCCCAGCCGTAGAGGTCGCGCCGCATCGGCGTGCGCCACACCTTCCACACCCCGAGCACCTGGGTCCCACCCGCGAGCGCGCGCAGCAACGCGCCGGCGCTCGCGCGCCCGGCGGCTTCGAGCGCGAACGCGCCCGCGAACGCGAGCGCGAGCGCGGCGTACAGCGCGCGCCGGCCGCGGCGCTCGTGCGGCTTCGCGAGCCCCGGGATCGCGAGGGGCTCGCGGATGCCGGCGAAAGGCGGCACGAGCAGCGCGCCGACGCCGAGCACGAGCGACAGCACCATGCCGAGCGACACGAGCCGCGCGGCGAAGTTCGGCGCGGGATCGGCGAAGCGCCCGAGTGTCGCGAGCGCCTGGAGCACGCCGCCCGCGAGTCCGCACGCGAGGCCGAGGCCGACGAACGCGAACTCTTCCGGCGGTTTCGCGTGCGCGCCGAGGATGCGCCGCAGCAGCGTGAGTCCGATGTGCAGGACGGCGAGCGCGAACGCCGCGTGGGCGAGGAGCGCGGCGCCCGCGAGCGCGCCACCGAGTCCCGCGAGCACGAGCGCGAGCCCGGTCGCGAGCTCCCACGGGCGGCAGCGCTCGCCGCGGGTGAACGCGGGCATCGCCGTGAACAGGAAACCCATGACGAAGCACAGCTCGAAGCCTTGCACCATGAGCGTGCGGTGCAGCGCCGCGGGGTAGGCGAGCACGCCGAGCGGCCACAGGAGCCACGGCGCCGTGCCCGCGATGGCCGCGAGCGCGCCGAGCGGGAACAGCAGCCGGTAGGGATCGGGCGCGCCGCTCGCGAGCTTCAGCGGCGAGGCGTCGGCGCGCGTCGGCGCCGCGACGTCGCGAATCGGGATCGCGCGCGGCGGCGTGGCCGCGGGCGGAGCCGCGGGCGCCCCGGGCCCGTTCGAGTTCACCAGTCGCGCTTCCGGAACACGCGCGCCGCGATCGCGAGCGGCACCGCGGTCTCGATCGCGAGCACGGCGAGGCCGAGCGCGACGCCGCCCGTCGTGCCGAAGAGCTTCACGAGCACGGCGGAGGTGGGCCCGAACAGCGCGCCCGAGCCGACCGCGAGCGTGACGAGCACGCGCGCGAGGTCCACGGGGTTCGCGAGCAGCGCCGGGAACAGCACGCGCTCGAGCGGCAGCCCGCTCAGCATCGTCGTCGCGCCGACCACGGCGAGATCGTAGGCGACGACCATCGTGAGCCACAGCAGCAGGGCGAGCGACATCGCCTTGAGCCGGTCGGGCCACAGCGCGGCGATCGCGAGCGCCGCGGCGAGGCACAGCGCCCCGAGCACGAACGACAGCGCGGTGAGCGCGAGGTAGCCCGGCAGCTGCTCGGCGCCGGCGTTGAACGCGACAACGAGCCCTCCGCCGCCGAACCCGAGCGCCTGCGCGACGCCGAGCGCCGCGGCGAGACCGAGGAACTTGCCCGCGAGCACTTCGCCGCGCGTCACGGGCTGCGCGAGCAGCAGCGGCAGCGTCTCGCCGCCGCCTGCGATGCTCGTCACGCCGAGCAGCAGCGCCGCAAGCGGCACGATGAGCAGCACGAGGTTCATGAGCGACAGCGTCACGCGCGCGAAGCCCTGGAAGCCCACTTCGCGGCTCTGCGCGAGCCCGAAGTACGAAAGCCCGAGCACGAGCAGCGCGAACGCGGTCGTGAAGCCGAACAGCCAGCGCGTCTCGAGCGCGCGACGGTATTCCTCGCGCGCGACGATGCCGACGCGCCGGAGCGATGCGGCGAGGGGTGTGGCGCTCATCGGTGTCCCTCCACGAGGTGCGAGCCCGTCACGGCGAGGCGGCCGACGGGTTCGTTGCCGACGAGCCATGCGAACCCTTCGCCCGGCAGGTCGGCGTCGAACGTGACGCTCCAGCGCGCGCCGGGCGCGAGCGCCGCGACGTTCACGCGGTCTTCGTAGCCGGCGAGACGAACCGAGAGCGGCGCGGCGTCGCGATTGACGAGCGTGACGGTGACGCGCGCGCCCTTCGGCACCATGGCTTCGGCCGGCTCGATCGCGGCGTGCGACACCTCGAAGTCGAGGGCGGCCACGGGCGCGGGCGCCGGAGCCGCCGCGATCGCGCGCGGCGCGCGGTACGGCAGGCGCGCGAGCACGGCGAGCAGCGCGGCCGCGACCACGACGCCGAGCACGAGCAGGCGGTAGGCGCGGCTCATCGCGCGGCTCCTGCGGCGAACGCGGCGAGCCGGTCGACGCGGCCCGCGGTGCGCGCGGCGATCGTGTCGGCGGTCGCGCGGTCCGCGAACGCCGCGAATCCGCCGCCCATCGGCGAGGGGAACGAGCCCTTCACGACCCACAGCGACTCGGCGGCGTGCAGCGACTTCGTGTCGTAGTCGGCGAGCCACGCGCGGTCCGCGCCGTCGCGGATCAGGCACTCGATCGAGTCGTACACGCGCCAGCCCTGCGCGGTCTCGCGCTCGCACGCGAAGCGGCGGTCGCCCGCCGTCATGCCGCACGCGGCGCACGTCGCGCCGTCGGCGATCGGCGGCGGCCCCGTGCGCCGGGCGCAGCCGGGCGAGGCGAGGGCGCCGCCGAGCAGCGCGATCACGGCCACGAGGGCCCGCGTGCGAACGCGCGCGCTCACGGCCGGCCTCCGCGCACGACCTCGAGGAACACGTCCTCGAGCGTGGGACGCTGCATCTCGAACGCGCGCACGCCGACGCCCGCGACGCGCAGCGCCTCGAGCGCTTCGTGCGCGCGGCCGTCCGCGCCTTCGACCGCGAGGACGCGTTCGCCCGCGGTCACGCGGTCGAAGCCGCGCGCCTCCAGCGCCGTGTGGGCGCGCGCTTCGTCGCCGGCGAGCTGCACGACGAGCCGCGTCGCGCGCAGCTGGCGCTCCCGCAGGTCCGTGAGCCGTTCGAGCGCCGCGCGGCGTCCGCCGACGAGGATCAGCACGCGGTCGGCGACGCGCTCGACCTCGGACAGCAGGTGGGAGCAGAGCAGGATCGTGCGGCCCTCGCGCCGCAGCGTTTCGACGAGCGTGCGGAACTCCCACGTCGCCTCGGGATCGAGGCTCGCCGTCGGCTCGTCGAGCACGAGCAGGTCGGGTTCACCGAGCAGCGCCTGCGCGAGCGAGAGCCGCTGCGAGTAGCCGCCCGACAGTTCGGTCGCGCGGCGGCTCGCGAGCGGCGCGAGGCCGACGCGCTCGAGCGCGCGGTCCACGGCCGCGTCGGGCAGCGCGCGCAGTTCGGCGTAGAAGCGCAGCACGTCGCGCACCGTGCGGCCGGCGGGGAACTCGACGCGCTGCGGGACGTAGCCGAGCGAGGCGCGCGCGCGCGCGTCGGATGGCGGCAGCCCGGCCTCGCCGAGCGCGATCGTGCCCGAGTCCGGGCGCGCGAGGCCGAGCAGCATCTTGAGCGTCGTCGTCTTGCCCGCGCCGTTCGGGCCGATGAGCGCGAACGTCTCGCCGCGTTCGACCGCGAACGACAGGCCGTCGACGGCGACGACGGCGCCGTACGATTTGCGCAGATCCGAGACGTGGATCACGCGGACCTCCGGCGCCGAACGAAGCCGGCGAGCCCGCCCGTGAAGAGCGCCGCGAACGCGAAGCGCGCGCCCCACGACGCGCGCGCGCCGTACGGGCGCTCGAGCGCGTGGCCGGTGCCGGTCACGGCGACGGGCGTCACGCGCGGATGGCGGTCCACCGCCTCGCTCGGCCGCAGCGCGGGCACGACGCGCTCGGCCACGCCGAGCGCCGCGACCGCCGGGCTCTTCGCGAGCACCGAGAGGTCGGGGTACTGCTTCGAGACGAACGCGAACGCCGTGACGGGCGAGTACGGCACGTCGCCGCGGCGGTCGCCGTCGAGGTCGTAGGGCGCGTGTTCGCTCCAGTAGTTGCCCTGCTCGCCGTCGTCGAAGCGGTTCGTCGTGTACTTCATGTCGAGCGCGACGGGGTAGTCGTTGTTGACGAAGTCGTTCCCGGCGACCTCGTTCTGCGCGCACGAGGCGAAGATCAGCAGTCCCCAGCCGTTGTCCTGGACGAGGTTCCCGCGGAAGCGATTGCGGTTCGAGTTGTCGAGGAACGCCGCGATGGTGTTGTCCACCATCCGGTTGTTCGTGAACTCCCCGTCCGAGCAGTCGCGCAAGAGCAGCCCGTACGTGCGCGGGCCGCGGTTGCGCCAGAAGTCGTTGCGCTCGACCCGCAGGTGGTTCGAGAACATGATCGCGCAGCCCGCGACGTTCGTGAGGAAGCGGTTCGCGACGAGGTCGTTGCGCTGGCAGTACATCGTGTGCAGGCCGTAGCGCCCGCAGTCGTGCAGCACGTTCGCCTCGACGTGCGCGCGGTCCACGAACGACAGGTAGATGCCGTCGGTGAAGCGCTGGACGTCGTTCGCGACGAGCCGCGGGTCGGCGCAGTACCAGAGGTGGATGCCGTTGCCCTCGCCGTCTTCCTTCATCGGGGGCACGCGGCCGACGAACGTGCAGCGCTCGATCGCGAGATCCGCGGCGCGCTCGGCGTACACGCCGTAGAGCACGTCTTCGAAGCGCACGCGACGGATCGCGACGTTCGCGGCGCGGATCACGCGAATGCCGCTGTCCACGGTCAGGACGCGCGCGCCGCTGCCGCGCACGTCGACGTCCTCGACGACCGAGCCGTTCGCGGCGATCGCGATCACGGTGCCCGCGCGCGGCCCTTCGATGACCGCGCCGGCCTCGCCGCGAAGCGTCAGGCGCCGCTCGATGCGCACGGGCCCTCGGTGCACTCCGGCGGCGAGCACGAGCGTGTCGCCCTCCGAGGTGGCGGAGAGTGCGCGCGCGAGCGCCCCCGGCGTCGCCGGCACGCGCACGGCGGCCCGTGCGTCGAGCGAGCCGAGCGCGAACGCGAACGCGGCGAGGGCGAGGGTGGGGCGCAGGCGCACCGTGACCGCCGTCAGGCCGAGCGCCGCGCGCGCCGTTCGAGCCAGAAGATCGCGGGGCCGAGCAGCCACGCGATGCCGAGCAGCACCGTACCGAGGCCGGGAATGCTCAGCACCTTGAAGTTCGCCATCTGCTTGAAGCCGATGAGCGGCGGCGTGAACGCCGGCAGCGTGATGGCCGCGCGCGGATCGAGTTCGTGGCCGTACGCGTAAAGCCACTTCGCGAAGTCCACGAACATGACCCCCGCGAACACCGTGAACGCCACCCAGCCGAGCACCGCGAGCCAGCGCCGGCGCGTGATCGCGGCCAGCAGCGCGAACACACCGAACACCGACAGCGCCTGCGGCATGAAGCGGAACTCGCGGAAGTCGGCGTCGCGGATCGGCTTCATGCCCACGTAGTGGTTCAGCGTGTTCACCTTGTCGACGTCGCCCTTGATGGTGTTCGTGTAGATGCGCAGCTCGAGCCCTTCGGGGTACTGGGGCGCGCGCATCTTCATGTGCCAGATCGGGAGCACGGGCAGGAAGAACACCGGCAGCAGCACGAGCGCCACCAGCGCCACCAGCAAGCGTTCGCGGCCGCTCAGCAAACCCATCAGGTAACTCATCGGGAGCCTTTCGGGGAGGGCGGACGACGCGTCCGCCCTCCCGAGGGGAGTGCTCAGCGCTGCGCGATCGCCGCGTTGATCTCGGCGATCTTCTTCGCGTCGGGCCGCTGCACGGCCGCGACGGGGGAACCCTTCGGCCGCACCTCGATCAGGCCCTGCATCTCCTGGTGCAGCGCGCTGCAGAAGTTCGAGCAGTAGAACGGCGTGATGCCGGCCTTCTCGGCCTTCCAGTGCATCGTCTTCGTCTCGCCGGGCTCGATCTGCATGTTGCAGTTCGACCACAGGATGCCGAAGCCGTGCGCGATGTCGTCGTCCTGCTCCAGGTTCGTGACGTGGAAGTACACGTCGTCGCCCTCGTTCACGCGCACCACGTCGGGCGTGAAGTGCGTGCGCACCGCGAGCATGTACACGTCCACGCGCGTGCCCTTGCGCTCGATGCGGGCGTCCTCGGCCTTCTTGATCGCACCGGGCTTGGCGTTCTGCTCGAGCGGATACACCGTGAAGGGCTTCAACTTCTCGGCGCGAATCATCTGCGCGTAGTGCGGCTCGAGGTACGTGGGGAAGTCCATCAGCAGTTCCATCTTCGGCCCGCGCAGGTCCACGAGCTGCGCCGCCTCGGGGTGCGTGGGGCCCACGTTCAGGTAGCGGTCCTTCGACAGCTTGTCGAGCGCCACCACGTAGTCGCCGGTCGGGTGCCGCGTGTCGCCCTCGGACGCCATGAGGTGGCCGATCGAGTAGTAGACGTCGATCTTGTCCACCACGTTCCACGGCGGACCCACCTTCCACTTCGCGATCTGCGAGTCCAGGAACAGCGACGTGTAGGCGAAGCCCTTGTCGTCGAACTGCGTGTGCAGCGGGCCCAGGCCCACCGGCACCTTCGCCTCGATGACGTCG